>NZ_JCAUAY010000003.1:0-912361 GCF_059692195.1 Paenibacillus sp. J22P90
TTGGGTTGGGTTGGGTTGGGTTGGGTTGGGTTGGGTTGGGTTGGGTTGGGTTGGGTTGGGTTGGGTTGGGTTGGGTTGGGTTGGGTTGGGTTGGGTTGGGTTGGGTTGGGTTGGGTGAGCATACTCTCCATCGGCTGAGAAATGCAAAAGTGCAACTTTTCTCTATCAAAACACGATTTCAGCTAAAATTAATGCGAAAAGGCATCAATTCTCGTGTTTTCTCAATTTTTTGGACCTTTTTGCCCCAAAAAGATGCCTTTTTGCAATTATTTCAAACTTTAAATTGAATACTCGTGTAAAGGATGCTCTTTTGCATCTTTGCCACCTACACCGGGCCTCGAATTACCGGCTAAACCGCTAAAAAAACCACGCCAGTAACGCTAGCGTGGTCATCTCTAAATCAGTAAACCTCAGCAAATGCCATCCGATAGCGATTCGCATCGCTCGGGTTCGGACGTAGGTTCGTGCCCTCCACCTTCACATATCTTGCAGATACCGCAGAAAACGTGAAGCTTTGCACCGCATTCCCCGGCTGCGCATACCCCGTACGTGTCACGACCGTCGTCCAGTTTACGTTATCCGTAGACGTTTGGATCGTAAAATCAATCGGGAAATTCTGACCAATATTGCCCGAATCATTGCGCGGATAGATGTCCACCTTCGTCACACTGCGGCCCACTCCCATATCCATCGTCACGTTTTCCGTAGGATTTGCAGTTAAACTATTGTTACTCGTCCAGCCCATGGAGCCTGTTACCGAGTTTCGCCCGCCGTCATTCACTTTGCTCGTGGAGTAATTGCTGTTTTCCAGCGAGCTGCTCGCTGTAACGATAGCGCCGGATGCTTGATTGGCTGCATAGATCTCAACCTCTGGAAAAGCCATCCGATAGCGATTCGCATCGCTCGGGTTCGGGCGTAAGTTTGTGCCCTCCACCTTAACATATCTAGCAGATACCGCAGAAAACGCAAAGCTTTGAACCACATCCCCCGGCTGCGCATAGCCCGTACGTGTCACAACCGTCGACCAATTCACATTATCCGTCGAGGTCTTAATCGTGAAGTCGATCGGAAAATTTTGACCCACATTGCCAATGTCATTACGTGGATACAGATCCACTTTCGAAATCGTTTTACTAGACCCCATATCGAGCGTCACGGACTCTGTATGATTCGAAGTTAGGCTGTTGTTACTGGTCCAACCCATGGAACCTGTTACACTGCTGCGTTGTCCGTCATTTATTTTAGCCGTCGAGTAATTCGTATTCTCAACAGAGCTGGTCGCTGACACACCTGCCCCAATAGCCAAGTTGCCTACGGTGCCATACACTTCAAACTCCCACAAGGAGTAGCCGTACACCGAACCCCGCAAGGTACCATTCATTTTTACATATCTAGCCAAAGTCGGCGTGAAGCTAATGTCATCGACACCGCCATCACCGGAAGTTGTACTAAATACATTTGTCCAAGAGCTGCCGTCATTGGAAACTTGGATTTGATAGTTTTTGCCGTAAGCTGCTTCCCAATAAAGCTTCGCTGCATCGACATATACGGAGGACCCCAGATCTACATAGATCCACTCATTATCCGTATAGCTGGACCCCCATCTCGTACCGAAATTACCATCAAAAGAAAGACTCGGCGCAGCAGAAGCAGATGAGGCTGTTGCTGCTTTATTCAATGCCAGGTTCACACGTTGTACAGGTTCCGCAATCTGCGTTGGCAGTATCGTCACAGGTGTATAATAAGCACGGTTGAGGATGTTCATTTGTGCTAAATTTTGAGCAGGCGTCGGGCTCCCTGGCATCACCACGTTATTAAACGTAATATTGCTGATGTTTTTGGTGCTGCTGTAGCCCTTCAGCGTCCCCAAAGTCGTCCCAGCATCGCGGACCAGAATATCCTTCACTGTCAACGTATTTATCGTACCGCCACCGAAACCATCGGCATTTCGAATGATAAAGAACGCCCATGTACGCGTGCTGTCGTTGGTGTACCCGATTTTTTCGATATCGATATTCTCAAAGGTCACATTCGTGAGGGCACCCGTCCCATATTTATGGTCAACACCGATACCGACAGATGCGTCGTATACCACACTATTCTTAAAGGTCACGTCACTTTGATTTTGCCGCATGCCTTGCCCTATTTTATATCCGAAGCACACTGTCCAAGAAATAAGATCATCGAACACGACATTACTGACAGGCTCGGGACTACCAGGCCAGCTTAGACTAATATCCGTCGTCTGATCCCACGTTTTCGTGGTGTAAGGATCATCCAAACCAATGCCGATGCCGTGCTGCACAAGCACATTCTGCGATTCATTCACGTCGATGCCGTCGTTTTCGCCCATGTCGAAGCGGTTAAAGATCTTCATATTTTTGAACGTAAGATCATTCGACCTTGCTGGCGTCACTGCCCATGAACCGGAATCGCGAATCAACGGACCATCGAAGGTAAAATTGGTAGTCCCGATCGGAACAATAATATTACTGGCAAAATTGTTCGTCGTTGTCGCGTATTTCCCGTTGCCATCGATGGTGCCTCGACCGTAAATTTTGACGTTGTCTGCGCCGGTCGGCGTGTACAACCACCAGGTGACGTCTCGATCCTGTGAATCCTTGTGCCAATTCACCGTGTAATCACTCGCTACCCCTGTAAAACGAAGCACCGCTCCGCCTTCCAAGTACAGGGCGACGTCACTTTTTAGCTGCAAATTGCCCGCCTTATAAATCCCCGCAGGCACATACACGATCCCCTGCCCGCCTGTATAGTTGGCCGCATCATTAATGGCATTCTGGATGGCGGTCGTCGCCATGCCGGAACCCGTGCTATCCGCGTTGTAAGGCGCGTTCTTCACATTATAAATCCCCGTCCCCGATGACGCGGGTTTGTTCGTCTCCGCCGGGTCAGCTGCGATGACGAGCGCGCGTTGCCCATTGATTTTAACAATCAAATACTCATCACCACTCACCGTAAACGTAAGCTTATTCCCGCTCGTGGTTCCCGTTAAATTTAGCTTCTTAGGAGAGATGGAGTAAGAAGTAATACTTGATTGCCCAAGGGCTGTAATCTCAATGGTGGCTGATCCTAACATAGAGAAGTGCGCATAATCATAGTCACCTGTGTAACTCACGACCGGAATTGTTGTTGCATCTACCTTGAGCCCATACACCGTGGATGCCGTGTAGATCGAAGGCAGTGCGTAAGAGGAGACGGTAGCCGCATGAACCCGAACAGGTAAAGCTCCTAAACTCCCAAGGATAAAAACAAATGCAAATAATCCGATCAGCCATGCTTTCATTTTGTGCAAATAAATTCCCTCCTTCAGATGTCCTCGCCTAGACGAGATATTAAAGCGCTTACAATGATAATTATAAAAAAACTGCCCTCATTTCCGTAATGCGGAAATTTCTATACCGAGGGCAGCTTTCTATTGGACTTTACTTGGATAAGTGATGAAGCAACCGTACGTCGCCTGCAATACCCCATTTGACGAAATGGGCACCATCCACCTTCGTTTGTTCAGGAGCATCTGGACGGTCGGCGAAATTTTTGACACCTTTATACTGATCCGGACTCGTTAAATAACGGTCGCCATCCACATGATGATGAGGTCCGTACACATTAAAAGTACTCGGATACAGCAGAACCTCCAGCTCATGCGTGCCTTCCTTAACGGTATGCGGAAGAGGCACCGACCAATTCGGTCCCCAGCACCAGCCCAGCTCATCCCCATTCAGCTTCACCAAGGCGGCATCTGCCCATAGATCTGTAAGCTCAATGGACACCTGCGCTGAATCGCCTAGTTGGATGGTCTTCCTCACAGCAATCGGTGTTCCTGTAAAAGGGAAGCCTGATGAGATCAAGTTTTCACTCAGGATCGCGGAGGGTAAAGAAGCTAGCTCAAGTGGTCCTTCGAGCAGCCATTGATGCTCGTCCTTTTCGATAAAAGGAGTTTTACTCGTGACGATGAATGGACCACGCAGGAATGCAATCGGGCATGCTTCTCCATCTGGCAACGGCGTTACCTCGATATGCAGCTTCGGCACATTCGCAGTTGATGATGTAGGAACAGCCGCCTCAAAACCGAGTGCCGTTGGCACCACCTCTAGTTCCTCATCATTCAACCAAACCGCACGCACATCATCAAGGAAAAAGAGTGTCAACCCGCCAAACGAAGCTGCCTGATCCACGGCGATTTCAGCTGTGAGCTTGCCATTCTCTTGCGGCTGCAACTCCACATAGAACTGATTCGCCCCCGGCACCTCCGCAATCCACGGTGTCTGCGCTATATAAGACACCTCCGCAGTCGTCTGTACGGATGGAGCCTTCACTGGCAGTACACGCTGCCAGTCCTCCGAATCACATACCGTAACCCCCGCAGCGTGCAGACGATCTACAATCGCGGGGTCATGCCAACGACAGCCGTCGGCCAGCAACACATGCGTGTAATCCCGCATACCGATCCGCAGCTTACCTTCGCTGACAGCTCCAGACTCCTCAATGACACGCTCCTCTGTCAACTCATAATGAAGCCCTGCCTCGAAGCAAGCTTCTACGAGCGCAAGCAGCTTCGCATCAAGGATACCTGCTGTGCTAGCAGGAATGTTCGACCCGTCATGCTCATTCATTTGCATCGCATCATGCGTATCAAAATTCGCCATAATCCCACGGGTTGGCGCTACGATAAGCACATCCGGCTTCGCCCTTAAATCCGGCAGCTGTGCGGCCTGCTCCTGCAAGGAGGCCAACAGCGCTGGAAAGGCATCCTTCCAAGTCAGATGGCTCGGCATGGACGGCGGCCAATCTTGCACGGCTTGAGTGGTCAGCTTAAGCTGATTCAAGTGGAACACGAAATGTTCCACGCCATGACTGGCCAGCCACATCACGTAGTTGGTGAAGGACTCTGGCGAGACGCCCCACCCGCTTCCCCCCATGGCTTCAACCAGCGCGCCATCTCGTCCTTGCTGCATCGCGACGGAGTGAGCAATCCGCGGGTAAAAATTATTACCGGGGAATCGCTCCAAGGCGTCAACGGCCGGTGTTTCTACTTGTTGCAGCACTTGAAACGCTGAACCGCTATACGACACCTGAAAGAAAGGACTTTCCTCTGCTTTCACGTGGGCTGTGAATTTTTTGCCATGCTTTTCACACCAATCAGCTACAGGCTTATAAAAACTCGAAATGATGGCATCGGTTAACATTTCCCAGTATCGAACACGGAAGCTCTCGTAGCCTTCGCCAGTTGTGAACAGCAGCGGTAATTGCGGGAGCAACGCTTCGCCATACTTGTTCTCATAAAGTACAGGGTATCGATCATCCCAAGGAATGGCACCTGTTTTGACCGTAATCCCATGCCCATCTAAGAACGCCACTTCATCTGAGAAAAAGCCAGTCACATAATCGAACGCTTCGGGAAGCAAGCCTTTGCGATAGCCCTCATGCGTGAACTCAATAAATAGATGTACTGCTTCTGAATCTAAGGAGGAGACGGCTGCGATTTCTCCGAACACGAGCCTGCCACTGCCACCGTGCTCATCCGTGATCCAATTGACATGCTTACAGGTAGATTCAGGTAATCGTTTAATCACTTCACCGCCTGCTGTGCCAGAAGGCCAGCCATTTTCATCGTAAATCCAGAAGATCATCCCCGTTGATTTGGCATATAAAATCAAGTCTGAAAGAATCGCGAGATATGCTTCGCTCATATAGACTGGTTTATTGGGATAAAACCGAGGATGAAAAATAACCCCCTCCAACCCGGCTAAACGAAGTTCGTCAAGCTGGTCTATCAGCTGTTCCAAATTCAATTCATCGTTGATGGACCAAAAACTGAGGAATGACAATTTATTTCTCATGTTCTTACACACCCTTTCCCCCTACCTAGGGGTTATTTCGAATTGCTTCACATGGGTATCATAAAGACATCAAGCCAGCTTCTCAATATACACTTTTCCGTCAAATAGCTCTATTTGATAAGTTACGTGTGATTCCGCATAATTCCACGATATTTGAAGGGTATCGCTAGTCAATTCTGCCACCTTCAGTCGACCTCGAAGCTTCTCTCCCTCGTTGGCATCATAATGTAGTGCCTGTACAAATATCACACGCTTTTCCACCGAAGCCGATGTCAAAAGCGATGCTCGCTGACCACTCGGCGGATTGTCTGGGGTCAACGCGGTGTATATCGTTGTTGGCAGTGAGCACCAGAGGTGCTGCTCTAACGTGCCTTCACGCATCTGATAACCGAAGGATGAAACATCCTGCTTCAGCTTCCTCTTCTCTTTGAACCATTGCTGATCCAGTCGGCTCAGTTGATCTTCCGACACGGCCCAACGGCTAGCTTCACCCTCATCATTGCTCTGCAGCATACCGCCGCTAAAATGATTCGTCCAATGCACCACGCGAGGCACAGCGACAGTGACTTGCACAATATCGATGAGATGATCCGCGCCCAGGAGGTTCACTCTCCGAATTTGAGTTCCTTGATAAGCTTCGCTATCCCAAGGGTTAAGCTCCGCAGGCAAAATGATGCTATCTTTCATCGCATAATCCGCTGCCAGCCAATCCACGGCTGTTTCCAGCCATACGCCCCATGGCTCTTCGTGCATTTGAATGCATTGCCCGTCCCGTGGCGGCTGATCAGCTCCATCGATACTCACCGTGTTATGCGAGTACGTATGCTTAAACCAACCGTAATGCGCAGGAACGCCGTAAGCCGTCGTGCCGGGGTCAATAAGCAGCGGGACTTTGCCATGCATAACAGACAGCCCTAGACGATCCATATGATCGTGTTCGCCACCGAAACGGCTATGCTTCACGATCACATGCCAGCCAGCTTGGTTCACTAGCTTGGTCAGCCCACTTGCGGGTAATGAGCGTGATCGCTGCACCTCGGCTCCAAGAGAGTCCGACTCCGCTGTATCTCCGTCCAAATTTTGGCCGAACATCAACGCATAGATCGAATTTCGCTTTGTTTGGCTCGCTACTTGCATGCGTGGGTCTGCATCCTCTGTTCTATAAGCCGTATTCAAAAGCGAGCAATACTTGCCATCTCCGTAAATATCGTAGGCAATTTCGTAAAAGGGTGCATACGTGCCGATATGATCGCCGAGCCCTGCATCATTGATCGTCGGCATAACGCCGCTCGGCAAAACCAGCTGCAGCGGATAATCGAACATCGCTTTCAGCGCTTCCTTTTTCCATACATCCCATGGTGTTCCTTCTGCGATTAGGGCATAGTGCAACAGGGATTTGAAGGCATAGAAGTGATACTGCACATTCCCCTCGTACCATAAGCCGTCTTCGATGATTCCGCGGTCCAGTTGGTCATGCAAGCCGTATTCACCGTCTAAGCCTGCCTCCAACACTTCTCTATCGTTAAGCAAAAGCCCCAGCGCGGCAATCGCTGATGTAATCAATACCGAGTGATTATGAATTTGCTTTTCTTTATGCGCAATGAGAAATCGGGCACATGGCTCAAGTAGCCCTGCTCGAATATGAGCAATCTCACTTGGCGTCAGATGCTCTTGGATCATATCAAAGCCAAGCGCCAAATCCGTGATCCAATGCGCTTCATCCAGCGTTTGGGCAAATAATTTACCAGGCCCATTATAAGGAATATCCCCATGGATGGCGTACGTTTCATAGTGATCGGCATACGCCGTCAAATAGGATTTAACGAATTGCAGCCTGCCTGCATCAGGCTCTATCGCATACAGTAAACCAACGTGATACACAGCTCGGCCGATCTGACTATGGGCAAACGATGTCCAGCACCCATCCAACCGATTACTCTGCCGCTCTTTGCCACAAGTCGAACAACGATGAAGAAAAGGCTCGTTCCACTGGAAAGTGAGCCGAGTCCCATCTTCATCACAATAGTAGTAGTGCATCCATTCACCTTGCTCATGGGAGCAAATGGCGAAGGTGATCTCCGCCGCTTTTTCCGCATCCCGTCTTAGCAGCTCCATCGCTGCTTGAAAATCCGAGTTACCTGCGTTCCTCCGCAGTCTCTCTAAACGCTTGATGTCCATGATTCGAAGTCCTCCTAGCCTTTCAATGAACCTGCCGTCATTTGCATGAACTGACGATTTGCAATCATATAGACAATCAACAATGGCAGAATCGATAAGCACGCTCCAGCCAGCATATAGTGTGTTTGAACCGCAGCTGTTGTGCCATACCGCAAATAAGATAACCCCACAGTCAACGTTTGCAGCTTCGGATTCGTCATGGTGAACACTAAAGGTCGCAAGTACTCATTCCACGCCCCGCAAAAGGTGAACAGCGCACCTACGCCTAGTCCTGGTCGCATTAGCGGCAAAATAATTCGCCAGAAAATACCGGCGTTCGAGCATCCATCAATTCGTGCAGCCTCATCTAATTCCCGGGAAATACCTTTTAAGAAGCTAAGTAAAATAAAGAAAATATACGCGTGACCACTGACGAGAATAAGGACTACGCCCCACAAATTCGTGTTCAGGTGCAGCTTGACCATCAGCTCGAACTGCGGTCTAATCACAACTGCGCCAATGGAGATAAACATGGTGGATGCTTGAATCGCCACATAGATCGCTTTTCCTGGAAATTTGAGGCGGTCGACCACATAAGCAGCCATGGAGGCTACGGTAAGTACGCCGATCGTCGTTGCTCCACTCAGGAACAAGCTATTCCAAGTAAATCTTGCGAAGTTAGCCTGTACCCAAGCTTCCTTATAATTTTCAAAGTGCCAGGAAGACGGAAAAATTTTGCCCCCTTTGGTAATCTCCATATTCGACATAAATGAGCCTAAAAAAGTCACAACGACGGGGAAAACGATAAGCAAGGCCGTAATCAGTAAAAACAGCCAGAGCAGCGCTCTTCCCCCCCATCTCCCCACTGAAAATGACTGTGTTTGTTTCTTTATATGAACAGCAGGTATCGATTCTGTCACTTCCATGATCCGATCTCCTTCCTATTGAAGTTTGTTTAGGCGCTTCGACATCAGATGATAAACTAACGTGATGATACCGACAATGACAGCGGTCATGAAGCCTACCGCACTGCCATAACCAAATTGTTGATCTGTAAATGATCCCGATGGTGTTGGGAAAAAGAGCTTGTAAACATACAGATACATCACTTCCGTCTTACCAACCGGCCCGCCTTCGGTGAGCACCATAATGCTCTCATACCCTTTGAGTGAATTGATGATCGCGAGCATGATGACGATTTGGAGCACAGGACCTAGCATCGGAATCGTTAAATACCAGAACTGCTGCCATTTATTCGCGCCGTCCAAGGATGAGCTTTCGTACACATCATGTGGGATATTTTGAAGACCAGCTAGAAATAACAGCATGTAATTCCCTACTGCCCCCCAGACTGCAATGATTATCGTTGTCAGCATCGCATTCTTGGGTCCGAGCCAATCGATTCTTTCAGAGATGATATGAAACTTTAATAAATATTGATTCAGAATTCCGTTGTACGAGTTAAAAATGATAAAGAATACGACAGCCATGACCGCCGAGCTGATGATGGTAGGCATAAAGTAGATCGCTCTTAACCAGTTGCGTCCACGCAGCTTTGAATTTAATATAACCGCAAGTAGTAAACATAACGGAAGTGTTATGATCAGCTTGCCTCCTGCATAGACGAATGTATTTATGACAGAATGCCAGTACTCCGTATCTCGGAAAAGTCGTCTGAAATTATCAATCCCAATAAACGTCGGTGCCCCGAAGCCTTTGTATTCATAAAACATATAGCGAATCGCCCAAGCAATCGGATAGACGCCTAACACCATGGTCAGCAGAAAGCTTGGAAACAAAAATAAGTAGGAAAACCCGATCTGGCGTGTTCTGTTCATCCCATTCCCTCCTCTTTATAGAGCGCGAGAGTGGAGTTTCGGCTCCACTCTCGCTTCCTATCTCTTCAATTAGCGCTTATTTCATCATTAATTTCATTGGATCGAAGCTTGCATTCGGTGTTACTTTAACATCGCCCTTAGCGACAGCTTTATCCAAAGCATCGTTATAACGTTTGCTCAAATCTTGGATAATCTGATCCAAATTACCGCCACTGATCATATATTTGAAGAATGCATCATTGTATTTCATGCCTTCAACCGTTACGGTTGGCTGAAGCGGCCATGTGCCGTCATTGCCATTTGGTAAGAAGCCTTCAATGCCCTTGATTTCTGGTTTTTTCGCAACGGAAGATACAGATGGTACCATCGATAAGCCGAAGCCCTTTTCATGATACGTTTTCAATACTTCATCCTCATACATGAACTGCATGAACTTCCAAGCTTGATCGGCATTTTTGGTTGTGTTGCTGATCGATAGCCATTGACCGCCTAAGAAAGAGGATGCTCCTTTGATCGTTCCATCAATCGTTGGCACTGGTGCTGCAGCCCATTCAATCTTCGCTGGGAATTGGTTCGCGTATACGCCTGGCTCCGAGGAGAAGGAGATGTACATCCCGATTTTGCCTTCAGCGAATTGTGCGCGCAGTGGATCAATATCCAAGGATTCCATACCTGGCAATGTGCTGCCGTCGTCTACCATTTGCTTGAAGGATTGAATGATATCTTTGTACCCTGCAAAGTCAAACTTCGCTGTTTTGAAATCATAGCCAAACCCGCCGTAGCCGCTAGCTTCTGCGATCACTCTTGCTGAACGACCTAGCGCACTATCTGGGCTCTTGAAGTTCTGAGCAAAACCGTAGGAGCCATTCGCTTTACCAACAGCGGTAATTTTCTTCGCGTCTTCAACCATTTCTTTCAATGTTTTCGGAGGTGCGGCAATGCCTGCTTTCGCGAAAAGCTCTTTGTTGTAGACGAGACGAATCGTTGACCCGTAGTTAGGAAGACTGTACATTTTGCCGCCAATGCGGTTGAAATCGTCAATGACCGGGAATTTCTTTTTAATCGCATCATTGAGATAGGAATCAATCGGTTTGAGATAACCTTTCGCTGCAAAAGGCTGAATCGTATTTTCTTTGACACGAATAATGTCAGGCGCTTGTCCGGATGCAAATGCCAGATCAATCGCTTGGTTGAAATCTTCTGTCTTTACGACCATTTCAACTTCAATATTATCGCCATTCGTTTCGTTGAATTTCTGGACCACACTTTTGATATAGTCCATATCATGACGGTCACCCGTCCAATAGGAGAGCTTCGTTTTCGCCTTGGCAGGAGCCGCGCTTGCCGGTGCAGTAGATGCTTTCGCAGACGCCGCTGGGCTTGCTGCTGTTTCGGTTTTGTTTGAGCTGCAAGCTGCCATGCTGCCTGCGAGTGCGACTGTTAATGTGACCGTCCCTAATTTTTTTAACATGTGTAAGCCTCCCTTAAATCTGTTGTTTACACTTTTAATACTAAAAGAATTTCGATGTCCTGATAATGAGGTCAACTCTTGAATGAGGGCAGATATTTCTATATGTTGCCCTTCCGCCTGCCTAAGAAACAGGCAAGCCCTCACGGCTTGGAGGGCTTGCCCAGAGACATTTCTTTAAATTCGGTCGGTGTAAGACCCGTCTGTTTCTTAAACACCTCACTAAAATAACGCCGATGCTCATAACCGAGCTGTTGCGCGATTTCCTGAACTTGATAATCCTCGATCAGCATCGACTTCGCCCGCTCCATTTTGGCTTGCGTAACGAACTGCCCAAAGGTTGAGCCTGTGACTTTCTTGAACAAATTCGAGTAATAACCCCAGCTCAAATTCACCTGCTTCGCGCAGTGCTCGAGCGTCAAATCGAGATCCAAATTCGCCTTGATATAATCGGCCGAGCGAAGAATAATCTTCTGCGACTCGCTGGCTCGCTCTTGATGAATCAGACGGCAGCCAATTTCGCACAGCTCAATAAACCAGGCGCGATACTCCAAGATAGCAGCTTCGCTATCTCTAATTTCAAGCGTCTTCGCTTCAAATTCGGCGAGGCTAGGACGAGGGAATTTCTCCAAAAGCACGCGCAGCATACGCAGCACGAGACCTTGCAGCAATCGCTCTACGACACCTGGATCAGGGAGAACGGCTACTTTTCCCATCTCGGTGAAAATCGACATCGCCCACTCTACGCACGCGTCTCGATTGCCAGATCGGAAAGCGAACAGAAACTCATTCTCGCTATCCTCGGTATAAATCCATTCCACTGGAAGGGCTGCACCATCCGTATTAAAGCTAAATGCCCCGTTCCCGCCAGTATAAAAATGATACGATAACGCGCTAAGCGACTGCTGGTAGCTCTTCGGCAGCTCTTGCACGGTCTCTACACTATTTCCAATGCCAATGGAGATCGTGAATTTCGTATGCCTTGCAATGTTCGCACAGCATTGGTCCGCAACTGCAATCGGCAGCTCTTGATTCGATACATTTAGGATACAAATATACCGATTGAGTCCCTCTCGAAATACAACGGCTGCCCCGTTAAAAGCAATCGTCTCTTCGACGATATTTTGCAAGGAAAATCGGACAAGCTCCAGCTCTTTCACAGGTACTTCCCCATATTTATCAGTAAACTGATCAATCTGAATCGTCATCACGGCAAAAGGCGGCTTCAGCTCATTAATATCCAAAAAATCCGAAAGACGCGCTAACTCAGATTCGTTCGTTTGATGGTAAACGAGCAGGGACAAGTATTCCTGCCGCAATGCCGGCATACTTTCCTTGATCTTCTGCTGAAGACCAATCAGCTGTTTACGACTCAGGTTCTCTTGTTCCCAGACTTCCTTCCCCTTTACGACCGCTTTCACAATTTGATCAATCGAAAAAGGCTTCTTCACGTAGTCTAATGCTCCGTATTGGATCGCTTTTTGGGCATAATCAAAGTCTGTGTACGCGCTTAAAATAATTACTTTACTCGTCGGCAAGATTTCCATGATGTTGCGCGTCATTTCCAAGCCATCCATTTTAGGCATCCGAATGTCTGTAAGAATCAGATCTGGTTTCGTTTCACGAATTACCGCAAAGCCTTCCTCGCCATTCGTCGCGCTGCCCACGATTTCGATGCCATGAGCATCCCATGGAATTTTTTTCGTAATCATATCTACAACACTCCGAATATCATCCACGACACATAGCTTAACTAGTCGATCCATGGAAATCCTCCTCTTTCTCATACCGTGGTAACCACAGTTCAATGCAGGCACCGCCGCATGCATTCGTCTTGATTTCCATCCGTTGTTCAGTCCCATAGTACAGCTGTAAACGTGTATAAATATTGCGCAGAGCATAGCCATGCTTCGAGGTAGTAGGGTGCATCATGCTTTGGAGAAGCAGCTCGGGAACGAGGCCGTGTCCATTATCCTCCACCGTGATATGAAGCCATTCCCCATCCGCTCGAGCCGTAAGGTGAATTTCACCACCGGCCGTCATGTCCTTGAAGCCATGCAAAATACTATTTTCAATGAGAGGCTGAATCATAATTTTAGGTACAAGACAAGACTGCAGCTCAGGATCCACATTCATCTGAAAAACAAATAAATTCTCATAGGACCTCTGCTGAATCGCCAAATATTGCCGAACATGATCCACCTCATCCGCAAGAGGAATCAAATCCCGTCCCCCGCTTAAACTCAATTGGAACATATTCGATAACGCCAAAATCATTTCATTCACGTCTTCGTTCTCACCTAGCACCGATTTACAGTAAATCGTATTGAGTGTGTTATAAAAAAAGTGCGGGTCCATTTGCGCAGACAACGCTTTAATCTCGGCTTTTCGTTTATCGCGTTCCCGATTCTTAACATCCGCAATGAGCTGCTTGATCTCATCGAGCATGCGATTGAATCGAAAACCTACCTGTGACACTTCATCCTGATACACACTTTCGAAACGTACATCCAGATCATTCTCTTCAACCCGCTTCATCAGCTTTTGCAATCGGAACAACGGTTTGAGCAGCAGGAGCGTTAAATTGTTCGTGATAAAAAGAGAGACCAATACAAAGCCGATCGTCACATACGTCGTCGCTTGCTTAATGCCATTCAATTTGGCTAACAAGGTGTCTTTCGCCTGAACACCGACAATCATCCAGTCATCTTTGACGTCCAGCCGTGCATAGTTCACGAGATAATCCTTGCGATCGGAATCGCTATAGAAAAAAGAACCCTTGCTCTCGTCTGTCAATTGTTCCACGAAATCTGGACGCTGCATGAACGCTCTATCTTGCGTACGATCCGCGTAGTTAACATCTTCACCTTTCGAATCAACAAAATAATAGTGCTTGTTGGGATCCGTTAAGTTTTCCATAAAGAGATCCCGCAGATCGTCTTCTTTCACATTAATGACCACATAAACGTTCGTTGGCTCGTTGCTCATGATGGAATCTTCACTGACACCCTCCGCCACAAGTGAGATTACCCGCTGCTTATCCGTAAAAAAAGGATCCACATGCCCTTTACTCCAAAAGCCCCGCTTCAAAAGCTGAAACTGCTTAAACATGTCCGATTGATAAAAGGAAGCCGCATTATTTCGCGCACTGGAGGTTGGATAGAAATCACCAATCGGCGTGGCGATAAGTATACTCTCGATCATCGTATCGTTGAACTTCACTTGCGAGAAAACATACTGCAGGGCAGTCAATGACTTAAAGTAGCTGGAGCTGTCCTTGTTCTGAACATCCTTCATGAGTTGCTTGAAAGCATCACTGAACATGAGGGCACGGACGGCTGTGCCTATATTTTTCAATCGTTCATTCACGATTTGTGCGGACTGATTCACCGTATCCTGACTGGATTGCATAGCGTTCCGTTGAATTTCCTTTGAAGCAATGAGGTAAGCAATGCTACCTGTTGCGATCAGACCTACCGTGATGAGGATGACAAAAGTAAACCATATCCGTTGTTTTAACGAAAAGGAGTGGAACAGGCGTGGCAGCCACGACCAGACAGCTTGCTTATTCATAGGCGACGTTAGCACCTTTCCTGTTGCGAGAAGATAGTCTTTATCTATTGTATTATAGTACAGGTCACTTTCCGCGGGCAGGGGGGAATTTCAAGATGGAGGGCAGCTATTTCGATATCTCAACGCAAAATAGAACATATGTTCTTTATTTTTCCGAATAAGTGTGGTAATAATAAGAGGTAGACTTTTTTCATCTCAAATAACTCGATCTAAGGAGAGATTAACCATGTCCGTGCGTTTAACTCCGTATCTAGTATTGCCTGGCACTGCAGCTGAAGCTATTGCCTTTTATGAAAAAGCATTGAATGCTCAAGTCCTTTTTAAGCAAACCTTTGGTGAAATGCCAGCCAACCCGGATTTCCCGCTTGCGGATGAACAAAAAGGGCTAATTGGACATGCCATGCTGCAAGTCGGCGAGAGTCAAATGATGTTCTCGGACACCGACCCAGGTCAACCTGTTCAACTAGGAGATCACGTTACGATCTGCATTACGACGAAGGATGCTAGCCTATCGAAACAATTCTTCGAAGCCCTGAAAGAAGGCGGCACGGTCATTATGGATCTGCATGAAGCATTTTTCAGCCCGGCATATGGTCAAGTAAAGGATAAGTTTGGCGTGACCTTCCACCTGTTCACAGAAGGTACATCGATGAATTAAAACGAAGTAAAGGCCCTATCGCATAATGCGATGGGCCTTTTTGTATGGGAATTTGTAGGATGATAGCGATCAGCTCTGAGCTACTCCCTCTCCCGCATACCAAAACAACGCAAACTCGGTCATAACGGAGGCATAGCCCAATTGGCGCAGCATGGCTGTTACATTTCCACGGTGATACGTAGCGTGATTAACGACCTGCAAGAGCATTTCAGCGAGACTCGTTTCTCTTACGCCTGCATAGGGATTATCGAGCGTGATTTTCTTTTCCAAATCAGACTGTTCCTTCAGAAAAGCCTTAAATCGCAATGACAACTCGGAATACATGACCTCTAGTTCTTCTAGACTTTTACTCTCTGTTGCTTCAGTTATCTGCCAGGAGGCTTCCATTGCCGCCTTCATACTCATACCTCCTAGGATATCTAACCAAACACGATCTGTGAGGTAAATATGCGCAATGACTTTTGCAATCGTCGGAAACACACTCTGAATCTCTTGTCTGAATACCTCTGAAGGAAGCTCCTTTATTCTGTTTATCAATGTTTGATTCGCCCATACATGATAGTCATACATACGTTCAGCCGTTTGTGTCATTCAAATCCGCTCCTTCGATTGGTCATCTCGTTATTTCCAGTTATACCCTTATTGTACAGCAATAACCCTGACAGCATCCTGTCAGGGTTTTTCGACTTATTATTTTAGAACTGACGGTATACAACAGATTCATATTCAAATCGTTTTTTATCAAGTTCACGTTGTTCACGATGTGCCTGAAACCAGGAACAAATGCATACGACAACAATGCCAGAAAAAAGCATGAATCCTAGCAACTTCCACCAGATGCTGCCTGCTACCGATGGATTTGCCCCGATGATTAGAATCAGGACAGGCATGAACCACATTATTGTATCGATATAAACTCGTAAGGCTTTTCGTTTTAACAAGCTGCTCTATCCCCTATTTATATATAAAATGGTTTCAGACTCCGTATAGCTTTCGCACCGCTAATAAGCTTTAGGACCGTCAGTTCCATCTTAATCATCGTCCAATTTGTGGAAATAGATAGGGTACCCCTAGATCGTCGTATTTGGCGTATCAACAGCATCAGGATCAACCGTATTCGTGCTACCATTGAGTACATTTTGCACACTTCCAAAGCTGTCACCAGGCGAAAATGAGTTCGCTCCGGCAAAAATTTTGGAACTGCTCGTTAAACTAACCACGAAGGTGTCGCCGATTTGGACGTTGGAGCCCTGGGCGACATTGAGGATTTTGATTCCACCGTTAATGATTGCAGGCATGCTCCGGCCACTCCCTTCCTGCTCTAAACCATTGTATGTATTGATGTGCCTAATGGTCACTTGCGAGGGAGAATGAAGTGGGGGAGCCTGAGACAAGCTTTTATGAAAAACAAATAACCCCACTCAGGTTAGCGCCATAGGGTAGGGTTATTCATGCGCAGGAGACGGACCGCGAATCCGTCTCTTTTGTTCAGTTAATCGAAATCGTACCTTTCCTCTTTCCAAGGATCGCCATACATATGATATCCATTCCGCTCCCAGAAGCCCGGCTTATCCTTCGCCATAAACTCAATGCCGCGCAGCCATTTGGCACTTTTCCAAAAATAGAGATGCGGCACGACCATCCGCACAGGCGCTCCATGATCAGGTGTTAGGAGCACACCATTATGCCGGATACCCAGAAAAGACGTCTCCAGCAAGAAATCTTCCAACGGAAGATTCGTCGTCCATCCATGCTCGGCATGCAGCATCACATGTGTAGCTTCTGGCTTCAGTTTTACCTTACTCATCAGCTCAGAAACAGCGATCCCTTCCCACACATTGTCCAGCTTGGACCACGTGGTCACGCAGTGAATGTCATTGGCATATTCCTTGCGGGGAAGCGCCATAAAATCCTTGTACGAAATGGTGAACTCTTCTTCCACCAAACCGAACAAACGCAAATTCCATTTGCTCATGTCGTTATAGTAGGGCACGGACCCATAATGCAGCACAGGCCAGCCTTGTGTCAGCGTTTGCCCGGGAGGAACACGATCACTCGGATTCTGCGGTTGCTTTTGCCCAAATTGCATGGAAAACCCTCCATCCGTTAACCTCTGTTAACGCATCTAACCCCTAGTCGTTGCCGATGTAAGACCCGTATTCCGCAGCACTCAACAAGCCTTCCAAGGCTTCTGGCCCTGAGATTTCAACCTCAACCATCCAACCTTCGCCGAAGGACGCACTGTTCACGAGCTCTGGTGAGCCTTCCAACGTACTGTTCACAGCAGTCACTTTACCTGATACCGGGCAGAAAATATCCGAAACCGTTTTGACCGATTCCACGCTGCCAATGCTCTCATTCGCTGTAACAGAAGCACCGACCTTCGGAAGCTCCACGAATACAATATCACCCAATTGATCTTGCGCAAAATCTGTAATCCCTATGCGAACCACCGTATCCGATAGCTTCTCTACCCACTCATGTTCTTTCGTGTATAACAAATTGGCTTGTACGTTGCTCATCAGTCCACGCCTCACTTACTTACAAATTTTGCTTTTAGCTTAATCTACTGTGAACATCAAAGTCAAGGTGCTCCCCTCCCTAAAAGTTACTGTTGACAATTAACACCGATTTAGGCGCATAATGAATATAATAAGACAATTAAATATTGGCGAATGAGGATACAGGGAGAGACTGCGAAGCACGTTTGCAGCGCCGAAGGAGTAAGCCGGATGCGGTGAATCTCTCAGGCAAAAGGACCTGTATCGGACGCAACTCTGGAGAGCTTCGAGGACTCGTTGCATACGAGAAATCGGACACCCAAGGGGAAACTTAACGTTTGGACGTACAGGTTCATCCGTCTAAGGCAACTCTCAGGTACAAAGGACAGGGGCAAAAGGTATGTTTGTGTTGCATACTTTTTGCTCTTTTTTGCATTTCCGGAAAGTGACCAACGGACACAAAGTCGATTGAAGGTGAGGTTAGACGCATGCTGAAACGAACACCGCTCTTCCCGATTTATGCGGAGTATGGCGCGCGAATTATTGATTTTGGCGGCTGGGAGCTGCCTGTGCAGTTCACCGGCATTCAAAAAGAGCATGATGCTGTCAGGGGGCAAGCGGGGCTTTTTGATGTGTCTCATATGGGCGAGGTACGTATTCAAGGGCCAGATGCCCTCCAATGTCTCCAAAGAGTCACGACGAATGATGTGTCTAGGCTCGCGGATGGGCAATGCCAATACAGTCTCCTGTGCTACCCAAATGGCGGTGTGGTCGATGATCTGCTTGTCTATAAGCTGAGCGACAACGACTTCATGCTGGTGATCAACGCCTCCAACATTGACAAAGACATCGCTTGGCTGCTGCAGCACCTGACAGGACATGTAGAGCTGACCAACGTCTCTGAAGAGACTGCCTTGCTGGCTCTGCAGGGTCCCAAGGCTGTCGATATTTTAGCTCAGTTAACAACTGCCCCTATCGATACATTAAAAACGTTTCACTTCCTCACGGAGGTCCAGGTGGGTGGTGTTGCAACGCTGCTATCGCGCACTGGATATACAGGCGAAGACGGTTTTGAGCTATACGTCGATCAAAAGGATGCGATTACGCTGTGGCGTAAGCTGCTCGAAGCAGGCGCTGAGCATGGGCTCATTCCCGCAGGCTTAGGTGCTCGGGATACGCTTCGCTTTGAAGCGCGGCTCCCCCTTTACGGGCAAGAGCTATCTGCCGATATTTCGCCGCTTGAGGCGGGGCTCTCTTATTTTGTGAAGCTGGATAAAGGCGATTTCATTGGGCGTGAAGCTCTTCTTGTTCAAAAGGCAAACGGAGTACCGCGCAAGCTCGTCGGCATTGAAATGCAGGAGCGCGGCATTCCGCGTCCGCATTACACCGTATTCGCAGACGGGAAACAGATCGGCGAAGTTACAACGGGTACGCAGTCACCTACCTACAAAACGAATGTAGGCTTGGCATTAATCGATTCCGCGTATAGCGCGCTAGGTACGGAAGTATTCGTTGAAATCAGAGGCGCGCAAGTGAAAGCTCGTGTTGTTTCTACCCCTTTTCATAAAAAGAAATAATCCCCGAAGCCGGGTCGGAAGGAGCATCCTTGCTATGAAGCATCGTTATTTCCCTATTACGGAACAGGATCAAAAGGAAATGCTGGACACGATCGGCATCTCCGAGATTGAAGAAATGTTTGCGGATATCCCGCAGCAGGTGCGGTTTCAAGGTGAACTTCAAGTGGGGCAGGCGCTCAGCGAGCAAGGCTTGCTCCGTTATATGCGTGAATTGGCTGGGCGCAACGCCGATTTCCAACGCTACGCCAGCTTCCTCGGCGCTGGCATCTACGACCATCACCTTCCCGTGGTGATCAATCATGTGATCTCACGCTCGGAGTTCTATACGGCGTACACACCTTATCAACCGGAGATTAGCCAGGGGGAATTGCAGGCGATTTTTGAATTTCAGTCGTACATCTGTGAGCTGACCGGCATGGCCGTAGCGAACGCCTCCATGTACGACGGGGCCACGGCGCTGGCCGAAGCCGGCGCCCTCGCCAGCGGCGCGACGAAGCGCAGCCGTCTGCTTGTGTCCCGCGCGGTACACCCGGAAGCGCGCGCTGTTCTGCGCACGTCCGCCCGCGGGCTCAACTTGGACGTCGTCGAGATCGCAGTTACCCCCGAAGGTGTAACCGATCTTGACGATCTCGCGTCCAAGGTCGCCAGCGGCGAACCAGCCGCCGTCATCCTCCAATCGCCGAATTTCTTCGGCTGCTTGGAGGACATCGCGGCTGTGGAGCCGCTCGCGCACGGCGCGGGCGCACTGCTCGTCGTGAGCGCGAATCCGCTCACGCTCGGGCTGCTCGAAGCGCCAGGCAAGCTCGGCGCTGACATCGTCGTCGGCGATTGCCAGCCGCTCGGCATCCCAGCTGCGCTGGGAGGACCGAGCTGCGGCTACTTCGCCGTCGCGGAGAGCTGGATGCGCCGCATGCCTGGGCGCATCGTAGGTCAAACCGTTGACCGCGATGGCAAGCGCGGATTCGTGCTTACGCTGCAAGCGCGGGAGCAGCATATACGACGTGAGAAAGCCACGTCGAACATCTGCTCCAACCAAGCGCTTCTCGCGCTTTGCGCATCCGTGTACTTGTCCACGATGGGCAAGCAAGGCATTCAGGACGTTGGCACGCTCAACGTCCGCAAAGCGCACTACGCGGCGAATCGCCTCGCCGCGTCATCTAAACTAAAGCTGCCGTTCACCGGCAGCTACTTCAATGAATTTGCCGTCAAGCTGCCGGACGGCACGAACATCGAGGAGCTGAATCGTCAGCTCCTGCAGAAGGGCTTCATCGGCGGCTACGACCTCGGCCGCGACTATCCCGAGCTCGCTGGCCACATGCTGATCGCCGTCACCGAGCAAAGAACTCGCGAAGACATTGATAGCTTCGCAGCTGCATTGGAGGAACTTGTATGAGCAACGACAAAGCACTCATTTTTGAAATGAGCCATCCTGGCCGTGTCGCCTATTCCTTGCCTGACTCGGATGTTCCCGACGTAAACATCGATGAGCTTCTCCCTGCCAAGTTTCGGCGTAAACAGGAGCCCGACTTACCCGAGGTGTATGAAGTCGATGTCATCCGCCACTACACGGCGCTTTCTCGTCGCAACTTCGGGGTGGATAATGGCTTCTATCCGCTAGGCTCGTGTACGATGAAATATAATCCCAAAATCAACGAAGACGTCGCCCGCTTCCCCGGCTTCGCCCATATACATCCTTATCAGCCCGAGGAATCGCTGCAAGGCGCGATGGAGCTGCTGTACAATCTCCAGCATGATCTTGAAGCGATCACGGGGATGGACCGCGTAACCCTGCAGCCTGCTGCTGGTGCCCATGGCGAATGGACCGGTCTCATGATGATCCGCGCGTACCACGAAAGCCGTGGCGAGCACCGGACAAAAGTCATTTGCCCTGACTCCGCACATGGCACCAATCCAGCCAGTGCAACCGTTGCCGGATTCCATACGGTCACGATCAAATCAGATGAACGCGGCCTTGTAAATCTCGACGAGCTGCGCCGTGCCGTCGGCTCCGATACCGCAGCACTCATGCTGACGAACCCTAACACCCTCGGCTTGTTCGAAGAACAAATCGTCGAGATCGCAGAGATCGTGCATGCCGCAGGCGGCTTGCTCTACTATGATGGCGCAAACGCGAATGCCATTATGGGCATCACGCGGCCCGGGGACATGGGCTTCGATGTGGTCCATCTCAACCTGCATAAAACGATGAGCACCCCGCACGGCGGCGGCGGTCCTGGCGCAGGCCCCGTAGGTGTCAAAGAGCGGTTGATCCCCTTCTTGCCTACGCCGCTCGTAGCCAAACGTGAGGATAACAGCTTCTATTTCGACTATAACTATCCGCAGTCCATCGGTCGTGTCAAAGGCTTTTACGGCAACTTCGGCATCCTAGTTCGTGCCTACACCTACATTCGTACGCTCGGTCCGGAGGGCTTGCGCAAAGTATCCGAATACGCCGTGCTGAACGCTAACTATATGCTCGCTCGGTTAACACCTTATTTCGACGTTCCACATCCGCGCTTCTGTAAGCATGAATTCGTGCTCTCCGGCAACCGGCAGAAGAAATTGGGCGTTCGTACACTCGATATCGCTAAAAGACTGCTTGACTTCGGCTATCACCCGCCGACCATTTACTTCCCGCTCAGCGTGGAAGAATGCATCATGATTGAGCCGACGGAAACCGAAAGCAAGCAAACGCTCGATAGCTTCATCGACACGATGATTGCGATCGCTAAGGAAGCCGAAGAGAATCCTGAACTGGTTAAAAACGCCCCCTACACGACAGTCGTCAGTCGCATGGATGAGGCGTTGGCCGCTCGGAAGCCGGTTTTGAACTGTACCTGCGGGTAACTCAACACGCATCTATATACGAAAAGGCTGATCCCTCAAGTAGATTTCTACCTGATAGGATCAGCCTTTTTACGTCATTATAGCTACCTGACAGTCATTAGTCCGAAAAACCCGAACTAAACGAGCCCAAATCATCTCCGATGAACGAATAGTTCGATTCCACCCAACTATTTAACCAATTTCCCAGGTGACTGCCAATTTCCGGCGTTTTAAGTAGGCAAAATCAAACTACTGCCGCTAATCGCCTTCAAATTTCCCATTTAAGCAGGCAAAATCGAACTAATCCACTCCCACATTCTCAACAACTGTCTTCAGCCGAATCGATGGGGGTGGACGGAGCGTCCAGTCGGATAGGTGTTGGAAAGATCGGCGTCCAGTCGGATGGATGTGGGTTATTTAACTCACACCGACAACTTCTCCACCAACTGATGCGAAGCCAGCACCAAATCCCCGCGGATGCCGCAGGCATTCGGATTATCCAGCGAGTCCAAGAAATGCTGAACGACGCCGGCGAAGCCTCTGCGCTCGAGCACGGTGTCCCAGCTGCCAAAGGTGCGCAGGCGGGGAGCGGCGTTTTTATCATAGAAGACCGCTGACTCCAAATTCGTCACCTCGACGGATCTGCCGCTGCCATGCAGCTCGACTTTTTCCAAATCAACGCCAGCTAATCTGACCATGCTATAAGAGCCGATCGCGGAGCCGAAGCCCAGCGTGCCTGTTGCATGCAGCAGCTTGCCGCTGTCATCCACTTGCTGATGGGAGCTTTTTACCTCATAAGAACGCTCTCCCAACCAAAGCAACGTGTCCAGCATGTGAATCAAATCGTCATACAGCGTTTCTTTAGCGCTATGCCCCTGCAGCTTGGTCCGGTGCTTAACCGCTGAGGCCACATCAAAACCGCCCGCTTCCTGCAACCATTGCTTCGCCTCGATATACAGCGGCGCATAGCGACGGTTGAAGCCTGCGGCTAGCAGCACGCCTTTTCGCTCCGCATAGACCGCCATATCCACTGACTCTGACCACGTATACGAAAGCGGCTTATCTACGTATACCGCAACGCCATGCGCCATACATTTCATCGCAATATCAAAATGCGTCGACGTCGGGCTATGCACGAACACGGCATCTAACCCAAGCGCTAGCAGTTCATCCAATTGTGTCGTCCCGAATGGAATTCTATATTTCAGTTTCATCCGTTCAACGGTTGCAGGCGTAGAGCTCATGATGCCTACAAGCTCAACTTGCTCATTGACGGACAGCAGCGGTAAATATACCTTTTGCGCGATATCTCCTAAGCCGATAAGGCCAATTCTCTTTTTAGACACGTTAATTGCCACTCCTTATCTCTGTTCGTAATACGTAACGCCCTACCCACAATCCTAGTATGAGCAAAATAGCCCCAACCAACGTCGACATGCCATAAACCTGCACCCACATCGGTTGTTCCGTAATTAAGGCGTAAATCTTCCCGCCTGCCATCGGGCCCAGGAACGCTGCGAAGCCAGTAATCGCCGAGTATGTCGCAATATACATCGGACGCTCACTTTTCGGCGTATCGCCTATCGTAAAAGCGAAGACCATTTGATTGAAGCCGCCCAAGCCAATCCCCAGCACGATATGAACGACAAACAGAACAACGACCGCTGGAACGAAGGCGATCGCTCCCCATAAGAGGCACGCCAGAGCAATAATCGGCAAAGACCATAATAGCAAGGTTTGCGCCGAGAAGCGCGCATTCAAATTTCCCCAAACATAGTAGCTAGCCATCATGACTAAGGTATGTACGACAGTTATATAAGAAACAGTACTGTACGAAATATTCATCAGCTTCAACATGACATAAGAGAACAAAGGCACGGTCAATCCTTGAACGAAGAGGAAAGCTGCCAGAAAAATAATGGCTTTTAAAAATGCTCGGTCCATAAGCGGCTTCCGGATCATCCCGACGGGATTGGATGCTGTTGATGGCTCGAAAGGTGGATTCGGGTATAAAAAGTAAGCACTCACGTTAAGTACCACACAAACACTAACGATCATAAAAATATAGGTGAAGCCCTGCTCACCCGGGTACTGATCGAGAATCTGTCCGCCTGCAAAAAGTGCCAACGAGCTGACTCCTCCTAAAATGGTATTGCGCAGTCCAAAATACCGTCCCCGAATCGGCCCCGGTACCGCGTCGCTAATCAAGGAAGTCCACACAATCCCCCCAGCGGCATTCCCTAGATGCGCAGCTGTGTACAAAATGATATACGTGATGACCCAATACTCTTGCGGCAAGATAAAAGGAATTAGACCTACACAAGCCCATAAAATTCGATGCGAAGATCCGAAAATAATGAGCATGAGCTTTCGATTACGGAATTTTTGCATGACGACGGCCATCGCAATTTGAATGATGTTCACGACCGTGGTTATCGCAAGAATGAAACCAATCTCAGTTGAGCTTGCTCCCAAGTAAATCAAATAACCGGTTAGAAACGGTCCACCTAGCAACTGAAAAATAATGACAGCAGGGAAGCCCTCAAATGTCGCTACGAGTAGGCTTTTTCGGTATGTGGACATTTTTTTCTTCGGTTTTCGGGCGTTCGGATCAAATAATTTCATAGGCATAAACCTCCTTATGTCTGTCTATCATAGTTAGCAGGATCTAATAGTTTACAACCTATGGGTTGCTTATGGTAAAATAGGTAGGACTACCTAATCTATCATGTCAGGCGGGATTCTCGTAAACTTATGAAACCTAAAATTTTGGGTCTACTTGCAACTTTGTTGCTCTTTTTGACTTTCATTGTACTCTCTATCAAGTTTGAGTCAACTACTTATTTGTATATCGCTAGTGTTTGCCCGATTCTGGTCGTTCCATTTCTACCAGATATCCGTTCCAATCAATATATTAAACCTAAGGCGAACGGAGCCGTACGCCTCATTTCCATGGAAGACAAGGATGGCGGAGATTCCGATTTTATCGTGATCCTTTTTGAACCAGGATATATCAAATGGAATGGCGGCAAGCTATTTTTCAATCTGGCAGATAGAATGAAAGATGTGTATGTAAAGCCAGATCCATTTGCAGCAACGCTTACTGTTCTCAAATATGATCTACAAACGCATCGCCGCAAAAAGAATTGGATCGGCATTTCCTTATCACAACTCGAGCAGCGCACCGAACAGCTCTCATATACAACCAATGAAGTAAACCGCCTCATTATTCGCATTTCGGATATTCAAGAACTGCAGCAAACCAACGTGAATCACCCTGCATCCGTAGGGCAACAGGTTGGCGCATAAGCAACACAAAACAAAATCACCCGTCGTTTGAGCTCTCGACCGACTTGCAAAAGCAGGTCAGAGAAGTCTCAATCGCGGGTGATTTTTTTAATTTAAATATATTAGCCGAGCTGCTCGCCGCACAAGTACGCAGCTAACGTTCGGACCATGACACCTGTTGCCCCTTTAGGCTCGATGCCTTTGGCCGACCAAAGCCAAGCTGTGCCGCCAGTATCAAGATGGATCCACGGTGTTTCCTCGGCAAAGAAGCCGATGAACAAACCAGCTGTTATCGCGCCTGCCCAGCGGTCGGAGGAGGTTGCGTTTTTGATATCTGCGACATCACTCTTTAGCATCGCACGATACTCCGGATAGTTGGGAAGCTGCCAGACTTTCTCTCCTGCAGCTGAAGCTGCTTGAAGTAATGGCTTCAAAAATTCATCATCATTCGTTACCGCCCCTGTCGCAACATCTGCAAGAGAGATCAGAATCGCTCCCGTTAAGGTGGCTACGTCGATCAGACGGTTCGCTCCATGCGCTTTCGCATAGGTGATGCCCTCTGCCAAGATGATTCGCCCCTCCGCATCAGTATTCAAAACCTCCACGGAATGACCGCTCAGCAGCCTGACGACATCTCCTGGGCGGTACGCGGCGCCGGATGTCATATTCTCCGCTGCCGGAATAACCACAACAAGGTTCACTTTCGGCTTCAGTTGACCAACGACGTGCAGGGCACCGAGCAGCGTGGCGGCTCCGCCCATATCGCTGATCATTTCTTCCATGCCGTCGGGCTTTTTCATCGAGATACCGCCGGTATCGAAGGTCACGCCCTTGCCGACGAGGCCCAGCACGTCGGCGCTGTCGGGATCACCCGTGTAACGCAGGGTGATCATGCGGGGCGGGTGGACACTCCCCGCGCCCACTGCGATGAGGCCGCCCATCCCGCGGGCGGCGATCTCGTACTCATCCAGCACTTCGCAGGCGAAGCCATAGTGCAGGGCGAGTTGCATGGCTTCCTTGGCAAGGGAAGCCGGCACAAGCTTGTTGCCCGGGAGGTTCGTGAGATCCCGAGCATAGTTCGTGCCCTCCGCAACCGCCTCAGCGGCTGCGATCGCGCTTGTCAGAAGCGCTGCATCCGCAGCCGCTTCTGTGAGCAACACCGCCTGGCGCAGCTCCGCGCGCGCAGGCTCGTTCTTGCGGTACGCCGCGATGCGGTACGTACCGAGGAGCAGCCCTTCGGTCAGCGCCGAGGCGGCTGACCTAGCGTCAAACCCGCTTGGCAGCTTCAGCGCCAAGCGTTCGAACTGCAGCGCGAGCATCTTGCGCGCTGCAAAGACCGCGGCTGCGCGCAGCGTATCGCGCGTTGTTGCGGGGCCGAGCCCCGCAACTAGAACGTACGCGTACGGCAGCAGCCCGTGGGTCGGCAGCGCCTCGAGCTCGCCTGAGGCGCCCGTGAATAGGCTCTTTGCGCGCATGCGCTCAAGGGCCTGATCGAGCTGCGGCAGGCCGAGGACGCCGTCCTGGCGCAGCTCCGCTTCTGTCAGGCAGACGAGAATTGCGTCTGCCCCTGCCCAATTCTCCATCAGCGAGGTATAAACACGCGTGGTGATGTCTGTTATTTTTGTAAACATAGGAATTTGTCCCTGCCCTCATTCAAATTTCTAGTCTTCTCGTGTTGATCCCCAGCTTCGGTATTCTTCAAAACTGTAGTATCTCCCATCATTTCCCTTTTTAGCTGAAATACCTTAATAAAAAGATGCCGCCTTCTGCACAACCGACTGCATCGGCAATTGGTATGGGCACTTCGCTTCGCAAAGTGGGGCAACTTTACAATCGTCATGGTCAGCGCAGCCGGTTATGCGATCCTTTTGACGTTGGAAGAATCCATCACCCTTCGGCAGCAAGCCAAACTTCTCTCTGAACTTACTAGCGATCATGACATCAGGAATGGATACTTCCAGTGGGCATGAGCAATAGTTACAGCGTCTGCAATCATGCTCACCTAATTCACGAGCCAGCAGCTCTAGCTCATGTCGTTCCTCTGGTCCCACTTCCTTCTCTTGGGCAGCCAAATTCTCTTGTACTTCCTTGATGCTTACCATACCAGAAATCGTAACATGTACGTCTTGGCTATACGGGTATCGAATTGCACGATCGACGGGTTGAATGAATCCGCCCGACAATGGCTTCATGGCTACCCGCATCAAATCCATCTCGGATGCTTTAGGAATCAACTCATCCAGCGCGAAGGGCTGCGCCAAATTCAGGTGGAATAAAATTTGTGAAAATTGACCCTTCGCAATCCATTTGACTAGAAGATCTGGACGGTGCCCGGATATGCCGATAAATCGCACCTTGCCTTCTCGCTGTGCTTCTAACGCAGCCTCATAGGCGCCGCCGACTTCCATCGCTTTTTTATACTCAGTCACATTATTCACATAGTGAATTTGCAGCAAATCCACATAATCGGTCTTCATGCGCACCAAGCTTCGCTCAATTTCCGCTTTCGCGGTTGCATAATCGCGTGCCCCTGTTTTCGTTGCCAGGAAATATTCCTGTCTCCGGTGGGAAATACACTCCCCAATAATTTCTTCGCTATTCCTATAGGCAGCGGCCGTATCTATATAATTAATGCCTTGATCCAAGGCATAATTAAGCGTTTCTCTTGCTTGCTCGATGGGTACATTCGGCAGATTCATTGCCCCGAAACCTAGTGATGACACTTTATAGCCTGACTTCCCAAACGTCGAATACCTCAAGCCTTTTTCCCCCTTTGTTTAGCAGCTAGCTGCCAGATCAACTTTCTCCTCAAACTTGGCTCTCCCGCAAGAGCTTCAAACTTCACGTTATCTTCAACTATTGTAATACAACTCGGTTGCACTTTCCATGCTGTGAAACGGGCTATCCAAAAGCAAAAACACCTAAGGCCATCGCCTCAGGTGTTCTGATTACTACCGTCTTCCCTCATTATTGCCATTGTTGTCTCGATCATTGTCTCCCCAGCCCCAACCAACGCCTGGAAATTTCCCAAAGTCATCTCTGGATTGCTGAAATGGCTTCGGCGTTGGTTTACTAGTGCTTGTCGGCATTACAGTAGGCTTAGCGGTTGCCTTTGGTGTTGATGTAGGCTTCTTCGTAGCGGATGGCTTTTTATCATCGTCGTCATCTTTACGATCCGGCTTTGGGGTCGATTTATCGTCCTTATTATTGTTGTTCTTGTCGTTGCTATTATTTCTGTCATCATTATTATTTCTATCATTGTTGTTATTGTTTTTATCATTATTATTGTTTCTGTCATTATTATTTCTATCGTTGTTGTTCTTGTTATTATTGTCGCGATCATTCTTCGGTGTTGGCGTCGGCGTCGGTTTACTTGTCACTTTGCCTGGGGTATTACTCCCTGAGCTGTTCCCTTTGCCGTTGTTGTTTTTGTTTTTATCATCATCTTTATTCGGTGAATTGCTCGCACCAAATTTCGCAGCACCTTGCGTTTGCCCAGCACGTTCACTCAACTTACCGGACTTTTCATCTGCAAGCAGTCTTTGTAAAGATGACTTATCAATCGGCTTATCTGGTGGGACAAATGATTTTATACCGCCGTTATTCTTCGCCAGATCATGAATGGAAGTCGTTTTGATGTCATCCAGCGATACTTTCACACCATTATCAACGGCATTCAGGTAAATGGCATACTTCCCTGCGGAAACCCCACTCGCTTGTGCTTCCTTCCTAACCTCCTGCGGAGCAGCGAAGGCTTGCACCTCATAATTTTTCACTCGGTCTGGGTGACTGTCTTCGATATGTTTATTGACCTGAGCTTTCAGCTTTGTGGCGATGGCCTCGTCACTCACCGTTGTGTTGGAGCCTACAACTGTGGAAGAAATAATGATATCTCCCTCCCCTTTAGCGAGTGCACCCTGTTCGGCTTTGTCTAGAATAGCAGACGTTACATCCTCTAGTGATTTGCCTTCATACACTAAAGCTTGAATCAAAACATCACCGTCTGTATTGAGTCCGTGCAGGTCACGAACAATCTCATTTTTATCGATCCCAATTTCAACACTTGGATTAATATCAATGGATACGTACGCAACAACGCTATTGCCTGGCACGCCACCTGACAAGGTCGAGACCAGAACGAAGCAAACCATAATTGCTGCAGCTAGCCCTGACACAATCGCCATCTGCGGTACTCGTAATCGACGTTTCTCTGGCGTATAGAGAATCTCTTCTCCCAGCTCACAGCTACGCGTCCCCCTTGGAAGCTTATCAAACCGACCCTCTGAGTTCATTACAATAATGGAGTTCTCGCTTAATTCCATTACGATCCCCTTGTTCATGCGCTGTTCTTCCTTTCATTCAACTTTCGTCATCACGAATATGTAAGTAATCCCGTAAATACGGATATGGGCCGTTAAAAATAAGTGCAATTGCAATGATGTACTTACGATTTCGTTCCAAGGTTTTTCTAGATACTTGAACCTGCTCGAGCAGCTCTTTAATCGGCAGCTGTCGTTTCGTCAACAGAGTGCGCATAAGCTCTGAATCCTGTGCAAGTGTACGGCCAATGCCGAACAGCATCTGCCTTGAGTCGTCATGCTTGGGAGAGGCTTCCGTTAACTCCGAAAAATTAATCTCAAAATCACTTAAGCAACGATTAAAATCAATAATTTCGCTTCGTCTTTCTTCTAACCCCTTCTGCTTCTCATAGGCTTCGATCGCTTGATGAACCTCAATGGGATTCATTAAGTTATCTTCATCATCTTCCTGATCGAATGAACTGTAAGGGATCTGCCCTTTGAATCGTTGCTCCTTACGAATAAAATCAATTAACCTTCGCCGAATCACCGTCTCTGCAAAACCTAGGAATGACCTTCCCATCGCAGATGAATATTGATTAATAGCTTCATTGAAGGCAGCCAATGCAATACTAAATTCGTCATCCCTGGCGGGATCAATGAATCGTTTGCAAAATCGGCTCGTTACTTTCGCAACATACGGCTGATAATCCGCAATAAATTGATTCCGTAGTCGTAGGTCTCCTGATTGTATTTGATGTATAGTGACCTCGAGTGAAGAGGCTTGCGGTTCATTTTTTCCGTGGGACTCGTTCTTTCCCAGAAACTTTTTGAATAGTACCAGTAGCACCTTTCCACCTCACAGTATAGTAGTTTCGTCCCTATGTATATCAATTCGGGGGGTACGTATGATGAAAATCACAAATAATTTGCTGATTCATTATAACATAGATATCTAAATGAGCACCTACTGGCAAATAAACCCTTGATTACGGTTTCAATTGCTTAATCAATCCTTTATAATATTAAGAAAGCCTTTATCGTTGCCAACCAGGGTAAGCACCGCTTTAGAGGTAAATCATTTTTAATGCCATTGAGAAAATATTTTGGTTTCGAATCTCGAGAACTTGTATTATTCTTAAGTTGGTAAGATTGGGGGGTGTTTCATATGGAAGCTAGCAATCACTTCGGTAAGTTCCTTGAAACGTTACGAGGCAAAGCATCACTGCGAAAAGCAGCTAACAAAAGTGGGTTATCTCACGCATATATTAGGGATCTGGAGCTCGGTCGAAATCGAACGACCAACGATGTTATTAAACCATCGCCTGAAACCTTGAGAAAATTGGCTCAGGCCTATCAATATCCATATACGGACTTACTTAAGAAAGCCGGATATTTGGAGGAATCTTCCACATGGTCTAAACCAGCTCAAGTGAATCTGGATGACATTTGGTATGTCGAGTTCGGCATTCAAACGATCCTGTACGTTTCTGCAGACGGGATGGAAGAAGAACTGGTCGAATCACTCGTGGCCTTCACACACTTCATTGAAACATTAACAGAGCATCACTTTGTTAAATTAGATATGCATCTATTTGTAAATCTGAACAAAATAAAAAAGTATGCCCCCTCAGAAGGCAAACTTTATTTTGATACGTATGAAAATGCACCTTTCATCGTTGCAGCGGCCATTCCACAGAAGAAATATCATCAAACCATTCTTGACTATGTCGCTCTGAATAATGGGCAAGCTGTGGATTCATTAGGTGCCATGTGCCCTTCATCTTTGAAGGCTAAGTTCTTTACTTAGCATGACGTAAATAAAGAGGAATACTGCCATACTCAATAACTGAATTGGCATAATTGCGCTGAACACATTATCACGGAAGGCATGACGGTAAATCATACCTACTATGAGTACGATCATGTATAAATACACCCCTGCGTTTTCACGTACCAAAGGGATTTTCGTATAATGCGTGAGAAAAGTAAAACCCAATCTCTGCTTGTAGAGAATGAGGATAAGCCCACATTTTGCCAATAACATAAAGAAACGCGCCACAAGGGAAATCATGAGATCGTCTTTGACATCTATATACGCTTTCGCATATGCGAAATCCATACAAACGATCGTCGTTGTAGACACGAGGACAGCTGTCATGTAGCCTGAAAGTGCAATAAATAAAGCAGGTATGAACCGATATTTCCATACGCACATAAGCATAATACATATCAGACAAACCAACGGTAGCGGTGAGTCCGTAAACAATGCGCACAGAGTGCCTGCCAGCACAGCTAGTGCGATTTGTTTCAAATATGGCTTAATGCGGATTCGAAATAGTAAGAGAGAGAATAAGAACATGGGAACAAAATGAATAATACCTATGATCAATTTCACCCATGTAGGCAAGTGTATTTCCCTCATTTCTAACCGAAGCCATGGTGCTACATAAGCATTTCTGACCTTCTCTAATCACACTTCGAAGTATACAAGATATTCATTCTTTTGCATTCAAAGTGGACTAAGTTGGCTGTTAACGCGTATAAGATGACAAACTTTCGTGCTGTTGTCAAGAAAGGATTGGAGTGAGTTCAGGAAAATGAAGCACGATTTTACAGTCGCCATCGTAGAAGATAACTATTGGGTAGGTCAATTGCTTGAAAGCTACTGTCAGCAATGCGGTTTGCGGGTCATAGCAATCGTATCGGACGGGGAGCAGTTTATACAGGAATACGACAAGCTTCAGCCTGACATTGTGCTCATGGATATTGGACTTGAAGGGAAGTTGGATGGCATTAGTGTCATTCAATCCTTACGGATGTCCGGCTATCAGCAAAAGGTGATCATGGTTAGCGGAACAACGAATATGGATCATATTTTGACAGCCTTTCACGAACTAGACTCTGTCTACTTTCTATCCAAGCCTGTCATACTTCCCAAATTTCAAGCCGCCATCCGCAAGGCTATCTCCGAAATTCAATTAGATCGCAGCCGCGTGCAGGAGCAAGTGCCCCAGTCGCCTTCCGCAACTTGGATCACCATAAAAAATCAGAAATCCCAGCTGCCCATCTCCGAAGATGCCATTCTCTTTGTGGAAAAAGAAGACAAGCGTCTGTCCAGAATCCATCTGGTGAACGGAGCACAAATGGAATCCAGTTCTAATTTATCCGAGATTTTGGCTCAAAGTACACCGCACATGTTCAGCCCATTCAAGGGTTTTTTGGTCAATTTACGGCATGTCGTCTGCTTTGAGAAAGAAAGTGGGTTTCCCACTTCTCGGAGATTCTTGATTCATTTGAATCATACCTCGGTCAAAATTCCTTTGAGCCGGGATTTACAAAAGGATTTTGCAAGGTTGCTTCAGGAAACTAAGTGAGCATGGTTAGATGAGCCGCTGCCAGTATGAGCGCGGCTTATTTGGGCTTTTCTGCAACCTGTTTTAGTACCCTTCCGCTCGTTTTTCGAGCAGTTGGGCCTCAAAGTAGACTACCTTTCATCAATTAGCATTGATAAATAAAATCTAACTGTAAAAACTCCCTCTATTTCCGCCAAAAATCCGCCTATAAGCCAAATAACAGGAAAACCTCCAGCTATTCTCGGGTATTTGCTTCAAAAACAGCAAAAACCAGAAAATTAACGGGAGGTTTTCCATTTATTTAGAATATTCATTGAAAAATCAAAAATATAGCTGTAGATTTTCCATCTACTTCCAGGGCGAAGCCAAGTCTATTTGCACCTCTAAGAGTTCTTCGAGGTTTTTTTGTTTTTCAGCTTGTCGCGACGCGCGCTTAGCATTTTTAACCGTTTCATGAGCTGCTCTTCCCATTCATGATCCGCTATCGTTTTGGCGAAGCCTAGCAAATCTAACGCCATGTCAATTTGACAGCGCACAATATCCATCGGCTCTTCGCCTTCGTGGTTGACACAATTGTCGTGCAACAGATGGTCTTTGCCATCCACGTATTCAATAAAATCGACTTCAACTGCTCCATCTCCATGGGCGTATTCGGCGAGAATTTCATATTCGTTCTCAACCAAATAATGAACCTCAATATGGTGACATACCGGGCAGAAGAGAATGGGCACATTGTGAATCTGTGTACGAATGTGCTTCAAAGTACCTTTTGTTCCAATCATACTGGCTCCACAGCAAAAACTCATGGAATTCCCTCCTAATCGTCGAACCCGGAATATTTTAATATATTCGTTACAAATGTGTGAAATTCCTTTTTCGGGTGAGAGCTGGCTTAATGTCAAAACATTCTAAATGTGTGGGAATAAGCATAATTATACTAATGATCGATCCATTACGTGTTTTCCGAATTCTTGAGATGAAGGGGAGAGCGGCGTTGAACATGATTCCGAGTGTTTCCAGACAGATTGCTTTTGTCCAATATGACGATCAATCCTCCAGCATGACAGTTCAGTATCATACCGGATTCAGAGCCTCCTACACCAATGTAAAACAAGATGAATATCTCTTGCTTTTTACATCGGCCAATCGGTATGATTCTCTAATGAGACTTACGGAAAGTAGGTACATGGAAGGAAACATTTCATCCAAGTAGAGCCTATGCAGTAATCTCCCCCCTTTTAATATGGGTGGAGATTTTTGGTTTATATGGCGCATATGCTACAATTAAACTTAGGTTTAGCACAATTGTGCGATCTTAAACCCAATCCTCTTACATGAGTTAATGGCTGAATGGCCTCGACACTGTTTTTTTATTTTCTTAATCTATATATAGGTAAAACTTTGAGAAAAGGTGAGTCTGATCTCTAGCCAAGCACGCCTCTTTGACATCGATCATGATACGCTTCATTTAGTAGGACAGTCCCCTTACGTTCAGTTTATTTATTGGCAGCTCTCCGCCAGTAAACGAATGCTCCTTCAGGAGCATTTCCAGATGGACTGGCGCTCCTTAACGCCCTCACTTCGGTTTCATGAAGTGGACGATCCATCCCAAAGGAAGCCACAGGAGCCTGTAGCGCAGCTCTTAGAGCTTCTACTTCCCCCAGGAGAATCTTGCTTTGTAAGCGGATTGAAAGCTGGTCGAGCGTACTACGCAAGCCTCGGTGTTCGGAATGAACACGGCCAATTTCTTCCGATCCTGCAATCCAATACCATTCAAATTCCAGCCATTGCACTGCCTGGCACAAGTGATCCATCCGATTCTGACCAGCCTTTCGTCTATCAGCCCGCGCCCATTCATTGTCCGCAAGTAACGCCCGACGCGTATGCGTATTTCTCGGCCTATTCGGTGTATGTCCCGAAGAACACTTACCTAGTAGATATGGAATCCGGAGGCGATACTGATTGAGCACTAACGTACAAGGCTATGTTGCTTTGCTCTTGCATGCCCATATCCCTTATGTTCGCCATAATGCATCCGAAATTACGTTAGAAGAACGCTGGTTTTTCGAAGCGGTTGTTGATACGTATCTTCCTCTCATCGATATGATGGAAAGGCTCCTTGAAGATCAAGTCCCGTTCCGGCTTACATTGTCCTTGTCTCCGCCCCTGCTCGCGATGTTGGAGGATTCACGTTTGCATCTGCGACTTCGCAAGCACCTGTCCTCGCTTTGCGAGCTGGGACAGCGTGAAGTCATTCGCCTGTGGGGCGATGAAGACTTCGGCCCGCTAGCGAAGCTGTATGCGGATCGTTATCATCGGCTCAGCCTTTTATATGATCGGCTTCATGGCGATCTCATTGCCAAATTCCGCACCCTCAGCAGCACAGGCTGCTTAGAATTAATTACCTGCGCAGCCACGCATGCGTTCTTGCCTTTAGTCAAGAACGATGCCGCCATACGCGCACAGCTTGAGGCGGCGGTGCAGGAATTCCGCCGGCATTTTGGTGTTGCCCCGGCTGGCATCTGGCTGCCGGAGTGCGGCTACACGCCAGCGCTAGAACCACATCTGCAAGCGCTGAATCTGCGCTATTTCGTCGTTGAATCGCACGCGCATGCGTTAGCACATCGCGATGGTCAAGCCAGCATCGCTGGCCTGCCGCTGCGCACGCCAGGCGGTGCCTGTGCGTTCGCCCGGGACCCCGAGGCCGGCGCCAACGTCTGGAGCGCCGAGGCCGGGTACCCCGGCGATGCTGACTATCGCGAATATTATCGCGATATCGGCTTTGACCTCGGCCGCGAAGGCGGCGCCGAGTGGGCTTACTTGAAGCCCTATGTGCTGCCGGACGGCGCACGCGTTAATACGGGCTTCAAGTACTACAGCGTCACCAGCGATGGTGACGCCAAAAAGCCCTACCACCCGGCGCGCGCCGCTCTGAAAGCTCAGCAGCATGCTGAGCATTTCATCGCTAGCCGGGTGGCGCAGGTGCGCCGCCTCGCGGAGCAGCGCACGGATTCCTCGGTCATCGTATGTCCATACGATGCCGAGCTGTTCGGGCACTGGTGGCACGAAGGCCACCAGTGGCTCGAAGCCGTGCTGCGCGGCCTTGCCGCGCGCAGCGATGAAAGCGTAGTCGTGAACACGACTACGCTTGGCGGCTACGCCGCCGCCCATGCGCCGACCACCGTAGCGGAGCTACCGGTGTCGAGCTGGGGCCGCGGCGGCTATGCCGAGGTCTGGCTGCAGCCGCGCAGCCAGTGGGTTACGCCGCGGCTGCACGCGGCGGAGGATCGGATGGTGCTGGCTGCGCAGAAGCACCAGGACCCCGCAGCGCTCAGCAGTCTACAGCTGCGGGCGCTGAATCAAGCCGCGCGGGAGCTGATGCTCGCGCAGAGCAGCGACTGGACGTTTATTCTCGATACGGACACGGTCACGACATACGCGACTAAACGTATCGAAAATCATTTATCTCACTTTCATAACCTGCTGAACTTGCTAGACAAGGGCAGCTCGGATAAAGAGCTTTCCACACTCGTCCACTCGCTGGAACGAAAGGCTCCTTTTTTACCTGAACTTCATTATCGCATTTTTCAGACAACTTCTTCTGTGACAGAGGCAGCACCACGCCGTCATCCGTCGAAACTACGCATTCTCATGCTCGCATGGGAATATCCGCCGCATGTAATCGGAGGATTGGCAAGAGCCGTCTGCGACCTATCCAGACAACTTGCTGCAGGCGGCCATACGGTGCATGTCATCACCTGCCAGTCTCCGGGATGCCCTTCCTATGAGGTTATCGATAAGGTTCATGTTCATCGTGCAGAAGTGCTGCCGACGACTGACACGCTGCATTTTCTGGATCGCGTATTCCAATTTAATCTGGCATTCACTGACGTCATGTTGGGCTTATCGCGGCAGGGTCTCGTTTTCGATCTGGTGCATGCCCACGATTGGCTCGTGTATTATACAGCGCATGCAGCCAAGCATGAGCTGCGCCTCCCGCTTCTAGCAACGATCCATGCAACGGAAACAGGACGAAATCTTGGAAAGCTGGAGTCACCGTTACAGAAACGAATTCATACCCTAGAAGATAAATTAACAGGGGCGGCCGACCATCTCATCGTTTGCAGTCTGTCCATGCAGCAGGAGATCAAGACGCTCTTTCACGTCCCTACTCACAAAATCACACCTATTCCGGGCGGTGTTGCACCTTTACACTCGTCATTGCCAACAGCGAATCCGCTGCTTGCTGATGCCCTTTCTACGGCCGCTACGCCGCAGCGTATCCTTGTGTTTTTGGGGCGTCTTGTCTATGAAAAAGGCGTACACACGCTGCTAACTGCTATGCCCCTTGTTCTAGCAAGGTTTCCGGATTGCAAATTAGTCATCGCAGGTGAAGGTCCCGAGCGTGAGGCCTTAGAGGAGCTCGCTCTCGCTGCAAGCCTCGGAGATCAAGTTAGCTTCACAGGATTTCTCGGTGAGGCGGACAAAAGCTTTCTTTTAAACTCAGCAGCATTGTGTATAGTTCCAAGCCTCTACGAGCCTTTCGGATTAGTTGCCTTGGAAGCCATGGCCAGCGGAACGCCTCTCATCGTCTCGGATACCGGAGGACTTGCAGAGATCGTCCATCACGGTGTGAACGGATGCACATTTCCACCAGGAAATAGCGATGTTTTAGCAGAACAAGTCATTCAGCTTTTCAATCAACCCGTCTACGCGTCCAAGCTGGCAGACACCGCTTTACGAACCCTTTATCCACTGTATGACTGGGCAAAAATCGGATCTTTGACAACTCACGTTTACGAAAAAGTGATTTCCAATCTGGCTATTTCAAGTAGTGTGTCCCCTCAACAAAAGGGAATAAACAAGTAATTTGGATATAAATACCACATGTAAGCGCGACCAGTAAGAATTTTCAGAATTTTTTTCAAAGGATCATTGATTCCTTTGTTAGAATTAGGTAACCTATTGGCAAGACTTGTGCTCCATGGTTCAGTCCTCCTGGTCTGAGCTGAATGCGCATCAAACAAAAGAGTGGGGAAGTGATTGTATTGCCAAGACATCTGGTCATCGGAAATGGAAAATTCCTTATTAACCTCGATCAGCACTCGTACATGAGAGATCTGTACTATCCTTTCGTAGGCCAGCTTAACCATATTGGCGGCTATCAGTGTCGTGTTGGTGTATGGGTAGATGGTGACTTCGCATGGTTGAATGCCCCTGAGTGGCAATTCAAGCTCGGCTATGTAGAAGACTCTCTGGTTACTGAGGTGACTGCTACGCATCCTGGACTCGGTGTTACTCTGCTTATGAATGATGGCGTTCACCAGCGTGAGGATATTTATTTGAAAAGGATTCACATTACGAATCACACCAATACGGTGCGTGAAGTACGTATGTTCTTCAATCAGGACCTGCTCATTAATGAGACGGAAGTCGGCGATACAGCCGCTTACTACCCTGCAACCAACACCGTCTTTCATTATAAAAAGGATCGTTATTTCATGTTTAACGGCTCCACGGGTACGGAGGGTATTTATCAATATTCTACCGGTGTCAAAAGGTTCTACAACGCCGAAGGCACATGGCGCGATGCCGAAGATGGTCATCTCATGGGCAATGCCATCGCACAAGGCTCCGTCGATAGTACCATCTCCTTCCGACTCTTCGTACCTCCCAACGGAAACCAGACGCTCTACTACTGGATGGGCGCAGGCAAAAACCTCGAGGAAGTCAAAAAGCTCGACGCTTATGTCAAAGACAGCCACCCAGGCAAGCTGCTTGACCGTGTGACGGTGTATTGGCAGCGTTGGGCGAACAAAATCGATCGCGACTACTTCGATCTCACCCCAGAAGTGCAACGGCTATTCAAACAAAGCCTGCTGCTCGTTCGTACGCAAACCGATGTAAATGGCGCTATTATTGCGGCAAACGATTCCGACATCATGCAAAGCAACCGCGATCATTACAGCTACATGTGGCCGCGCGATGGCGCGTTAATCGCTTACTCCATGTCCATGGCTGGCTACCAAGGTATGATTATTCCGTTCTTTAACTTTTGCGCGAATGTGTTGTCGCCTGAGGGGTACCTGCATCATAAATACAATCCAGATGGCACCGTAGGCTCCAGCTGGCATCCTTATATTCATTCCGGCCGTGTACAACTTCCCATTCAGGAAGACGAGACGGCGCTTGTCTTATATGCACTCTGGCAGGATTTCCAGAAAAATGGAAGCCTTGAGTTTGCTCAATCTTTATATCGCAACCTCATTCGTAGAGCGGCCAGATTCATGTCCACTTACATTGATCAAGAGCTGAATTTGCCTAAGCCAAGCTACGATTTATGGGAAGAACGCTACGGGATCTATACCTTCACTGCTTCAGCGGTGTACGGCGGGTTAATTGCGGCTTCGAACTTCAGCGATTTGTTTGGGGATGAAGAGCGAAGCAACCGCTACAAGCATACGGCGGAGAAAATCAAATCCGGTATCCTGAAGCATCTGTGGGATGAAGGTGAACAACGATTCGTTCGCGGCTTGTATATGGAAGATGGCGCTTGGGTTAAAGATATGACGCTCGAGAGCTCCGTGTACGGCATTTTTGAGTTCGGTGTGCTGCCTGCTGATGATCCACGTGTGGTAAGTACGATGAAAGCTAATAAAGAAGGTCTTATGATCAAAACCGAAGTCGGTGGCTCCGCCCGCTATCATCATGATTATTACTTCCAACGCTCCACTGATATTGAAAAAGTGCCGGGTAATCCTTGGATTATTTGTACCCTCTGGATTGCTGAATGGGAAATTGAGTACGCCAAGTCCATTGAAGAGCTGGAGGCTCCGCGCCGCACACTGGAGTGGGTCGTCAAGCACGCGATGGAAAGCGGCGTCTTGTCCGAGCAATTGGATCCATTCTCTGGCGAGCCCGTGTCCGTAGCGCCGCTTACGTGGTCCCACGCGACATATGTCCTTACGGTCGTCAAATATTTGAACAAATATAAACAGCTTTCAGGGAAATAAACGGGTAACGGAGGACAGGAGCGATTCTTGTCCTCTTTTCATATCCAGCCTTAGGGGGAAGATTTGGTTTGGGGAATTTAAATTTTTACATTTTATGTGCCATTGTTCTGTATTTGATTTATCTTGTGTGGTCCCGCTTCCGGAAGGGAAGGACTCGTAAAAAAGGGGCTATTGCAGAAGCTTCAAGCGATTGGAACGACCCGATCTACTATAATCACCCACTGCACAATTCCGGTGGTGGACACCACAAGCATCACCATCACAGGGATGGGGATGACGACTGTGGGGATTCCGGCGATTCCAGCGATTCCGGTGATTCAGGTGGTTCCGGTGATTCGGGCGGGGACTCCGGCAGCTCGGACTAGCCTATTTCTTTTTCCAGTCGGATTAGCCAGCCTTTCACTGTTGGCGACGTGTACAGCAGCTCGGTCGAGCGCTCTAGCAGCAGGTTCACTGACGTTACCATGCCTGACATCGGGGCGAATATATCGATTTCGCTTTCAGCGGTCTCGACAAGACCCATGTACCCGCCTTCTGTTAATACCGCTCCAACTTCAGGGAGTTCAATGAACAGGATCATCCCCCATCGCTCCAGCGCCGCTTCGGTTAGTCCAATGACCGCATGCGTGCCTTCGTCACGAATCCAGTACATTGCTTGATGATCCAGTGTTTCTTCGATATCTGTCACTGCTTTAACCACCTTTCTTGTTTTCGTGAATCGTGAATCGTGAAGAAAGACCCCTCTGCCCGCATTCGCATGCTAACCTGAGGGGCCTTCCTATGTAGTTCTAACTTATTTTACAACCAAGTTTTTGTCGCCTGGTTTCCAGTTCATTGGGCACAATCCGCCGGATTGAAGCGCTTGAAGCACACGAAGTGTTTCTTCTACGCTGCGACCTACGTCATTGTGGTTTACTACTTCATATTTCAATTCGCCTTCTGGATCGATGATGAAAAGACCGCGAAGTGCGATACCTTCTTCTTCAATAAGAACGCCATAGTCACGAGCAACGGATTTCGTAATGTCCGCAGCAAGTGGGAATGCCAATTTGCCAAGACCATTGTCATTAACTGGTGTGTTGATCCACGCTTTGTGTGTGTGGATGCTGTCGATGGAAACACCAAGAATCTCAGTGTCCAATTCTTTGAATTTATCAGCTGCGTAGCTAAGTGCTGTAATTTCAGTTGGACATACGAATGTGAAATCCAATGGGTAGAAGAAAAGAACTAACCATTTTCCTTTGTAATCGGACAAAGATGCTTTACCAAATGCTGTACCGTCACCTGTAGCTGTCTCCATAGTAAAATCAGGAGCTTGTTTACCAACTAAACGCTCTGCCATGAGTATAATTCCTCCTCAAAATCTATCTAAATTCTATATTTACCGTATAAAATGGTACCATTCACCTACTTGAAAGTCAATAATTAGATCGTATCCTAGATAATAATTATTTTAAAATGAGATCATGACAGCTCTTCGCTCCATCTGCTTGCTCAAACAAAGAAAACTCGCATCTCCGAAGCCTATCTGCCTCGAAGGTGCGAGCTTATTGTTATTCTTATTTGCGCATAGCGTCAACAATCAATTGACCCATAGCAAGCGTACCGATCGCCGTGCTCTTATCCACGGCGATGTCGCCAGTACGGTGACCAGCGTCCAACACTTCTTTCACCGCGCGCTCGATGGAATCCGCAGCTTCGTGGTAGCCGAATGTCAAACGGAACATCAATGCAACGGAAAGGATTGTTGCGATTGGGTTAGAGATACCTTGACCTGCGATATCAGGCGCAGAGCCGTGTACCGGCTCGTACAAGCCGAATGCACCTTCGCCAAGGGAAGCGGATGCTAGCATCCCGATAGAGCCTGTCAGCATAGCTGCTTCGTCGCTCAAAATGTCGCCGAACATGTTCTCTGTTACGATAACATCGAAGCTGGACGGACGGCGAAGCAATTGCATCGCACAGTTATCAACCAATACGTGCTCAAGCTCAACATCTGGGTAGTCAGCCGATACACGGATAACGACTTCACGCCATAGGCGGGATGTTTCAAGTACGTTCGCTTTATCAACTGAAGCAAGCTTCTTGCGACGTGTGCGTGCAATATCAAACGCTTGACGCGCGATGCGCTCGATTTCATGCACGGAGTACGCACAAGTATCAACCGCTTCTTGACCGTTAGCTGTTTCACGACGGAATTTCTCACCGAAGTAAATACCGCCAGTCAACTCACGAACAACGATCAAATCTGTACCTTCAAGAACTTCCGGTTTCAATGTGGAAGCTTCTTTCAAGCAGTCGAAGATGAACGCAGGACGAATGTTGGAGAACAAGCCAAGCGCTTTACGAATGCCTAGAAGACCTGTTTCTGGGCGAAGCTCTTTGGAGTTGTTGTCCCATTTCGGACCGCCAACTGCTCCTAGAAGTACAGCGTCTGCGGATTGACAAACTTTCAACGTTTCTTCCGGAAGCGGTGTACCTTTCTCATCAATCGCAATACCGCCGAAAAGCGCGTGTTCTGTTTCAAATTGGTATCCGAACAATTCTTCGGTACGTTTCAATACTTTTTCTGCTTCTGCAACGACTTCTGGACCAATACCGTCCCCAGCGATTACCGCGATTTTTTTAACATCAGCCATGACAATCATTCACTCCTTATTTTAGCAAACCTAGTTTGTTAGCATTCCAATCATTATTTCTGTCCTCATTGTACCATAAGATTACACCCTACTTTAGATATAAAAGCTATCGCTTTAATAGTTTATTCCTATAACAGCTAGTTACAAAAAGCCCTCTCCTGCCGATTAGCATGAAAGGGCGTAAGCTTAGCTTGGTTTCATGATCATGAAGATGAACAATATGACACCCACCGTAGATGCGGCATAGAAGTAATTGCGCGCTTTTGACCACAGCATCACTTGCTCCCCTGGCAGTGTAGTCGCCTGCTGATTGGAAGGGTCTAGCACCCAGCCTCCAAGCTTTTTCTGATTTGGCGTTGCGAAACCGATCGCAAGAATCTGAATGATGACATAGGCCACTAGCGAGCCGATCAGCCAAGTTTGCATGATGGAGCCATAATCGCCTAACCAGATCAGCAACAATCCAGTCAGTACGGCAAGAGTGCCGCCGATTTTCGGGAAAATCTCCAAACGACTACCTACTCGTAAAGACATCCTCAATTCCTCGAGCGTTTGCTTTTTTCTTAGCAGTACATGGGCAAAAAACGTTGGACCAACCCCGATGATCGCAGACAAAACATGAACAAGGACAAGAAACTTCATGCCAATTCCCCTCTCAGACGTAATATACAAACAACACATTGTATAAGATACAATCTGATCGAACAATTTCCAATGATGAGCACATCCAGTAGTGGATATATTTCCCATAAAAAACATTAAGTTTTCATCAAATTTCGGAGTTATGTCCGGACTTCATTGGTAAGCTTTCGGGACTCATATTTTGGACTCGCCCGCCGTAAGTAAAGGTTCATACATCATAATGGCATGGTTATCCGTCACCCATTCATCCCTAACTAGCTGCCCGTCCCTGTTCATCACTTTTCGGTGAATTTCATTGTGCCTCACATATCGGCCCCAAGATTCACGTGTCATTCTATGGCTCTTTTCATAGATCTCGTAACGATGAAGACTTGGGCTTAGCGTTCGCCACTCTCCAACCAAATGGGTATCTGTGAGCTGGATAACAAGCTGATACGCCTCCGTCGTGTCGTTCCGAATCTGCAAATCCAAATAATTATAGTAACACGTTGCCCCGCTCCCAAAAGGCTGAACTCTCCCCGCATCTGGAAATACATCATAGCTGTGGCGATACCTTTCGGTTACCGTAAGCGGCGTATGCAACGTCATCCAATAGATCAGATTCGAAAGCTGGCATAAACCGCCTCCAACCCCCGACTTCACCTGCCCATGAAAAAGCACCATGCCATCGACATATCCTTTTCTACGGGTCGTCGTCCCAATTAAGCGCCAATAGGAAAAAGTCTCGCCAGGCCGGATGATCACGCCATTCAACTTCTTGGCAGCGAGCCTCAAATTGATGACCTTATTGTGCTGAAGCCACATATCAACGTCTTTTAACTGCCTTAGAAGTGGAGTACGGTGCGTAAAAGCTAGCTCTGGCAGCGATTGTTCTTGTTGACTTTTCGCATATTTTTTCCCATCAAAAAACCAGGCTATATATCGCTTCAATCGGTAGGCTTTGATTCCGAAATAAATCCTCGCCCGACTTCGGCGGATCGGCTTTAAGGGTTGTTTTTGCTTGCGCATCGGCTAGAAAGCCCCCTTTCTCACATCCTATTTCCATCTTAATTTCTAATTTTTTCCTAGTCAATTGTTTGATTAGTTACTCACATTAATGGTAAAACGCTAGGGTGAACGATTACGAAGATTGAAAGAAGGTCATGGACAAAAAGCACCCAAGGCCAAAACCTTGGGTGCTTTCTCTCTAAATTATGCGTTTTGCAAATACGATTCCATCGCCTTCGCGAGCTTCTTCATACCCAAAGCTGTTGTTTCTTTATCCGTGTGCGTGTAGTTCAAACGCATCGTGTTATACTGTGGATTCTCCGCGTAGAACGTTGCGCCTGGTACAAAGGCAACGCCTTCTTTGACCGCTATTTTCAACAACTCGGCTGCGTTAATTTGCTCAGGAAGCTCTACCCAGATAAACATGCCGCCCTTTGGCTCTTCCCATTTCAGACCAGGCCAGTTCAACTCTGCGAGCAGCCCTGACATGAATTTCATCCGATCCAGATACTGTTCACGGATGAGGGAAATATGAGCGTCCAGATCAAAATGCTCAAGCAAATGATACAGCGTTTGCTGATCGATCGTGCTGGAGTGCAGATCCGCGGATTGCTTGAAGCGTGCAACCTGACGAATAACCGACTCGTCGCCCATGATCCAGCCTGTACGGAAAGCAGGCGCTACGGTTTTGGAGAACGTACTCGTATAAACAACGTTGCCACCTTCCGCTTTACCGCCAAGCGAGTAGATCGTCGGGTAGCTTTCGCTCTCGTCAAACTGGATTTCACCATACGGATCATCTTCCAAAATGAGTACATCGGCACCGCGACAAATATCCAGCAAGCCTTGACGACGTTCCAAGCTCCACGCACGACCCGCAGGGTTGGAGAACGTTGGAATGACGTAGACCATTTTCGGATTATGCTTCGCGATTTTAGCTGCCAAATCCTCGAGAATCATACCGTCATTGTCGCTATCAACCGAAACGATTTTCGCCCCTTTGGCTTGATACACTTGAATCGCTGCCAAATAGGTCGGACGTTCGACGAGAATGACATCACCTTCGTCAATGTACACACGAGTTAAAAGATCGATCGCTTGCTGCGAGCCTGTTGTCAACAACATCTCATCTGGCGTAACGATCATGTTTTTAGCCGCCATCCGCTTGCATAGGGACTCGCGCAAAGGCTTGTAACCTTCGGTCAAACCATATTGCAACGCAGACTTGCCGCCGCCTACAACTCGCGTAAACGCTTCACTGACAGCGTCTAATGGGAAAAACTCTTCAGCAGGCAATCCGCCAGCGAAGGAAATAATCGAGCTCCCTTGTGTCAGCTTAAGAATTTCTCTTACAGCCGACGATGAGAAGCCTTCCAACGATTTAGAAAATCGATATTTCATACAGGGACGCATCCTTTCGCATTTGTAGAAAGCACCCCTCCTCGATTCTTGGAGGTGAGGTGCTAATCCGGGTTGCCATAATAGCTAAGAGCTTATATTAACGTTACGTTGCTTCTGTTGCTTGTTGGGTTTTTGCGCTTATCGATCAGTCTGTTCACAGCGTCGAGGTAAGCCTTCGCGCTTGCTTCCAGAATGTCCGTCGAAATACCGCGTCCTTGCACAGATACTGAGTCCTGCTTCAGCACGACGTGAACTTCACCAAGCGCATCTTTCCCGTGGGAAACGGATTTAATGGAATAATCATCCAGCTCTACGTTTTCCTTTGTCGCTTTATCAATCGCGTTGTAAATTGCGTCAACGGAACCGTTACCTACCGCGCTTTCAGCCACTTCGCTGCCGTCTTGGAAGCGAACGTGCACTGTTGCCGTTGGTGTCATTTGGTTGCCGTAAGCAACTTGAAGCGTACCCAGCGCGAAAATTTCCGGTGTCTCGATCAATTTCTCTTCGATCAAAGCACGAATATCTTCGTCTTCGACTTGCTTCTTGCGATCTGCCAAATCCTTGAACTTGGCAAAAGCTGCGTTCACTTGCTCGTCGCCGAGCTCGTAGCCGAGATCAATGAGCTTCTCACGGAACGCGTGGCGTCCGGAGTGTTTACCCATCACGAGTTTACTTTCCTTCACGCCGATCGTTTCCGGAGACATAATCTCGTATGTTGTTTTCTCTTTGAGCATCCCATCCTGATGGATGCCGGACTCATGCGCGAAGGCGTTAGCGCCAACAATCGCCTTGTTGCCTGGAACCACCATGCCTGTCAGCTTGCTGACAAGACGGCTGGTGCGGTAGATCTCGTTCAACACAAGCGATGTCTTCGCTTGGTAGAAGTCCTGGCGAGTTTCCAACGCCATGACGACTTCCTCGATCGAGGTGTTCCCTGCTCGCTCGCCAATTCCGTTAATGGTGCCTTCGATTTGATCGGCACCGTTCAGAACAGCAGCGAGCGCGTTCGCAGTCGCCATGCCAAGATCGTCATGGCAGTGCGCGCTCAATTGAATTTTCTCAATGCCTGGAACGGTTTCCTTCAGCATTTTGAAAATATTACCGTAGTCATACGGTGTCATGTAGCCAACGGTATCTGGAATATTCACGACAGAAGCGCCGGCGCGAATCGCCATGTTCGTCACTTCAGCGATAAAGTCCAGCTCCGTACGTCCAGCATCCTCAAGTGAGAACTCGATTTTGCTAAAGTACTTTTTCGCGTATTTAATCGCAGCTTCCGCAGTTTCCAGCACCTGGTGCTTCTCCATCCGCAGCTTATGCTGACGGTGAATTGGCGACGTGGCAAGGAAGAGATGGATGCAAGGATCTTGTGCACCTTTAAGGGCTTCACGCACAGCCTCGATATCCTGCTCTCTGGAACGAGACAAGCCGATAACCGAAGCGTTCTTAACCGCTCTTGCGACCGCATTTACACCAGCCAAATCCCCTGGGGATGCTGCAGGAAAACCAGCCTCCATACGATCCACGCCCAGCTTCTCCAGCTGCAATGCGATCTCGACCTTCTCCTGCGTATTTAGGTTTACCCCTGGCGATTGCTCACCATCACGAAGAGTTGTATCAAAAATATAAATTTTACGCACCATGTCACCTCCTAAAACGTTTGAAATCTTATTTTGTAAGCATGTGCTACGATTTGAATTTCCATGTCTGTATAGTATTCACAGGGAGCAATTGGGAAATTCTCCTCAATCACTCCCTGTGGAATGTACATCTATAAGATTCTATAATGCCGAATGATTATTTTTTGATCCAGTGCATCATTTCACGCAATTGAGCACCAGTAACCTCGATTGGGTGTTGTGCTTCATTACGACGCGTAGCGTTCATGAATGCGAAGTTGGATTGGTTTTCCAAGATGAAGTCGCGAGCGAATTTACCTTGTTGGATGTCAGCAAGAACAGCTTTCATCTCTTTTTTCGTTTCAGCTGTGATGATACGAGGTCCTGTTACATAGTCACCATACTCCGCTGTGTTGGAGATGGAGCTGCGCATGGAGGAGATTCCGCCTTCATACATCATATCAACGATCAATTTCAATTCGTGCAAGCACTCGAAGTAAGCCATTTCTGGAGCATAACCCGCTTCAACCAATGTTTCGAAACCAGCTTTAACTAGCTCGGAAGCACCACCACAAAGAACTGCTTGCTCACCGAACAAATCAGTTTCTGTTTCTTCACGGAAAGAAGTCTCGATAACGCCTGCACGTGTACAGCCGATACCTTTTGCATAAGCAAGACCGATTGCTTTTGCATTGCCAGTCGCATCTTTCTCGATCGCGATCAAGCCAGGTACACCAAAGCCTTCAACGTACGTACGACGTACCATGTGACCAGGGGATTTAGGAGCTACCAAGAATACATCTGTACCTTCAGGAGCAACGATTTGTCCGAAATGGATGTTAAATCCGTGGGAGAACATGATAGCTGCGCCTTTTTTCATGTTCGGTTGAATGGACTCACGGTAAACGCGAGCTTGTGTTTCATCCGGCATCAAAATTTGGATAACATCAGCGCGACGTGCTGCTTCTTCTACAGATACAACTTCAAAACCATCGTTTTTAGCTGCGTTCCATGAACGGCCTTCACGAAGTCCGATAATAACGTTCAAACCGCTGTCACGCAAGTTTTGTGCTTGTGCGTGCCCTTGGGAACCATAACCAACAACTGCAATCGTTTTACCTTTAAGTACCGCTAAGTCTGCATCTTTTTCATAGTAAGTAGTAACTGCCATTCGAATAAATCCTCCTTTGATATGATGAATCCGTTTTGTCTACCCCTTGAGTGGGTGTTTCAACGATTTACCGTGGTACTTCGCTGAAACCCCCACTCAAGAGGAGCTTATTTCTTGTGGTATAGCTCTTTATTTAACCGAACCGCGAATCATCGCAGTTACGCCCGTACGGGAAAGCTCACGAATGCCATAAGGACGAAGCAATTCGACCATAGCATCTATTTTATCTGAATCTCCTACAACTTGCACGATCAACGAAGCTGGGCCAATATCGACCACTGCCGCGCGGAACGTTTCAACAATACCAAGAATTTCAGGACGCATAATAGGTTCTGCATTTACTTTAATAAGTGCGAGTTCTCTGGCAACCATTGGGTTGGAGCTCAGATCAACAACCTTGATGACGTCAATCAACTTGTACAATTGTTTGGAGATTTGCTCCAACGTGTTGTCGTCACCTGTGGTTACGATAACCATGCGGGAAAGTCCGTTTTCTTCGGACTCTCCTACCGTGATGCTTTCAATGTTAAAGCCTCTGCGTCCAAACAAACCAGATACACGTTGCAGGACACCAGGCTGATTGTTTACGAGTACGGAAACTGTATGTTTAGTTGTCATTCCGAATCCCCCATTAACATGTCACTAATTGTATCGCCGGCTTTAACCATTGGGAATACGTTCTCGCCCTTCGGTACGACGAAATCAATAACGACAGGCCCCGGTGTATCGAGGGCTTCCTGCCATGCTTTTCTCGCTTCTTCCTTCGTCGTTGCGCGCAAGCCTTTCACGCCGTAAGCTTCTGCAAGCTTCACGAAATCAGGGCTTCCTGCCAAATCAATGTGACTGTAGCGATTTTCATAAATGATCTCTTGCCATTGGCGAACCATTCCTAGCACTTGGTTGTTAATAATAACAACTTTCACTGGTATGTTGTGGATCGCACAGATCGCAAGCTCTTGCGCACACATCTGCACGCCGCCGTCACCGTTAATGGAAACAACCAGTTTATCTGGGTTCCCCATTTGAGCGCCGATCGCTGATGGGAATCCGAAGCCCATCGTACCAAGTCCACCAGACGTTACAAGGGAACGCGGGTTTTTGAACTTATAGAACTGCGCGGCCCACATTTGATGTTGACCAACGTCAGTCGTAACGATCGCTTCACCTTTGGTCGTTTCGCTAATCATTTCAATAACGAATTGAGGCTTAAGCTCAGTTTCTGTTTCGCCGTATTTCAACGGGAACTTCTCTTTGCTTTCTTGCAGTTCAGTGATCCAAGCTGCATTATTCGCAGGCTTCGCTTTCGTATTGGCATACTCGAGAACAGCTTTCACATCGCCTACGCAAGGAATGTCTGTTTTCACGTTTTTGCCGATTTCCGCTGGATCAACATCGATATGCGCGATCACTTTCACCTTTGGAGCAAAACCATTCAAATTCATCGTTACCCGGTCATCGAAACGGGAGCCAATAGAGATAAGAAGATCTGCATTTTGGATCGCTGTGTTCGCTGTAAACGTTCCGTGCATCCCTGGCATACCGAGCCACAGCTCGTGTGCACTTGGGAAGCCGCTTAAGCCTAGCAACGTTGTTGCTACAGGGATCCGTGTTTTATTTACAAATTCGATTAATTCCTCAGAAGCATTCGCATACACAACGCCGCCGCCTGCAATGATAACCGGACGTTCAGCCTCTTCGATGGCTTTGATCAGCTTATCTACTTGCAGCTTGTTAGGTTGTACCGTAGGGTTGTATCCACGAATATTTACTTCCTTCGCAGGCTTAAATATCGTTTTATGAGCGGAGACATCCTTTGGTATGTCAATAAGAACCGGCCCTTTACGACCTGAGTTTGCAATATGGAAAGCTTCATGAATAATACGCGGCAGGTCATTAACGTCTCTCACCAGATAGCTGTGCTTCGTAATCGGCATTGTAATGCCTGTGATGTCAGCCTCTTGGAAAGCATCCGTACCGATGAAGCTCGTTGCCACGTTACCTGTAATCACGACTAGAGGAACAGAATCCATATATGCTGTAGCAATCCCAGTGACAAGGTTCGTAGCCCCCGGTCCGGAAGTTGCGATACATACACCAACTTTGCCTGTTGAACGAGCGTAGCCATCAGCCGCATGAATCGCGCCTTGTTCATGTCGAGTCAACAAGTGATTGAAATCATCAAAACCGTGCATCGCATCATAGATGTACAATACAGCGCCGCCTGGATATCCAAAGACGCAGTCCACACCCTCCAGCAATAAGCTTCTTAGCAAAATTTCGGAACCTGTAATCAGGTCTGGCTGCGTAAGCTTCTCAATTAGTTCTTCTTTAGAGCGTTTTGGTTCAGTTTGAACATTCATTGTGATCCTCCTCTCGAAAAGTCAATTCGTGTCATCGTTAAATCTTCCATGAAAATAAGAAAAACCCCTATCATCCCGGACACGCACAAAACGTGTTCAACGGGACGAAAGGGGTTTAAGCTTCCGTGGTACCACCCAAATTTGCTATATGCCTCACAGCACATAACCTTAGCAGGAATGTTCATCAGCGAACATTACCTTCAGCACGATAACGTGTGCTCTTCCGGTTCTCCCTAATACTTGCAAGCGATCTGCATGTTTCAGGAAAACAGCTCCGAGGTGACTTCGTACGTAAGGGATTAAGGCGATGGTTTCAGCAAGTCCAACGCTCTCTGCGCATAAGTGCCCTTATTACTTCTTCCTCTTCATAGCGATTCATTCGTATGCTTCACCATATCAAATATGATTAAAGATTATTATATGCATCGGAAGGCCAATAGTCAATAGGGAAATCGAATAAAAAATGGAGGCGAGAGAGAAGATAATACCAATTCTATGGAAAGTTCTGAGGAAGCCACCCATGAAGCCGTCTCTACAAGTCGCTTTCCCTTTGTCTACAAGCTTACAAGACAACGTTAACTGGCTTCAGCAAAAATTAGGCCAAAGCTCTGATGTGTACTATCGTCTGCTCGAAATCGGCGTCTACCCGGATACGAATCATGTCGCGTTATTTTACATAGAAGGACTTGCCCAGTATGACCTCCTGAATGAGCATATCACGAAACCGCTTCAGGCTTCCCATGAGAATGAATCCTTTTGGCAGCAGGATGTGTGCTTCCATGATTTGCTGTGCCAGACGATCACAATCAGCGATATATCCTTTAGCACCGAAGGCAATGATGTCCTCGCTGCGCTGATCAATGGCAACACGATTCTTATCGCAGACGGCTATGACCAAGCCATACTTGCAGGTACAGCAGGCTGGGAAAAAAGAGCCATTGAGGAGCCCCAAACACAAACGGTCGTTCGCGGCCCCAAGGAAGGCTTCACAGAGGACATACGCACGAACACTTCCTTATTGCGCAGGAAAATAAAATCACCAGATCTACGGTTCATTTCCTTGCGAATTGGCCGATTTACGCAAACGGAAGTCGTGATTGCCTACTTGGAAGGCATCGCGAACCCGGAGGTCGTGAAAGAAGCGATGCAACGGCTGGAACGAATCGATACCGATAGTATTCTCGAAAGCGGTTATATCGAAGAATATATCGAGGATGTGACCTACTCTCCTTTTCCAACGATTATGAATTCTGAAAGGCCGGATTCAGTAGCCGCAGGCATTTTAGAGGGACAAATAGCCATTCTTGTGGACGGGACTCCCTTTGTTTTGCAGGCGCCCGTCACGTTTTTTAGATTCTTACAATCGAGTGAAGATTACTATCAGCGTTTTGACATTGGGACATTCATCCGGGGCATTCGCTATATCTCCTTCCTCGTATCAATGCTGCTGCCGTCTCTGTACATCGCGGTCACAACGTTTCACCAAGAAATGCTGCCGACTACCCTGCTAATTAGCTTGGCTGCGCAGCGCGAGAGCGTTCCATTTCCAGCGATTGTTGAAGCCTTTCTGATGGAAATTACGTTCGAGGTGCTTCGTGAAGCCGGTGTGCGTATGCCGCGTGTCATCGGCTCAGCCATCTCCATTGTAGGAGCTCTCGTGCTAGGACAAGCCTCTGTGCAAGCTGGATTAGTTTCTGCTGCGATGGTCATTATCGTTTCTTTTACCGCGATTTCCAACTTTGTGACACCTGCGCTGAATATGGCTGTAGCCGCACGCTTAATCAGATTTGGCTTGATGCTCCTGGCAGGCACCTTCGGCTTATTCGGCATATTGACAGGCTGTATGGCCATCCTTATCCATTTGGTCTCATTGCGCTCCTTTGGCGTCCCCTATTTAACACCAGTGGCACCAATGATTCTGAGCAGACTAAAAGATACCTTCATTCGTATTCCTAGATGGTTAACGTTCATACGGCCGCTCAGTAAAACAAACCGAAATAGACAAACACCATATGACAAACCTTCTATGCCTAAGGAGGATCGCAATGACGATCGTTAGATATCCTATGGGAGGATCGACATGCACAAACGTATTCTGCGATTCGGGCTTCTTATCTTCTATTGCTTACTGCTTACTGGCTGCTGGGATCGAAAAGAATTAAATCAGCTCGCGATTACCTCTGCAACCGCCGTTGACTGGGACGGAAAGGAATGGATCGTTTCCTATCAGGTCGTTATTCCACAATCCATTGCAAACCCTAACACGGGTGGCAGTCCTGGACAGCAAGCTCCCGTGATGGTCTTTTCAACAAGTGGCGGCTCGATTCGAGGCGCTGTGCAGAAATCAAGCCGGGAAATGCCTCGTTCCCTTTTTTTCGCACACAATCGTGTCATTGTTATCGGCGAAAAGGCCGCAGAACAAGGCATATCCCAATTATTAGACGTCTATCTGCGCAACGCTGACTCGCGTGAGACGGTAAGTATCTTAGTGACTGGCGGCCAAGGAAGAACGATTATTGAACAAATTATCCCCCTGGAGAAAGTGCCAGGAGCCGCCATTAAAAACATGATTCGTAACGAAGCGAACAATAGCTCTAATTACAATCAGCTCATGATGTATCAAATGATGATGGGCATGACGGGAGACTCCCCTTTTACCCTTATTCCTGAAATCATCATCTCAGGGACAGGAGAGAATACCTCGATTTCTACGCTTACAAAAACCTCCTTCACGAATAAGCTGCGGTTAGGGAGAATGTCTATTTTCAAAAAAGACAAGCTGATTGGCTGGTTTACACCTGACGAAGAATACGGGATAAGTTGGATACGAAATACGATTAGCCGAAGCACGTTATACTTTGGGTGTAAGCAAGGAACAGGAGAATTCAATTCAGCACTGCGCATTGATCGCAGCAAAAGTAAGATGAAGCCGATTCTCTCCGAAGACGGAAAATTAATCATGCACCTAGATGTTGAGGCCTCTGGCACCCTCATGGAGCTCGGTTGTCCAAATGATCCTACGCAGCCTGCAGATATACGCACCTTGGAGCAGTCTGCTTCCGCCGAACTTACGGAGCTGATCACGAAGTCTTTTCGTTCCGCTGTTCAGAAAAAAGCAGATGTCTTCCTGCTTGCAGATACGATGCACAAACATTACCTCAAAATCTGGAATCAAGTTAAACCCAATTGGGACGAGCAGTTTGCAAACCTTCAAATAGAGACAAATGTACAAGTGAAAATCGAAAGAATTGGGATGAGCGGCAAATCCTTTCTACAAATAAAAGAAGAGACTGGTAAATAAACAAAGAGGAGGATTAGCTAATGCCCGTTCAGATTTCGAAATATCAGCTTTTTGTGATGATCGTACTCTTCGAAATCGGAAGTACTCCGCTCTTTGCGTTAGGCAGCTCGGCCAAACAAGACGCCTGGCTTGCGATGCTTGCTGCTGCGGTGGCTGGCTTTTTCCTCCTGCTTTTATTTATAGCGATACAACGAAGGGCACCTGATCAGGATTTAATGGGATTGCTCAAACTCTGTTTTGGTAAGTGGGGGGGCACCTGCATCGGAGTATCCTTTGCTATGTATTTTGCCTATGAGTCCATGAGGAATGTGCGCGACTTCGGCGAAATTTCCAATCTAACCTTACTTAGCACAACACCGAAATATGTGACCATGTTCATCATCCTTCTCTTAGCTTTTTATGCGATTATCATGGGCGTAGATACGTTATTTCGAGTGACAGAGGCACTTCTCCCCATTGTCGTCCTGAGCTATAGCTTCCTTATCCTGCTAATTAGCATTGCGGGCTTGATCCATCTCGATAATGTGCTCCCAGTGCTGGAAAATGGCTTATCTCCCGTCCTTAAAACAGCCTTTCCTGATCTTGTGTCTTTTCCCTTTGGTCAGACAGTTATCTTCTTTATGATTTGGCATCTGTTCCCGGATCAGATCAAGTTAAAAAAGATCAGTCTACTCTCGTATACGACCGTTTCCTTATTTCTAATCGCCATGAACGTTCTTAATATTGCCGTCTTAGGCACGACGCTTGTGGCTAACAGTACGCTGCCCTTCCTGCAGACCGTTCAGCTTATCGAGGTGGGAGATATATTAGAGCGTTTGGATGTGATGGTCACCTTACTGCTGTTTCTTGGCTTATTCGTGAAAATGACGACATTCTACTGGGGGGCCGTATATGCCCTTACCCATCTGTTCCCGGCTATCAAAAAACGCCGTTGGCTTATTATTATTGGGATTCTTATCTTCATTACTGCCTTTCTTGAACCTAACTATACGATCCACGTTTGGTTAGGACTAAAGTTTAGCGTGAAGATATACCCCTTGTTCCAAGTCGTTATCCCGATCCTGATGTTTATAACGATGCGATTTCGCAAGATTTCCGTACAAAAAGAAAAAGAGCTTGCCCCCTGATGGGGACAAGCTCTCAGACGCATCGCATCGCTTACGCGTTTACTTTTGCTTTTGCAGCTGTTGCCAAATCGTTGAACGCTTTAGCATCGTTAACAGCTAGATCAGCTAGGATCTTACGGTTAACTTCGATACCAGCCAATTTCAAACCGTGCATCAATTTGCTGTAGCTCAAGCCGTTTTGACGAGCTCCTGCATTGATACGAGTGATCCAAAGTCTACGGAAGTTACGTTTCGTTTGACGACGGTCACGGTATGCATATACCAAAGACTTCATTACTTGTTCTTTAGCTGTTTTAAATAAACGGTGTTTGGAACCGAAATAACCTTTTGCTAATTTCAAAATTTTCTTACGACGGTGAGCGCGAATAAATCCGCCCTTGACTCTTGCCATTGTGAACTACCTCCTGGGATATATAAATGATGTTCCGTGTTTAAGCTGAGTAACGATTAACCTTTGATAAGGGACAATTGTTGTTGCAAACGACGTACATCGCCAGGAGCCATTACTGGGTTCGTGGACAATACGCGTTTTTGCTTGGATGATTTACCGGAAAGCAAGTGGTTCTTACCTTGTTTGTATCTCATCACTTTGCCTGTGCCCGTGATTTTGAAACGGCCTTTCAGGCTGCTGTGTGTTTTCATTTTCGGCATGGTGTTGTTCCTCCTAATTTAGTATACCGCCTAAGTTGTTGCTTTTGGCGTTAAGATCATGATCATGCTTCTTCCCTCAAGCTTAGGAGCACGCTCCTGTGAGGAGATGTCAGCAGTTTCTGTAGCTAGACGCTCAAGAACTTTGCGGCCAATCTCCGAGTGCGCTATTTCGCGACCACGGAAACGAACGCTAGCCTTGACTTTATCGCCATCGCCAAGAAACTTAACAGCGTTGCGAAGCTTCGTTTGGAAGTCATGTTCATCAATCGTCGCGCTAAGGCGAATCTCCTTGATGTCCACGATCTTCTGATTCTTACGAGCTTCTTTTTCTTTCTTCTGCATTTCGTAACGGAACTTGCCGTAATCCATAATGCGGCAGACAGGCGGTTTCGCCGTCGGTGCAACGTTTACTAAATCAAGATTCGCGTCAAGTGCAATTTGTAGAGCTTCGCGTATCGGCGTGATACCGAGTTGTTCTCCGTCCGCCCCAATAAGGCGTACTTCTTTAACACGAATCTCGTCATTAATCATATGATCTTTGCTAATCGTGTTCCACCTCCATAAAGTATGTAACTCTCTTCCAAATATAAAAAAGATGCGGGCACAGTGGGCCCACATCTTCATCAATAACAGGTTCATACGAAACCTATTGTATATCCATGATGATTCATTCAAACCAGCCAACGTTGTGTTAGTCAGGTGAGAAGCGGGCGCTTCTGCTTTACTTGAAACATATTATCATCTCATTCTAGAAAAGTCAACTCACTTGTTTACTTTTCATTTCATCTAACCGAATAACACGCGTATGCTCGGTGTGGCTCCATTGTTTGTTGTTTTGCGTGAAGAACGCATAGAACGTAATTGGCCACCAGGAAAGCATGAAAAGCGGGTAAAGCAGCAAATACTTATATGTTTTCTTATGTGCCTTTTCAATTAGCATCGCCATCGGAAGCAATACATAGATCGCTAAGCTGATTGAATTGATAAGCACGGGGTTGACGTGAACTAACGCTGAATCCGCTGTGCCGTGAGATGTCATGGACTGAATCCACAACATAACGGTTAGAATGGCACCGAAGAAGAAATTGTATACATTCGCCGAATAGATCGCCGCGTCAATTTTCATCCAGCTGCCTGTTTTAATCCCTTGCCATAGCAACGGGAAGAAGAAACGTTTCGCTACCTCAAAGTGACCTTGCATCCAACGCAGACGCTGCTTAGCAGAAGCATTGAACGATAGCGGCTTTTCATCATAGACACGCGTTTCATAGTTATACGTAGGTTTAATCCCCATTTGTACACACATCATGGAGAACTCAAGATCCTCAACCAGACTTGTTGCCCGCCAGCCTACTTGCTTTAACAAAGCGGCATCGAAGCACATGCCCGTCCCACCAAGGTAATTGGCAAGCCCTAGATTGGAACGCGGAGTTTGTACAAAACGGTTTGCATAGAAGAACGAGATTGCAAAGGAACCAGTGATCCAAGAATCATTCGGATTTTTCGTATCCAAGTAGGCTTGAATGACGCGGGATCCTGAACAAAGATCATTATTCATGTGAGTCAAATAGTCAGGACTTACAAGATTGTCCGCATCGAACATTACGATGCCGTCATACTGGCGCTCACGCTTCCACAGCTCTTTGAGCATCCATTCAATCGCGTACCCTTTCCCTCTCAGGTTCGGGTTGTGACGCTCCATCGCATACACGCCATGATTACGCGCAATATCCGCTGTGTTGTCTGTACAGTTGTCACAAATCACGAAGATGTCATACAACTCTTTTGGGTAATCTAACGTCTTGAGATTCTCAATCAAGGCCCCAACAACTTGTTCCTCGTTATGAGCGGCAACCAATACAGCAAATGATTTCTGCGGAGCGAACATTTTTTTCTTTTTGGGACGATACCAACCAAAAAACGTTAAAAACAGCTGATACGCACCGACTAATGCCAAGAACATTTGAACGGCAAGCATAATCTTGTCTAGCATGAAGCAAAGTCCCCCTTTTTTTGTGCACGTTAGCTATCTTTTTGTATGCTTCGTGCGTTTATGTACAGGTAGTTCGTGTTTAAAGGCAAACGTTAAAACAATCGTTTTTGATTTTCCTCTCTTTCCCCCGGTTTGTCAAAGTCTGCAAACACCGAAAAAAGGGCAGTTCTTTGATTTTTGGGTGATTCGCACAAGCCGAATAGAGCATGCGCTTGAAATCGGGTCGAAAATGTCTTGTTTTCATCGTTTTTCATTTATTGTGTACAAAAAGTTCACCATTTAGACGAACACTGTCTTTTCTAAGTGGCGACGTCCCTATTATAAGTCACTCCGCTAATCACTGACAACTTTTGCTTAATTACCCTGTTAATGGATGAAATGGTCACCTTCACATCATTCGAAGAACAATGCCGAAGAGAGTCCGTCGTTCACAAATAGGACATATCATCTAAGATTTGGATGGGATAGTCGTACCCGCTTTGGGGAACACTGGAAGAAAACTGCGATGTGATCTATGAACTGCGCCTGTTGGTTCGAAGATATGTGTCATCCTAACACGGAAATATTAACGCTAGATTAGTGCAACATTAATTTTAAATTTATGAATTGTTATCATTCATTTAATCTTCCTCGAATAAACCCATCGTACAATTAAGCTAGAGTGAAACTTCATCAGATTAGAAGGAGGAGATTATTCATGAGCAGCAAAGTTGTGCATTGGCTTCAGCATCATGAAACACGTCTATTCCACTTCGTCAATCAGCGTATCCATCATCATTTCCTAGACCATTTTTTTGCGAAAATAACCCATCTAGGCGGTGCCACAGCTTCCATCATGGTTGCTATATGCTTGGCTTGCTTTGGGCAAGGCTCGTTACGTATAGCCGGCTTTCAAGCACTGATCGCGTTGACAATCAGTCACATCCCTGTTGCCATTATGAAAAAAAGGTACCCTAGACTGCGCCCTTATCTTGTCCATCCTCAAACCATTACACATAAAAACCCACTAACGGATCATTCTTTTCCCTCTGGACATACCACAGCCATCTTTTCAGTTATGATTCCCATTGTATCTGCTTTACCTATGCTTGGACTCGTATTGATTCCTATAGCTTGTATCGTCGGCTTGTCCCGCATTTACTTGGGGCTTCACTATCCATCCGATTGTATTGTCGGTTGCTTGCTTGGGACGACAGCTTCATTAGTGACTGCAGCCTTCTGGGGGTGAATCATGGAACATCTATCGCAAAAAAGAAGAGTACTCATTCTATCCGAAGGCTTTGGGGCGGGCCATACACAAGCTGCATTCGCACTAGCCAGCAGCTTGGAGCAGCGCTGTTCTAACATCGAAACACGTGTGGTGGAGCTCGGCTCCTTTTTGCATCCCACCTTGGCCCCATGGATTCTAAGCGCTTATAAGAAAACTATTTCCAAGCAGCCGAAATTATATGGTCGTTTGTACCGTGCTCAGTATCAAAAATCGCTGAACCCACTGACTCAGCTTGCGCTTCATCGTATTTTCTATGCACAAACGGCTGCTATGATTAAGCATTGGGCCCCCCAAGCCATAGTATGTACGCATCCTTTTCCCAGCGTAGTTGTTTCTCGATTAAAGCGCGCAGGCTTACACATCCCCCTATGTACAGTTATTACCGACTACGATGTTCATGGAACATGGGTCAGCCGTGAGGTTAATAAATACATGGTGTCTTCCGAAGATGTGAAACACAAGCTCCTCATTCATGGCATCGCGGCCTCACATGTCGAAATAACAGGGATACCCGTTCATCCCAGCTTTCGAGAAATTCACGATCGTACGCTGATTCGCCAGCAATTCCAGCTGTCTTCCATACCTACCGTATTAGTCATGGGCGGAGGCTGGGGCTTGATCGGCGGCGATTCGTTAAGTGAGCATCTATTGATGTGGAGAGACCGGATTCAGTTTATTTTTTGCTTAGGACATAATGAAAAAGCCATCGCGAAGCTATCCGCAGATCCGCGGTATCAGCACCCTCATATCCATCTGCTCGGATTTACAAAGGAAATTGGTAAACTGATGGAGGCCTCGGACTTGCTCGTAACGAAACCAGGCGGAATGACCTGCTCAGAAGGGCTGGCTAAAGGGATTCCTATGTTATTTTATGACCCCCTTCCAGGCCAAGAAGAAGAAAACGTTCATTATTGTACAAGACATGGCTTCGGTGAACCGATCCAGTCCGCGGATACGATCTCACACTGGTTGTCCATGCTTGCTAGTCGTTATGCCGATGTGCAGGCCAAGCGGATGTCCAATCAGCATAGAAAGTCTCACCTGCCGGCAGGCGACGGTTCAGAAGTGATCCTGCAATTGCTTGGATGAAAAAACAGACTCTCCATGTTGCTTATTGGCAGCAACTCTGGAAAGTCTGTTTGATTAGCGTCTTATTCAGCTGTTTCAGCAGCTTCTTCGGCTTGAGCGGATGCGACGGCTTGCTTCAATTGCTCTTGGTGTGCAGACAAAGCTTCTTGTCCAATCACAACCTCGCAGCGATGAATATTCATGCCTTGCCCTGCGAACTTTGTTTCGTATTCGGTCATCACGTGATCTGGGTGAATGCCATCCACATGAAGGTTCAGTGAAATATTGCGCATTCTGAGGCCCATATCGGCAAAGGAATTCAAAGAGAATTCGAATAAGGACTGAGAATCGGTTTTCAAATGGATTTCGCCTTTTGCATTCAAAATTTGTTGATATTTGGCAACAAAGCCTGGATGCGTTAGACGTCTGCGAGCATGCTTCTTTTTCGGCCAAGGATCACTGAAGTTCAAATACACACGCTCTAACTCTCCATCAGCGAAAGCATCCTCAATATGCTCGATGTTGAACAGCATCAATCTTAGATTTGGAATGCTAAGTACCGCATCCTCTTCATTTTCAACTGTAATTTCGTGTGCAACTTTGGCCTTTTCACTTGCTTTACGAATCAATTCATCATACATATCGACACCAATGAAATTGATGTTCGGATATTTTTTGCTCATTTCACTAATAAAGCGCCCTTTACCCATCCCAAGCTCGGCATGAATCGGGTTATTGTTTCCGAATAACTCGGCCCATTTGCCCTTATAATCCTTGGCATTTAACACTACGAGTTCTTTTTGACGTTCTATATCTTCTCTAATACCTTTTCTGCCCCGTAACCGCATTATTCATTTTCCTCCTACACGTACATGCTATCGAATACAAATCATAGTCGATTCTATAAAAAAAATCAAAGCTTTCTCTCATAGATAGAAGAAAACACCCTCCAAGATGGAAGGTGCTGCAGCATGTTCAAAGAACGTTATTTATAGCTTTCGTCTCTTCTTCTATTATTGCTTCGCAGACCTGCTAAGCCCAGCAAACCTACAAGGCCTAGCCATCCCCAGCTCATATCCGTGTTATCTTCCGGTGTTGCATAGGCTCTATATGTGTTCGGAGGTGTTGTCGCTATGCTTTTGGTACTCATTCTATCAACCATATTCGCGCTGCGATCAAAACCTCTCTCGACAGCATTCGCTCCGCGTTCGACACCCCGTTCAACCGCGTTAGCGCCTTTTTCTACCGGATTCGTTCCATAGCCATTAATATGGTCCATGACACCAGTTCCCCTGGTCGTTGTCCCATAGCCAGAATACGTATTCGGAGTCGTTAAATTTCCGTTATAAATTCCGTTCGTTCCATTTCCGCTAAAATTTGGTGAGCTGACGCCAGTTCCTAGCCCCATTCCAGGAGAAGTAGCATCATAGTTGCTTCCTGTATAGCCCGTAGATGTCGTAGTTCCCGTCCCCAATGTCCCAATTGGTGATCCCGTTCCCACTGCGTTTCCTGAATCCATATTCCTTGCCTGTACACCCGCTGCCCCCATACTTAAAGCTGCTGTCAAAGCTACTGCTAAAGTTATCGTACGAAACTTTTTCACGTAGTCATGTCCCCTCTCAGCTCGTAATTGTGGTGCAAGGTTATCATGCTCCCTTCTATGGGCTTTTATAGGGGGACTTTATTGGAAAGGCAGGGGTCGCTTTCAAGCGGGAATTTCGCTACAATATAGGTTGGAACAAAACAGGGTGAAAGAAAGAAAAGCAACAGAAAGAAAGGATACATGTCCTATGTCTACAATGATTCAGGAATCACCTCAGCTTTGGGGAGATAAACGTTTCCATACATGGAATTATGAAATGCGCGATGCTTTCGGCGGGAAAGTTTTCAAAGTTATGCTGGATGCTGGCTTTACCTGCCCGAACCGCGATGGCAAAATTGCAACTGGCGGCTGCACCTTCTGCAGTGCGCGCGGATCAGGAGATTTCGCAGGCAGTCGCCGCGATGATCTCGTCACCCAATTTAATAAGATCCGCGATCTGCAGCATCAAAAATGGCCAGAAGCCAGCTATATTGGTTATTTTCAAGCTTATACGAACACTTACGCGCCAGTTGAAGAGCTTCGCGAATATTATGAAGTCATTTTAAAGCAGCCTGGCGTGGTAGGCTTATCTATCGCTACAAGACCAGACTGCTTGCCGGATGATGTCATCGAATACTTGGCTGAATTGAATCAGCGCACGTATTTATGGGTGGAAATGGGTCTGCAAACCGTGCACGAATCAACCTCCACGTTGATCAATCGCGCGCATGATACCCAATGCTATTTGGACGCCGTTGCCAAGCTACGCAAACATAATATCCGTGTCTGTGCGCACATTATTTATGGCTTGCCAGGGGAAACACATGAGATGATGCTGGACACAGGTAAAGCTGTCGCCCAGATGGATGTGCAAGGCATCAAAATTCACTTGCTTCATCTCATGCGCAAAACACCGATGGTGAAACAATACGAAGCAGGCTTGCTGCAGTTCTTGGAGAAAGATGAGTACGTGAAGCTGATTGTAGATACGTTAGAAATTTTACCGCCAGAAATGATCGTGCATCGCTTGACCGGAGATGCTCCGCGGGATCTGTTGATCGGACCGATGTGGAGCCTTAAGAAGTGGGAAGTGCTGAATGCCTTTGATAAATTGTTACTGGAGCGCAATACGTGGCAAGGAAAGTATTGGGAAGGTAAAAAGTAAGATTACTCTAGAGCATTCTGGTGAGCCAAGCCAGAATGCTCTATTGTGATGGAGTGACATTGTTATAGAAGGACACCTCTAGACACTATCCCATTCGCTCAGGTAGGAAGAGGCGATTCGAGAGTTGAGCATTACTGAGTTAGCGGGATAGTGGTCATAGTGCAGCCTCTGGTATGGAGAAGATGCCCTCTGTTCTGAAAAATAGCGTTACGAAAACATCTTATTTGGTCGTTCGGTAGAGAATTCGGAAGAATAGCGTTATATCACAGCGCTATTCTTCCAAAACGGCTATTTTTCACTCATTTCGATCGAAATAGCGTTTTTTCGCGGCGTTATTTTATCGTAGAACATGGATGTGGAGCAAATAAGGTTACTGTAAAACCTTATTTGGAATTTGGGAATCGTATGTGACCACACCTTTGTAAGAGAGACAAATCGGAATAACGGAGGTTGATTACACATGGGTTTTGTTTCAGTTCTGAGTTTTGTACACCAACTACTTGGGCAGCGAGTCCAAGCAGGTGATACGGTTATAGATGCCACGCTAGGCACGGGCGTGGATGCTGTATATATGGCGAAGCTCGTAGGCCCTCGCGGCAGCGTGTACGGCTTCGATATCCAGCAGGCCGCGCTGGATCAAACCGAGCAGCGTCTGGCGAAGGAGCAGCCAGACGCCAAGGTGCACATGAGCTTATGCAGCCATGCGCTCATGGAAGCGGCGGTGCCGCAAGACCGCCACGGCAAGGTCGCCGCGGTCACCTTCAATCTCGGCTACCTGCCAGGAGCCGATACAGCCATTATCACCGAGCAGGAATCCACCATTCCTGCTCTCGAAGCTGCGCTCCGCCTGCTGCGCAAAGGCGGAATCGTGACCATCGTGCTGTACAGCGGGCACGATGGTGGATCCGAAGAAGCCGCCGCGGTCGAGCGCTGGGCTTCTCAGCTGCCACTCGCAGCGTTTCAAGTGCTGCGGTATCAATTTGCCAATCGCAGCGCCTCCGCGCCGTATCTCTTGGCTCTAGAAAAAAGATAGCCGCATGATATAATGCTAGAGAGAAAGAAATGACACAGATGGATAGAATACTAGGGGAAAGTAGGGATTGTTTTGAAGTCATACCCGCTGCAATTTCAACCAGAAATGAAAGAACGTGTTTGGGGAGGCAGAACCCTTGAACGATTCGGCTTTGAGCTGCCAGAAGGCGCGATTGGCGAAGGCTGGATGATCGGGGATCACCCGAACGGCACTACGAAAGTCATCAATGGCGAGTTGGCAGGCCTAGGTCTGGATGAGATTCGTGAGAAATACGGTAAAACGTTGTTCGGTACGAAAGGCTTTTCCGAGAAAAACGGTCGATTCCCTCTATTAATTAAGCTGCTAGATTGTGAGGACGATCTGTCCGTTCAAGTTCATCCGAACGATCACTATGAGAACCTTGCCGCTGGCGAGCTTGGCAAAACAGAAATGTGGTACATTCTCGATGCGAAGCCTGGTGCCAAAATCATTTACGGCATGAATGAAGGCGTAACACGGGAAAGCTTGGCAGCAGCCATTGCGGAAAACCGCATTATGGACTGTTTGCAAGAAGTTCCTGTTCAAGCTGGCGATTCCTTTTACATACCTGCTGGAACGGTACACGCACTTGGCGCGGGCGTTCTAGTTGCTGAAATTCAACAAAATTCCGATACGACATACCGGTTGTATGACTATAATCGTCCTGGTCTAGATGGCAAACTGCGCGAGCTGCACATCGAGGATTCCCTCAACGTGATCGCCTATGAAGGCTCAGGCTCTACACGTATGAAAACCAATATGACAGAAACCGGCACATGGTTGACGCTCGCGTCCTCTCCTTTTTTCACAGTAGAAAAAGGGCTTGTAGGTCCGCAATGGGAGCTTACCACAACGCCTGACAGCTTCGTTATCCTCGTTATCGCGGACGGCAACGGAACGCTGCAATGGGCTGATGGCCAAATTGCCACGAAACCTGGCGATTGCTTCTTGCTTCCTGCCGATTTGGGCAGCTACTCATTAGAAGGCACCATGACGGTTATTCGCAGTTATCTCTAAGTATGAAAGAAGCTCTCTGATCCGCCGCGATACGGCATGGTCAGAGAGCTTTTTATTTCTCGCTATTAGTGTTCTTCCGTTAGGCTGCTTTCTTTTAGAATCACGTCATGTGCTCCGCCTTCAACGAGTGATGTTGCGGATACGAGCGCGATTCTTGCATTTTGCTTCAATTCATCAAGCGACAATGAACCGCAGTTGCACATCGTGGACTTGATTTTACCAAGTGTCTTGTCCAAGTTCTCTTGCAGACTTCCCGCATAAGGAACGTAGGAATCCACGCCTTCCTCGAACAGAAGCTTACTTTTGCCGCCTGTGTCATATCGCTGCCAGTTACGAGCACGATTGGAACCTTCGCCCCAATACTCTTTCACGAAATTGTTACCGACTTTGAGCTTACGAGTTGGACTCTCATCGAAACGTGCGAAGTATCTGCCCAACATCACGAAGTCAGCGCCCATCGCCAAAGCAAGGGTAACATGGTAGTCGTGTACGATACCACCATCGGAACAGATCGGAACATAGATACCTGTTTCTTTGAAATACTCGTCTCTTGCTTCAACAACCTCCATAACAGAGGAAGCTTGGCCGCGGCCAATACCCTTTTGTTCCCGCGTAATACAGATAGAACCGCCGCCGATCCCTACTTTAATAAAGTCTGCACCGGACTCTACTAGGTAACGGAAGCCTTCACGGTCAACGACGTTACCGGCACCAATTTTGACATCAAAATTTTGCTTCACATATTGCACAGTCTCATGCTGCCACTCACTGTAACCGTCCGAGGAATCGATAACAAGAATATCTACACCCGCTTCAACAAGTGCTGGAACTCTCTCGGTATAATCCTTCGTGTTAATCCCTGCGCCAACAATGTAGCTCTTGTTTTTATCTAGAAGCTCCATCGGGTTCTCTTTGTGCTCATCATAGTCCTTGCGGAAAACAAGCGTGTCCAGCTGCCCGTTATCGTCAACGATCGGCAAGCAATTCAACTTATGATCCCAAATGAGATTGTTCGCTTCGGACAATGTGATCCCTGATTTGCCGTAAATTAATTTCTCAAAAGGCGTCATGAACTCCGAAATCTTACGATCTTGCGAGTCGCGGCTCTTGCGATAGTCACGACCTGTTACGATCCCCAGCAATTTTCCGTTCGCTGTACCATCATCTGTGATCGCAACTGTGGAGTGGCCTGTCTCTTCTTTCAATGCCAACACATCACTAAGTGTATGAGAAGGTGTCAAGTTGGAGCGGCTTACGACGAAACCAGCCTTGTACCCTTTTACCTTGCGCACCATCTGCGCTTGTTCTTCAATCGACTGAGAGCCAAAAATGAACGAAATCCCGCCACTACGCGCCAAAGCAATAGCCATTCCGTCATCGGATACAGCTTGCATGACAGCAGAAGAAAACGGGATATTCAGTGAGATTGCAGGCTCCTCACCTTTATTAAACTTGACTAGCGGGGTCTTCAGCTTTACGTTCGCCGGTGTACATGCCTTCGTCGTCAGGTTAGGAATCAACAAAAACTCACTAAACGTACGCGATGGTTCCATATAATACGTAGCCACTTTACAATTTCCTCCTTTTGATCCATAGGTAAATTTTTATAATCTTATCACTGAACCTTGCCTGTGGTCAATGGATTTTTTAGGGAAATGTTCAGTCAGCTACGATTCTGGCGTTATTTCTTCCAAACTTGCGGCTCGGAGCCATGACTCGAATACTCAATATAGGAAGGAGAAATGTCCATTACGACATAGTTAGGATCATGCGGCCCCTCAAACCATTGCTTCATCTCCTCCGTCCAGAGCTTCTCCCGAAGAGCATTATCCGAAGAAATCGTTGCTGTAGCCTGAATTTGCAAAATATTAGGCGTAGACTTCCCGTCATATCCCACAAGAATATGCACATGGGGATTATCTTGGAGTTCTTCGACTTTATCTGTTTTTTTGCTCGTCGTTAAATAAATCTCCAAACCGTCGTGAAACAAGGCCATATAGCGTACCTTCGGCTTGTTACCGTCAATCGTAGCGAAGGAGCACACCTGATTGGCGTTCAGTACCTGGATGATTTGTTCTTCAAGTTGTGTGTGTTTCGTTTCAATCATTGTTCGCTCTCCTCTTTCTTCTCAATCTGCTTTAACTCTCCTAATTTACCCAGATCGCAAGAAAAATACCCCTCACGATGATCGTGAGGGGCAGGGTTGTTAGATGGTGGCCAGCTGCTGCAGCGGCATCGTGTAGTAGGACGCCGGCTTCTGTGCGTCCGGCGGGAAGTGAACGACAAGCAGCTCCTTGCTGCTTTCGTCGAGTTCGCCGCTTTGCAGATACGTCTGCAAAGCGAACGGCAAGACCTCAAGCATGGCATGCTTGTGGAGGTCTTTTTCGTTGATGCGGAGGCTCTGGAAGTCTCCGCTGACGAGCTCAGGCTGCTCCGCGATCAGCTTGAGGTACGCATTCTGCTCGGACTTCTCCAAGGTGAAGTCCCACCAGATTTTGCGCGGCTTATATTTATGGCCGAGGAAGTAGTCGAGCTTCATCAGGCCTTCGATGATGTGCATGTTTTTCGTTCCGCGATGCAGCAGGAACTCGTGTAATCGCGTGAACAGATCCTCGAGCTGATGCCCGATCTTCTGCCAGCCGCGACCTTCCCAGAAGTCGCCGAATTCTTGGAAGAAATCAAACGCCGAAGCGAACTCTTTGGCGATAAGGTGCTTCACCGTGTGATCCATCCGGTGGGCGTTCCAATATTTTTCGAGCACATCCTCTACGCGCTTGATGCGAATTAGGTCTGTGAACGGCAGGATGTCGTTGCCGAGAATCTCATAAGGGGCGTGATCCATATAAATATAGCCATATTTATGGGCATCGTTACGCATCCCTGTGCCGCGCAGCATTTTAAGAAAGCCTAGTTGAAGCTCTTCCGGTCCTAGCTCGAAAACATCGTTAAATGTCTTACGGAACGAGTTATAATCCTCTTCCGGCAGTCCGGCGATGAGATCGAGATGCTGATCGATTTTGAGACTGTTTTTCACCTTAGAAACGGTACGGCTCAACTTGAAGAAATTTTGTCTGCGCTGCACGAGGTCATTCGTCGTGTCATTCGTCGATTGCACACCGATTTCGAAACGGAACGTGCCTGGAGGCGCATTTTCAGCAAGGTAGTCTAGAACCTCTGGCCGCATGATGTCCGCCGTAATCTCGAATTGGAACACGGTGCCGCGGTGGTTTTGGATAAGGAATTCAAAGATTTCCATCGCATAATCACGCTTAATATTAAATGTACGATCCACGAATTTGATCAGCTTCGCGCCGGAGTCAATGAGGTACAGCAGGTCCGACTTCGTTCGCTCCATGTCAAAATACCGCACACCCACTTCAATACTGGATAGACAGAATTGGCAGGAAAACGGACAGCCGCGGCTCGTCTCAAAATAAACAACACGATTGGCTAGGCTCGGAAGATCTTCCTTGAAGCGGTGCGGCGACGGGATATCATCCAGCTTCAGCTTCGGTCTGCCCGGCATGAGCACGACTTCTTGCTCCTTGCGGTAAGCAAGGCCATACACGAAGTGGTATTTGCGCGTTGTTGAAATCTCGGTCAGCAGCTGGTGGAACGTCTCTTCCCCTTCGCCCATGACGATGAAATCAACCTCTGGAATGCGCTCCATCCAGTAGTCCGTATCATAAGAAACCTCAGGTCCACCGAGGACGATGAGGATTTCTGGTCTGATTTTTTTGATCATTTTGATAATGTGGATCGTCTCTTCGATATTCCATATATAACAGGAAAAGCCCAGCACGTCTGGCGCCTTCTGATAAATGTCAGAGACAACATTCATGACGGGGTCTTTGATCGTATATTCGGATATTTCAACATCAAAATCCTTCTCGCAGAACGCTTTCAGATAGCGCAAAGCCAAGGAGGTATGAATGAATTTGGCGTTCAGTGTGGATACAAGTACTTTCATATGAAAAAAACCTCGTTCTATTCTTGGGTTATCGTGCCTTCTAATTCTACACGAAAACGGAGGAAATACAAAGGAAAGACAACGCAAATTATAAGACCATGTCATCGTCCAGATGCGGGACTTCATAGGGGAACTGCAGGTAGGAGGCTTCTTCGATGGCGTTTTTCCAGCGTTCCGCATGGGAATATAGCTGCTGCTCCACCTCTTGAATCTTCTGGTGGATTTCTCCGGCCGATTCAAGCGGCTCATGCTGCAGTGCTTGCTGCAACGTCGTGCGTTCTTCAAACCATTGGGTTAATTGGTATAAAAGCATAGGGACTCGCCTCTCTCACAGGTTAGGATGTGTATGCAAGTATTCCCTGTTTTGAGGGGAGGTATTCGGACGCCAAACCTCCATCCCTCCTGCCCCTAACACGGAGTTAACTGGAAAACCTCCAGCTAATTTCGTGATTTTCGCTTAATATAGTGAAATAAATGGAAAACCTCCCGTTAATTTCAGGTAATTACCGCGAAAGCGGAAAAAGCCTGAAAAATAGCTGGAGGTTTTCCATGTAATGTGGAGAAAAGTCAAAAGTTCAGAAAATTAACTGTAGGTTTTCACGTTAAATTTAAATTGAATTGAACAACTAATTACTTCAACAAAGCCCCATCCTTCTCAAGGACGGCCTGCAATTCAGCAATGTTGATCTCCGCTGGAAGCAAGCCGTGTTTCACAGCGAGTCCCGCTGCGGAGCCTGCGGCTTGGCCCGTGGCCATGCAGCTTGGCGTGAGGCGCGTCGTCGCCAGCGCTTCGTGCGTGGTGGAGATGCAGCGACCTGCGGTGAGCAGGTTTTCGATTTTTTGCGGCAGCAGGCAGCGGTAAGGAATGTCGTAGGCGCCGTCCCCTTTGACCCAAGCTGCGGTTACGCCTTTGCCAGACGGATCGTGGATATCGATCGGGTAGCCGCTGCGTGCGATAACGTCATCAAAATGACGTCCTTGCACGACATCATCCACCTGCAGCGCATACTGACCGTCGATCCGACGTGTTTCACGAATACCAATTTGTGCGCCAACATTGGAAATCGAAGCTTTTTCGAAGCCCGGCAGGTTATTGCGCATAAACTCAGCGACCATCAGCACCTGCTTGCGTCCAAGCTCCTCAGCCTCTGTCAGATCCTCCACATTGGTGCCGTCCAGCCCCTGCACACGCGTAGTATTGACCAGCACTTCGTCGTCCTCTGGACCTGTGAAGAACAGCACTTGATCGCGATTGATCGGAAGATTCGCTTCCTTCCAGTGTTTGAAATAGCCTAGTACACCAGATAGAGGGAGATCAGCGAGCTCGGAGAAAGGCGTCTTTTTATAAAACTCGTCAGGATGATCGATCATGTATTGTTTCACGGCAGGCAGATTCACACCGCGCATTCTGAATTTCATGGTCATTGGCTGTGTGGCTTTATCACCATCACGCCCTTTTAAGCACGGCGCTCCAGACAGATACGCGAGATCAGCGTCACCTGTTGTATCAATAAACACTTTGCCGCTGACATCAATTCTGCCGGACTTGGACGTTAGCTGCACCGATTGAATGCGATTGTCCACCGTCTCAACATGATCCACAAAGCTATGGAAAAGCAGCTTAACGCCCGCTTCCTTTAACATATCGACAGCCAAAACCTTATATATTTCAGGATGGTACGGAGTAATCGTATTTACAAATCCAACGGTATCCCGAAGATGTCCTGGGGATGCGTTCATCGCCATGAGACGGTCAATGATTTCTTGTGCGAGCCCGGCAATCACTTGTTTGCCATCCGTGGTGTGAAACGTCATCCAAGGATACACCAGCGCAGCGGTCGACATCCCGCCGATAAAGCCGTATTTTTCTATGAGAACAGTTTTGGCCCCACTTCGGCCTGCTGCGATCGCTGCATTTACCCCCGCTGGTCCTCCCCCTACTACAACCACATCTGCTTCTATCTGTTTAATCATCTGAATTCGCTCCCTTTTGCTCATTTATGGGTATGCCGCATACGTTTCTTCTCTCTAAGTGTAGTTTAAAAATAACCTTCTTTTTAGTTTAAATTTAGTTTAAAATTAAAGATACAGATGGTAGCAAAATAAACGGCTACGCCGGCCTCTTAGGACGAGTGCGTTTATGGAGAAATATAGCCGACTTATCATGTGAAACATATAAATGCTATATTTCAGAAAAGGGGACAACTCAGACGTATGCGCAAACGAATTACACTCCATGACTTAGCGGATCAGCTAGGCTTGACTATACAAACGGTATCCAAAGCATTGCGCGGACTGCCCGGCATGTCTGAGCAGACACGAAGTGAAGTTTTCAAACTAGCACGTGAACTTGGTTACATGACCAAAGACCAGAAACAAACCTTACAGCAGGATCTCATCTCACCGTATCCCGTCGTCCAGCGCAGGTTTGTGCTCGTCCAGAACAAACAGTCGTTGAACTTCAACCGCTTGCTGCTGCAAGGCTTGCATGAACGCTTCATGGAATTTGGACACACGGTACAGCCGCTGCTCATACCGCCTCAATTGAAGCCCTCTCAATTCGATGACTGGGCTGAGGATCAAGGACTGCTCTATGCAGAGGGGGTGTTTATCGCACCACGGATGAACTGGGATTTGTTGGAGCAAAAGCTGATAGAGCTGCAGCTCCCTAGAATTTTGTTGAATTTTCCGCCGCCGGAGTCCAAGGTCGACAGTGTCATTTGGGATGTCTATGAGGCTGTCTATCAGGCCGTGCGAAGGCTCGTGCGAATGGGCCACAGGAACATCCTCTATGTCGGTGATACGAAAGATCAACGCGGATTCGTCATCCGTTGGCAGGCTTTTAACGAAGCGATGAAAGAAGCTGGTGTGGCAGTTGATCCAAAGGACCATGCGATAGAGCGAGATGGTTCAGAGGGGTGGTTGGTTGATTTTGAGCAAAAATATGTGCGGCATCAGCCAACAGCTGTGATTTGTGGCATTGACGAAGAAGCTGCACCTGTGTACCACACACTTCGTCGCTTAGGGGTGAACGTGCCGCAGCAATGCTCGCTGGTTGCACTCCTGAATGAGCAGATCGACACGCTGCCTCTCTGCTCTCGCCCACAACTGCCGATTCGAGAGGCTGGCTATCGTGCAGCGGATCGCATGCTATGGCGGATTGCGAATCCGCATTTACCTTTTGAGCATGTGCGGCTGCAGGGGGATTTTTTCACGGGGAGTACGATTCAGAGATTGCAGGGGTAGGAAAGCTTCGCGCTAAGCATTTCATTTGCTTTTATGAACGTGGTATATTGAAGGTCAAATGATCTGACCGGAAGGTAAGCGATCGCAAGAGGAGGACTTTTTCATGCAAAAGAAACCAGGTTCACGTCCAAAAGGGAGCCCGAACTCTAAACCCAAATTCGGTTCTCATAAACCGCAAGGCCAGCACTCGCAAACAGCTAAAGTAAGCCAGGAGTCGAGCACTCGTCAGTATACGGTGAAGGAGCCTACTGAGCTTCTACCCTTTTTGTTAGAAAAGCTTTCGAGCTTAGGCCGAAACGCAGTAAAAGCCATTCTTGCCCGCGGACAAGTCGCTGTAAATGGTAAAGCGGTAACGGCATATAATTACCCCCTGCAACCCGAAATGACGGTTACGATTAACAAAGATAAAGTCGTAGAGGATATCCCGCTGGCAGGCATGACGATTTTGCACGAAGATAACGATGTCATTGTGATTCAAAAGGATGCTGGCTTGCTATCCATCGCGACGGACACGCAAGAAAATCAAATTACAGCCTATCGCCAGCTCACGGCGCATGTGCGGAATCATGATCCGAAGGCGCGGATTTTTGTCGTTCATCGCCTAGATCGAGACACATCCGGTGTGATGATGTTTGCCAAAAATGAACAAGTCCAACAGCACCTCCAGAACACTTGGCAGGAGAGCGTCAAGGAGCGGACCTACGTTGCACTAGTGGAAGGCATGGTGCGCAAGCCAGAGGGTACGATTACTTCATGGCTCAAGGAGCATGCGAAATCGCTCAAAATGTTTTCAACGCCGTACCCGAACGACGGACAGCATGCGGTCACGCATTACAAAACGCTGCAAGCGAACAAGAGCTTTTCGCTGCTTGAGGTGAACTTGGAGACTGGACGTAAGAACCAGATTCGCGTCCATATGCAGGACATCGGGCATCCCGTTGCTGGCGATAAAAAATATGGCTCCAAATCAAAGGAGATCAATCGACTTGGTCTGCATGCGCGTGTGCTCGCTTTTGTGCACCCGACGACTGGGCAGTTGATGCGGTTTGAGACGCATATTCCGAAGGTGTTTTTGAACCCTTTTAAGGAGCCGGGTGTGAAGAAGTAAGGTGTGAATGTAGGCACGTTGGAGACCGGTGAGGGAAAGAGATTGAGCGCGGAAACCGGAGATTCAGTGAGAAAGCGAAAGAACGGAGAGCGGAAACCGGGAGATTGAGGAAGAAAGCGAAAGAGCGGAGACCGGAAACCGGGAGATTGAGGAAGAAAGCGAAAGAACGGAGAGCGGAAACCGGGAGATTGAGGAAGAAAGCGAAAGAGTGTAAATGCTTGTAAGCGTAGACTGGGGGATGTACATAGATGAACATTGTTGTACTTGATGGATTTACGTTAAATCCGGGGGATCTGGACTGGAACGAGCTTGAGGCTCTTGGGGAGCTAGTTGTGTATGAGCGGACCGCTGAGTCCGAAATCGCCCAGCGTGCGGCTAACGCAGACATGGTGCTGACGAATAAAACGCCTCTCTCCGCGCAAACCCTGGGACAGCTGCCGAAGCTGCGGTATGTCGGTGTTTTGGCTACTGGTTACAATATTGTAGATGTCCATGCTGCCAAGGAGAAAGGCATTGTCGTTACGAATGTTCCTGCATATAGCACGCATTCGGTGGCTCAGTTGGTTTTTGCGTTGGTGTTGGAATTTTGCCATCGTGTGCAGCGCCATAGCGACAGTGTGCTTCAGGGGGATTGGGCTGCGTCAATCGATTTCAGCTATAGTGTCTCCCCGCTCATGGAGTTAAACGGTCAAACGATGGGTCTAGTCGGACTAGGTCAAATCGGCAAGCAAACCGCACTCATCGCTAGGGCGATGGGCATGAAGGTCATAGCCACAGGTAGTGGACGCCGCGAACCAGAGCCTGTGGAAGGCATCGAATGGGTATCGCTTGAGGAACTGCTGCAGCGTGCAGATGTGATTAGTTTGCATTGTCCGCTGACACCGGAAACGAATGGGCTGATTAACGCGGAGCGGATCGCTTTGATGAAACCGTCGGCTATTCTAATTAATACAGCCAGAGGTGGGCTGCTCAATGAGGCCGATGTAGCGCAAGCTTTGAATGAGGGGCGCATCGCTGGAGCCGGACTTGATGTCTTAACGGTTGAACCTCCGAAGCCAGATAACCCTTTGCTGCATGCGCAGAATGTGATTATTACGCCGCATATTGCTTGGGCAACGAAGGAAGCGCGAGCAAGGTTGATGGATGTTGCGAGCCGGAATGCACGCGGGTTTGTCGAGGGTCGGTTGGTGAATGTGATTGGGTAGCGTGGAATTGGCGGCAGGAGATCGGGGTCCTCTCTTGCATGCAGCTGTGAAGGCTGCAAAATTGCAAAAAGGCATCCTTTTCTAGCGGCTGAACCGCTCGATTCAATTTTTTTGCAAATAGGCAACTATTTCCGCCGCCATGTCTCTTCTGAGCACCTTTTCGGTCCAAAAGGTTGCACTTTTGCACTTATTTCCCTCCGTTTCACCACTTTCTCAAAAAATAAGTGTCTTTTTGCATCTTTTACAACTAGCTTCGCTTAAAAGAACGCAAAACATTTAAATTCCTATATGTTAAAAAAGGGCTGTCTTTCCAAGTAGATTTCATCTACAGGGAGAGACAGCCCTTTGTGTTTCTTTGGATACTTCAAAATAAGCTATTTCAGTAAAGCCGCATAATCCATCTGCGGCACAAGACCTGTCTCAGCTGCGCGCTGGAGCAGGGTCAAAACAGCGCCATAACCGCTATCGCCGAGATCAGCGGTGAACTCATTGACATACAGGTCGATGTGCTGCTGCGCGACCTGCGGGTCCATTTCCTGCGCATGCTGCATGACGTAGTCACGCGAAGCCTCCGGATGCGCCCATGCGTATTCAACCGAGGCGCGAGCCCAGCCGGCGAGCGCCTTCAAATCCATGGTGCGCCGCGCAATGATGGCGCCCAGCGGGATTGGCAGCCCGGTGTCGGACTCCCACCAGCTGCCCAGATCCGTTAGAAGCGCTAACCCGTACGACGGGTACGTAAAGCGCGCTTCATGAATAACGAGGCCGGCATCGATGAGGCCGTCCCGCACAGCGGGCATGATCTCGTGGAACGGCATGACCACGATTTCGCCTACGCCGCCCGGCACGTTCTGTTCCGCCCAGAGGCGGAACAGTAAGTACGCGGTCGAGCGCTCGCTTGGCACGGCTACTCGACGACCGCTAAGGGCCGCCGGGTCAGCCGCAAGGCCGTCGCTTGGCTGCGTCAGCACAAGCGGCCCGCAGCCTCTGCCCAAGGCGCCGCCGCAGGGCAGCAGGGCGTAATCCTGCAGCACCCACGGGAGTGCTGCGTAAGAGATCTTGAGCACGTCTGGCCCCATGCCTTCGGCAGCCAGACGGTTGGTGATATCGATGTCCGCGTAGAGGACATCGAGTCCTGGTGCGCCTGGGATTAAGCCATGCGCCCAGGCGTGAAATACAAACGTATCGTTCGGACATGGTGAGAACGCTATTTTCATGTTAAAGCACCTCCGCTAAGACTGAACCTGCTGCTTCTAGAGCTTGCAAGGCATCACCGATCCGCCAGGCGTCTCGGTCTCGTGGGCCGACCGCGTTGGAGATCGCGCGGATCTCCAACACAGGCACGCCGCGCTGCTGCGCAGCTGTCGCTATGCCGAAGCCTTCCATGGCTTCGGCGGCAGCGCCAGGTACGCGCGCCGCAAGCGCAGCGGCGGTTGCCGCTGTGCCGGTGGCTGTGGCCACCGTGAGCACCGGCGCCGCTTGCGCCTGCAGACCGGCGGCTTGCAGCGCCGCCGTGACCCGCTGGGCGAGGTCGGCTTGGGCGCGAATACGCGTTGAGCCGAAGCCCAGCTCGTCCAAGCTGCTGAAGCCGTCCAGCAGCTCTACACCTAGATCGGCGGCGATGATTTCGCTCGCGATCACAAGCGAGCCGACCTCCGCTTGACCTACAAAACCGCCAGCGATGCCAGCGATAATCAACAGGTCATAGTCGGCTTTCGCAAGCTCGAGGGCACCATTCACTGCTGCTGCGGCAAGACCCACGCCTGCTAATGCATATTCGAATCGGCTATCCTGACCAAGACCGCGTTGTATAGCATCTCGCTCGGGAGCGACTGCTGTCATGACAAGTATTCGCATTGTTTTCCCCTTTAAGCTTTGACTTCTATACTTGTATTTTACATGACCCCTGTCCAGAAGGAAACTTTCGCGCTTGACACGTTCACCTAATTTAAATATTATCTAATTAGATATATATTAAATCAGTTAGTTGAGGAGTTAATCGTCCTATGCAATTAGATAAAATCATCACCTATCACAAAGCACTGTCCGATGCGACGCGTATACGTATGCTCATCTTGTTAGCAGACGGCGAATCCAATGGGCAAGCTCTCGCTGAGAAACTAGGTGTGACGCCTGCAACCGTTACCCACCATGCTTCCAAGCTTCGCGAAGCCAACCTGATTCATGAACGTCGAGACAAAAACACCATTTATTTCGCATTAAATGACGCCTTCATTCGCAGTCATGGTCAAGCGACTGCTGACCTTATTTTTAAAAATAAAAAGGAGGTTCCCGCTGCTATGGATCACACAGACAAAAATTCGAGTCTCAAGCAGTCTGTTCTAAAAAACTTTTTCACAAACGACGGCAAACTCAAACACATTCCTGCGCAGCTTAAGAAGAAGCTTATTGTCCTCGAGCACCTCATTGCTGAACTTGAAAAAGGACGCGCCTACACCGAAAAGGAACTAAACACCATGCTCAAAAACTTTCATCCCGATTTCGCTACCTTACGCCGAGAGTTGATTATGCACCAGTTTATGTTCCGAGAAAGTGAAGTCTACGAGTTGAATCCGAGGGAAATGTGGGCAAAATGGGAGACATTATCGTAGCCATCTTTAACGTCCCTCACAGGCCTTAGATCTCCTCTCCAAAAGTGGACACGTTGCCCAATAATTATGACGTATACGGGACATTCATCCATGCAACCACTAGTTGAATGACATATAGTAATTTTGTGAAGGGAGGGATTGACATGAGTTGTGGTTGCGGTACTGGATCAAGCACTGCTGTAGTCCTCGTTCTATACGTCCTTTTGGTTATCGTTCTTAGTACATTCGGGTTTGGCTGGTAATATAAATAAATAGCATCATGGCGGCTGGGACGTTGGTTTACGTTCTGGCCGCTTACTTTTTCCAGTCCTTTTAGCTATAATTAAATCTTAAGCTATATCATGACATCTACAACCTATTTAGGACGGAGACGAGGTACTGTGTCTAAACCGATTTTGACCATTGTGGTCCCTTGTTATAACGAAGAAGAAGTTCTCCCAGAAACGGTTTTTCAACTCAGCGAGGTCTTAGATGCGCTAATTACAGATGAATTGGTTGCCGAAGGTAGTACGGTCTTGTTTGTAGACGATGGCAGTAAAGATGCAACATGGCCGCTAATTGAGCGTTTCCATCTCGCTAATCCATTCGTAACAGGACTTAAGCTTGCGAAAAATGCCGGTCATCAAAGCGCCCTGCTCGCCGGGCTTATGAAAGCGAAAGCGTATTCCGACTGTGTCGTTTCTATCGATGCTGATCTCCAAGATGATACTGCGGTCATTCGTGAGTTTCTCGTTAAATTCCATGAAGGCTACGACATTGTCTACGGCATTCGTCAGGATCGCTCAGCAGATACGTTGTTCAAGCGTGCTACCGCTCAAGGCTTTTATAAACTCATGACATCATTAGGTGTAAAAATCCATTACAATCATGCGGATTTCCGCTTAATGAGCAAACGCGCCCTTGATAATTTAGAGAAATTTCAAGAGGTTAACTTGTTCCTTCGCGGGTTAGTCCCTTTGCTAGGATTTCCCTCAACTCAGGTCTATTATGACCGAAAAGAACGATTCGCTGGTGAATCCAAATATCCATTGCGTAAAATGCTGGCTTTTGCCTTCGATGGCATTACTTCATTTAGTGTAACTCCGATCCGATTCGTCACGGTGATGGGCTTTGTTCTCTTTGCAATGAGCGTTGTAGCAGCTGTTTATGCGATTGTGGGCAAGTTTTTAGGTGCGAACGTGACGGGGTGGACATCCCTTGTTCTCTCGGTATGGTTCATCGGCGGCGTGCAGCTCCTTGCGCTCGGCTTGATCGGCGAATACATAGGTAAAATTTATAAAGAAGTGAAGCAGCGTCCGCTGTTTGTGATCGAAAAGGAATTAACGGAGCACGCTCTGCAAAATGAAGCTGTCACTTCGCAGGCGGTTAAACCTGTAACTGCAAGGCGGTAATGGGATGACTTTTTCTATAAAAAACTTATTATCAGGCAGCTTCGTGCGCTTCTTACTTGTAGGCGTTTTGAATACGTTGGTTGGCTTGTCCGCCAGCTTTGCTCTCTTTAACTTATTTGATCTTAACTATTGGGTTGCTACATTTGGAGGGAATACGATCGGCGCCGTCGTGAGCTACGTGCTTAATCGTTCGTTTACCTTCCGCTCAAAAGCTAGCATTGGCAGCAGTTGGTGGAAATTCGTCCTGGTGATCCTCGTCTGCTATTTCGTTTCCTATGGAATTAGCTGGCTTCTTGCCGAAGCGCTAGGCTCCTATCTAACGAATGCCCGTACGGGTTGGCTCCATAATGGAGCCATTCTAGTCGGAAATGGAATATACACCATTGCCAATTATGTTGGGCATAAATATTTCACCTTCCGTACTCATGAACCCTCGAGTGACAGGGCATCCTAACACCAAAAAGAGGTGATAGACGATGTCACGAAGACGAAGAAACCGGGCCATGGTGCCCGGATCCGAGCATGGCTTAGGGCTTTTGAAAGCTCACGTCATGCAAAACCAAGGATATGCGGTGAACCCAGAGCGTCCTGATCTTGTGAAATACGAGGTCGCTCGTACGCTCGGCGTTCCCTTGCAGCAAGGCTACAATGGACAACTCAGCTCCGAAGACGCCGGCAGGGTCGGCGGTCCAATCGGAGGTGCGATGGTGAAGGAGCTCGTACGTATGGCGCAGCAGCAGCTAGCGAATGGGCGGTCTCCGCAGCAGTAAGTAAGGCCAGAATGAAGGAGTCAGCCATAATCCGCCTCCTGAGTACATAAACTAGTAGCAAGCTGCTTGCAGCTCTACTTTTAATGGTGAAGTCAGGTGATGATGGCAGATGAATCCTCCAGGCAACCGTTCGTCAAAACCCGATTGGAAGGGACTGTCCGCACAGGCCGGCGATGTGCTTGGCCCCGAGTTCTGGCAGGACATTGCCAGTATTATTCCGCTAACTGGTCCAAGAGTTGATATGTACGAGACGCCACAGGAACTCGTCGTAGTCGCTGAGGTGCCAGGACTGTCATCCCCTGAGAACATTCAGCTATCTTTTCGCGACCAGTCCCTCCTGATCCGAGGCATGCTCGTTCGTCCTTATCAGGTCAGTGACGAGCAAATGCGGCTGTCTGAGCGTTATTTTGGCACATTTGAGCGCGCAATTCGCCTGCCTGGCAGAGCTTTGACCGATCAGATGCGAGCGCAGTATCATAATGGCTTGCTTATCATTCGGATTCCGCTTGCTCCGGAGGGTGGCGAGAAAGTCATCCCCATACAGTTTACGTAACCGAAGAGATTACCTACTCCACTTCATGGGGGCAAGGTGATCTTTTTGTTTTGCAAAAAAAGAAATGATTCTGCGTTTGTCCCCATATAAATAAAGAAAGACCTGGCGAAATTGAGGATTTGGAGGGAATGACGATGGTTCGGATTCAATTTCAATCCATTCATATTGATGACATAACGGAAAATTCCAGCGTGAACAAGGGCAGCAATCGGATTAGCGGAAGGCGGCATTCAGCCAAGACGAATCAAGGGATCGGTGAACTGACAGGTGATCACAATGCGGTGATAGGCGGGAAGCACACGGTCCTAGATAATGATACATTTGATTTTAAACCGAATAAACGAAAGAGCTGACCTTACCTATGTGGTTTCAAAAAAAGAAAGCGCCGCGGCCGCCGTCCGGATCATCTTCCATGCCTTTAGCAGGATCCTCTCTTCTGAGAAACGAGACTGTGTCGTCTTCCCTGCACACGCAAACCGTCCATTTATTAGAGCAGCGGCTGCGGAAGCTCGAAGAACAATTGGCTGACATGTCAGCCAAGCACCCGCGCATTCATATCGATAACCTTCACGTCCATCAGCCTGTGCTTGAAAATTTAACCTTTCGACTCGATCAACTCGATATTAAGGAACTGAGCGGCTCGTTGAATTTAGGGAATAATTTTGGAGCTAAACCGAATGGAAAAGCGCAGGACGAAGCTGTAGATAAAGCTTTTCAGCGTTCTCAGGTGACCAAAGAGTCAAGGCCTGAGAGATCTGCCGACAGTACATCCGTGCATGAGGGTTCAGGACCTGAGCGAACCTCAACCGGCTACCGATACACACCGCCACAGTCGTCAAAAGTGCGAGAATGAGGTGATTTACGGTGTCTTCTTTCATGTCCCCGACTTTTATTATTGGCTCCATCCGCATTGGTTCTGTCGAAAGTGCATCCTGTATCAATATGGGAAATAATTGGCCAACCGATTTTCAAAGCAATCAAAAAACCGTTCAAGGCTTCGGTGCCGTCGAAGGCGATCATAATCAACTGGTCGGTACCCGCTCCATGCTAAACGATTCGGATTTCCTCGATATGCTCAATGTCGGTGATAACGAAACGCCAGAGTGGCTGCAGGAGATGATTACTTCGCAAGCACAGGCGTCGGGCTTCACCGCCGGCACCGCAGCATCAACAGAACAGGCAGATGCATCAACAGATGCTACGACAGATGGAACGACAAAAGCTCCGCAAACGGCCGATTAAGGCTGTTGCGAAGCTTTTTTTTACTTGTTTTTCAAACACGTCCAATAATCAAATCACCCTTGGTATATGGTGCGTCGATGATATCGTTATCGTAAACAGTGTTCACATTGTTCCACACCAAGTTATGTTCACCACTCACTTCACCAAGGCCGCTATTACTTTTACCGCTTGTTGTCCAATTCACCTGAGCATTCGTGCCGATGAATATTCCAGATCCATCAGCTATGGAGTTGACGTGAATCGCATCAAATTGGATCAGCGGCGGGTCTAAAGGTCCAGGCAGATTCAGCATTCCTTGGGCCACCCTTCCGCTAAGCTTGATTCGTTATGGCTGGTTTAAAGTCCTGATCATTAATTGGAGCATCGATAAAGTCATTATCAAAGATGGTATTGACGAAGTTGCAGGCGATCGAATTACCGATGAATTCACCGGTGCCGTAATTGTTTTTACTATGAGAATCCCAGCTGGATTGTGCATTCTCTCCGATCCCGACCGTTGCATTCGTATTCTGATTATTAATATTGATCATGTTAAACACGATGGAACTCGGCATGCTGCTCACTCCCTGTTTGCGGTTAGTTTCAGCGCTTCTACCCTCAATTCGGGGCACCGTCTGTTAACCTGTATGTTAGCCTATTCAGGGGGCTGCCGATTGGTGCGGGCGCCTTCGTTCCCTTTCTAAAACAACAAAAAACTCTTCCCCAAAGGAAAGAGTTTCGATTTCGATCATCCTCAGAACCAGAGTCCTGGACCACCGAAGCCGCCAAAGCCACCGCCATACGGAAAGCCTCCAAAGCCACCGCCAAAGCCTCCACCATAACCAAAGCCACCACCAAAGCCACCATACGCATAAGGTGCAGTACCAATCGCTAACAAATCAAATAAAACCAATGGGATAATCGCTTTGATTTGCACTTTTTTGCCATTTTGTGGAGCTACAATTAATGTGTTACCGCTAATCCGTACTAACTTACCCGTTACTTGTGTGCCGTCTTTCTTAACGGCTAAAATATCTTTTCCGACCAATTTGCGAACGTCTTCTTTACGAATTCTGGATGCCACGAACGTCCACCTCCTTCACGTGAGCAGAGATACATTGCTCTACAGTGTATGGCTATTGGGGTAACATCGCATGGATAGCTGTCCATTTTTATGCAAAAATACGCTCTTGTCCTTGATTTGCTTGCCTAGGCTTGTTCTTCGATGATTAGCTTGGTTAGCGCTTTTTTCGCCGGTCCTTCAATCACATCGCCTTGGAAGGAATATCTGGAACCGTGGCATGGACAATCCCATGTTCGCTCCGCATCGTTCCACTCGACTTCACACCCCAAATGGGTACAAGTTGTATCAACCACGTGAAGCTCACCATTAGGTTCTCGATAAGCGCCGGCTCTCTTGCCATTTACATTGACGACAGATCCCTCATCAGGCGACAGCTCCTCTGGGTGTTTATGCTGCAAATCAAACTTCCCAGCTACAAAATGCTTCGCAACATTCGCGTTCTCCATGACAAATGTCTTGACGCTAGGGTCCGCATGGAAACGATGCGGTGTGAATACGTCTTCGTAGGGACTTTGCTCCCCTAGGATAATCTTCGTATTCAGCATCGCTGCGACCATGCTGTTCGTCATCCCCCATTTGCGATAGCCAGTCGCCATGAGGAGATGAGGAGCATCGGAGAATTGCTGCCCGATATAAGGCATTTTATCTAGCGTGAACACGTCTTGCGCTGACCAACGATACAGAATCTCTTGGAGTCCAAACGTCTCCTCCCCGAACTTCTGTAAATTTTCATAATACTGGTGGGTGCATAGCCCTTGCCCTGTCTTATGCCCCTCGCCGCCTATCAAAACCGCAGGTTCCCCAGCTATGGTGACAGCACGGAGTGAGCGTGACGGCTGCTCCACGTTGATGTACATCCCTCCTGGGAAGGCTGTCTTCGTACGAGTCGCGATCACATAAGATTTCTCCGCATGCAGGCGGGTAAAATAAGCGCCCTTGATATCGTTGAACGGATAATGGGATGCCGTAACGACATAGTCGCAGATGACTTGGTTCCCTTGTTTTGTTTTCACAGTAGAAGGCTTCTCGTGCGTGGCGCCGATGACTGTTGTTCCTTCAAATATTTGCCCACCTAACTGGGTAATCTCCTGAATGAGTCGAATCAGATAGGGCACAGGATTAAATCTAGCCTGCCCTTTCATACGAATAGCTGATTTCGTCGCAAAAGGCAAAGGGTTTGATTCCAAATAATCAGCAGGAATGTTAAGCTTTCCATAAGCCAAATATTCATCTTGTAATTGATTTAAATAAGCTTCGTCACTCGTATACAAATAAGCATCATCTTCTGTGAATTGACACTCGATGCCTAGCTCATTCACCGTCTGTTTGACAAGCGTCAGTGCTTCGTGATTGGCTTCATAATAAAGCCGTGTCTTCTCCTCGCCAAAATGGGACAAAAATTCATGATAAATAAGTCCATGCTGTGTTGTAAGTTTAGCTGTGGTGTGCCCTGTTGTACCTTCTAGAATAGGTCCTGCATTCAGAACGACGACTTTCACACCTCGCTTAGCGAGTAAATATGCAGTCGTAATCCCAGTAATACCAGCGCCAATTATGACGACATCGGTCTTAAGATCAGCCGTCAGGCTAGGAAACTGAGGGATCTTGTCCACAGAGTCGAGCCAGAAGGACTGTGGGAATTGTGGTAAGGTAACCATTTTCATACTCCTTATTTACCAATTTCCACCTATTTTGTCCTCGTAAGTGTGTTAGTATGTATAAACAAACAACATGTTTACTTTAGGAGTGAGAAAATGTCAGATAAAGTGAGTGTGTCACAAGTTAACCTCTTGCCTTGGTCCGAAACGGATCTCGAGCTTCTGCGGCTCATCAATGCGCCTGAGATGATGGTGCATCTGGGAGGGCCGGAAACCGAAGAGCAGCTTCTCATTCGCCACAAACGCTACCTTGAAATTAGCGAAAAAGGGAAAGGCCATATGTTCAGCATCGTTATGCTACCAAACCGAGAAGTCGTGGGCAGTATTGGATACTGGAACAGCCAATGGCAGGGGGAAAACGTGTATGAGGTCGGTTGGAGTGTGCTGTCCCGTTTTCAAGGGCGAGGAATAGCTAGCGCAGCCTTAGAGGCAGCGATTGCCCATGCAAGCTCAGAAGCAAAATTTCGATGGATGCACGCGTTTCCCTCCATTCACAACCCCGCATCAAATGCGGTGTGCCGAAAGCTTCATTTTTCACTGATGCGTGAATGTGAATTTGAGTATCCACCTGGCCATTTCATGCAATGTCATGATTGGCGATTGGAGCTTGCCGGTGCTGAATAAGGGGTAAAAGGGGGAGTTCCGTTGAAATGGAGATTATCAATTTCCTACGTTGGGGTCGTCGCTTCTATAGGTAGCATGCTGCTCTGCTGTTGGTTCCTTTTTTGGAATCCTTATTCAGAAAGTGCAGCAAGTATGAATACAAAGCTAATCCTTCTCGTGATGTTGGTTGCTCCTGCCGGACTAGGGCTGATCGCCTCATTAACAAGGAAGAGGAAGCTGATGTATGCGGCTTTTGTTTGGTCACTTCCCTACGGACTTTACTTGACGGTAGCGAGCGTACCAAGTATCTGGAATTTATTTAGTGTGATGTTGTTGTTATATCTTGTGTCGGCTTTAGGAATGCGAAGACAGCAGTAGCACCGATGGAGTTCTAGTTCTAGTTCCAGTTCCAGTTCCAGTCCCCTCGCCAATCGCAGCAAAAAGCCGCCCTTCCGACTCAACGTCAGAAACAGCGGCTTATTTTTTAGCTTATAATATTTACAACAAATCCACTATGCTTTACGAATTTTCCCAAGCTCCGTTGTAATCGCATCAATCTCGCTTATGCTGAAGCGATCCTTGCTTGCGACCATCTCATAGAGATCCTTCAGATCCTCGTAGACCTCTTCCTTCACGTTGGAGGCTTTAATGGATCCCCCAGTCGCCATGCGTAGCTTCTTCTTAATTTCCTCAAACATAAACTCAACGTTCTCTTCCGACCATATATTCAAATTCATGATAATCATCCTTCCCTCGGTGTCTTTTCATCATTTTAAAGCACAGATAGGGTAATGTAAAATACCGTTTGTTTTATTGGATTAAAAAAGGAAGCAAAGACACAATGTCTCGCTTCCTTCTCACCTCTATATGACGAATGATTTCCGTACATTCGGCCCAACCATTTTGACTAGCGGACGCTGTAATTCTAACGAATCCACATCCAAACTAACACAGATCAAGCGAATATGCTCATCCGCTAATTTACGTGCTTCTTCGTATGACAACTTGAATTGAATACAATAAGAAATAAGACCATGTAAGGACATAAACAAATTCCACGGGAGCGTAAACTTCCGGCTCTCCGCGCCAGGTTGATCAGCTGTGACTTCGCGAATTACGATGGCAAACAAATCCAAGCACTGCGCTTGTTCGGTGCGCGAGTACTGCTGTAGTTCAGGCTCGTTAATCATAAACATCATTTCGTAGTGATTCGGATTGGTTAAACCGAACCAGACGAATTCCATCATTAACTTCTGAAGCAAGTTCACGCTAAACCCATGCTCACGACCAATCATTTCTCGCTGACGCTGCAGCAAGGAGGCGAAATCGTCTTTAATTAGTGCATAAAATAATTCAGCTTTCTCATTAAAATGGTAATATAACGCACCATGACTGTACCCCATTGCTTTAGCAATGCTTCGCATCGTTAAAGCGCGATAGCCGAAAGAAGCGAATAATTCCCGCGCCTCCGTAAGAATTCGTTCTCTGCTAAGCTCTTGCGCGACTGCTTTCCTAGCCATTCCTATCCCTCCGCATCCTCAGCTCATATGAAATTCGTTGTGTCTGTCTTTTTTCAAGAGCCTGCCTATTCCGGCAAGCTCTCATGATCGATGTATTCGTTCTCTCCAGCTACGATCAAGCTTTGACCTTGTGTAACATCAATTGCCCAATTCATGAATGCTTCCGCTTCAGCAGCTAAAGGATAACAAGGAACAGTCACTTTGTCCGTAAACCCGATTTCCCCTAGCAGCATCTTTTGATTTCTCAGTTCATTTTCCAGCTTGCCATACCATGTATAATCGACTTCAATCAGCACGAGCTGATGATTTACTTTATAAATCGGCTTTCCTGCTTCAATGCCTGCCACAGCGCCATCCGTATACGCACGAATGAGACCGCCAGCCCCTAGCATGATGCCACCAAAATAACGAGTAACTACGACAACGGTATTCTTGAGCCCTTGATGCTTCATCACTTCCAGAATCGGCTTCCCTGCTGTTCCGCTAGGTTCACCATCATCGGATTGCTTCTGGATTTGATCCCGCTCGCCAATGATATAAGCACTGCAATTATGCGTAGCCGATCTGTGCTCTTTCTTGATTGCTTCAATAAACTGAATTGCTTCTTCTTCTGACTCTACGGGTTTAGCATGACCGATGAAACGTGACTTCTTGATGATAATCTCAGACGAACCATACGAATGGATTGTTTTGTAATGTGCTAGCATAGCCAACCTTTCTCGGTAGAAGGAAACAACTGTTTCACTATATTCTACACACATGCTTGGACTTCGACAATATGGAAAGAAAATTTACCATCTAAATAATGGAAAATAAGGTGCAAAAAAACGACCTATCCCATAGGATTGATCGTTTTTATTTTGAAATGCTAATTACTGCTGCAAGCGAGCCTCAAGCTCTGCTTTTTCCTTCTCATAGCCAGGCTTGCCTAAGAGGGCAAACATGTTCTTTTTGTACGCTTCAACACCTGGTTGATCGAATGGATTCACACCCAGCAAGTAGCCGCTAATGCCGCATGCTTTTTCAAAGAAGTACACCATGTATCCGAAAGAGTAAGGCGTCATATCAGGCAGCGTTACGATCAGGTTCGGCACTTGACCGTCTGTGTGCGCAAGCATCGTGCCTTGGAAAGCCTTCTTGTTTACAAAGTCCATCGTTTTGCCGCTAAGGAAATTCAGACCATCTAGATCATCTGCATCCGTACCGATTGTGATATGATCTGCCACTTGGTCAACTTGGATTACCGTTTCGAACAAAATGCGGTTACCATCTTGAACGAATTGTCCCATGGAGTGAAGATCCGTTGAGAAGTCTACGGAAGCAGGGTAAATCCCTTTGTAATCCTTCCCTTCACTCTCCCCGAACAATTGCTTCCACCACTCGGAAACGAAGTGCAAGGATGGCTCGTAGTTCACGAGGATCTCAATCGTTTTCCCTTTACGATACAGGGAGTTACGCACTGCCGCGTATTGATAAGCTTGGTTTTCGCTGAGCTTCGGATTAGAGAACTCTTGCTGTGCATCAGCCGCACCTTTCATAATCGCCTCAACATCAATACCAGCTGTAGCAATCGGAAGCAAGCCAACCGCTGTTAGTACGGAATAGCGTCCACCAACATCATCTGGAATCACGAAAGTCTCGTAGCCTTCTGCTGTCGCTAATGTTTTGAGTGCGCCCTTCTCTTGATCCGTTGTTGCATAGATCCGTTTGCGAGCTGCTTCTTTACCATATTTCTTCTCCAATAGTTCGCGGAAAATACGGAAAGCAATCGCTGGTTCTGTTGTTGTACCGGATTTGGAAATGACGTTAACGGAGAAATCTTTACCTTCAAGCAATTGAAGCAAATGCGTGACATATGTCGAAGAGATATTATTTCCTACGAAATAAATCTCAGGTGTTTTACGTTGTTCTTTTGGCAAAATGTTATAAAAAGAATGTGACAACATTTCAAGTGCCGCACGCGCACCTAGATAGGAACCGCCAATACCGATCACAACTAGTGCGTCGGAATCGGATTGAATTTTCTTCGCGGAAGCTTGAATGCGTGCAAACTCTTCACGATTGTAGTTCTCAGGAAGATCCACCCAGCCTAAATAATCAGAGCCTGCGCCTGTCTTGTTATGTAATTGATTATGCGCTAGCTCAACTTGAGCTGACATGTAATCAACCTCGTGCTGGGATAAGAAGGATAATGCCTTACTGTAATCAAAATGTAGCTTTTTACTCAATAGGTTCGCCTCCATCTCTATTTTTCACCTTTTCCTAGCATACTTATTTGCTTGTCTAAAAGCAAGAGAGCGAGCCTATATTCCAAGAGAGCTAACCTATATGCAATGATATTCCACGATGAGTGATCGTGTAAGCGAAAAGACATTTATATCCTACTAAAGTCCCTATAAAGTCATTCACAGGTATTAATTCCCATGATAAAATGAAATCAGAGGTGAGGGACATGAAACGTATCGGCTTTATTGGACTTGGCACAATGGGAAAGCCCATGGCTGCTAACCTTATTCAAAAAGGTTTTATGGTAACTGTGTATAATCGCACTGTTGGAAAAGTGGACGAGCTTGTGCAACTAGGGGCTGAAGCTGGCGATACGCCTGCTGAGGTTGCTCGTAATTCAGATGTCCTATTTACAATGCTCAGCAATGATGCTGCGCTTCTCGAAACATTTTATAGTGAGCAAGGTATTCTGAGCGGAATCCACCCGGCACTCACCATTATTGATTCTAGTACCGTATCTCCCCAAACAAGTCAAAAGCTTGCCGAGGAGCTCGCAGCGCACTTCGTCGACTTCCTTGATGCGCCTGTGACCGGCACGAAGCCTGCTGCTGAAGCAGGTACGCTTACGTTCATGGTCGGCGGCAGCCAAGAAGTATTTGAGGAGCAACTGGATTTGTTCCATGTACTTGGCAGCAAAGCACTTTACCTCGGCCCGAGCGGCTCTGGTTCTTACGCTAAGCTTGCTCACAACACGATGGTAGGCATTAATCTTGCCGGTCTTGCAGAAGGCTTATCCATCGCCACCAAGGCTGGAATTAACCCAGACCAATTCTTAGAAATCGCCCGTTCTGGCGGAGCCAATAGCAAGCAAGTCGAGCTCAAAGGCGAGAAAATTCTTGATCGTGATTTCAGCAATCAATTCTCTTTGAAGCTGATGCTGAAGGATCTGCTGCTCGCCCAAGAGATTACGAATAAATTTCAATTACCGACACCGATGCTGCAATCCGCTACCAATCTATTCCAAATTGGCCTAAGCAAAGGCTTTGGCGAAGAGGATCTCAGCGCTGTTATTAAGTGCTACGAGGAGTGGATGGGGCAGCAGGTCATTAAGCCTCGCGAGCCTGTCGTTGAGGCGGGAAAACCGGCTTCACCGCTATCAGGTCGCGAACGGCGCAAGAAGACGCGAGTGCAGCTGGACATTAACCTCAAGCTGTCCATTTATCAATGGGAGCAAGAAGGTTCATTCTCCGGACAAACCATCGAAGGTACCCTCTTCGATCTATCGGAGAGCGGCTTACAAATCACAACCAATGTGCTGCTAGCGCCAGATATGTTCGTCGTCATTCACTTCCCGCAGGAAGCCGATCTCCCTCCGATCACAGGACGCGTCATTCGCATCGTGACCGAAGGCCGCAGCTTCCGCTATGGCTGTATGCTGTCAGGCTTGCCGCCATACGTGCGGATTAAATTAGAGCAGTATATTGAGGATCATATTGCGAGTGCCGTGTAGGTGCTTCTAATAGAACACCGTGCTTCCTTACAGGGAAGAGGCGGTGTTCTTTGCTGTTTCTAGGATCGGCTGCCGATTACGAACCTGATGGTTCTGCTAGTGAGGCTTGTCCAAGTAGCAAATAAAAAGTTAATAACCATTTCAAAGCCCCTCCCCCTTGCTTCGTAAAACTTGAATCATTTGCTTAACAAATATAGGAAGCGGCAGTCCTAAACGTCCGTAATTTTCCGTAATCGAAATAAATTCGTTTGCCAAATAAAAATAGATCGCGCACGTCATCATCAGGTCTGTATCCATGAGAATATCCATGCGATGCGCTAGGATAATAACAAACAACATCAGCCCTTTTCGCGCAAGGCCCCAAAAACCAAGACTCCTCTGCTCCTTCATCGAGGCGGCAATGCCGGTGACATAATCGACGAGTATCGCCAGGAGGAACAGCCCTATAAGTTCACTCCACCCACCGAAAGCGTAAGTTGCAATTGCACCGAGCGCTTCTATGAATAGGTTAAAACTGATTTCGATCATGCGTTTTTGCTCCTTTCTTTTTTGGAATAGAGCTACTAAACCCTCTAGATCCGATAAATTTTGCTCTTAGTTCACTCCGTTGTTGTTCTATGAAATGTTTTGAAATTCAAAACATTTTTTTCTTATCAAAACGTTTCTTCACTCCTTCCACACGTCCCTTACATCACGCTACGATCTTTTCGGAACGTTCATTGGGGCAGTTTGTTTAGCAAGATCACCTCCATTACTTGGCTACACAACGATCTTACCATGCCTTTACTAAGTGCAAACTGCCAACATACGGTCATCCTTCGGTCACCTTTCTTGTACCTTCACTTCCAGTCGTAACATGTACGCAAGCTTTTCAATCGCTCTTCCCTTCTTCCGTCGATACGTACGCTCACTAAAATTAAGCTCATGAAACAGCAAAAAGTCGAACGTCTTCTCCCTTTTTAAATACCTTTCTCTAATAATTTCCTGTTCTTGCTCATCGAGTCGGGATATGGCTTGCTCAACTTCACCGCATACACCTAGCAAGTGTTCATCTGAACCGACCTGATAGCTAGCCGGTTGCTCCATCAATTTGAACAAAATCAATTCATTGTCTCTTCGCAAATCCCCCATCGTACGATACATACGTACTGCTTCCAGTACGCTTTCCACTTTTTTGCGTGTGGCCCGACGATCGACCTGCTCTTGTTCTATATTAAAAATATGTCCTGTCATCTCGCATTCATCTCCTAAAATTTGTCGTTTTGAAATTCTAAACATATCATACTTGTTCTTGTTTAAAAATTCAACACAAAAAGTTTTGAGTTTCAAAACTTTTTTTCGCCTGTTCCCTTGTTTTTGCACAACTCAGCATTTACAATTAAATCAGGTGATCACACAATGAAAGATATGGTGCAATTCGGCATTCGAATCCGGCATCTGCGCAAGCAGCACAATTATTCTCTTAGAGAACTAGGTGAACTGTCCGGCGTTAGTTATTCATTTATTAACTCCATAGAAAATAACCGCTTCAGTCCTTCACGAGAGACGGTTATTGCCTTAGCTGATGCTCTTAGTATTGCTGAGAAAGACGAGCTTCTGCTCCTTGCTGGATTCGCTCCGACGGAGGAAGATTCATTAGACACTCTACACGGGGCTAGTTCTGATGAAGTCGATGACCCGGAGGTCAGTCTTTTTTTTAAAGACTTCAAGAATGCTCCTAAAGAGCGCCGCGAAGAGATGCTCCGTTTTTGGAACTTCATTAAAGAGCAGCAGCAGTCCCGAACGCCAGACAGCCAGCAGTAGCCAAAATTTCTTTTTAGCTATACGAACATAGAGCCCTTACGGGCTTTTCTTTACCTTAAATATACGAACGTACATTCTGGAATTGAGGTGTTTTCACCTGTTCACACATTACCAAACTACCTCCCTTGAACAGTGGGTAGAGGATTTATATCAACAACATGGCATCACATCGCCAACTCACCTCAACATGACGAATTTGGCTGCTAAACTGCATATTTGGATTTATAGTATGGATATGAACAGTATGGCGATTGAAAAAGATGGGCTATTCAGCATCAATGTGGATCGCCGTTTATCCGTCAAAGAGCAGTGGGAAGACTTTCTACATGAGCTTTGTCATGTGCTTCGCCATTCGGGCAATCAGATGGTTATGCCAGAACGCTATGTCGATTGGCAGGAGCAGGACGCATCTGCCTTTCAGCTCTACGCGGCTATGCCCATATCTATGCTGAAGAAACTATCGCTCCCCGAACAAAAGAATGAAATCGTCGCCTTTCTTGCTGATGAGTTTAAGGTGACTTGTCGACTTGCTAATGAAAGGATCGAACAGATTCAGCGGCGAGTCCTGCAAGGTAGTATGGATCATGAATACCAGCAACTCAATCAACCTCGATTGCGTACATATAATCCTGCCAACTGGTCCGATGCAACCCGCGCCATTATGAACAAATTAGAGATTTTAAAGCGAAAAGGGGGAATGGCAGATAGCCAAACTAGCCGTCTTTTATGAGTTTCATGAAGAGCGCATCCAGCCAGTTCTGATGGCGCTGCATTTTCGGCCTAACGATCTAGACTTCAACAAGAACACACTTTATATACCAATAAGCGCTCCTTTTCAGCAACTTCACCTTGAAGAACTCCTCGATTTAGAGGCCGGAATTACCGTGCTGCTTGAGGACCTCGTCGTCAACTCTGCACATCCTGCATCCATTGGCATCTCCCTCTCTAACATCAAACAACGACACACTCTCCTACTCCAGACTCACCCCACGATCCAGCAATTATGGATTCGTATAACCGACATCGAAGAGGTGCTGCAGATGGAAATCAGATCCCATTATAGCTGGATTACCAAAAAATGAGAAAACCCATACATCCATTGAACTTTAGGTCCAAATCGATGTATGGGTTTGGGATTGAAGCGAGTTAGACTCTCTTTGTTATTACTCTGCGATATAAGAACAGATATAGTCGCTCACTGTTTTTACTTCGAGCTTGAATTTCGCGTTCGCTGGCACTGTGAATTCACCTTGACCATTGATCGTAATCCACTCGCTGCTGCCTGGAAGCAATACGTTCAGCTCACCAGCTTGGATTTCCATGATTTCTTTCACATCTGTTCCGAATTCATATTCACCTGGAAGCAGGATGCCTAGTGTTTTCTTCGTGCCGTCAGCAAATTGTACCGTGCGGCTTGTTACTTTTCCATCGAAATATACATTGGCTTTCGTAAGTACTGTTACATTTTCAAAGCTGGACATGATTAATAGTTCCCCCTCTAAAATGACTAAGTATGATTGCAAGCCGAGGCTCAGACAAGCTGAGCCCCTACATTTTCATTAACCTAACAATGCCTTCACGCGTGCTGCAACGTTCTCTGGTGAGAAGCCGTATTCTCTAAGAACTGTATCCCCTGGTGCGGATGCTCCAAATGTGGAAATACCAAGAATTGAACCTTCGTCGCCAGTGTAACGCTCCCAACCAAGTGGGTAAGCCATCTCAACTGCAAGACGCTTCTTCACGCCTGGTAAGATAACGGAATCTTTGTATTCTTTGGATTGTTTCTCGAACAACTCCAAGCTCGGCAAGCTGACAACGCGAACGTTGATGCCTTCGGCTTGCAGCAATTTTTGAGCCGCGACAGCCAGTTGAACTTCAGAACCTGTTGCCAGGATTTGTGCATCTGGTTTACCGTTTGCAGCATCGGATACCACGTATCCGCCTTTGCTTAGGTTCGCTCTTGCTCCTTCAACTGTACCTTCAAGGATCGGCAAGTTTTGACGAGTCAATACAAGCGCAACCGGCCCTTTGGATTCGGAGATTGCATAACGCCAAGCTTCGGACGTTTCGTTACCGTCAGCAGGACGGATTACAGTGATGCCTGGAATTACGCGAAGCGCCGGCAGTTGCTCAATCGGCTCATGCGTCGGTCCATCTTCACCAACAGCGATACTATCGTGTGTTAGTACGTAAATAACAGGAAGCTCCATAAGTGCTGCAAGACGGATGGATGCACGCAGGTAGTCTGAGAATACGAAGAAGGTTGCTCCGTACACTTTGACACCACCATGTAGCGCCATACCGTTCATTGCTGTACCCATACCGAACTCACGAACACCGAACCATACGTTGCGTCCAGCATAGTTGCTAGCGCTGTAGTTGGATTCGCCTTTAATCATTGTGTTGTTCGAGCTCGCTAGATCCGCGGAACCCCCAATTAATTGCGGCAATTTGCCTGCAACTGCATTGATTGCATTACCGGAAGCAACACGTGTAGCCATTGGCTTATCAGCAGTTGTGTACTTCGGAAGATCTGCATCCCAGCCAGCAGGCAGTTCACCATTAACAGCCGCGCTGAATTGGTTGCCAAGCTCTGGGTAAGCTTTGATGTAATCATTCAACAATTGGCTCCAAGCTTCTTCAGCTGCAGAACCTTCTTTTTGAATTTCAGCATAGTGTGCACGAACTTCGTCCGGTACTAAGAAATCCGGCTCTTCTGGCCAGCCGTATGCTTGCTTCGTTAATTTCACTTCGTCGCCGCCAAGTGGTGATCCGTGAGGTCCAACGTGACCGCCTTTACCACCTTTGTTCGGGCTGCCGAAGCCGATTGTCGTTTTCACTTCAATCAATGTAGGACGCGTTGTATCAGCTTTCGCTTCTGCAATCGCTTGGGAGATCGCAGCAAGATCGTTTTGCTCTTCTACGCGCAATACTTGCCAGCCATAAGCTTCGAAGCGTGCTTGTACGTTTTCAGAGAACGCCATATTTAATTCGCCATCCAGCGAAATATCATTTGAATCGTACAACATAATCAATTTGCCCAATTTCAAGTGAGCTGCTAGGGAAACTGCTTCAGAAGAAACGCCTTCCATCATATCGCCATCGCCGCAAATCGCGTACGTGTAGTGGTCGATAACTGGGAAGTTCTCTTTGTTATAAGTCTCTCTCAAATGTGCTTCAGCCATTGCCATACCGACTGCCATACCAACACCTTGTCCAAGTGGACCCGTAGTTGCGTCTACACCAGCTGTATGACCATACTCTGGGTGACCTGGCGTTTTGCTTCCCCATTGGCGGAAGTTCTTGATCTCTTCCATTGGCAAATCATAGCCACATAAGTGAAGCAAGCTGTATAGTAGCATGGATCCGTGTCCAGCAGATAGAACAAAGCGGTCACGGTTCACCCATTTTGGATTTGAAGGATTGTGCTTCATATGCTGCTTCCACAGCACATAAGCCATTGGCGCCGCTCCCATTACCATACCTGGGTGGCCTGATTTAGCTTTCTCAACCGCGTCGATACCGAGTGTACGGATCGTGTCGACGGCTAATTGTTCGATTGTTTTGCTTGATGCAGTCATTCGAAATTTCCCTCCATGATTTCTGTATTTTCATCAGCCTTCAACTTGTACATACAAGTGACATTTCTCGCTTGCATTATTGTACCATTTGCTTTAAGGCTTTGCCACAATAACCCGTTAAAACATCATTTTTTTCACATAATCGGACTATATATAATTATAAGCTTGGGACAAGAGGTGGGAAATGGCAAAGAACTGGACAGAAAGAGAAATCATCCATCTATTTAATCGAGCCGCATTTGGCGCTAGTGATCAGGATATTGCCGCGAGCTTGGCTTTGGGAAGGGAAGAGACGGTAAGGCGGTTGGTGAATGGGGTGCCGATATTAGATGAACAGATTAAGCTGTTTTCAATAGAAGAAGTGCTTGACGAGGGTCGATCACTACAATATGACCAACTGAACGATCAACAAATCTACTGGGTTTATAGAATGATACACAGCAATACACCATTGATCGAGAGAATGACTCTTTTCTGGCATAATCACTTCACAACTTCCATTCGAAAAGTAGAAGATGTCAACGTTATGGTCATTCAAAATGAACTCTTTCGAAGAGAGGCTCTCGGATCTTTTCGTGAATTATTAGTAGCAATCGGGAGAGATCCAGCCATGATGATTTGGCTCGATATCGGGGAAAATCGTAAGGATAGTCCAAATGAGAATTATGCGCGTGAAGTCATGGAGCTATTTACATTAGGTAGGGGGCATTACACCGAACAAGATGTGAAAGAAGCTGCCAGGGCCTTCACGGGATGGCGATACGATGACGATCATGAACAAGCAGTGTTTGACCCAAAGCAACATGATAATCATATGAAAACGATATTTGGCGAGCAAGGAAACATGCGTGACCAGGATGTGATAAACGTTCTGCTTTCGCAACCGGCACTGTATGATTTCATTACATTAAAGTTGTTGCAAGCCTTTGCATCTCCAGATCCTTCTAATGCGTGGAGAGCCAAAGTAGCCTCGCAGTTCGCACAATCCAAGCAAATCAAAGATGTACTTTATGGGGTCTTTATTTCCGATGAATTCTATGAAGAGGGCCATTACATGTCACTAATCAAATCACCTGTTGACTATGTAGTCGGGATCGCTCGAGCACTCTCTTTACCACCTTCCATGAACATGATTGAAGCCATAGCAGATATGGGACAAGAGCTGTATGCACCGCCAAATGTGGCTGGGTGGGCTGGAAACGAAGCTTGGTTCTACACCAACTATGTATTTGAACGCTTACGATTTGCAGAAGCTGCCGCTTTCCAAACGTCTTCCTCTTGGTTCCTTCTGGATTCCTATAGACCAACAGCCAAAGTTTCAATGGAAGAAAGATTACGGATATGGAGTAAGAAGCTTCGGATTAGTAAATTGAACAGCAGTACAATTCAGGGGCTTACCTCGTATGCGCAGGATAGCCTCGTACTCTCAGATACAATCAAACGTCAACTTCTTCAGTTGTTACTGGCATGTCCTGAAAGTCAAGTAAAGTAGGAGGGATTTAAACCCAATATGAGGCTATCTAGAAGAGATTTTCTTAAAAAAAGCACTGCTCTCCTTGCAACCCTAAGCTTAGGTGGAACTCTGCTTGCCACAGAGAAAGGACGAGCTCTTCTTACAGGACACAGGTATCGTAGTAAATCTCCAATACTGGTTGTCTTACAACTTTTAGGGGGAAATGATGGGCTTAATACGCTCATCCCTTATGGGTACGGAGCTTATTACGACAATCGCCCTTCACTTGGGTATGAACAAAAAGAAGTTCTCGCCATAAATAATCAACTAGGCCTTCACCCAAGCCTTTCGCATTTGCATAACTATTTTCGTGACGGAAATTTAGCAATTATTCAAGGAGTTGGCTATCCTAATCCGAATTTCTCCCATTTCCGTTCTATGGATATATGGCAAACCGCTATGCCCGAGAAGTACTCAGATAGCGGTTGGCTTGGCCGTTATATCGTAACATCGCTAGGTGACCAGTCTCTCCCTGCTATTCAAATTGGAGGGTATGCTCAGTTGTCATTCAACGCACCTGGTGTCAATATTCCTTCTATAACTTCAATCGAACAGTTCTATCCTTTTTCCTCTGAGACCTATGAAAATGATAGACTGAGAATGACGCAGTCACTACAGCATATATATCAAAAACAATCTCAAAAAGAAGCACTGCGCGTAACTGCGGCTCACATGACTTCTGCATTTCAAAGTGTCGATACGATTCATTCTATGGTATCTTCCTACTCGAGCCATGTATCCTATCCTGATACTGATATTGCCAATGATCTTCAACTTACAGCCAAATTGATCTCCGCTCGTTCTGACACCCGCATCTATTACACGCAACTAGTTGGGTTTGACGATCATGCCAATGAGCGAGAGCAGCATGCAGTGAGCTTGGATGAGTTAGATAAAGGACTTCATGCGTTTTACTCAGATTTAAAAGAACATGGATTGGAAAACGATGTAGTAACCCTTGTTTTCTCCGAATTCGGCCGACGTTTGAAAGAAAATGGCAGCGGTGGCACCGACCATGGCACTGCTGCTCCAGTATTCGTACTTGGAGGTCGAGTAAAAGGTGGCTTATATGGCGATAATCCAAGCTTAATCCGACTCGATGGAGACGATTTGAAATACGAAGTCGATTTTCGATCTGTATACTACACACTAATCGAGGATTGGCTGCGCGGCGATGCGAGAGGTGTCTTAGGCAGGAGATATGAGAATCTTGGGTTTATTTAAACAAAAAACTGCGTCCGAATAAAGGACGCAGCTCCATTTTTAGTTAAAAACAACTGTCTTATTGTTATGCACAATAATCCGATCTTCCACATGCCATGCTACCGCACGTGCAAGCACGATACGTTCAATATGGCGACCAATGCGTTTCAAATCTTCAACATTATCACGGTGGCTTACACGCTGAACGTCCTGCTCAATAATTGGACCAGCGTCTAATTCGTCAGTCACATAGTGCGCCGTAGCTCCAATAATTTTCACTCCGCGGTTATGCGCTTGGGCATAAGGTTTACCACCTACGAAAGCAGGCAAGAAGGAGTGGTGGATATTGATGATACGATTCGCATAATGTTGAATGAACGAAGGAGAAACGATTTGCATGTAGCGAGCGAGCACGATCGCATCGACGCTATCGCCAATAACCTCTAGCTGACGTTGCTCCGCCTCCGCTTTAGTAGCCGCGGTAACGGGGATGTGATGAAACGGGATCCCAAACGGCTCTACCAAGGAGCGCATATCATTATGGTTAGAAATAACCATTGCGATGTCTGCTTTGAGATCACCTGCACGCCAATGCCATAATAGCTCAAGCAACGCATGATCTTCTTTTGAAACGAAAATCGCAATACGCTTCTTCTGGCTTGCCAGAGAAAGGCTCCAGTCCATCGAGAATTTCTCCGCAACGACCAAGAAATCCTTTCTTAATTTCTCCACACGACTTGTCAACTCCGTTAGATCGAACTCGATACGGATGAAAAACATGCCGCCCTCTGGATCCATCGTGTACTGATCAGATTGCACAATATTCGCACCATGTTCAAATAAAAATTGTGATACAGCTGCAACAATCCCCGGCTGATCCGGGCAAGAAATCAACATTCTTGCTCTATTCATCAATTCGCTCTCCCGGCGAATTGAATTATTCGTGGTTCCCGCTTCCATGTTTATCCCCCTAGCGATTCTTCTCTTGTCTAGTGATTATGCCTTTTTCAAAACGCCATTTCCAGCAAGCCAGACAATCAAACGTTGATTGATTTGTTCTTCGCTCAGATCAGCGAAAAGTCGTTCCTCGTGCAGAATATCGTATAAACGCTCGAGCGGCTCTCGTCCGTCTGCTTTCTTCGCTTTTGCATCATTTTTGAGCAGTTCCCACGTCTTGAGAACGTAATCGCGGAAGTGAATATCCTTTTTGTTCATCAAAAAGTCGATTCGTTCCACATGATCCAAGAACTCACCGCCAAAACGTCCACTTAAGTTACCGGAAAGCAACGCAATCTCCGCTTCATACATCGGACGCTGTGTTTTGTCTTCTTTACCAATCCAAGGCGTCTCCAGAATCATCGGCAAATGCTGCAGACTCTCATGGTTTGCAAGGTTGTTCATCGCTTCAAAACCAATCCACCCTGAACCCAGCGGTGCATGGCGGTCTTTGCTGGCTCCGCGCGGGTTTTTGCTGTCATTCAAGTGGATTACGCCTAGCTTCTCTAAGCCAATCGTACGGTCAAAATGGCGCAATACTCCGTCTAAATCATTCACGATATCATAGCCGGCATCATGAATATGGCAAGTGTCCATACACACTGTCAGTTTGTTATTGAACTCTACTTGCTCCATGATTTCTGCAATTTCTTCAAAGCTGCGGCCGATTTCTGTCCCTTTGCCTGCCATCGTTTCCAAAGCAATGTTGACATTCGTATCTTTCACTCCAGCAAGCACTTCATTCAAACCTTCGGCAATTCTGGCAATCCCATAGTCTGCATCCTTGTCCGTGTAAGCCCCTGGATGAAGCACGATATTGCGCACACCGATATAATCCGTCCGACGGATTTCTTCTTGAAGGAATCGTACAGCGAGCTCAAAGGTGTCATCCTTATAAGAGCCCAAATTGATAATGTATGGCGCATGAACGACGATTTCATTCATCGCATGCTTGTCCATCACTGCTTTGCCTTCTTCAATATATTGCTCTTCAATCGGCTTGCGACGCGTATTTTGCGGTGCGCCTGTGTATATCATAAACGTGGATGATCCGTAGGAAACGGCTTCTTCTGCTGCATTTAGCAAGCCTTTATCTGAGAACGAAACGTGTGATCCAATTTTGGGCATAGTTCATAACTCCTTTATTAGTAGCTGCTACCTTCCTATTTTACCTGTATTGTCGCAAGAAATCTAGAAATAAGGTATAATTCTTACTATCTATTTGAAGCAAATTGGTGAGGTGACAAATAAATGGCGAATGATTTTTTCATGTGGTTCATCATTTTCTGGGTATGCGTGCTGCTTTTCTTCATGTCCGTAGGCGGATACTTCATGTTTCGCAAATTTCTCAAGGTACTTCCGAAAGAGGATGGCAAATCCAAACTCGATTGGCAAAATCATTACGTGGACAACTCGCGTCATCTATGGACTGCTGATTCCAAAGCATTTCTCGACCAATTGGTTTCACCTGTGCCAACGGCCTTCCGTGATATTGCTAAGCATTCCATTGCCGCAAGGATTGGACAAGTTGCCTTAGAGGCGAACGCGAAGGAAGTTACAAGAGAGCACTGTATTGAGGGATATATATTAGCAACGCCGAAGCGAGATTATCGGAGTTTGACAAGCTTTCTGGAGAAGCAGCAGATTGATTATAGCGCGTATAAGCATTTATTGAATTAAGATGTGAGTTTGTGGCCTCCTACTTGTAAACAAGGAGGTTTTTCATCAAATAAATGAATGCGCTTTCAATAACTTGAAATAAAAAATCTGTTCGATTCCTGCTGTCGCGAAAATAATGCACAGTTACAACAGCAGACATCCTCCAGATCGCATCAGTCTTGGATGAACATCTAGGCAAAATAAGATGCAGCAGCTGAAAAATCTGAGTAATCTTGCCCCGATACACTTACAACGGCAATATTCACATCTTTCCCTTCACAGACACATTCCTTACAATGCCCCAATGGCATAAGTGATTTATAGAATCCTGTTTTGAAAATCAATTCTGCATTTCCTCTTTCAAGTACTGTATTACATTCTATACAAAAAATTGAGGAAGAAGTAATCATCGTAGAAAGCCTCCTAATCATATCCTAATGTCGGTTGTTGTTACATTATGTATTGCATAATTAGTATATGATACATTTCGTAACAATGCAAGAGGTCTGCATATTTTTATCCGCTTCGATACGCTGGAAAGTAGTTCAAATTTATTGAACCAACTTCTTGTTTTTTTAGTTCCAAAAGTTTATTGTACTTGTCCAAGCAATGAATATTTTTCCCAATAAAATATCCCGCATCAAGATTTGGTGAAAAGCTCTGTTTATATTTATATATGCCATCATTACTTTTATATCCGCCGCCTAGCATAAAGTACTTTATGCCCTTTTTCATCGCCCATACAATCGCATTGTGTTTCAGTAGATTATTTGGGCACACATGAAAATAGTCCGTTAATGTACCACCTAAGAAGGAATAAATGCATTCATCATCATAGAGAAATAATTCGGATGAAACTATTTTCGAGTCAAATACGGCATGAAAATAAACGTAATTCCCTGATAATTGCGTGTCAATTCGATTAAAATAGTCTTCAGAAAAATAGTAGAAATCACTCGCTTCACTTCTATCCATGGTATGATAGTAAATTTGGCGAAATTCACTTCCATACCTGGAAGTTTCATCGACGATTATCGAAACACCATGCTCTTTTGCCTTACGAATACTTTTTCTATTACTATGTTTATAACTCTTTAGTACATCCTCATCCGTCTCAAAACGATTAAGCCCAACATATATGTTTCTGTTGATCTCTTCGATTTGAATAAAATTCTCGAACAATTCTTTATTGTGTATTAATGGATGAAATCTAACGAATTCTGAGATAATATTTGCTTCCCTACAATACGCACCAAAGTAGAGATAAAAATTATACATTAAATCTAACTGATCGCCATCAGCAAACATCTGGATTAAAGGACCACCATATCCATAAGAAGAAGTAATGTCGTAATTCTCCTCTGCAGATAGATCCAGCATCTTTTCAATTTTCCTTTTAATATATGGATAAATAACGATCCCTGATGAATCCTCATACACGGCTAGTTCTGCCTCTCCCTCATTAAGATACAAGCAAGAATAGTTGTAGCTCCAAAAAACATTATTTTTAAATCTACTTAAGTAGAACTCCCATTGAGCTCGGTCACTCAATCTAAGTATTTTAAACTGTTGTTGAGTGCCAGGAACGGTTAACATCGATATCACTCCATTAATATATTTCGATTGTCGCCACTCATACCTCATCTAATTGGAGTGGCGACTTTTTACATGACAAGAAGTTTAAAGACTTATCGCATTTCCTTTGGCATAACTAACTCTGGATAAGGCGAATTGCTGTAAATCAGATTCTTTAATAATGACTTCCGTCATATATCTAGCACAGACCAATCCTTCTTCGTAGATGAGGCGTTTTTGTATGGACTCCGTGCTTTCGTGGAGCAAAAAGCTTCTAATAATAGCATCACACTCATTAAAGCCCATTGCTGCTCTCATGCCTGTTATTCCCGTAAATCTGGTATTTATTTCGAAGAATACGGGGCCTTCATCTGTCATCCTACATTGAAAATTACAAGGTCCGACAAGCCCTACATTAGCAAGAGCTTTTGCCATTTTAACCACTAGATTCTCAAGCTTTACATCTTTAAAAGGAATGATCTTCATGGGATAACCAGCCTTTAAGTCGTTATTGCTCATAAAACAACCGAGGATGGAAGAATCCTGTCCTATCAAAACTTGAATGGAAATTTCGTCTTGTTGATTTAGACTGCCATTCTTATATACATCTCGATCTGTAATTTCTTCGCGTGATTTGTTCCAACTTTGCGGCACGAGAAACTTCTGTGCAATTAATGTGCTGTCATGAAACTCGAGATTGTGTAGTTGATCCTTATTGGTAATAATGGTAATGCCATTAGAACCCGAACCATCCGTTGGTTTCACAATAATGGGAAGACCCGACTTCTCGTATAAACTCATCCTATCTTTTACATACACTGTACTTACAAATGGGAACCCTATGTTTTCAAAAAAGTTGTAACACGAGAATTTATTCGAACCTAATTCAATACTCTCCACACTTCCTACAACTGCAATGCAACCCGCGTTAAGCAGCCTATCTCGCATCTTAGCTAGAATTGGGAGTTCCGTATCTGTGCCAGGGAATAGAATCCTCACTTGTTCATCTTCGATGATCTGCATGAGTTCATCTTCATATGTTGGACTCGTTGGACTAGGAAGTAGGTAGCCCGTATCACAATTATAGGTTCCAACATTAAAAGGATTCAGTTCTGCACCTATCAGTAAGATATCTAAATCGGACATTTTCAAAGATTTTATGATTGACTGTCCTACCCCGCTTCCAGCACCTGTAATTAATACTCGTATTTTTCCCATCATGACAACCTCCAAGTTTATATTTCTCTGATTGAGTTATAGGACACTTTGCTTATACCATTCCACTACTTTTTCCAAACCTGTAAATACGTTGACTTCTGGCTGATAGCCTAGTAAGAGCCTTGCTTGTTCGATATCTGCCAAACTATGTTTTACATCCCCTTGACGACTTTTCACATACTTCGGACTAATATCACGATTCATCAAACTGGATAATGTGTAAAATACTTCATTAAGCGTAATTCGGTCGCCGCAAGCAATATTAAATACCTTTCCACATGCTTCTACTGGTGCCAAACAAGCCTTCAAATTCGCTTGCATCACATTATCGATATAAGTAAAGTCTCGAGACTGTTCACCATCTCCATGGATGTCGGGTGACTCATTCTGGAGTAAGGATTTAATAAATTTGGGTATGACAGCTGCATATTGCGAATTCGGATCTTGCTTGGGTCCGAATACATTGAAATATCGAAGTGTGACCGTTTCTAACCCATAAGTCCGATAAAATACATTCGCATAAAACTCGGAAATTAATTTGGTAACCGCATATGGCGATAAAGGCGTTACATTCATTGTCTCAACCTTCGGCAGAACAGCTGTATCTCCATAAGCAGAAGAAGATGCTGCCAAAATCATTCGTTGTACATCGTTGTCTCTTGCGGAAACTAACATATTTAATGTCCCATTGACATTATTATCATGAGAAGTAATTGGATCTACGATTGATCGAGGTACTGAACCTAATGCAGCTTGATGAAAGATATAATCCACATTTTTCGAAGCTTTCTGGCACGTATTGAGGTCTCTTATATCTCCTTCTATCCATTCGATGTCCCCGATAACACTTCTCAAATTTTCTTTCTTTCCAGTAGAGAGATTATCTAGTACTTTAACTTCATAATTTTGATTTAATAATGTTTCTACTAAATTAGAACCAATAAATCCGGCTCCTCCCGTTACTAAACACTTCGTCATAGTATCCTCCAATTCGCATATAGAGTTTGGGCACCATTTTATCCCTATCCAATACCTTTCTTTTTCAAAGAAAATTGATAGACCTCGTGTAATTCTTGGAACCGATCATCCTTAATAAAGTTTTCTTTCACACGTTTGTATCCGTTGATCCCAAATTCTTTTAACGTTTTCTTATCCTTCATAATTTTCAATATAGCCTCTGCTAGTAAATCTGCTCTTTGTGGCGGAACGATATATCCGGTCTCCCCATCTACAACCGCTTCTGCATTTCCACCAACATTCGTTGCAACAACCGGTTTCTGAGCAGCCATTGCTTCTAAGATTGAGTTTGAGAACCCTTCTTGCAACGAAGATAATACGGAGATATCCATGACGGATAAAATGCCTGGGATGTCATCTCTCAAACCAAGAAATTTCACATGATCTTCAATAGCTAGCTGTCGGGTGTACGCCTCCAGCTTCTCCCTCATACTCCCATCTCCAACGACGAGAAACATCACATTATTCATTTCGTTCAGAATCAATCTAGCCGCATTAAAGAAAGTCCAATGATCTTTGACTTCCTTCAAGCTAGCAACAATCCCCACGATTAACTTCGTATTGTCTATATCCAAACGACTCTTTATTTCATGCTTGTTTTTGCCATTATCATATTTAGATACGTCGATTCCGTTGTATATCACCTTAATTTTACTTTTATTCAAAAAATATAAGTTTTCCGAATAATAGTTTTTCACCGCTACAGAATTTACGAGAATATGATCTGTAAACATAGCCAAAAAACTATCAACGATCAAATGAAGTCTGGTTTTCCACCAACTATCAACGCTTCTTTCAGAAGCAATAATGACGGGTGTTTTGGCCATAATCCCCGCCATCCTTGCCCACATATTATTCAAAAATGAGTGCACAATCGCGATCTCGTTCTTTTTCAAAAATTTGAATAGTTTCCAGATGATCGACATGTCATACTTAGATTTCTTGTGTATATCTATGATCTGAGCGCCAGCTTTCAAGAACTCATTCTTTAAATCCTTATTACTTCTATTCAAGGAATAAATGGAGCAAACATAAACCTCATACACATTTTTATCTAGATATTTTATGGTTTCTAATAATTGCTTCTCGGCTCCACCAACTATAATTTGTGGTATGACATATAAAATTTTCACTTTTTTGGAATGAAGCATGTATACATTCTCCTCATTTGGCAGAATTCTAGAGCCGCCACAAAGTTATATTTTCAGGACATGAATTCGCTTCTAAGCAACCTTTAACGTCAACCACAATCCCTCTGCTGTTTCTCAGTAATGATATAATGCCGTTCCAGCGCATGGAGATGAATTCACGATGGGGTACTGCAATAATGACTGCATCATTCGAGTAGCACAGATTTTCAATACTGGTTAGCTCAATGCCATATTCTCGAACTGAGTCTTCAGAATCTGCCAAGGGGTCGCACACAGAAACATCAACCCCAAATTGTCGTAATTCGTTTATGATATCCACAACTTTGGAATTCCTGATATCTGGCACATTTTCTTTAAACGTTAATCCCAGAATCGCAACTCTCGAACGTTGAACAGGAATTCCTTTCAAAATCATCTGCTTGACTAATGAAGTAGCAATATGCTGACCCATCCTGTCATTAATTCGGCGTCCTGCCAAGATAACTTCCGGATGATAACCAACGCTTTCTGCTTTATACGTTAAGTAATAGGGATCCACACCAATACAATGGCCACCGACGAGACCAGGAGTGAAATTAAGAAAATTCCATTTGGTCGAGGATGCTTTTAGTACCTCTTTCGTGTCTATGCCTAATCGGTCAAAAATAATGGCCAATTCGTTCATTAATGCAATGTTAATGTCACGCTGTGTATTCTCGATGACTTTCGCTGCTTCGGCTACCTTAATCGATTGTGCACGATATATCCCAGCCTCCACTACTGATCCGTAAACATCCGCAATGATATTCAAGCTTTCTTCATCTTGACCAGATACCACTTTGATAATGGATTTAAAGGTATGTTCTTGATCTCCTGGGTTAATTCGTTCTGGCGAATAGCCTACCTTAAAATCCAATCCCGCTTTCAATCCTGAACATTTCTCAAGAATTGGGACGCATACTTCTTCGGTAGCACCAGGGTATACGGTTGATTCGTAAACAACAATCGTGCCTTTGCCTAGATACGCGCCTACCGTTTCTGAAGCTTTAATTAACGGGTTTAAATCTGGTTTTTTGGCATTATCAATTGGAGTAGGCACTGCAATAATAATGACCCTACAGTTGGTTAATTCCGTAGGGTCATTCGTAAATTTCATCTGCGATTTTTTTAAATCATATTCCTTCACTTCTCCTGTGTGATCTCTTCCCATACGTAGTGATTTTACTCTTAGTTCATTCGTATCAAAGCCTACTGTGGGATACTTCTCTCCAAAGGCTACTGCCAAGGGTAATCCAACATAGCCTAACCCTACTACGCCTATAGTCTGATTCATCATATTAACACACTACCTTTCTCTCTCCTTAGAATATCGATAAAACGGATGCCATTGGCCTCGGACAGCGTATGTAAGCCAACAATCCCTTGATTTTTAGGTGGACTTATTTGATCAACAACCTTCTCTCGGTATATCAACTCATTAAGCTCGATAATTTCATTTACATAAAGTGCCTCACCGTAACGATGCTCTGAGTATTGGGATGGACGGTATAAACGACCATTTTGCTTGAATATCGGGCCAGCCATTCTTGCACGCCTTATATCCGTAATGATAGGATTCTGTGGATGAGGTGACCAATTGTCTGAGAATAAATCATCGCATGAATAGATATACAAGCTCAGGTTATGCCCATCATTACCTGCATAATGACTTGTAAATATCCAATACTTCCCATTGTGCTGGAATAGTGTACTATCCACGCAGTCAGTTCCAATCATAATTCGCCTGTCTAGTACCCATTGATCTGGAAAGCTCACGCAACGATAAATTCGGATGGAGTGATCGCCGCGAGTTTCAGGCATCATGTAATATTGATTTCCAATCTTAAATACCTGCGGGTATGACAGATGAAAATCTTCTACGATTATTTTCTCAAATAACTTCATGGACCCATCTGGCATAAGTTCTGCGGCAGAAAGATGTGCTTTTTTAGCGCGGTATGGAATGTCCTCAAAAAATACAAATGTTTTTCCTTCATGACTAACTACAAACGGATCTGCCCATTCCGCGCCTCCAGGCGCTCTAAGTCGACGGTACGACGACATGTCATGTAAAGAAGTATTGCTTGTTGCATACCAAAGCTCCCACCGAGCCTGAGGCATCATTTTTTCCGCTACATATCGCATTTGCCTTCTAAAATTCATCAATTTAGATGACTTTCTGCGACGTTTCGTAAATGAAGATTGAATCAAGTTGTTTATAGGAATCTCTTCATTCCTCATTAATCGGGCTTTCATCAATAAAGCAGGAATGATGTGGGGAAGAACAAAACTGAGATTGTTTAAAATCCATTTCTTTGAACGCGTAATTGTGGTGCAAATATCTTGTTTAAACTGCCATCCCTCTTTTTCATATTGAAAAAGCACGAGTCCATTGCCTTCCTGATCAAAAGCATGATTTCCTACTTGATAGTCATTTAACAGATACTTATTTCGAAGCGAGAGGCTTGCTACTGCGCAATGAGATACTTTCAATTCAGAGACAATCTTAGAAGACAACGGACCTACTAATGAGAGGATTTCGTCATAACGTCCCATATTAGTGTATCCTTCGATCACCTCAATGTGATCTAAGGATTTGATATCCATTGGAAGAAAAGCATTTTGCATACGACGTGACAATATTTTCATCGCGGCTGATTGAAGCGCATTTTCGATCTTGTCGATAAGCCCATCACAAGCAAATATGTCTTGAGCTACTCTGCTTTGATCAATAATGATCTGAACTTGTAAGTTAGGATCCGATGCAAGTGTAGAAATCGTATTATAGACCCACTTGGGTACCTTAAAACTTCCAACAACAATCCCTAACTGAATCGCAGAAATAGAAGACTCCTCCTTATGTAATAACGCCTTTGGCGCTTTGTTAGTGCTAGCAGCTATCGATTGAGGTTTAACCTTGGACATAAACAATAACTTTACACGAAAAATAATGTCTCGCGTCGTCGCTTTATCAATCAGAGCATTACCACCGAAAATGATAATGAGCGACCAAGTAAAAATCACCATTCCCCATAATACAAAGCTAATAAAACTGGTCACTTGGATCTTGTAAACATACATAAAAGGTGCTGCTGCTGCTGCCGAGAAGATGCCATTCATCACAATTCTACGTATGGTTAGCAGTGCTGAACGCTGTAAAATATGCCGTGAAACGTACGTTGTAAGGATAATATTGCGATATAAACTAGAACAAATTGCTCCCATTAACACGCCTTCGACACCAAAGTAATAAATAAAAACTAAAGATGCCACTATATTAATAGCAGCCTCAATTAATGAACTATATTTTGTTTCTTTAAAACGAGCTGCAGAGAAAACAATCGTTTTGAACAGCTCTCGATAATTGTTTAATATACCTACAGCAATGCACAATACGGCAAGCCAAGGACGTAAATAATCCGCATCATGTATACCCGATGTATACATTTTAATAAAAGGCATTAGAAGAAGGGCAGTAGTAGTATAGAGCCATGCGATAATTAGAAAGAAAATATATTCTAAACTGTTGTATGTTTTTAAAAGCGTCCCCCGCTCATTCCTGGCTAAAAGATCTCCAAAGCCGGCTAGAATTCCCTCAGTCATCCCGGATATGAAAGATGCAATTCCGAAAATTACCATGTTATAAACCACCAATACACTAACCTCTGATAATCCGCAAAAAATAGAAACGAGTAGGATCGGCGAATTAAAGATAATCATTCTAGAAACCTGATGAACAAGGGCGTCCCAGCGCCGATCGATTGTATTTATTGGTGATGGCTGGTTATAATCAATATCAGGATAATGCTTCCTAATATATCGTTGTAGCAATACTGCCCTTACTAAGACAGTTAGCGGGGCAATGGCAGATATAAACAGGATACTGAAATTGAAATAAATCAGTGTAATGCTAATAACAGCATTCATAATCATAGCTAAGGTTTGCATGTTGGTAACGACATAGCCTCGTTGATCAGCTGTAAGAATAATCAAGTATTTATTGATGACGGCTAGTTCCAGAATCCCGCTGCAGCCTACAATTAATACCATAAATACGCATAACATAGGATCAATATTGCTTGTAACGATGCTTGGATACAGAATAGCAAGTATGACGGTTAATGTAATAAGCAGGTAGCAGGAACGCATTAGCAAGGTTTTCGATGCCGATATAATTCCGTTGACACCTGCACTGTCTTGCTTGGACAATGGATTATATAGAATCGAAATGGACGCGTTCACAACACCTGCTTCTACAATCATCAGATACGCCATAAAGTTTTTGATCGAAGAAATCATGCCATTCACTTCGGATCCATACATCGTAATAAACAATCTCGGCAATATGAATCCTACAATGAGTATTGTAAATTGTAGGATTAAACTAGAAGCAAGATTATTAAATGCTTTTTTAGTTCTCATTTGGATTTGCCCTCATGATCATCATCATAATTTTTTAGGAATTAGCTAATACTTGCAGCAAGCTGTTCAGTACCAAACGATCTGGACGCACGTAATTATGATAGTACAAATAATTTTTGACTCGCATTCTATAGGCGAGATCTGTGTCTTCAGATAAAAGTACCGTCTGCTCCACGCATTCTTCGGCATTCACAAATTCCAAATAGTTAGTTCCCTTAGCAAAATCGCCTGGAACTTCATAACGAAGCTTCTCTGAAACGATCGCTTTGCTTGCCGCTACATACTCTCCTAACTTCCATCCGTTCGATTCATGTAACCCTATTGATGCAATGCATATACCTGACTTTTTAACTAATTTCATAAAATGAATGCGATTCGTGAGCGCTTTGTCTACAACACAATCTGGATAATGCGTCACTGCATGCTCAGAGGGGCTAAATCCGCCAATAAACCGATTCCCAAACTCCTTACGTAACAGCCTTATACACTTGGCTCGCGTTTCGTTAATCGTGATGCGATCATCCTTACTCTTGGCCGAATGCATCGTAGTGCTCTTACTAGCGTTCTCTTTAGGATCCCACGTCCGTGTTGTAAATAAAATATTCGGCTGGTGTTCCATATGCGGAGTATCTTCAAATTGATGTACATAAAAGTTTTGGTGATAACCTGTAATCGATTTACCAAATTTTTTGATTCCATTCGATAAGCTCTTATCATTCATAAAAAAGATTTGGTCCAGCCTATTGCGGGAAATTGTCACATGATAATTCAAACCGAGTGGGTATATCTGTGATGCACCCTGTAAATCTTGATGGTACTCCGGATTATAGCTACGTTTAAAATAATAATTGAACTTCCGCAAGTAATTTTGGAAAGTATCTTGGTCGATGTTATAGCCATCCAGAAGATCATAGGCCACCTTATGTTGGTTATTTATTTCGACTTCAACAATATGAGGTGATGGGTGCGTATGATCCGATATGCTGCTTATTTGTAAATCAATAATTCCTGCTCGCTCCAACATGTGAAACCCAGTTACAACTTGACTGATATGATCTGACTTGGAGAAAATGTTCAGACGACAATAGGGTTTAGTCATAATAAATCCTTTCAAAATAATTGATAGTGACTAATTGTTCCTGTGTAAAAGCCAATACATAAAGAAATAACAACAGCCAAAAAGGACAGTTGCCAATAATAGTTTTTATTTTTCAAAATAGGATACCAAACAAGCGGTGGAATTAAAAACCATGAATAGATGGCGATTCTATCCGTGTAGGGCAGGAAGCCCATGAGCAGGAATACCGTATTAAATGCAACGTACACTTTAATCAACTTTTGATAGGTACCATCTCGGAAAAACATGTGATAAATACCAACGCTTAGTACCAACCAAAATAAACTAAATAGAAAGAAATCGATTCGGTTCGTTTTATTAGAATAAGAGGTGAGTGCGTAAGCTGATTGGTACTCATCAATTTTGGGTATGTACGCTAGCACCGGGCCCAGCAGAACCTTTTGAAGCTTGCCCAAAAAGGCAACAGCGGCAACCAGCCAAATACCAAGTAACACGCCTAATTTAATGTCGAATCTTTTGAGAAGTAATAAAATAGCCAGAAAAGGTACTGCGGACCAATGCAGCAAAGATGCACATGCAAAAAGTAGAATTGTGCGCAGCCACTTGGTGTCCCCTCTCAGGTAATAGACAATAATTATTAAAAGAAACGCGCAAGCTAAACCTTGTCTTAGAACGTTAGTAACTAAATTGTAAAAAAAGCCGAATATGGAATATGTAAAGATGACATAAACCGCTTGCCAAGAATCAAATATTCTAAAAATGAATATTACAAAAATAATAAGAAAAATAAGCCAATTAACTAGTAAAAATACATGTGATGAGTCCGAGAATTGAGATAATATCCATTGATATGTCGCAAACAAGGGATCACCTGGATATTTTTCAATGGCAGCACTAAGGCTTAAGTCATTCATATCTAAAAAGCGATTCACGTAATTTAGCGTATCACCATCGTCGACGAGATTCCTAAATGTAATGCTAATTGTAATAATGATTGCCATGCACAGCAGAATAAACGTGCTGCTTATTTTATTATTGATCATTGTATCTTTGGGCGAAATGGAAGAAACGAATAACAGAAAGATGACAGATAATGAAATTAACATGAAGCCCTCTCCCAGGTTCTAGTTATAATCATGCATTTCTACACCAAGTTGATATTCATGCGCAATACACTTTTCTGGATGGTTTCAATAACACGCATTTGCTCCACTTCGGTCAGGCTAGAGCCAGAAGGTAGACATATTCCTCGAGCAAACAAATCATCTGAGACACTATAGGATTCCGAATAAGGATAATAAGCGCAGCCTTCAAAAACTGGCTGAAGATGTAGAGGCTTCCATACTGGCCGCGCTTCGATGTTTTCTTTTTCTAGAGCAACAAGAAGTTGTTCCGCTGTGACATCTGTTTTCTCCGGATCAATGGTCAATGTCGTTAGCCAGCGAGTGGTTTCTCCATATTCCATTTCCCACATAAAACTAATACCCAGTACATTCCCCAAATATTGTTGATACCTCTCAAACACTTTCCGCCTCGCCGCTACACGTTGATCAAGAACTTGCAGCTGGCCTCTGCCAACCGCGGCTAAAATGTTACTTAGCCGATAATTATATCCAATTTGGGAGTGTTGATAATGTCTTGCTGGATCACGCGATTGTGCCGCCCACCCTCTGGCTGTTTCTAGGGCAGTTATGTTGTTAGAAACCAACATCCCTCCGCCTGAAGTCGTAATAATTTTATTGCCATTAAAAGAAAAAATGCCGAAATCACCAAGCCCCCCACTTGCTTTTCCATGATAGGTAGCCCCTAATGATTCAGCAGCATCTTCTACAATCGTAATTCCATAGCGACGGCAAACGTGAGATATTGGGTTGAAATCAGCACTTTGACCATATAAATTAACGACTACTGCGGCCTTTGGTAGTTTATCTTGTAATTCTAGTTCTTTACATGCTCGTTCCAATGCTTTGGGGCACATATTCCAGGAGTCAGGTTCGGAGTCGATAAATATGGGAGTAGCTCCTAGATACACAATCGGATAAGCACTAGCTGCAAAAGTTAGTGTGGAGCAGAAAACAAAATCACCAAATTTAACTCCTGCAAGACGTAAAGCTAATTGAATGGCCGCAGTGCCAGAGGATACGGCCACCGCTCCTTTGCAGCCTGAGTAAGCCGCGACTTCTTTCTCAAATTCATCCACATGTGGTCCTAATGGTGCAATCCAATTTGAAGCAAAAGCATCCTCCACATATTTCTGCTCAAGTCCACTTAAATGTGGAGGGGATAAGTAGATGCGACTGTTTGAGATAGTCATATATTTACTCCTTCTAGGAAAACCTGAAATCCTATTTTTTATACATGCATAGACCTTTCTTTATCAAGGGCAGTTTCATACTTCATAGCAAGATTTTCAATGACCCCATCTCTTTTTATTACTTTATAGACCGTATTCCATAGAATTTTAATATCCATTGCCAAAGTTAGATTCTCAACATATTCAACATCCAACTTCAATCGCTCATTCCAAGACAATGTATTACGTCCTGAAACCTGTGCTAATCCTGTTATTCCAGGTCTTACTTCAAACCGTTTATTCTCATTCTCTGTAAAATAGGGAAGATATCTCATTAACAACGGTCTTGGTCCAATCAGACTCATATCTCCTTTTAGCACATTAAATAATTGGGGTAACTCATCAAGACTTAACTTTCGAATACGATTTCCTATGGGGGAGATCCGTAATTCATTAGAAAGTAATTTGCCCTCTTGATCGTAAAGATTGAGCATCGTTCTAAATTTATATATGGTAAACTCCTTACCCGCTTTACCTGGTCTTGGCTGCTTAAATAGGATTGGTTTGCCAAGAAACAAAAACACAATGATTGCTGTTACAGCAATCATTGGTGAGAACAACGTCAGAATAACTAATGAACCAACAATGTCAAAACAACGTTTCATTTTATAGTACATTCAATTCTGCACTCCTTTTCCCCTTAAATAACATAACATTGGAAGCATAAATTTCTTTATCATGTACTTCCTCATCGATTCCTTGATAAGTGGGAATCATTCTTTTTAGAATTCGTTTAATTTGTATTTCATTAAAAGAATTCCCCTTGTCTTGAATCAAATTTCCAAGCTCCAATAATAAACTGTTTAGTTCCACACGAGAGAAATTCATTGCCTTTCCTGCAAAAATTCGATTATGTGCTGTTACAGATAACCCTTCCTCAAGAGTTAGCAATTCTTCAAAAAGCTTTTCCCCCGGACGTATTCCCGTAATAACGATTGGAATTTCTGTGTCCGGTTCATATCCGGATAGGCGAATTAAATCTCTAGCCATGTCCAAGATTTTAACTGGTTCGCCCATGTCTAATACAAATATTTCTCCGCCTTTAGCAAGAATACTTGCTTGAATGACCAGTTGAACCGCTTCAGGAATCGTCATAAAATAGCGAACCATGTCCGTATGCGTTACAGTAACAGGGCCTCCACGTTCGATCTGACTCTTAAACAATGGAATCACACTACCTCGACTTTCCAGCACGTTCCCGAATCGAACTGTTGAAAACGTAGTTCGGCTTTCAACGTTCATTCCTTGAACGATCATCTCAGCAAATCGTTTGGTTGCCCCCATCACACTTGTCGGGTTAACTGCTTTATCGGATGAAACCATAACAAACTTTGAAACACCATATAAATCACTGAGTTCCGCAACATTTTTCGTTCCCATTACATTATTCTTCATAGCTTCAACCGGGTTGGCTTCCATGAGTGGCACATGTTTATGCGCGGCTGCATGAAATACGATTGCCGGTCTGAATTCAGAAAAAACACTTTCCATTCGATTTCGATCTTGTATATCCGCGATAATTGGAAGCACATTTTGCTGTGGATACATTCTTTTTAAATCTGCTTCGATATGATAAATACTATTTTCACCATGTCCAAGAAGGAGTAATTGCCTCGGTTTAAATCTTGACAATTGCCGACACAACTCGGACCCGATAGATCCCCCTGCTCCAGTTACTAATATGGTTTGATCGGCTAAATCCTCCGTAATACGATCAAGATCAATCTCTACAGGATCTCGTCCTAATAAATCCTCTGCAGATACTTCTCGAATCATATTAATCATTGGCTTTCCATTAATAAATTCGTTCAAAGAAGGTAAGATTTTAACTTGCGCTTTACTTAATTTGCAAATCTCAATTATTTTGGAAACCTCTGATTTAGAGATTGATGGAATTGCAATTAGAATATATTTAATTTTATGTATTTCAACCGCTTCTGGAATTTGAAATCTATTCCCCAAAATTTTTAGTCCGAATACTTCTAACCCCTTCTTTGTCAAATCGTCATCAATAAAAGCAACTGGGTTCATATTAGCGTACCGAGATTGTGTGATTTCTCTGGCAATATTCACACCGGCTTTACCTGCGCCGACAATTAAAAGATTTGCACAATTCTCAGAACTCGGTATTTTCGCTTTTATTTCCCGAATCATTCTCCAAACTAATCTAGAACCTGCAATCCCTAGAAATACATAAATCCATGCTAGATAAATAGATCGTGGAATTGGAAGAATACTCGTGTCTCTCTGCAAAACTAAGTTTAAGAAAAGAACACCAACAGATGATAAAACGGTCGCTTTAAAGATTAATAACATTTCTTTCATGCCTGCAAACTGCCAAATACGATGATAGGCCTTAAAAACATATAGTAGCGATAGATTGAGAATAGTGTGAATGAAGATGGCTAATGGTAGTATATTTAGATAAGGTTCGGGGATAACAAAATCAAAACGAACTAAAAATGCAAGATACACAGCGAGACTTACAATTGCAGCATCAAGCATTCCTAATGTGAATAGACGTAGTTTATTTCCCATGTGAATGTATTCACCCATTTTCTTCAGATTTCTAAATCAGCATTTTGAAGTCTAACCTTTTCTCTGCGTGATCGTGCTGATGTATATATGCGATTCATCGTAATAACTATTTCTGTCAAACTATACTGTTTAACAATAGACTGATTATTAATCCCCATCGCTAGTTTTAATTCTTTATCATCTATTAATGTAGAGATTGCTTTAGCGGTTGCTTCCTTATCAGAAACGGGAACAAGAAAACCATTCTGTCCATCCATGACTAAGTCATTATTACCCCGAATGTTAGTTGCAATTAAAGGCTTTCCAGCAGCCATTGCTTCCATTAATGACCTCGGCAAGCCCTCATGAAAAGATACAAGACTAACAGCATCACTAATCTGCAGTAATTGTGGAATATCTGTATACTGGCCTAAGAATGAAACTACATCTTCAATTCCCTTCTTTCGGGCATATTCCTTAAGTTTCGCTTCTTCAGGTCCGCTGCCGGCGAACAAGCCTTTTATATTCTTTCCATTTGCTTTCAGAATTTGGATGGCATCAAGTAACTGCCTTTGATTTTTTCTCCTGCTTAATTCAGCAATGCATAGCAATACGAAATCATCTGATTTAATATCCAGATTAGCTTTGATGGTAGTTAAATCCGATGTATTACCTGAATATTCACTGATATCTAACCCTACGCCTGGCACATATTCAGAATGACCTCTAACAGGAAACCGTTTAGCTCTCATCTCGTCTTCTCTATTCATCGTAATTAAGATGTCTGTCCAGCGAGACATGATCCACTCTACTGGATAGTATAGAAGCCAGTTTACTAGAGGAGCCCCTTTAAAAAAATGAAATCCGTGTGCCGTATAAATTACAAATGGAACATTCGTTATTCGCCCCGCAATTCTGCCCAATATTCCAGCAACTGGTGTGTGAACATGAATAAAGTTGAATTTTTCATTTCTAAAACTTTGAATTAATCTCCAAAGAGCAATCAAATTACTCGGATAAAATGGATTCCTTTTGAAGGGAATATCATGGCAAATAACTCCCTTGTTCTCTAATTCCTTACGTTTAATGCTTCCTCTAGCATACGCATGTACTTCGTAGCCCTGGTCCTGTAGCAACTCGATATAGGGAAGATGGAACCTCTCCAAATGGCCATAAACCGTTGCCAGAAATGCTATTTTTGTCTTCTGAGCACTCACATGTTCCCCCACCTATTCATCGATTATATTGAACTGGTATATCTAAATTGCAAATTGCAGACAAAGTACGACTTGCTGACAATAGCTCATGATCAGGAACAGTCAGATTTCTCTTTTCTGTCAATACACGGCCCTTACTTAGGATTTGAAATAACATATAGGTAAGTCCTTTTAAATATGACTTCATAATAAGTACCTTAGTCCCGATCTCCCCAACGATCTCTGGACCATATTTTCTGAATATATTTCTATCCGTTTTACAACTAAGAAGATAATTTGGAAGGTTAACCGTGCTGTTCTCACGGTAAAAAAATAAAGGACAGTCAATCTTGTAGAATGTGGAGTGTCCAACGGTTCTTACCCACAACTCATGATCTTCTGCCCGAACATAATACTCATCATATGGATTTTCTCTGAACCATGTGGTTTGACCTAAAACGGAAGGATGAATAAACAATCCCTTACTTAATACCGACCTGGGATTACAATCTAATTCTCCTAAAGCCCTCCAACCCGTGACTTTATTTTCTTCATCAATAACATAGACCCCGGTTCCGACTAGATTTACATGTGGATTACTTTCCATATAAGCAATCTGTTGTGCTATTCGTTCTGGATGCATCAAGTCGTCAGCATCCATTCTTGCTAAATACTTTCCCTTAGCCAGTTTCGACAACTGGTTTAATCGGAATGGCAGGCCTTTATTTTGCCCGTCTTTAATAACGCGAACTCTAGGATCCGAAACAGATTCTGCAATACTGACCGATCGATCTGTAGATCCATCATCTAAGAGAATTAATTCCCACTCTTTAAAGGTTTGTGCAAAAATAGACTTGATGGCACTTAATAAAGTTAACTCAGCATTAAAAAAAGGAATGCCAATGGTTACAAGCATATTACGCCCCCGCTCTTTACTTTAGTTAATCTGAATAATGTCCAATTATCTGACTGCAGTCCCCGAGCGACTTAATATTTCTTCTAATGCCTTCAAAAGCGGCTTTCGCAGCTCATTATTCATTAATGCGAAATCGAGAGAGGTTAGTATAAAACCTAGCTTTTCGCCAACATCATAACGTGTGCCTTCAAATTCATAAGCATGTACACCTTCAATCTCCGCAAGTCTTTGAATTGCATCCGTTAGTTGAATTTCCCCATTTACGTCTTTCTCTGTATTTTCCAAAAAGCCAAAAATCCTCGGAGTCAGTATATAACGTCCCATAATAGCTAAATTCGAAGGCGCATTTTCCCTCTTCGGTTTTTCAACCATATATTTCACTTCACAAAGTCGATCATGAATTTCACCTGGCGCGATAATCCCATAACGACTTACATCCTCATCTGAAACATGCTTTACTGCGACAATCGCATTCTGCAGCAATTCAAATTTCTTAATCATTTGAAGCATGCAAGGCGTCTCTGCCTTGACAATGTCATCACCAAGAAGGACGGCAAACGGTTCATCACCTATAAACTTCCGTGCGCACCAGACAGCATGACCCAAACCCTTGGGTTCTTTCTGGCGAATGTAGTGGATATCCACGATATTCGAACTTCGCCGTACCTCTTCAAGCAGCTCTAGCTTTCTTTTCTCTAACAATGCATGCTCTAATTCAAAAGCATTATCAAAATGATCCTCAATTGCTCGCTTACCTTTACCGGTAACAATTATGATATCCTCGATACCGGATTCGACTGCCTCCTCCACAATATACTGTATAGTTGGTTTATCCACGATTGGCAGCATTTCTTTCGGCATTGCTTTTGTCGCCGGCAAAAATCTTGTCCCTAAACCCGCTGCTGGAATAATAGCTTTTTTTACTTTTTTCATCTATGCAACCCCCTATGTGCTTAATGATTCTTATATCCATCCCGCTATTAGAAAAATATAAAAAGTCTAGGTATGTCGTCTTAACCGATAAGAAAAAATACCTACACTTTTTATATAAAAAAATTGGGGCATCTAACCCCTCCTCACTTCACACCATCGACAATAATGTCTAAGGCGCTTATACGCCCACAGCGTGATCGAGTGTCTACAGTGATAAAGGTGCAGTAGACATTACCTATTAGCTATAATGTCATTCAGATTTATCCGAATGACATTAGTAATACAGATAAGATGATTGTTGTCTGGCGTGCGTTTTGTGATTCAGAACAACACCTAATACCTTTGCTTGAACTAACTTCAAATTTAGAAGTGTCTTTTTCACTGCACGGCATTTTACTTTACCGGAATGAATAACAATTAGGACACCGTCACATATGGTTGATAAAATTTGTGAATCTGTCACTGCCAGTGTAGGTGGAGAATCGATCAGAATCAGATCGTATTCCTGACTAAGTTGCTCTAGTAATTCGTGCATATTTTTAGAGGATAAAAGTTCAGCAGGATTAGGAGGAATAGGTCCAGAGGGAATCAGCGATAAATTAGGAATATCTGTTTCTACAATCACGTCTTTAATATTGTTTTGCTTTGCAAGAATGTTAGTTAAACCAATCCGATTTGATTTAAAAAAGTATTGATGGAGAGTAGGTTTTCGTAAGTCAGCATCCATGATTACAACCTTCTTGTCTTCTTGAGCAAATGCTATAGCTAAATTAGCAACCGTTGTTGACTTACCTTCCCCTGGTTGAGAAGAGGTTACTAGGATTTTTCTAATTTGCTGATCAACGGATGAGAATTTAATATTTGTTCTCAATGTTCTGTACGCTTCTGAAATATGTGATTTGGAGTTCATATTAGTGACAAGTACACTTTTGTTCTTACTGATTTGCGCTGACATAAGCTCCCTCTCCTACCGTTCTTTTTTTGTATGATTTAGACTTAATTTTAGGAATAACCCCTAACGTTGGAATTCCTAAGTGAGTTTCAACATCACTATCCGTTTTAATAGAATCATCCAGGTACTCTAACAAAAAGGAAAGTCCTATGGCTACTAAAAAAGAAGCGAGCAAGCTGATGATGATATTAATTTCAGGTCTAGGCTTTGCTGGTCGAGGATTAACTTTCTCTTTAGCTGCATTTAAAATGGTTACATTATCTACTTTCATAATTGTGGGAATTTGAATTTTAAATACCTCAGCAACTGCATTTACAATCTTTACCGCTTGAGTATGGGAATGGTCCTCCGAGGATATCGTCATAACCTGTGTTTGATTTGTTGAGCTAACACTAATTTTTTTACTCAGTTCTTCTGCTGATAACTGTAACTCAGGATATTTTTCAACAACTTTATCCAGAATAGCTGGCATTTCGATTATTTCTTTATAGGTATTGATTAACATCATATTTGTACTTATGCTGTCGGAGTCAATTGAAAGCAAACTTTGGTCAGCACTTGTTTTACTTACAATAATCTTTGCAGTGGCCGCATATACCGGTTGGATGTAATAGAAACTAATAATTCCTGTAGCCAGACAAGAAATGACAACGATACTTACAATCATCCATAACCTTTTCTTAATAACCATCAAATAATCTTTCAGTTCTAATCCCATTTTGCCCTCCTCTAACGATGTGCTCACGAGTTAATAATTTTGTTACATTTTGTATCAAAAATGTTATGTCCTGGCATAATCCCCTGCCCTTAGACCTACTTATAAATACAATTTGTATCTTATAACTAGATTAAGATACAAATTGTATCTTGTCAAGCAGTGTTTTAAGACTAGATTATTCCGAACCATTTCTTCTTACTGCTGAATGATAAATACTCAATTGTTTCACCTTTTATTAATCGGACAGCATTATTCATGTAACGTTCTGCACGATCCTTTCCAAGAGAATCACGTAGGTAAACCATTGCATGAGCTAAATTTCCTGGCCTATTACTTGTGTTATGTGCATCAGAGGCAATAACATGAGCTAAACCTTCCTTGCATAGATGAAAAGCAAACTTTTGAATTTTTTTACCAAATAAGCCCAACAAAGAGGGGGAAGTAACTTGACATAGTACCCCATGTTCAACGTATTCCCTAAGTCGTTTTGGATATTTGATAAACTCATTATTTCTTTCTGGATGAGCAAAAACAGCTGTTAGTTTAAGGATGTTTAGCTCATATAATAGCTCGTCAAAATATTCAGGTACACCGTAAGCAGGAAGTTCTAATAAAATATATTGTGTATGATTTAAGGTGCGTATTTTTCCATTTAACAAGTCATCCAACAAGCCCTTATAAAGGCGGACTTCCTGCCCAGGAAGAATTTTGAGCCCGATTTCACGCTTATTAAGTTCTACATTAAGGAAATTTACTGCATTATCTACGACATCTGCCTCATTCTCGTACTTTCCATCTGCGTGATGCGGAGTGGCTATGACGGAGTGTAAACCGTTCTGCTCTGCATAACGAGCCATAAGAATAGCTTCTTCCAAAGATTCAGCACCATCATCTAAATTGGGTAGAATATGGAAATGAGTATCAACTAACATTAGATTCCCACCTCTTTTAACATAGCAAATCGACATTTTGCTTACTTGAGATCGGTGCACTAAAGTAATCATAGTGTTGTATGGCTTGGGACATAAGTAGATGTGGTTCTTTAAAAAAATCTAAAATGTAACGGCCAAGCTCTTCTCCGTCATTCCACTCTGACTCATATTCGTATCCTTCGTCCATCTTTTGAGCTTTAATAAGAACACCAGCAGCCGAAATTGGCATTTCATTCAGCAATAATCGAAAATTCCAAATAATTCTTCCATCAATAGGCAAATCTAATAAAGAATGAAACTTCATACCACGAGAACTAGTTTCAGTAATCGTTACTTTCGTAGGATTAGATTCAATTCTCTTATTATTGATTTGTATAATCTTAATTAAACAATGAACCATAGACTCACGTTTGAGATCAAATTTTCGCCTTTTGATGACATGACTCCCCATACTTTCATCGCCCTTTTCGCAAGTTGACATTTTCATTTTCATATCTTGCCTAACACTGGTATAATAGGTCTAACATACTGGTAAATGGTTATAATATTACTATTCTTATTGAAATGTGAGGAAATTGATCATGACTAAATACGGGGACAGAATTGCCCTGCTTCGCGAAAAGCATGCACTTACCCAAGAAGATCTTGCTAATAAGCTGGGCATTTCAAGAGCCGCTCTTTCACACTACGAGACTTCTCGTAGAGAACCGGATTACGATACGATTAATAAATTCGCTTCATTTTTCCGAGTTTCCGTAGATTACTTGCTAGGGCGTACAGACTCACCAGAACGTATTATGGATCAAGAAGTTCAGGAGTTTGTAGATCATTTGGAGCTCTCGGACGAAAAAATTCTCGAAAAGTTTTCTTTAACGGTTGATGGGAAAAAGTTATCTGCCAACGAAGCACGACGCTTCATTGCTTTTGTACGGGCTGAACGCTCTCTTGAGTAGTGCTTTCCTTTATCTCTGCTTCTGATAAACATAACGACATAGATTTATTTGGATCTATACCCAATTGTTTTAGCAAAACTTGAATATCTAGTGTGACTTTCGAGTGATTCTCCATAAAAAAGCCCCTTTTCCAGATCATGTAAAATAAATCATGATCTTTTTAGCATTAAGTTTTTTTTGATACGAATCGTATCTATATTACGACGATTTATCAGCGTTAACCCCAATATACCTTAAGGTGACTGAGGGGGCAGAATGATTGAATAGGTCACGTAATACGGATATATTTTTCGTCTTTTGATAATAGTGATATCCATAAGTCTTCCTAAGTGTGTGGGTGCCAATATCATGAAGACCAACCTGTTTGGCCGCCTCATTCAAAATGCGATACACACGAATACGCTTAATTGGCTTTCCTGTTCGCTGCGAAGGAAATACGAAGTCTCCATCTTCCATATATTTCACATACTCAAAGATAGATTCTCGCAATTGATTGTTGATAACAAAATTTTTCTCTTTACCCGTTTTTTCTTCTTTTATCGAAACGCGATTCTTTCCTTTTAAATCCCCTACCTTCAACATTAATAAATCACTTAAGTGCAATCCTGAATTAATTCCAATCGTGAATAAGAGCCAATCTCGTTGTGATTGTCTAATCAATACTTCTTGAAGCTGCTCAATCTTCTCTTGATCGCGAATAGGCTGAACGACTTGCATTGCAACAACGCTCCTTTTTCAAATTAAATTATTTATGTTCGTTTTCATTCAAAAATGTACGACTAAGTTTATTAACTTCTACCATATCTGGAATCCAATAATATAATTTCATGCCAACCAAAGGGTCCAACTCAGAGCCACTACGTCCAGGAATCTGTCGATAACTAAAATCCTCTTCCATCATTCCCTTAAATAACCAAGCTAAGCTAATTAAATCATCATCCTTAAAGTTGGTATCCAAAATGTCCTTCTTGACTTTAATTAACAAATTAGCAATTTCTCCAATATGTTCGGGTTTTAGTATTTCTTTCGCCACACTTTTCAGAATATTGGATTGCTCCTCCTGTCGACCAAAGTCACCGTTTGGAAACGAGTACCTTTCTCTTGCCAGACTTAGTGCGAGTTTACCGTTAATGTGCTGCATGCCTTTGGTCAAAGTCCCACTATCATCCGATAAGGTGATATCATTCTCCACCTCAACATCCACACCGCCGATGGTATCAATAAAATCTTCAAATCCCTTAAAATCAGTCTTCATATAGTAATTGATCGGTATTTGTAAAAAATCGCTAGCTGCCTGTAAAGCAGCTTGTGTCCCTTCTTGATTGCCTCCCTTGGATTCACCAAGAATGTGAGCATGGTTTATTTTTGTTAAACCAACACCTTTAACCATAACCCGTGTATCTCTAGGGATCGAAACAAGATTAACTTTTCGACTCGATGGAATGACATGCATAACCATCATGACATCTGATCTGGATATCTCCTCCTCTCTGGCATCTACGCCAAGAATCAACACATTGAATGCTTTCATGACCATCGGTTCTTTGGTTGTGACCGTGTTATTCGTTAGTTCTCTTGCCGATTCTTCAACTAATTCTTTCTCTGGTCTTTGCTCCACTGGTTGGGGGGCTGTTTCCATGGAAACGGCCGGCCTACTCAGAACAGGCACTGTCATCTGTTTAAAATGATTTTCGGGTTCATATTTCAAATAAATGTAGCCGCCTGCACCAACCAATCCAAGGAGGATGGAGCCTGCTGAGTACAGTACCCAACGCTTCATCGTGACACATCCTTTGGATTTTCTTTCTAGATACAAAATGTATCATAGTTTATATACTCGTGATGCCTTTACTGAGAATAAAGCACTCACGTCTCGGATACACTTTGTATCTAATTTATGATACAAAGTGTATTTTGTCAATAGAATGTACAAACATTCTTTTCCCCTCATTTCGACACTTTCTCTCAAATTACACATAATTCTAAAATCAGGTTAATATCTATCACATACCGAGATAAATCGAATATACTAATTTTAATTAGAAGATTGTAAATAAATACTAAAAAAGGAGAGTGTGACTATGGCGGATCCAACAGTGGGAAATTTAAGTGATTTAAAAACGACAGATAAGTCTAGTATCGTAAACGCAATAAATGAGCATGATGCGAGAATTAAAGAAATCGGGGTTAATGTAAAAGCATTTGGAGCTAAGGGAGATGGCGTGAAGGACGATACTGCTTCAATCCAAGCTGCAATTAATGCATCAGCAGGAGTTGTTTTCATACCTGCTGGGACATATATGATCAATGCAGTTACAAATGATACGGATAATCCGACTACAGGTGGGATTACTTTGCCAAGCAATACAACATTAATTCTTAGTGAAAAAACTATTTTAAAAGCGATTACGAATAATTCTCAAACATACGGAATTGTACGCATTCCTGACAGTACGAACGTTACTATTTCTGGAGGCACCATTCAAGGTGATCGTACCACACATACAGGCACTACGGGCAGCTGGGGACAAGGTATTATGATTCAAGGTGGAATAGATGTATTAATTGAGAATGTTACAATTAGAGACTGCTGGGGAGATGGAATATTTATCGGTTCTGGCGCAGCTTTCGAGCCTGCTCCAGCAAGACGTGTGACAATAAATAACGTAGTCTGTGACAATAATAGAAGACAAGGTATGTCTATCATTCACGCTGATGGCATGGTAGTAAATGGAAGTGTATTTAAAAATACGAATGGAACCGATCCTGCACGCGGCGTGGACATTGAACCTGTACCCAATTATTTTGCAAAAAATATTGTATTCTCAAATTGTCAATTCTTAAGTAATGCTGAATCTGGATTTGGTTGTGATGGAAGTAGTGGGGCTGGCTCTGTTTCTAACATTATTGTAAAAGGATGCAGTTCAATTGGAAATGCCTACCATGGTTTACTTTTCTATGTGTGTGACAACATTACAGCTAGCAACAATGTATGTACAGGCAATTTAGCAAATGGCATTCAGTTAGAAGTGGCCACAAACAGTTCTGTGATTGGAAATCAAGCTAACTCCAACACGCAATGCGGTATAAAAGTGAAGACCACTTCCAACTATAATGTAGTTTCTGGTAATACCTGCAAAAGTAATAAAGATGTAGGTATCGCAGTCAGTGGGAGCAGTTATAATGTAGTAAATAATAATGTTTGTTTTAGAAATACGACTGATGGGATATGTATTTACTTGAGTGTAGGCACTCTGATTAATGGAAACATCACATCTGAAAATATGGGAAATGGTATCTATAGCTTTGGTACATCTCCGCAAACACAAATTTCAGACAACAAAGCAAATCGTAATTTGAAGACAGGAATTCGAATGGAAAACGCTAATGATAGCATGATTGCAAACAATTCTTGCTTCGAGAATTCACAAATTACAAATAATCTTTACAATAATATCTACGTATCAGGCAGTAGTGATGCACAAATTGTACAAAACCAAGTTAGAAAAGGTTCACTTACAAATAAGCCAGCAAACGGTATTGTAGTAGAATCGTGTGCACGTGCACTACTACAAGGAAATGACACTTATAATGGTGGAGTTGCTTCTACAGGATATGTAATGACAAGCAGCTCGGGTAGTTTAGCTACTCGTAATAAAAAAGGTAATGGAACCTTTGACGCATCCTAACGTAAGAAATCTCTCTAAACTAAATGGTCAGGTGGTACCTCCATTTTATTTAAGAGAGATTTCTTTTTATTATTTATCTCATTTTCACATCGACGCAACACGCACAGACTCGCTCGTTCCTAATCTAGAAACTAGCAAAGCTTGCTGCAGCAGCAAGGCTAGCAGCTTGCGCATCGAGCCGATGCCTATTTTACTCATAATGTTGGCAAGGTGAATTTTCACTGTTTTCTCACTAATACAGCAGCTTTCGGCAATTTCTTTGTTTGTGTATCCATAGGTAGCGAGTAAAGAAAGAATTTCGGTTTCACGTTGTGTTAGGCCATAGTTGGAATAAAATTGAAGTAAAACATCTGGCTCATCTGGGATCATTGGCTTCATATGACAACTTCCTTTATATGAATATGTCTTTCTCGACTGAGATCAAGAAAGGAATCTTCTATTTTCACAAGTGGATTCGTATCATCGGTTGGATTAATGTAGACGACCTCGCCCCAGCGTCCATCGGTAAGAAGTACTTGTCTGCCTACTAAATTGTAGATAATATTTTGTAAAAAGATGGAGACGATATGCGGATCTAATTCACCGAAAAACCCATCCCGCAAACGGCTGACGACCTCATGAAATGGCATCATTTCATGATATGGCCGCTTTGAAGACATGGCATGGAACACATCGGCAACGGCGACGATTCGACTCATTTTGTCCAACTGGCTATCTTTCAGCTGTAAGGGATATCCAGTGCCATCGGCTCGTTCATGATGCTGAAGGGCAACCAGCGCTACGCGATAGTTAATGCCTACAGTTTCACGCAGCATATTATAGCCTAGTATGGTGTGTTTTTTAATTTCTTCGTACTCTTCTTTCGTTAATTTCCCCGGCTTCATCAGGATCTCTTCTGAAACCTTAATTTTACCCACATCGTGCATTGTAGCTGCTAAAGATAGTAAGGCTACTTCGTTTTCGCCTAAATCCATCCACTTGCCAAGCAGCGTTGAGAGTACGCCTACTCCGATATTATGTTGGTGCGTGTACTCATCTTTAGCTTTGACGGCTTGAAATAGTTGAAATAAATCAGGGGTATCGGCTGCCTGTAAAACAATAGGGATTAGTTCATTCTTGATCTCAAGAAGCGGTATTTTCTTGTGTGTCTTGATACGTTCGAATAAATCCTTGGCATATTCTGTCGCTTTTTGAACAAGACGATTCGCATCTTGTTCGGGTGCGGTTTCGATCTGGGTATCCGACATGGTCGTGGTTACGATATCCATGCGAACAATACGGTGCTGCACAAATAAATCCAAGTGCTCTTGATTGAGAACGGTATGAACGGGAACTAAGACTAGCCCATAACTTGTTGTCACATCATATCTTAATCTTTTGCCCAGTAGGTCTCTCAAGAAATCCGCCCCATTAATTTCAAAATCGTTCCATTTTCAATTATATACGACATATAACTTCATATATATGGGATATTTCGCCTATATTTCGACAATTTATCTAGGTTAAATTTCCCAATAAATTTTAATAGAGCATTGTTTTTGGGTCTTGTGATCCTTTTACTTTTGGTCATGGCTAATCGTGACATCCGTCTATTCCGCTGCATATAGTAAGTATCGACTATCCGCTTTTACCTAAGGAGGACTTCACGAATGGCTTCGAATAAAAAACAAGAACTGCGCGACGTAGAGCTTGAAAATGAAATTTCACAAAGCGCGGCAACGGATTCGGACTATCCTGCAGCGTATTATCCGCAACCTTCACCATACGCTTATGGCTATTATGCCTGGGTTCCTGCTTATGACCCGCGTGGTTTAGGCGGTTTCGGCATACCTGGCTTCCCAGGAACTGGCGGCATGATCCCTGGCTTCCCGGGTGGGTCCGGCGGCTTCCCTGGTGGACCGGGTGGTTTCCCAGGCGGGCCAGGGTTTCCTGGTGGTCCAGGCGGTTTCCCAGGTGGTCCAGGGTTTCCTGGCGGGCCTGGCGGCTTCCCAGGCGGACCAGGACCAGGATTTCCACCTCCAGGACCAGGGCCGGGCGGACATCAACCGCCAACTTCTGCGCCACCAGCTCACATCCCGCAAAAGCCGCTTAAAGCGCCAGGTGTCTACGCTGTAGATCCAGGCGGTATCTCCCGCTGCTTGTTCAGATTCACGTATATATGGCAAAGCAATGGACAACAGTACTGGTACTATCCAGTGTTCGTTGGACGGACTTCGATTGCCGGCTTCCGCTGGACGGGATTCTCTTGGATGTTCTTTGGCGTCGATTTACGCTTTATCGACTCATTCACTTGCTAATTGTTCAAATCAAAAAGCTTCCAACACCACGTCAAAGTGGGTTTGGAAGCTTTTTTACGCATTTACGCTTTTTCACTCATCAATTCTCCTGCCAAGCAAACCGATACCCAATCCCCGGCTCCGTCAATATATACTGCGGCCTCGTCGGGTCGGCCTCAATCTTCTTTCTCAAATGCCCAACATACACCCGAAGATATTGACTGTCGGATTCATATTGCTGGCCGCCCCACACCTGCTTCAGCAGCTGCTTATGCGTCATGACACGACCCGCATTAACGCCAAGAACCTTGAGTAAATCATACTCGGTTGGCGTTAGCTTGAGTTTCTCACCTTGCAGCTCGACGCTGCGTTTCGCCAAATCAATGACCAATTGCCCCAGCTTCAGCACAGGCTCGTCAACTACTTTGGCGATATGCCGTAGGGCGACGCGCATCCGGGCCATGAATTCGCCCATACCGAACGGTTTGGTCACATAATCGTCTGCACCGCGATCTAAGGCAGCGATTTTGTCGGCCTCTTGATCCTGCGCAGTTAAAATAATGATGGGAACGTGTGACCATTCCCGAATGCCATCCAGCACCTCCATGCCGGTCATATCCGGCAATCCCAAATCCAATACGATCAGATCCGGCCGGAACATGGCAGCTTGCAGCAAGCCTTCTTGGCCTGTTGCCGCTTCTGCGATATCAAAGCCATGTGCGGTTAAGGTGACGCGCAATAATTTGCGTATTTGTGCCTCGTCATCAATGACTAGAATTTTTGCGCCTGAGGTTGTCATGATTCTCTCCGTCCTTCTTAACTTGCTACTGCGATAAAGGCAAGCTTAGGTGAATAACGGTTCCCTGTTTGCCGTCTTCCCTGGCATCTGCGGTAATCCAACCGCCATGCGCTTCTACGATGCTTTTGCAGATTGCGAGTCCAAGCCCTGTACCAGGAATCTTCCTCGTATGATGTCCGCGATAAAATTTCTCGAAGATCCGCTCCCTATCAGCTGGAATAACGCCTGCTCCTTCGTCTGCAATCGTCAAACTCAGCTTATCTTGCTGCTGCTCTGCATGGATGCGAATTTCGCTTCCTTCCGGCGAATACTTGATCGCATTGCTGATCACATTTATAAGCACTTGTTCAATAAGAACTTCATCTAGTGGAACGGATGGAAGTTCCGGATCCAGCGTTATCGTAACCGCTCTATGCTGTAGAGAATCCTTCAACTGTGTTAAGGCAACACCTAGCACATCCTCGATCCCGCACCACATTTTGTTCAAACGCAACATCCCACTCTCAATTCGAACCATGCCGAGCAAATTCCCAACGAGTCTATTCATACGAGCAGCTCCCTCGCGTGTCGTAAGCAATAACTCTCGTCGATCTTCAGCGCTAAAGACGTCCTCCCCTTCGAGCAATCCGGTAACGGACCCGATAATCGTGGCCAGCGGTGTGCGTAATTCATGAGAGAGTGAGTCCAGCAGAGCAGTCCGAAGCTTCTCGGACTCGGCAGTTAATTGCGCGATCTTGGCCTCATTCGCAAGCTTAACCCGCGAAATGGCAACGGCTGCAAGATCAGATAGCGCTTCAATAATGCGAATGAGCTCTGGCATTTCCATCACACTGCGATGACCAACATTGACAACCAACACACCATGTACTTGATGATCCGTGTCCAACGGGATATACAGGTCTGCGGATTCCCGTAAAGTCTGCGTCCCTCGGCCAGCGATGGTATTGTTCTTGTATACCCAAGCTGCGATAGAAAGATGGGACTCATCACTTGCCCATTCCTTACTACCGAGCGAATAAGCTTCAAGCTGCAGTTCATCCAACGGATTGCGTAATAGGATGGCGACTTTCGTATCTAGTGTCTCCGAGACATGCTGAACAATCTGCTCCAGCAAAACGTCTAAGTCCGAAATCGCTGTAATCTTGCGGCTTAACGCGTAAAGAGCAGCGGTATTGGCCTCCTTCTGCTGTGCTTGTTGGAATTGATTTCGTAGCTTTGAAGCAAGGCTTGCCGTAAGTCCAGCCACACATAAGAACACAACAAAGGTTAAGAGATAACGCAAATCCGCAACCGTCAGACTCAGGGCAGGTGGCACGAAAAAGAAGTCAAAAGCCAACACACCTAATCCTGCAGCAAAAAAAGAGGGTCCCCTCCCCCATCGAACAGCACTAAACAGAACGGGAAATAAGTACAGGAGCGAAATATTGACGAGATCGAAGAAGTGATCAAAGCCTTTTAATACAATCGTCAATACGACGATAAAAAGAGCAGTCACACCATACGCTTTCCAGCTTACATGTTCATTTTTTTGAGTTTCCATAGGCTTATTTTACCCTATTTCTCGAAGATTGCCACGAATCATAATCAGCGACAATGAGTACATCCATTTGAGTGACATGCGGCAAAAGCTTATTAACGACGGCATCATTCCAAACGATCAGCTGCGTTGCACCGGCTTCCTTCGTTTTTGCTACATAAATAAGTGGGATCTGGCCGCGTTTCGCTGCTTGTTGATAGGAAAACTCGCCTCCCAAGCGTTTCGTCAGCTTCTTAAGCGCCTCTAGCTTTGACTCCCACTCGCCATCCGTATGCGGAGCCGCAATAAAGCTCACGTGCCACACAGCTTTAAGCCGATGGGCAATCCGAAACCCCCGCCGGATTAAGCGATCCGCTTGCGAGATCTCCGTGATGCACACGTAAATAACTTCTTTGCGTCGCCAAGGACCACGCAATGAATTTGTACGCTCCATAGACTCCAAGCGCTCATCAACATCATCCGCGATTTCACGCAGCGCTAGTTCCCGTAACGCGATGAGATTCCCCGTTTTAAAAAAATGATTTAATGCTTGATCCACTTTGGCCATCGCGTAAATATTGCCATCCCTCATCCGAAGCCGCAGGGCTTCTGGCGAAACATCAATTAATTGCACTTCGTCTGCTGTACGAAGCATACTATCTGGCACCGTTTCCCTCACACGAATGCCTGTTAGCTGCTCGACGGCATCATTTAAGCTCTCCAGATGCTGGACATTTACCGTAGAGATCACCGAAATGCCAGCTTCCAAAATATCCAACACATCTTCATAACGTTTCTTGTGCTTACTTCCAGGTACATTGGTATGTGCAAGTTCATCAACCAAGACCACTTCAGGGCGTAAACGAAGGATAGCTTCAGTATCCATTTCCTCAAGTTTTACACCTTGATAGTGTATTTCTGCCCGCGGCAGGATAGCCAGATCGCCAACCTGCGCGATGGTCTCTTTCCGTCCATGCGTTTCAAGTAGACCAATATGCACATCGATCCCCTTTTTAAGCAGATCGTTGCCCTCTCGCAGCATCGCGTACGTTTTGCCGACACCAGGCGCAGCGCCAATGTAAACCTTGAATCGACCACGTCTAATTTTTTCGATTTTCGCCTCCACTTCTTGCTTATTCAGACGTTTATATCTGTAAGGCTCCTTTGGGGAAGCGATATGGGCAGGCAAAATGCGCTCCCCCTCTTGAGATGCACGATCGGCTACTAGGAAGACATCCACGTTTTTTGCGCGTTTCAAAAGTCCATTGATTACGGAGCCGCGTAGAAAAGTTTGCCATCTCGTTTGCTTGGAGTGACCCAATACGATGCGTGTAACATGATGTTTGTTGGCATAATCCACTAGGATCTGCGGGATACAGCGGCGAAAAGTAAGTGGCAGCTCTTCAAATTTACCACCTATTTTCTCAATAAGTTTCATAATGGATCTTCGAAAAGCAGCTGCTTCTTTAGTCAGTGTTTTACTCATTTGCCGCAGGGTGACCACATGAAGATCACCATTCAAGCGTTTAGCGATTTGTTGACCACGCCGCACATAAATAGAACCGTTCCAGTGATATTGCGTCGTAACTAGAATTCGTTCGGTAGCCCCCGATGGACCCTGAATTCCCATTTGCTCGCGATGTGCTACTAATGAATCATTCACATCCTCTGCGACAAGTCGGAGGGCTAGCTCACGCAACACACCTAAGTTACCGCGTTTAAATAAGGCTGAATCCTTATTCCCTTTTAAATGACCCTCTTCTAGTCGAGTTAAAATGGTTTCTGGCGTCGCATCGATGAGTCTCACCTCATCAGCAAGTTCTAGTATGTCTGACGGCACACAGTGTCCCACTTCAATCCCTGTTAATTTATGAGCAACCTCCATCGCCGCCTCTAATTCATAAACATTCACCGTGGTAATCACACTGATATCGCGTGCAAGCAAATATTTAATATCTTCGAGTCTAGTAGGAAAAAGAGCCTCCTTGCGATTAAGGTGCGCTAAACCATCCACAAGGACAACCTCCGGATTTCTTTCAAGCAAGGCATCCAAATTCAAATCCTTTTGTTCCACGCCGTCTTTCATCCAATGAATACTCGGTACCCTTTCCAAATCCCCCAATTGTTCCACGGTTTCTGGCCTTTGGAGCGTCGAAACCGCACAGATGACCACATCAATCCCTTGCCCCTTGAGGTTATGTCCTTCCCGAAGCATATGATACGTTTTACCAGATCCACTGACTGCTCCGATATAAATTTTTAAGCTGCCACGGTGCAATTTGGAGATGGATAATAGGATCTCTTCCGGCGTCTTTCTTTTGAAACCATCCACTGTCGTAACCTTCTCCCATGTCCCGAAATAAACGGATACACCGTCCTACTTGGACGGGAGCGTTTATCTAGAAATTCAGCATAATTATAATGTGAAACTTATAAATTCTGATATTTCAAAATAGGCAGAAACCACTCTCCATATATACGAGAGTGGCTGTCTGCTTAGATCACAATTTGACTTGTTTGAGCAGTTCCCTATTCAATTCAGTGACATTGACCCTAGGCTCCCCGAAAATGCCAAGCTGCCTAGTTTTTGAAAACTGGTCAACAAGGTCATTGAGCTTGCTTTCAGCAATCCCTGTTTCCTTACTAATTCTCGGAACTTGGGCTTTTGCCCCTTCCGGAGACAAGTCTGGATCAAAACCAGAACCAGAAATCGTGACAATGTCAGCCGGAATTTCCGTTAATTTCGGATTTTCCAGCCTCCAAGCGGCAATTTTCTCTGCCATCGCTGCAGCATAATCGCTTGAAGCTACCGCTGTATTGGAGCCTGAAGAAGCCGTAGGATCATACTTGGCTGCCGATGCTCTTGGATGGAACAGTTTTGGAGACTCGAAGCTTTGAGCAAGCAATTCTGATCCAACTACAATACCGTCAGCTTCAATAAGACTGCCATTGGCTTGTTTGGGAAATAAAATTTGTGCCACACCTGTCGTCGCAAGCGGATATATGAGTCCACAAACGATCATGAACAATAAAGATACTCGAACAGCTATCATAACCGATTTCATAACACGATCTCCTCGTCTCTCTTTCTCTTTACACGATGTTTAAGCCATGAAGCACCATATCAATGACTTTAATCCCAATAAAGGGTACAATGACACCGCCGATACCATAGATCAAAACATTACGTGATAACAATCGATCTGCTGACATTGCCCGATACTTCACGCCCTTCATCGCGATCGGAATCAATAACGGGATTATGATCGCATTGAAGATTAAAGCCGATAGGATAGCCGACTCTGGCGATGCCAGATTCATAATATTCAAGGCTTGCAGCTGCGGCATTGCTAGAATAAACATCGCAGGAATGATCGCGAAATACTTGGCAATGTCGTTGGCGATCGAGAACGTCGTCAAAGCTCCACGCGTGATCAACAATTGTTTACCAATGGAAATGACGGAAAGCAGCTTGGTCGGATCGGAATCCAAATCGATCATGTTTGCCGCTTCCTTGGCAGCCATCGTACCTGAATTCATGGCGAGCCCAACATCCGCCTGCGCCAGTGCAGGCGCATCATTCGTTCCGTCGCCTGTCATCGCAACGAGCTTGCCTTCTTGCTGCTCTTTTTTAATCGCAGCGATTTTATCTTCCGGCTTCGCCTCAGCGATGAATTCATCGACGCCTGCCTCGAGCGCAATCGTTGCAGCTGTCAGCGGGTTATCCCCTGTGCACATGACGGTTTTGATGCCCATAGCGCGAAGTTCGGCAAACCGTTCCTTCAAGCCCGGTTTTACCGTGTCCTTGAGGTAAATAACGCCATAGATCCGCTCGTTTATCGTGACAGCTAGCGGAGTGCCGCCTGCTTTCGATATACGGTTCGTTATCGCTTCTAAGTCAGCTGGAATTTTGCCGCCAAGTGCCGTTACATATGTTTTAATCGCATCTACTGCACCTTTGCGGAATTTTATTCCGTCTGCGAGATCAAGCCCTGACATTCGCGTTTCTGCGGTAAACTCCACCACTTCTGCATCTGAGTATTGATCCACTTGCCAAGACTCACCAAGTTTATTCGCAAGCTCAACAATCGAGCGACCTTCTGGTGTTTCATCCTTCACAGAAGCTTGCAGCGCGGCAAACGTAATGTCTTTCACCGATTTTCCACCCACAGGAACAAACTCGGAAGCCATCCGATTACCGAACGTAATCGTCCCTGTTTTATCCAGGATCATCGTGTCGATATCGCCTGCAGCTTCAACCGCCTTACCGGACATCGCAAGCACATTAAACTGCGTCACACGGTCCATCCCGGCGATACCGATCGCTGACAAAAGACCGCCGATCGTCGTTGGAATAAGACATACGAGCAGCGCAATCAACGTGGAAATTTCTAATTTTACGTTTAAATACGATGCCATCGGAACCATCGTCATGATGACAATTAGGAAGATCAGTGTTAATACAGCAAGCAGCGTTGTTAGCGCGATTTCATTTGGTGTTTTCTGCCGTTTGGCACCTTCAACGAGTGAGATCATGCGGTCCAGGAATGATTCGCCGGGATCCGTCATTACTTTGACAACGATATAGTCAGAAGCTACCCGCGTACCGCCGGTCACAGATGAGAAATCTCCGCCAGCTTCCTTAATGACCGGAGCAGATTCACCTGTAATGGCTGACTCATCAATGGAAGCTAAGCCTTCAATGATTTCGCCGTCGGACGGGATGATCTCGCCAATTTCAATACGGACGATATCTCCCTTACGAAGAGAAGTCGAAGAAACTTGCTTATAAGTGCCATCCTTTTGAACTAAACGAGCCATCGTATCGGATTTCGTCTTCCGGAGAGAATCGGCCTGAGCCTTACCGCGACCTTCCGCCAAAGCTTCAGCGAAGTTAGCAAATAACAAGGTGAACAACAGGATCAGGAACACCGCGATATTATAACCACGCCCTACTTCTGAGCTGCCAAATAGCTCGGGTGCAAATGAAAGCAGAAGGGTAATCACCGTACCAATCTCAACCACGAACATAACCGGATTCTTCATCATGACCCAAGGATTTAATTTTTTGAACGAATCCACGATAGCTTGATTCACAATTTCTTTGGTTAATGTTTTTTTACGTTCCACAGTCCAATCAATCCTCCATCTCTATTACGTCTATCCGTTTAACGCGCCGCCAAATGTTCAGCAATCGGCCCCAATGCCAGCGCCGGGAAGAACGTTAGAGCACCAATAACTAGAATAATCATGATCATAATCCCCATAAATAAGGGTGTATTCGTTCGCAGTGTACCTGTTGTTACAGGAACGACTCGCTTCGTAGCAAGTGAACCTGCAATGGCCAACATCGCGATGATTGAAATGTAACGGCCAAACAACATGACCATACCAATGCCCAAGTTGTAGAAGTTCGTGTTCGCGGTCAGACCGCCAAAGGCAGATCCATTATTTGCTGCACCCGATGTGAAGGCATACAACACTTCAGAGAGACCATGCATGCCTTGGTTAGCTATGGAATGAATCGATTCTGGACGAGTCAGTGCCCAAGCCGTCGGAGCTAGAATAATAAGCGGATGAGTAAGAATCGCGATGGCCGCTAGCTTAATCTCTTTACCTTCAATCTTTTTACCCAGAAACTCTGGTGTACGCCCCACCATCAACCCGCAGATAAACACAGATAAGATCAAGTAAAGTAAGCCGTTTAACAAACCTACCCCTTTACCACCGAACACATTGTTCAACATCATTTCTGCAAAAGGAGCGATACTTCCGAGAGGCGTAAGTGACTCATGCATCGCGTTCACGCTGCCTGTTGTGGCAGCCGTAGTCACAGCCGCAAATAGGGCAGTCTCTGACACACCGAACCGCACCTCCTTACCTTCCATATTGCCATGAACACCCATCGCATCGATCGCAGTGATCCCTTTATACTCGGCATAGAAAACCGTCGATAACATCACGATAAAGATAATCCCCATCGCAGCAAAAATCGTCCAGCCTTGCTTCTTGTTCTTGATCATGAGTCCGAAAGCGTACACCAGTGATGTAGGCAGAAGCATCATACAAATAATGTGAATCAAGTTCGAAACAGGCGTTGGATTTTCAAATGGATGCGCAGCGTTCGTTCCGAACCAACCACCGCCGTTCGTACCAATATGTTTAATGGATTCAAATGAAGCGACTAAACCACGGGTAATGGTTTGCCCAGCACCTTCGATCGTTGTAGCTTGTACGGCCCCTAGCAGGGTTTGTGGTACACCTTGGAAAACTAAGATCAAAGCAATGATGAAGCTAAGCGGTAGAAAAACACGTGTAATAGCCCTAGTCATATCCACGTAAAAATTCCCGAGATTATCTTGTCGGCCAACTAGACCCCGTGTGAAAGCTACGGCAATAGCAAATCCAGTGGCAGCCGAAGTAAACATCGGGAACGTAAGCCCCACCATTTGTGACAAATAGGACATGGCATTTTCACCACTGTAAGACTGCCAGTTCGTATTTGTAATGAAAGAAACTGCTGTATTGAAAGCGAGTGCCGGAGGCATATTACCTATGTCATCGGGGTTAAGCGGTAAGTATTTCTGAAGCCGGAATACCGCGTACATGAGAAGCATCATGACAAAGTTAACTAACAGCACAGCTCCTAAATACTTTTTCCAACCCATGGCTTCGTCTTCTTTAACACCCATTATGCGATAAGATACACGCTCGAAAGGACCAAAAACACGATCAAGGCCACTCTTTTCATAGCCGAAAACTTTGACCAAGTAACTTCCCACAGGCTTTACCAAAAGCATGATAATCCCTAGTGTGACGACTACTTGTAACAATCCCATACCCATAGTAGGTTCTCCCCCTGCTTACATAAGCTCATATTCTACAATTAAAATTTCTCAGGCTTTACTAAAACAAAACCGAGATATACCATAATGGCACATCCAATGAGTCCAATAACGATCATATGGTTACCTCCTTTACGCTTTTTCACAATATTTCGCAAATCCCCAAAATCCTAGAAAGCTTACTGCAAATAATAGAATCATCGTTACATCGTTAAACATGACACACCTCCTTCAAATCAGACAGAATCACAATCTTTTGTTTGTTTTAAGGGATGAGATTAGAAATTTGACATCACCATTATTCGAATAAATGATATAATCAGCACCCAGTCCTTTGTAAATCAACCGGTAATTCACGCTTTGTGTGATGACATAAATGGATTTGGAGGTCCAACTACGGCATATCTGGATATACCTGCAATATAAAGGTAAGCTATCCTCGAACAGAACGACATTCCCAATCGGAAAGTCTGGAATGAAGGACGCCCCTGAATCCGTCGTATCCACTTGGATAATTTGCTTCACTCCTTGACCTTCTAACTTGATTCTCTCCATCTTGTTGTTCGTTAATGCAACAAAAGGAAGACCAACCAATTTCGTATATTTCATAAACGCCTCGCCTGCCTTGGTTGGCGCAGCGATCAGCAAAAAATCACTTTGCATGACGTCACCGCCCCCTTTCCTGAAACATTGTAACGCCGATCTGTATAAAAAGGGGGTAAAGAATCTGTAGTGTCCGTATAAAAAAAGTATAAAAATATTTTTATTCTGATTGATGAAGAACCCATTCCAGCCAATCCTAGTTAAGATAAAGAGCACCTCTCCCACTCGTATCACGAATGGAAAGAGGTGCTCTTTCATTTTCTATCTAGCGTCTCTCTTAGAAAGAGATATACGCCCCAGAATGCTCAAATAAATAAGTGCGATCAGATAGGCAAGGTTGTTCTTGTACTGTTGCAGTTGATGAGTTCTCTAGCTTTTCAAATAAATTCGTTAGTGCAGATGCCATTAATTGTGTTCGTACTTCTCCCCATGCCTCTTGCTTCTGATGAACGTACTGCAAACCGTCCTGAAGAGTTAGACCTTTGAGCTTCTGGAAAACCAACGCCCATTGGACGAAATCCCCTTTTAGGTTGCCGCATGGAATCACGAATTGACCTAAACCGCATGTTCCAACATTCGTTGAAATCGTCAGTAAACCGCAATGACAGTCCGTGCCATGTCCAAGCTGCAATTTATCGGATAATTCACAATCAAATTGAAAACATTCAATGCGGGAAATCTTACATTCCTTCGTACATTCATCTGATTCTCTTACTAGAGTCAGGGGTTCGGGATACATAATAGACTCACTCTCCTCATTTTGTGAACAACAAAAAAGAAGCCAAAGAGCAGAGAATCTCTACTCTCGGGCTTCGAAGCAGCGTGATCAAACACGCTGTGGACACCACGAAAAGAAGGTCGTTCTCTCCCAATTCGCTTACGAGGTTAGCTGTCGGATTCGGGCTTGGAAGTGCCCTACTTTAGCAAGCTGATCTTGCTTTAGATTCACCCCGAGAAACCGATTCTACATGGAATCAGCTTCGGTTGGTTCCCCCGTTTCCCTTGCGGGAACTCAGCGTTTTGCATCTTTATGTTGTTGCTGAAACGAATGTTACGCCGATTACACATGAATGTAAAATACGCTTGAGGCAATTATTTCGCAATCTGTGGCCTTTAATGTTTATGAAAGCGCGCCCATTAATAAATCACATGCATTTTCGATAGAAATGCTTCGGCTTGCTTCCGTTTTTACCAGTTCGTAAAGATTGGCCCTATGACCTCTCGGCTTTGAGAAAATTAGTGAAATTGCGTTTTTATCATTTTTTTATACGTTTGCTAATTATTCTTTACCCCCTTTTTATAAGGTTCAATCATACAATGTTAACTATTAGATGGCTTTCATCAAGCTAAGACCGACCAATGAGTCAGAAGGAGCAATGTCATGACTACCTCCCCTCGATATTATTTAGGGATCCTCCCTCATTTATTGAATCCGATTGATTTGGATTACGAATGGTTTGGTGTCTTATGGCAAGAAGAGGATAACCGTTTCCCCATTATTGTCGGATACTGGTTTGCTAGAGAAGAGTCCGAAATCACTCAAAACGTGATCCAAACTGGATTATCCAAATGGATCCAAATATCCGATGAGCAGATCATTATGAGGATGTATCAGTCGATAAGGAACAAGCAGAAAAAACAAGATTGGGAGAATCGGACTCGATTATCGATTCGTACCATTTTCAAGTCACCGTGGAATGAAGTTTCCCCAGGCTTGTATATTATTAAATCTCGGGAGACATACCCCCTTCATGCTTCAGCCATTCTTAAGAAGAAGTTTTTTGTTTGGTTGGAACATGCAGCCGTATGTGAAACAGAACAAGAGCTTCATGCGTTCATGAAGCGGGTGAGTGAAGAGCATCTGATGGAAACCCTATTGAAAAAAGGCAGCCCTACTGTGAAGTAAGGACTGCCCTTTTCATACACTATTTCTTCAAATGATAAGGCACCGTCGTCACAATCAGATTCCGCTTATACAGCAGGAACGCTCGGATCAACAAGCTCGATTGATTGTGAAGAATGTTATGCCAATTCCGCTTCGGGATAAACTGCGGGATAATCACCGTTACCCGGTAATTCGATTCTGAAGCTTTATGTTCCACTGTATCAATAAATTTCGTCAATGGATGAACGATGCTGCGATAATGAGAGTGCAAGGTGACGAGCCGAACATCCGGCTGCCATTTATTCCATTTCTCTTCAAACTGCTTCTCATCGTCCCGCTCAAAAGCCACATATACCGCGATAATTTGATCCGGCGATAGCGATTTGGCGTAGTTCAGTGAATTCTCGACCACATGCGTAAAGCCCGCAACAGGCACGATCATGACATTCCCTTCAATCGGAATCGCTGGTTCGCAAGAGGAGAGGCGTAATTGTTCGCCGACAGCATCGTAGTGTTTTTTGATTTGATGAAAAATGAAAACGATCAGTGGAAGGAAAATCAGCACACTCCACACTTGACCAAACTTGGTGATGAAGAAAATCATCATGACAATGAAGCTCATAAAAGCGCCGACCAAATTGATGGTTAATTTAAGTAGCCAGCCACCAGGCTTCTCCCTTATCCATTTCATCAACATGCCAGTCTGTGCAAGCGTAAAAGGGATGAATACACCGACCGCATAGAGGGGGATGAGCTGCTCGGTTTGCCCTTTAAATATGATGATGAGCAGCATCGAGGTAACCGCTAGAAAAATAATCCCGTTCGAATACCCCAATCGGTCTCCACGCATCGTAAACATTCTAGCGATAAACTTGTCCTTCGCTAAATTCACCGCCAACAAGGGAAACGCGGAATATCCCGTGTTTGCTGCGAGAACAAGAATCATGGCCGTTGTACCTTGGACGATATAATACATCACGTTACGCCCAAATGTCACCGTTGCGATTTGCGAAACGACGGTTTCCTTTTCCTCCGGTGCAATGCCATAATAGTAAGCTAAGTAAATGATGCCTGCGAACAAAATAGCCAATAGCAAGCCCATGGCGATCAAGGTTTTAGAAGCATTTCGCGGGGCAGGCTCCTTGAAGTTGGGAATAGCATTGGATATGGCCTCAACCCCGGTTAAGGCTGAGCTTCCCGAGGAAAACGCTCTTAACAAGATGAATAAGGAAATCCCCGAAACCGATGTCCCCAAGGGAGCATGCAAATCAGGGGAGATTTGCCCTGTTAAAATTTTGTACAAACCGACGCCTATCAAGATAAACAGCGCCACCACAAATAAATACACGGGATACGCCAAGATCGAGGCTGACTCCGTGATTCCGCGCAGATTGAGAATGGTAATAAAGAGTACAAGCGAGAGCGCGATTGGCACTGTATACGAGTGAAGGCTAGGAAATGCCGATGTGATCGCATCTGTCCCCGCGGATATACTTACCGCTACGGTTAGGATGTAGTCGACCAGCAAGGAGCCGCCCGCGAATAACCCGGCATTCATACCTAGGTTCTCTTTCGAGACGACATAGGCACCTCCCCCCTGTGGATAGGCAAAGATGATTTGTCTATACGACAAAATAAGAGCTAACAATAGAAACAGAACACCGCAAGCTATGGGGATTGTATACCAAAAAGCGGCCGCGCTGACCGTGATTAACACGATCAGAATCTGCTCAGGTCCGTAAGCAACCGAGGACAAGGCATCCGATGAAAGAATGGCCAGGGCCTTCTTTTTATTAAGCTTCTGCTCCCCCAATTCGTGGGACTTCAGAGGGTGACCAATTAACAATCGCTTCAGATCAGACAACAATGTGTGTACACCACCCAGATGTGATATGTGTAAGTTGGTTTCATTTTGCCCTATTTCTGAAAAAAAATTATAAATATTGGAAATTAGCTTGAACAGTAACAAAAAACGACTGATCACTTTGATCAGTCGCCTCTCTTTATGCTACAGATTGTATCGGACTTCATAAAAAAAACCGCTTTTCTCATTTTTCCGATACTCTGGTGCACGATGCTTTGGAATTCGTAACATTCCTGGATTAGACAATTGATCCACGGCTGCACTTGGATCCGTTTTCTTCTCTGTTAATTGTGTCAACATCCCTCTTACTTGATCCATGTCCAATCCGTAATCACGAGCCGTCTTCATTAATTGAATCCATGCCTCTTCCTCGTTTAAATCGTTTGACCACTCTTTCTTTTCCAAGGTAGATTCGTCCTCCCACGAAGTCCGTTTCGCTTCATATACGATCATGGACTTATTATAACGAAGAACTAGTAAAAAGCCTGTCGATTGTAGCATGCATATTACATATTTTAAAGTATCTTTTTAAAGCATCTAGCTGTCGATCTTGCATCGCATTCGATTCATCCCGCTCCAATGAATGTCATACATACTCTCCACCCTTTCCTATGCGTCAAGCTCCTCAATTCAACTTACATGTATTGTATAATGGCGCACTTACCAAATCATTACCCTTCAATTTCGTAAATGATTTAAAATTCTGGTTTGAAGTGTCTCTAACGCCGTATACTCATCCTCAAACAATTCCACATAGCTCGTTAATCCAACGATACGAAATATTTTCTGATAATGCTTCGAAACACCGCAAGCGCAAATCGTATACTCCCGCTTCCGCGCCTCTCGTACGAAACGTATCAAGACAGCAATCCCCGCGCTGTTCAAATAATGGAGCTGCCCCATATGAAACAAAATATAATGAACATCATTGGCGCCATGAAGCCAAGGGAACGCTTGCAGTATGAGATTCTCCCCATCCCTATTGAGCTCGCCACTCAAGGTCACACACCAAATATCTTCCTTTTTATGAGTTGATAACTTCAGATCCTGCTCCATCGTGATCCTCTCCCACGCTCGTATTCATATTTAACTTCATTTCAATATACGAAAGACCTCTATCTTTATGAAATCGCCATGAATCCGCTAATTGATTAATAATCTGAAGCCCCCAGCCGCGCGGATTACGTTCACTTTCCATAACGCTCATGATATCTTGAAATGCAGAAATCCCCTTCCAATTATGCCCACCACCCTCATCGTACACACGAATAATGAAGATGCCACGTTCATAATGAAACACCATCACACATGTCTTTTTCACATCCGAACGATTCCCATGTTCAATGGCATTGAGGCATGCCTCAGAAACCAAAGTCTGAATATCCTCCAGCCTATCCTTTAACAGTCCAAGCGAATCCATAAAGGGTTCCACTGCTGCCATAGCAATTCGTTCCGATCTCGGTAGACATGGCAACAGGATTTCCATGCTTTGATGTCGCTGTTCAAACAACTCGTTCACCCCCTATCTCATATCCACCACAACGTAGAGCTAGACCTAGTATACAGGCCTCATCTTACCGATTACTTACAGATCCACTTGATTTGGTTTTATACATCCACATCGGAACTTCTTCCTTCTCCCGTTCCAGCTTAGCAATGTATCTCTCACATAGCTTGGCTGACGCATGATGATCTCCCAAATGTTCGTAATCGAGGTACAGCTGTCGAACCGTCGATAAGTTCCATTCATCTGTCTTAAGTAGCACTTCCCCATAAAAGATAGCTGACTCGAACTCGCCAGTTGTTTTGGCGTGCTCCCACAATCTTTTCAATATCCGCTGCTGACTCTGAATGATATCGGTTCGGAACTCGGCCATCCAATCCTCGTATTCAAATTCCGGCGCTATGACGGGTCGGAACATCCGTGATGCCCGCTCGTAAAGCTCTAATGCTGCCGCTCGATCGTCGTACCATAATTGATGACCTACGGATGCCAGCTTTCTGTAATCCTGTATATCAACGCCTCGGATGCGTTCCTCATTGAGCATTAACAAGCCATTCTGAAACGTAATCCAACCTTCTGAGGAACCTGTTTTCTTCTTAAAAAGATTCCGCAAGCGATGCACTACCACATGCAGATAATTGCCTGCTTGCTCTTCCTGTTCATCATTAAATAGTTGATGAAGCACAATTTCTTTGACTGCGCGATACCTAGGCTGGAGCAGCAGCATCGCCAAGAGCTGCTTCGTTTTCTTCCGGCCTTGATTGTTATCCAGCAACACCGTTCCGGAACTGGCGTATCCTTGAAAGACTTCAAAAAATGTAAACTGATAAGTTAGAGGGTCATTTTGTACATAAACGACTTCCGGTTCTAAAAGTTTGTGTGTTAGTTGTTGTACTGCTTGGTGAATCCAGAAAGGATCCCCATATTGCCGTGCCAATTGCACGATTGATGCTGGGTCGTTTCCACCTATTAATAGATGATGGACAAGCTCGGTTTCCATATCCAAATAGACAGTACTCAGAATGGGAGCTGTTAATGCTTCCTTCCGTCTCCACCTGACAATCGGATGCTCACCACCTGGCAGTAGCAGCTTGAGACGATTGCAAAACATACTGTCCCCATGCCACTTGCACCAGTTCTCTATTGCAGCCTGCCAACTTGTCTCCAGCGGATGCGACTGTTCAAGCTCCCGAAGCAGATACAACGCCATCTTTTCATAAATTCGTACATACAACCAGCCCGTTATATCGTCATTTGCCGGTTTGATCTGCAATAATTCAGAATAGCGGGTATTCACTTCCTGATAATTACCGTTCATCACAGCACATTGTGTGAGGAAAAAGTGGTGGATCACCCACTCGAAGGAAAACTTTTCAGGTGTCTCTTCTTTGATTTGCTTCATCAACACCTCGAGATCAGGCTCCCACCCGCGCATATCCAGAATGAGCAGTCCGAGCAGCGAGAATCCAGCTGTAAGCCTGTTTGTATCGCCAATTTGACCGAGAATGGGGATGAGCTTGCGCAATCTTTTTTCAACAAGCGGTTCCGGTTTACATAAATACTGTCTCACTAACAGCAAATACGCACTAGTCGGGTAACAGTTCAGAAGCCATTCTTCCCGTTCATAACAAGCCTTCTCTATGCTGCTCTCCTGTTCTTCCGACCAATATCGGCCGATGTTGCTTTCTAGCCACTCCAGGCCATGAGAATCCCATGGATCAACGATTACCGTCAAAGTAAGCCCCCCTCTCTCGGCTTTTCGTCATATAAATACACCACTAAAAATGATAGTAAAAATCACTATAAACTTGCTCTATCTTTGTAGGCAAATTCATATAAATAGAGAAAGGTATTTTCCAAATATTGTAGAAATCATTTATCAAACTCTTTCAAAGGTGGGCGTTTATGGCATTCATTCCAATCATTCCATTACTCTTCTTCATGGCAGGCATTCAAGGCTGGGTTCTCTCATTACCATTGTTTGGTCCTTTGTTGGGACCGCTTGCGGCTGAGCATGGAGCCGACCCGGTAAAAATGGCAACCTTATTTCTAAGCTTTTATGCCGCATCTTTTTTTCTCTGGGGACTTATTTTACACTACGTAAAACCAGATTTAAGACGTATACAGCTTCTCATGTATATGAATATCGTCATTTGCCTGCTGCTCAACCTCTCCTTGTTAGTGGTGAATTCCGAAGCATGGCCCCTCATTTTTAGCCTCATAGGACTATTCGCCACCCTGCCTTCCCTGGCTTGGATTTTTATGTTAACGAAGTTGGTGCCTAGCAATCGCCTTGGACTCATCTTTGGCATCAACGGTACGTTGGTTAGTCTTTTCAATTATGGTTTTCGAGCTGCCGATTTACCCGCTATGGCTGGTGTATTCCTTTCATGCGCGCCAATCTTACTCGCCCTTCTTATGCTTCCTTTGATCTCCAAGCTGAAGCCCAATACAGACATCGATCACTCGGTGAAAAGTAAACATAGCGGCAACGCAACTCCCTTGTTCCTCTTCTTTTTCATCATTTACTTGCTCGGAGGGATCATGTATGAGGTCATTGCTCCCTTTATGGCTAGTCACACCATTTTCATGAACTATTTCGAAAAATTACCCTATGTGCTATTGATACCCCTTATCGGCTGGATCATCGATCGTCATGGCTTTAAAGCAGTTGTCTACGGAATGGCCTGCTTGGGCATTGCTTATACGACGTTTGCACTGCCTGCTTCCTTCGGCACAGCGATCGTGGGAAGTACATTTATTGAAATTGGCTTTGCGTTTCTCGATGTATTTGTTCTTTACTCCTTAGCCGTATGGAAAAGCAACAATCGACCTTTTCTCTTTATGGGAGCGGGACTAGCTGTCTACATCCTGTCGATTCGCGTGGGGCTAAACCTGAATGCCCTGATCGTTCCGATTTCCCAAGGAAATTACCAACTGACCTACCTCTTAGCGCTCGTCATCCTGATGATCTGTTTCCTTCTCGTCCATTGGTTAAGGGATGTGGAGCCGCGTGAAGTGGAGAAGAATGTGCAATTAGGCGAGCTCTCTCATTACTATAACGAGAAAGATGCTGAATTAAAGCTTGCAGCTAAAATGCAACAACAAATGCTGCCGAGTCGCTTGGAACTCCCGGTTGGCGTTGAAGCCGCCGCTTTCTTAGCTCCAGCGAAAGAAGTCGGAGGGGATTTCTACGATGTCATCTCCTTAGATGCTAATCGTGTCTTATTCGTCATTGGTGACGTTACCGATAAAGGCTCACCTGCCGCATTAGTGATGTCCACCGTCGTCGGCCTGATCCGCTCAGAAGCCTACCATAAGCACTCCTTAACCGAAATGATTACACAGCTCAATCGCGTCATCTACTCCCACAATTCCACAAGTATGATTGTCACGCTAGGTCTGGCTTTAGTCGATACAGAAACACGAACATTAACTTATGCCAGCGCAGGTCATGTCTCGCCTTACCTCATCCAAGAAAACGTCCTGGAATCGATCGATTCCTGCTCATTTCCCATTGGAGTCGATGCCGAGATCGAGCCATTCGTTATCCAAAGAGCGATGAAGCAAGGTGATATTCTCGTGTTGTATACGGATGGAATGATCGAACTCGAGAACCAAGAGAAAGAGATGTATGGCTTCGACCGATTTGAAACCATGTTAAGCTCGCAGCCCTTCGTAACCACCTCTCCAAACGACATCAAATCGAAGATCCTCTCTAATGTTCATTCGTTCGCTGAGAATGGTACTTATAAAGATGATATGACCCTACTTGTCGTAAAACTTGTCGGATAAGGACAACACTGCATTAAAGCGAACAAACCACAACTCCAATACGTAGTTGTGGTTTTTATTTTTCAAATCGCTACGTTACTCTTGTCCTATCTCCATATTCTTCTAGTCCTATAATAACTAGGATCCAGCAAAATGTTTGTCGTTTGACGTATGTAGTTTAAAGGAATGTTCTGTAAATTTTTGTAGATTTGTAGATAAAGAACTGTTAGTTACGCTAACGGTTCTTATTTTGTTTATCATTTCTTAATAAAGAACGAAAACAAGAGGAAATCAAAGAAAATAACACTATAAAGAACCCGAAAAGCGGGTTGGACTTAATGTCCATCCCGCTTTTCGTTATATAGCCACTCTCTTAAAAAATTTACATATTTTATCAATTTTATTCGTTTTTGAGTTAAGATTTGCTATAATAAGAGTATTAAATTAACTCTAAAAAGGAAGTTTATTATGATCGGTCGACGCATCCAACAAATTCGCAATGAAAGAGGGCTCTCCTTATCTGAACTAGCTGAAAAGGCATCCATCGCCAAGTCCTATTTAAGCAATGTCGAACGGGGGATTCAATCCAACCCCTCTATTCAGGTTGTTGAAAAAATTGCGACGGCTTTAGATGTCTCGATTGAATCCATTTTAGTTGAAACAACTGAAGGTGGAGATTTAGATCCTGGCTGGTATCAACTAGTCTTAGATGCCATGGCCTCCGGTGTGAACAAAGAGCAGTTTCGCGAGCTTTTGGAGTTTCACAAGTGGAAAACGAATAATGTACCTAAAGAGTAGCGCGGCGCGATATGCTAATGCGGTAGAAAGTTATGAAAAAAAGAACACAACACTAGAATCATCTAGAGTTGTGTTCTTTTTTGTTAAACAATCTCCACATCAATCAACTTGAACTGCGTCACGTCGACAAGTCCGCGATTCGAAATACGAATCTCCGGAATCACAGGCAGCGCGATCAGGGAGAACGTCATGAACGGCGCATTCATCGAACAGCCGATTTGTTTCCACGCTTGATCCATCTGCGCAACTTCCGCCACCACTTCAGGCAAGCCTTTCTCCGACATTAGACCCGCGATCGTCATTTGAACTTGCGCCAGCACCTTGCCATTTTCAACCACGATCATGCCGCCGCCCAACTTCACCAGCTCATTCGCAGCAAACGCCATATCTGCTTCATCGATCCCCATCACGATCAGATTGTGACTGTCATGCGCGACCGTTGAGGCAACCGCGCCAGACTTCACGCCAAAGCCACGGGCAAAAGCAAGCGAAATCTCGCCAGTCCCCTTGTGCCGCTCGATACATGCCAGACGGACAATGTCTTGCTCCGCATCGGGCTGAATGATCCCGTCACTGACCGGAAGCTCAGCTGTCATCTTCTCTGTTCTGGCGCTATTTTCGATCACGTTGATGACATTTACTTTTGTCTTATCCTGTTCCACGCGACTCGTCAGCTTGAAGTCCGCCGCCTTCAGCTCCTGCTTCACGTTCATCGAGCTGCGGATATGCGCCGGATAGGTGAACACAGGGAATTCCACCGCGAGCTTCCCTTGCTCAGCAATAACTTGGCCATCCGTAATGACGGTGGAAGGCTCCATCTTTTGCAGATCATCTATCAGCAGAATGTCTGCACATTTGCCTGGTGTGATCGAACCGATATCATGCTCCAGCTTAAAATAGCGCGCCACATTAATCGTCACCATCTGGATCGCCGTGACCGGATTAACACCTTCTTCGATCGCGCGTCGCGCCACATGATTGAGATGCCCTTTCTCCACCAGCGTTTGCGGATTCACGTCATCCGTAACGAGAGAAATATTGGACGTGTTGACACCATCCTCGGTGACAATCTTGATCACCTCTTTGACATCGTGCCACGCAGAGCCTTCCCGAATCATGAGGTGCATCCCCATGCGAACCTTATGCAGACCTTGCTCCCGAGTCACCGTTTCGTGATCGGACGTTACGCCGGCTGCGAGGTAAGCTTGCAGCATACGATCATCGTCACTTGGAAAATGCCCAGTGACCGTCTTGCCGCTTTGCAGCGTCGCTTCGATTTCTCCGCACATTTTAGGATCACCAAACACGACGCCTGGGAAGTTCATGACTTCGCCCAGTCCGACCACGTTATCCCATTGTAGACCCGCTTGAATATCCGCTACCTCTAACGTAGCGCCGGCATCTTCCAAATCATTTGTCGCGGGTACGCAGGATGGGAATGTCGTAAACACTTTGAGCGGCAGCCCCTGCCCCTCTTCATGCATAAGACGAACACCTTCCGCCCCGAACACATTCGCGATCTCATGCGGGTCCATGAAAATCCCCGTTGTCCCTTTGACAATAGCCGCCTTAGCAAATTCCGTGACGGACAGCATCGTGCTTTCCACATGCATATGGCCGTCCAGCAAGCCAGGCACCATATATTTCCCAGCGGCATCAATGACATGCGTTTGTGCTCCGATGGTATGATCTGCTTTCCCTATGTAGGCGATGCGTCCTGCAACAATCGCGACATCCATATGTGCGATGAGTTCACCTGAATACACATTCACCAATGTACCATTTTGAATAACGAGATCTGCAGCTGCTTCTCCCATGGCAACCTTAGCTAGCGTACGACTGACATCTGTTAATTTATTTCTAGTTGCGATAAAGCTCATCGTTACCGTACTCCTTTATGCTTCCATTATCGTGCCTCATAACTATTAAATGTACACTTTAATGTATATGTGAGCAACTTGTAAAGAGTATCGGACGAGAGACTCAGTTGTATTGCTTTTTTAAATGCTCCGAAATCGACGTAAAAGCGAAGTCCTTCAAAATATTTTCCAGCTTCGCCTTCGTACCATTTACATTATAGTAATGGATGAAACGCTCTTTGAAAGGAAGCTCCAGCTTATGCTCCTTCTCATCAATTTCCCGTGGATGCAAGTAAACAATCGAGCTCTTCCCTTGGCGATTAGCAGATTGAATAGCTTTTTTAATGAAAAATTCAGGAAAAAATCGGAAATAAAATCCGCCGGAGTAACCGATATTTCGACCAGCCACTCTCGTCACGGACATCGGAATCTCGAATAAGTTAAGCTCTCTGCCATTCACCACGGGCTTATGAATCCCTGTCGGAGCTGTCGGAATACCGTATAGGAACGTTTTTACCGGAAAAATACTCGCGTCATACTGCAAGCCCATCTCTTCCAAAACTTCGAGATAGTGTAGATTTTTTTCAATGATGGACCACGACGGGGCACGGTACCCCATCACTTTCGTTCCGGTTAAATTTTCAAGAATATCGACGGATTTCTGAACATCCAATCGAAACTCTTCCTTAGTTTGCTTATAAGCTAATTCATGCGCGTAGCCATGCGATGCCACATCATGTCCCTCGTTCGCGATCGCCTTCACGATATCCGGGTAATCCTCGCCAATACAGCCAAGTGTAAAAAAGGTCGCTTTACATCCCGCATCGCTGCACATCTGCAGCAGTGTATCCATATGCGCTCGAAAGCTGGAGCCCTTGCTGCGGTCAGGTCTTACGTTGTCATAGTTCGCGTGGAACCATTCCTCAATATCGAATGTCAGGATATTCGTCATCGGTTTCAACACATCAGACATGCTTCTTAATCCCCTTAATGGCGAATGAGGTACATAAGCGGTCATAGACCTTCCATTCTGCGCTGCCCTTCGTCACGTATGGGAACGGATGATAAATTTTTAAGAACTCGATCTGCTCAAATCCGTGCTCGATAAACACTTTTTTCAGCTCGTCCATGCCGTACATCTGATCGAATTTTTTCGTTTTCTCGAACAGGCGCAGCAATTTCCGCTGCCATGAACGGCGATGCAACGTTTCGATCAGCAATGTCCCTCCAGGCTTCGTCACTCTAGCCAGTTCGCCAATTACCGCGCGATATTGCTCGATAAGCTGAATGACGCCAATGCACAAGACGAGGTCAAATTTCCCCTTTTCAAAATGAAGCGCCGTCAGATCATCTGATGAGGTTCTGAGTCCTCTTTCCGCCGCGAAGGCGAGGCTGCGCTCCGAAAAATCCACGCCATACACGGTATTGGCCCCAACGAGTGGTTCACTAAAGGCTCCTACGCCACAGCCTGCGTCCAGAACTTCTTTCCCTTGAAGCTCTCCCAGCCATCCCAACGTATGATTTCGCTGCAAAAAGAAGCTCTCTTCGTTATAGTAATCCGAGGATTGTACAGACGCTCCATGAACTTCCGCTCTCTTGTCAAAATACTGCTTCCAGCTAAGATTAGACATGCTCGATTTCCCCCGATTTAGATATCATATATGTTGTAAACCCTACGGCATGAGATACTTAATGAGCTGCTTACCAACAGGTTCGGTCAGCACGTTAGGCATGACTTTCCAGAGCTCGACGAATACACGCAGCTTGTCTCTGTCTGGCGGACCATCGTTCTGATCAGCAGTACCCATAACGAAATAGTGCAACTGCTCAGCCTTGGCGCCCCATTGTTCTTTGTATTTATACGTACCTGAGCCTGTTTGAGATCGACCGAGATCAAGCTGCTTTAGCCCGTTCTTGATGCCAAACTTCACAGCTTCCCAGTACATAAAGTTATTCAGATACTTGTGATTGTACTCGGTCAAATTGGCGCCATACGGATAATAAAGCGTGGAATCTCCCGGACTCATGAGCAGCAGCATCCCCCCTGCAACCTCCCCGCTCTCCGCATCCATGACCGTTAACAGCGCCGAATGATCAGGTAAATAGGTGAAGAATCGCTCGAAAAAGGACATATCCTGAGCCGGTGATCCGAGCTGCTTCATGCGCCGGACGTACACTTTATGAAATTGAGCTAGATTTCCCTTATCAAAGGAAACTTTAAACCAATTGTTCTTATATACCTTCCGAACATGATTTCGATTGCTTCGCGTGGAGAGCGACAATACCTCATCTTCCTCCGTTAATGGAAGCACAAACGTATGATTCGCAAGGCTCAATTTACCCTGACATGTTTCCAGTTGGGTAATTATCTGCGACAGTTGCGTGTCTACGCAGGAGCTCGTCCCATCTTTCAATCTTAGCTCCAAGTAGCTCAGACGATATTTCGCCTTCAATTCAGCCATGGCCGCAATCGCAAAGTGACCCGCCATCCTATTTAAGGCACAAATATCGGTATAATTGACAAAAGGAAGCGAAACGCCTACTTGTTTGAGTCCTAAGTTGCGACCGCCGATCAAAGGGATCAAGGCGCAAATGTGGTCATTTTGATCCACAACCGCATGATACAAGCAACGATAACCGAACGAATCGAGCAGGATTTGTCGAAAAGCTAACGTATGAAATACCGTCCCCTGGGTCCAAGCAAGCTGATCCCACTCTTCCCTCATGCTTTCTGTATATGGCAAACAACGGTACATACGAACTATCCTCTCAACCATAAAATGACGCCAATCATGATAAACACACAGCCAGCCCACTTCATAGCGCTAATTTGTTCATGGAAAATCATAATCGAAACGAGGATCATAAAAATATATTGAATACTCGATACAAAGGTTACATAGCTCAGATCGAACTGGGATAGGCAATAGATCCAAATAAACGCAGCCAACGCATAAAAAGCAAACCCGGTTACAATCAAAGGTGTCGTCATGTAACCTATGGCAATCGCCATAATCCCGCCTTCAAAATTGACAGCGCGGCCACCTATTTTAAGCAATGTGCTGGCAACAACCGTCATAAGCACACTTGCAACTAGCATGAAATATTTGATGACTGTTCCTCCTTGCTTAATTTCTTCTCTAGCTCCTCTATTCTGAGCTTCGTCAAACCTAACTCTTGCGTAAGTGTTTTGTTATGCAGCTTTAAGCCCGAAATACTAATACTCGTATTCAATAGAAGCAGATAGGCCGACGCGATGAGAATCGCGAAAAAAGCAGAAGGCGCATAGTCGATGCCCAGTAGACCAGAGAACCAATCCATCAACCCCGTGAACATAGACATAATTAGCGTGAAAATGCCGATGACAAACCAAACAATGGCGTATTTCTCTCTAAGTCTTCTAGCTCTAACCATCATAAATACCGTACAAATCAAAATAAAACTGAAAACCACACCCATCACTTGCACACTATACAGATGATTGTCACTCGCCATCATCCCTATCACCTCGTCCTTGTTCTTGTCCTTGAATAAGAGAATAAGATTGACATGATTACCTTTGTCATATAGTAGGGACTTTTAATCGGGGTAATGGATGAGACGCCGTGTTCGCGTTCTCTCATTTCAACACCGATTTCACCGATCCGAAGCCCATGCTTACTGAGTAAAATAATCGCATCAGGTTCAGGATAATCGTCTGGATAAAATTGACTCAATAGCTCAATACTTTTGCGATTGTACATACGGAAGCCTGAAGTCCCGTCCGTAATTTTCGTCTGGATTAATAAACGGAACAGATAATAGAACACTTTAATCCCCATGCGTCTTGACCATGTGGTCTGGAACGATTTAATGTCTAGGAACCTAGAGCCGATGACCATATCGTTGCCCGTTTGCAGCATGGAAGCATAGAGCTTACCCACTTCGCGGGGGAGGTGCTGGCCGTCGCCGTCAATTTGAACCATATACGAGTAACCGTGCGTATTCGCATATTTGAAGCCGGTTTGCACCGCGCCGCCAATCCCTAAATTATAGGGAAGATCCACGACATGGACGCCTTCCGCCTGCTTGGCTATAACCGAGGTGTTGTCCTTCGAGCAATCATTAATAACGAGAATATCGCAATGTGGAAGATGCTCCCGAACATCCTTGATGACTTTTAAAATGTTGCTTTGCTCATTGTAGGCCGGGATTACAATGAGTGTTTGTTTCGGTTCCATTCGAGCAGCCTCCCCGTTAGATTTTTAATTATGACTAGGATGAAGTTGATCAATCTGTCCAGCCCGTACCCGCAAACAATACAGATAAAAGGTAAAGCAGGCAGCTTATATCGATACATGCTATCCATGAACAACACCAAGCAAAAAATAAATATCGAGAGAATGACCAGCCAGATAATCGATGACTTTCTGAAAATCTGGTTTTTTATGGCTGCGTAAGTTCCGGTTATGAATAGCAGCAACGGAATGAGATCATTGCCAAATTTGATAAGCCCCGCCACATTCCGTAAATCCGTCTTCCAAACCCACCAACCGAGAAAGGCAATAACCCTTCTACCGTATAGCAACAGAACATGATCCCAGTTATGAATGAGAAAGCTTAGGATCAAGCTGCCAAAAATATCGATGCGATAGTCCGGACGATAGGCGTAGTCATATTTCGAAGGATTATCATAGATCCAACCTTTGGCGTAAATATTATAGAGAACCAGCTTCGCGTTATATTGCAAGGAGGCAATAAACGGATTATGACTCCATACTAGATAGACAGCGGCTGCTAGTGCCAAAAATAAAGCGCATACAACAAGATACCAGTACCTTTTAAACAAAGCTATTATTTTATTTTTGTTAAGATGAATTGCGAGATAGAGGAGGATAAAAACTAGCGTCAACACGCCCGTTGGCCGGAATACCAGCATAATGAGCGATGAAATAGCAAACAAAGTTATATATACTTTCTTGTAGCTCTCTAGCATTTTAAGAAGGAGAAAAACATTCAGCAGAACTAGATTCATGAAAAAACTATCGGAAAGAATGTACATCGACCAAATCATGATATGCCAGGAGGTGGCATAAAAGTACGAGGCAATAATCGCTGCTAATCGGTTAAATAACTTACGTGTAATGAGATACACTAGCACAACACTCGCGGCTGTCGAGATCGCCTGAGCAAAAATGACCGCGTGAGGGTTCTTAAACACGCCTAGCAATAACGTGAGAATGAGATTATAGCCCATGTATAATAGATCATTCATATGTAAGCCAATTTTGAAATCGGCTAACAAGTTATACGCGTAATTGAGGTACCACTCCGAGTCTTCTGACTGTGGAAACCCCTTCTCGGAGTGCAATTTATAAAAAAAGTACTGTAAAACTTCCTTCAACGCCAGCAATAAAAGGGGGAGGATATAGATCCATTCGCAATTTTTGTACTTGTGATAGAGTTGATACACGCAGGTTACATCTCCAAATCTGTAATTGTGATGAATTTGTAAAAAAAGTGTGATCTAAATGTGAAATTGCGAAACCCATTAGATTTTTCGACATATTTTTTGAAATTCCTTCTTGAAATCGAATATAAATAAATATATTTCTGAGGATGAGGAAAAAACCATATCGCAAGGGGTTTTTCTCTGCTATTTACTAGGTATTGCACCATTTATTTTCTTTTATATGCAGCAGGAATTCATTTCAAATTATCGAATACGATATGTTGTGATACATTTTGTATCAATCATAAACTTAGGATGTGGGCATAGCATGTTGTCAAAGCCAAGATTATGTATGGGTATGGTTTTTATTTTTCCTGGCAGTCCTTTTACTGCCTGCGTAAAGCATGCAAAAGTGCGAAAGTGCATCTATTTTTATCGATTAAACCCCTCTATTTGAAATGCGTGCAAATGTGCAATTATTTTTGCTGGAACAACTCGTTTGGCGCTTATTCAGTACTAAATGATGCCTTTTTGCACTAATTTATCTTTGTTTAGTCGAAATCCCCGAAAATGAGTGCTCTTTTGCATCTTTAACCGAACTGCTAAAACCTGCACCTAATTTGGTAATCTGGGATCGCCACATTTACCTAGGAACACACTTTTTATTCGTTGTGCAATTTCCTGAAAAATGGTACGATATATACTGTAATATGTAATTTACAGGAGGGTTTAAGAATGAAAAATGAACAAGATAAGCCTATGTATTATGATGGAAGCGGTACGATTCAATTACTCCAGAAAACGTCAGATGCCAAGGATATCATTATTAAACCCGTAGGTGTAAAAATCGAACACGTTGCGTTTCCTTATTACCCATATCAATAAAATTTACGAACTGTATACAAAATTTAAAGGAGGGGCCTGTGCCCCTCCTTTTCACATAGGAGCCGTTGTCGAAAGCATCCCCGCCAGCAAAATAGCTACGAGGGCTAGTGCAATCTCTAGACGAACTCCCCAAACAAAGCGATGGAAGACCCTCGTTTTCATTTGTGGCATCAGTATCCATCTGTGATATCCAGCAATCACCATAATAACGATAAATACTGATGATTTTGCCAGCACGAGTTGGCCATAATCACTTTGAAATAGCGCTTCCAAACTTTTTAACCGCTGCATAGAAAGCAGAATACCACTTATGGACACGATTCCCATTGCTGGGAGTGCAAATAAGGAAAATCGCAAAATCAGTTTGTTAATTGAGGCCACCTTTTCGAGTGTATAATCACGTTTACTTATTGCGGCCACAATTGCTGTTAATCCTCCAAACCATATGGCTGCGGCAAGCATGTGCAGTCCATGGGTCACTACGGCATACCAAACCCCAGATTCAGCAGCAAATGCATGTCCAGTTAATGGAAAAGTGATAATGAGTAGACTAGCTAATATGGTTTGCAGCAAGTAAACCTTGCGTTCATCTCGTGTCGGAACGAACGTTAGGACGAGCATCAAACCGACGATTGCAGGACGTATCCACGAAATCATACCCATCATCGTTGAAGGGATAAGGGTTTGTAACGTTTTCCAGACCCTATGCAATCCGCCGCCACTCAACTGATCTGCTAGTATCCAATCATGCGTTGCCCCCAACACAAACAAAAGGACTAATGCAATGACATAGATTCGGCGCTGTTTGCTTTGTGAACGTCTCTCCTCTGTCAGCTTCATCGCAAAATCCCAGCTCATCCATTTACTGAACAGTGCTCCAGATAGGCCGATCGTTACCAGAACTTCAACTATTCGCAGCAGGTGATAGAGGTTCGTACGCCAAGTTTCGGGGGGCTGATCTTTTGACTCCGTATTTGCCGCATGCGCTTGAATATCGTTTATTGGGTCATTTTTCAATTCTGTTGAGTGCTCAATAACCGCTAAAGGACCCTCCTCTTTCTTCTCCGTGACTTCATTCTGTAATGTCACTGCCGGTTGTGCAGTCGCCAATTGAGGTAGTGGCGATGAAAGAGCAGGCATCACAACTTCAACCTTCTGTTCGGGTTTTATTTCCGGTTTTACCTCTGCCTTTACTTCTGCTTTTACCTCTGCCTTTACCTCAACTTTCACCTCTGGCTTTATCTCAGCCTTTACCTCAGGTGTCGGAATCGGTACTGATGACGGCGCTGCACTTGGCTCTAATGACGGCGGTGCACTTGGCACTGAAGAGGGCACAGCCTCCTCGAGTGAAATGGTTTCACTCGGCTTCTCTTTCATCAGCGGCACTGCAACCGAGAAGCGGAATGATCCTTCCGTCACATGTGTATCCGCAGACAGCACCTGCCATTTCACCTTATACATCCCGTCATCCAGCTTCGGAATTGTATAGATCAACCATCGATCATCTGCTGCACTTAATTGACCGCTGATGATTTTTCCATTTCGATCTTCTACCGTAATTTGACTCAGCTTCAAGTTAACTGCTTCCGTAAATTGAACGCGGATTTCAGGAGGCGACTCCTTCAGAACCGCATCCTGCAGCGGCGTAGATCGCGCCAAACTAGCATGAGCACTTACTTGAGAGGGCAGCCCAAGTATGACAACGATCAGGCATACAGCAAGTCTCATCCATGGGAACCTCAATAGACATCCCTTCCTTCTATAACAAACAGAGCCGCATGCTATCACATGGTCGGCTCTGCCTTTATTCATCTATGGCTTAGTATAAATGAGAACCGCCGCTCGAGATTCCCCAACTGCAGGTAAATATTCAACAATCGCTCCCAAGCTCTCTCCAGCAGTTCGAATAGCGACTACCCCGTCTTTGGTATAGGATGCATCAATATGCTCTTGTAGAAACGAAGCACTGACATACGTTACCCCGTCTTGAATAAATATGTCGCGAGCTTCCACCTGCTTCCCATTTACATAAACATGAGGATGCGGATTTACCTGGCCCAATGGCAAATGAACAGAACCATTTTGCACCCGATAGGTCATCGTAATCGCATAAGTTACTTTCTTGTACTCACCCGCCTTACTCTCGTCCGTGGTAAGGGAAGCTCTCAATAAATAGTCATCCGCCAAGCCCGTTTGAAAGGAAATCAAGCCGTTTGCATCCGTTTGAAAGGTTTGCGCCTCCGAATTGCTGCGACGGATGAGCGATACTTCCGTATACGCTAAGGGGTTTCCCTTCAAAAGAAGCTGAACTGCGACTTTTTCATTCGGTGTCACGGCTGCTGGATTAAATTGTGGAACGAATTCAGCACGGTCGAGATTGACAGGCTTAGCGAATCCACGCAAGGCTTTTGCACGGTCGAGCGTCGGGATATCGGTTACAGCTACGAATGATTTTGCACTTCGAAGCGACCTCGTGGACGCTGTCTTGTTAATGCTGTCGGCCTCAGCCGTAATAATATAGGCTCCTGGTGTAGACGATGTAAATGACGCCACAAATCCATTATTTACCGCAGGCTCTTTATCCGTAGCCGCTTCGCCAGCGTAGAAACGCGTCGATGTAATATCTACCTTTTTACCTGCAGGCGTCGTTACATATACCTTGGAGGTATCTGGGCTCCACTGACCAGCGATCCGATAGCTCTTGTGCTCGTTCGAGTGATTGCCAAGCAGCAATTCCACATAGGATACTTCGCCCTGAGCCATGATGGGAGCATTCGTTTGAGACCAGCCATCATGCGCTAACGCGTGTGATGCCAAACTGAAGGTGAGCGCTGCAGTAAGCGCGAAAACGGCTATTTTTTTCATCCGCATGCGTAGTAAATCCTCCATTATATGAAATAGTGTTATTCAACAATTACTGTTGCTTGCATGCTTGGATGGGTGGAACAGTAATACGTATAAGTGCCAGCCCGAGTAAAGGTATAGCTCCATGTATCGCCAGGCGTAATGTTTCGGCTATCAAATTGAACATCAAGATCCGTAACCGTATGAATTTGCGTATCCTTGTTGATCCAGGTCACTTTGGTGCCCGCTTTGATCTTTAGCTCCTTGATCGAAAAGGCGGCTTGATTGATCGTCACAATTTGCTCCCCTGCTTGTGTCGAAGAGGATGAATCCTTAGATGAAGGTGTTGATGCGTGCGCTCCCATGTCCATGTTCATACCCGCATGCATGTTCATGTCATGTTTGTCGGGATCATACAAGAGTGTGACATTTCCCGTTGTGGGGTCGTATTTAACCTTAGCCCCAAGGTTCTCAGAAACAAATCTGAGCGGAACCATACTGAAACCGTTTTGGTTAAGGGGCGGCTGCTCCATCGTCAGCTCTTTACCGTTTACAATAACTTTGTTGCGATTAATCCAAAGTTGAATTCGGGTATTGGGTGTCGTATAGACGACGGACTTCTCTTCATCTATCCAGAGAATCTCAGCCCCCAGCTGATTCCCGATGAATCTTAACGGAACATACGTGGTGTCATCAATCAACTGTGGCGGAACATCCAAAAGCGTCACTTTTCCATTCACCTGGACATTCGCATCGCCTGCATGCAAAACAATTGATTTACTCGCAGCGGACGCAATGCTAACCATCGTATGCAGTCCACCTGGATACACGCCATTATTCGTATTGTCTACGATATTGTGGCTATGGAACGGAAAGTCGCCGTCCTGTGTGAAGGTAACTAGCAAGTCGTATCTTTCCGCTGGACCGATATTAATTGTGTCCTTATTCAAAAAAGCCGGTAAAGGCCGTCCATCCGATGCAATGACCTGAAAATGATGCCCATGTAAATGCAAAGCATGTGCCTGATAGCCCGAGTTAATCACGCGAATGAGGACCGTTTCACCAACTTTGCCCTCAATTAAGGTTGTTGGGTCTGCTTCTGTATCCGGAAAAGCTTTTCCGTTAATTGTCCAATAACGAGGATGAAAATCGGTACGATCATAGGCCGTGCCTGTTTCAACAGCTTTATGCCACACAGGATCAATTTCGTTCATAACATACGTATACTCTTTGTCATAGGCTGGACCGCCAGTCCATGCTTGATTGGCTCCGTCTTTTGCCTTAACAATAAATGCACCATGCATCCCCATCTGCAAATGTTCCACGGTATCCACATGACAATGATAAAAATATGTACCTGCATGATCGGCTGTAAAATGATAAGTAAAGCTATCGCCTACCAAAATATCTGTGGAGGTATGTGGTACCCCGTCATTGGCTTGATCGGTGTCGAGTCCATGAAAATGGATCGTATGGGCCAAACGTTTAATGCCCGTTTTTTTCGGCCCGATGTTGGTTAACGTCACTTCTACCTGATCCCCTTCGTTCACAACTAAAGTTGGGGCAGGATATACAGCAGTTCCTTGTTCGTTCTTTAGACTGTAGCCCCAGACATAGACCTGCGTTTGGTCAGGCAGCGTTAAATAACCGTCTGTCGCATATAAGTGAAATTTTTTAACTGACACGGATTCCTCTGCACGAACCGAACCCGACTCGATGCATAGTAATCCTACTAACACAATCATTGCTGCGAAAAGGAAGGGAAGACACGCTCGGCGCAGCCATCTAGTCGAACCTAATCTATTCATCGCTTGCAGGCCTCCTGATACAAAGCACGAGAGAAGCATTCGCTTCTCCCATGCCCTTCATCAATTAATTCACGGTAACGGTAAATAATTTCAATGCTTCATTCCAGCTATAGCTGCCGCCTAGCAAACTAACGATGTCTTCCAATGCTGCATAGCTATGGCCATCGATAATTTGTGGTGCGAGATCGGAGAAGAACTGTTTGCCGTTGATAATAACCTTAACGCCTGGTGTAGGTACTAGCTGAGCAGGCAGGGCATGTTTTCCTCCAATGTTGACAACCACGGCATGCAAATCTTCGTTCCATACCGTCGTCCCGCCTAAAGCTTCGATTACTGGGACAATTGCCGCATAGGCATGATTATGATACAGCTGCGCTGAAGCCGTAGTGAAAGGTTTGCCATTCACCATTAGCTTAACGGCACCTTTTGGCGCTACAACGATGATACCTGTCATTTTGCTGCCGGAGTGTAGGTAACATTCGTAGACATAGGTGCCGGCTTTGGTAAATGTCAGGGTGTACGACTTTTGCGCCATAAGCATGCCTGAATTGGTAAACCCTTTTCCATCAAATTTATCTGTTCCAGCAGGTGCCAAGAATGCTGGATTCATATCCCCCATCGGGCCGAAAAAGCTTAAATCGTCTGGTTTGTTGAACGTAATAAAATGCGGTTCATACAAATTGTCATTCATCCACTCCACGGAGTCGCCTTCATTAATGTATAGAATTTCCGGCATCATGGTATTCAATGTAAAACCGCGATGCCCCATCCCTGCATCCACCATGTACATCGTGCTGCCATCGGCATTCTTCATATAATTTCCGTCCATACTGGTATGTTTCAGTGCTTCAACTTGCGCTAATAAATCATCTACATCGGACTTGACCCCTGCCATTTGTTCAACAAGATTAGGGATAGGCGCTCCAACTGGGAGAACAACAACCGTTCCTGTCATGAGTGGATGCAAAATACAAGCATAGGGGTAAGCTCCTGCTGTCGTAAACGTAATGGAGTACGAATCTCCTGGCGCTAGTAAGCCAGAATTCATTAAGCTTTTTCCATCCCATTTACTTCCACTCGCGGCAGAAGGTGCGAGGGATTTAGGATCTTGCGGGTTAAGCGGGGCGGCACCGGCAAAAAAAGTGACAGTGTGCGGTGTAAACTTTGCACCATCTGTAAATTTAACCGTATCCCCTTCATGAATGTAGATGACTTTCGGAAACATGGAGTCCAAAGAGGTTTGATCCTGTTCCTTTCCTACGGAAACGTTCCACGATTGTGGAGCAGCAGTTTCTGCGGCGAATGCAGTTCCGTACGAAGCAAGCAACAATGCAGATGACAACAATAGAGCCATTACCTTTTTGCGCATTCAAATATTCTCCTCACCAGATCATTATTATGTAATCCATCATTGGATAACACCAGGCACTGTGAAGACTTAACCTCGTTGTATTAACCATACGCTTCGATACAAATTGTATCAGAACACCTCTTCTCATTCAATAGATAATGTATGGTAAAACTTACAGTCTTTCTATAAAATTTTGATTTATAATTGCCATACCGTTAGCCCACAAAATGATCTAATACAATATTTCTGAATAGTCAAAATTTTTCGCAAAAAGGTTAAAAAGTAGTATATGTCTCGCTCATATTTTTACTTTAAAATAATTGTGTCAGCCTACAACTAAACAAAAATGTAAGCGTTTTATTTTTATGGAAGGCAGAAGCTAAAGAGAGAGTATTTGACGAATCTACGTTTCGTGCTGATCGAAGCGAGGGTGAAGAGTGGATTTTTGCCGAGGTTAGCAAGCTGAAAAAGGGCGAACACAGCAGCCTAATCGAGGGTCCTTCGTACTTTCTCATTATTGACTGTATCGATCGAAAAACGGGTAATTTTATCAGCTTCGAAGAGTCAAAATCAGCACTCAAATTAAAATATGTGGATGAAAGCTGCAGCAAGCTAGGAATAAACACAACTTTAGAACTGTTGTCCCCTGGTAACTTTTACCTTAAAATGTAAAGAGACCGAAAGTAAATCTATTAGGTAAACAGGCTAAGGCGGTGAATTCCATTCATGAGTTATCAATCACAAATGAGAAATAACCAATCGTCAGATCAACTCAACACGCATACGAAAACGAACAACACGGCTAAACAGACTGGAACAGCGGATCGCATGTCCCCTTTTTCCACTTCACATATCGCACAGCTACAGAGAACCATCGGAAATCGCGCCGTTGCTCAATTATTTAGATCGCAAACACAACCACAAGCTGAGAAGCCGATTCAGAAAAAAGAAAACAAAACAGGCATGCCCGATAACCTCAAATCAGGTGTTGAAAGCCTGTCCGGTATGTCCTTGGATTCCGTTAAGGTGCACTACAATTCCGATAAACCTGCTCAGCTGCAAGCCTTAGCTTATGCGCAGGGGAATAACATCCATGTCGGACCTGGTCAAGAGCAGCATTTGCCGCATGAGGCGTGGCACGTGGTTCAACAGCGTCAAGGACGAGTAGCCTCTACCATGCAAGCTGGCGGAGTCGCGATTAATGATGATCATGGATTAGAATCTGAAGCCGATACTATGGGAGCTAAAGCAGCTGATTTTGGCGGAGAACGTATGCAAATGCAGCGATCGGACAACGCTAGTTTAGAAGGCGAAGCTCCATCTACGGATACAATTCAAAAGGTGGCAGCTACGCTGTATGATGGATTGGATAAGGACAATCCAAGTACTTATGATGCCGGTGGCGGGCACTCCTATGCCGATCATGGGGCGCATACAACGGAAGAACAGCAGCGGAATCGATTGAAAACCGGTGTCGCTCCTTCCGGCCGGGAGAGTAAGGTGCCATCGGGCAAAGCCGCTTCCAAATTCGCTTCGGATGATAAGCATAAGGAAGCTTTCACGAAGGCTTACACGGCATTGGTGACCAAAAATGCACCTAAGAAAAACTTACTCGGTATGGGTGGCGTCATCGACGTTGCTGGTGCTGGAGTCGGTTATCTCCGAGACGGCACACAAGTCGACTGCGATAAAGTCAATTTGGATATCCAGGCTGACGGCGGCAAATTGAGAATTAATACGATGTTTCCAGTAAGCTAGGAGGAGTAGGAAATGGGTTCATCTGAAGGGAACAAATTGAGTCAGCTCTTGGATGAGCTGGCTGCAGCTTTAGTGGACTGGCAGTCTCGGATGGTAGAGAAGCAGGCTATCGAGGAGCTGCTTGAAGAAAATGAGCTTAATGAAGAGGGGGCTGCTCCTTCTTGGCTGATTGATCTACTTTCTGCGGTAAATGACAGAAAAGTCACAGGGCACTGGGTTGATTTCACACGTTCAGGCGATGATACGCATGTCCTCGATTTCATCCGGCACCTGCCTACGGTCTTGCCGATTCGATATGAGAACAACGAGGAGAGCTGGCTGCTAACCTTTCCGCAGCTTCAGCTGGAAGCGTGTATTTCGTTCGAGGGTTCCTGCTACAAGGTGAGCGGGATCGGGGATACGTGGGAGTTAGAGGATGCGTTGAATGAGTAGCAAAGGCGTGAAAGAGAAAAGGCAGTCCCTGAAGTAGATTTCTACTTGGGGATTGCCTTTTTTTCCAAAACGAAGCCTCGAAAGGGAACGTGGTTCCGCTATTTGGCTAAAATCTGCCGATTTCCGTGACTAACGGAACGTGGTTCCGCTATTTGCCCGATTTTCGATGTTTTGGGCATTTTTCGGACAAATAAGGGACTGTAGTTCCCTTTCACTGTCCATTTCGCGCATTTTGCCGAAAATAGCGTCCTCTGGTTCCCTTTCTCTTCCTCCCCCCCCCCCCCTAATCCTTATACGGATCAAACTCATCCGCCCCAGCCATACACACACCAATGGGCTTCAAAACATGCAGCACCTCAATCGTCTCCGCATGCGCATCCAGCACATCTTCCAGCTTCCGATAGACAAAAGGACTCTCGTCCGTCCCAGCGCCGCGAAGCTCCACGCCGTAATCCTTGACCGCATCCATCATGCGGTCTGTTGAGATTTGCCCGCCGCTTCGGGTGCGGGTTTTCCAGTTCATTTTGCCTGCCGCCTGCGTCCGACTCATAACTCTGCCGGCGCCATGCACGGTGCTGTAAAAAGCGTCCCGATTCTCGTCCGTATCTTTCCCTCTCACAATCACGGAAATATCGCACATGCTGCCCCCGATAAAACCCAGCTGATCTGGCGCAGATGGCGTAGCCCCTTTCCGAACTACTACGGTATCCTGACCATTATGAACTTCTTTCCAGGCAAAATTGTGATGATTATGCACCGCGAATTCCGCTTCTGCTCCTAAAATCGTCAACACCTGCTCCATGACGTAATCTCGCCCCGCGTAAGCATAGCGCCCTGCCAGCTTCATGGCTCTGTAGTACATGTCTCCCATTTCGCTCGACACATCCAAAAGAATCGGCGGTTGATCCATCTTTTCACCTGGTGCGTTGCCCAGAAACTCGCGCCCAGCCGTCAGATTGATAAAACCACTCGCCGTCTTATGGCCGAACCCGCGGCTGCCAAAATGGTTCGCCACCCACACTCGTCCCGTACTCTCCTCCTCGAACACGTCCACAAAATGATTCCCGCTGCCAACCGTTCCAAGCTGATCTCGTGCTAGTGCCTTCAACTTGTCATGTTCTTGTTTACCAATGGCTTTATACACATCCCAATCTGGATCATCGAACAGATCATGATCGACCTTTTCATTGTTTACGCGCCCAATCCCGAAGGAAATTTTACGCGCAATTTGATCCATGATGCCAGCCATACGAGGCTTTACATCGGAAGCCATGAGATTGGTTCTTACCGCTTTATTGCCGCAAGCGATATCGTAACCTACGCCAGAAGGCGATAACTGACCGTCGTATACGACTACCCCACCTATCGGCTGGCTATATCCTTTGTGATGATCTGCCATCAGTAATGTTTGAACGACTCTTCCTGTTTCTGAACAAGTTTTTGCTTGTGACACAGCGCCTTCATCAGGTTGCCCCCAGACGCGGACGCCGTTTATATTTTGATAGGCCATGTAGTTCAACTCCTAAATTTGAAAATGATAAATCCCTATCCCCATACTTCCCTCAATGCCGAACGAAACAACTCATCAAGCTGCTGATCCTGAGCACCCTCACCAGTCTGCATGGTGGATGCGGTTCGATCATAGTAGGCTATTCTCGCCTCTAAAAACTCAATAATCGGATTGATTCTTGGCTCATAATCCATTTCATCGCCTGCTATTTTACGAGCAAGGAGCTCTTGAATAGCCGACTTTAGCAGTCCTTCTGGCACTAAGCTGTCGACAAGATCTTGAAACTCGATGGGCGGCATCGTGTTATTCCGCTCAATCCATTCACAGGCCAAGATCGGGCGCAGGACATAGAAATACTTTTTAATTTTGACATGATCCCCTTGCAAGTATTTCCTATAATTTCCCTTCGCCATGTGCAGGTAATGATGCATACACGATTTGGGCGAGAAGGTCAAAGGCGATATTCGGCGGATTTGATCGGCTATCGAGAAATTTTCTATATACAGTATCGGAGACTGCAACCACTCTAGCAATGGTGGATTAGACTTTCGAAACAAACTCAGCGCTTTTCTCAAATCCCAGCCGTTGATATCCAGCATATCGCTGATCGGTCGTTCAATGACATCGCGTTTTTCAAAAATCGATAAATACCAATCCACTGGCCGAATGTATATAAATCTTACATCATAGTCGCTATCTTTGGAAGGGAAGCCCCATGCTCGACTGCCTGATTCACAAGCATATAAGATGCGCACATTCTCTTCCTTTTCGATCCGTTTCAATTCCTCTATGATTTGTTGTTGTACATCTGACATGAGGTTCTTCCTCCTTTTGTTCTTGTATATAAAGCCTTATAACCTTATTTTCACTCATTTCCTTCCCATCGAACATGGTAAAAGTATTACGACAACAGAGAAAGTTTACCATTTCGCCCAATTCCATCCCCTGTTACAATGGAGTTATGAAGTAGTTTGAACGGAGGAGTTAGGTGGCTAAGGAAAGCTTTGATAAAGAAATCCAGTTTCTACGCATGCTCGTGCTGACGAGTGGCGCCTACAACAGACAGCAATTCTCAGAGAGACTGGGCATTTCTATCCATACTTTTGACAAGACGCTTCGACGGTTAAAAGAGATCGTGAGCTCCACCTACCAGCACTTACCGCAGGAGGAGCGAAAAGAGTTCGCCGAGACGATTCGCTTCAGCTATTACGAGTCCACCGATCCGATGCTGCTTTTCTTATTTCGTGCCAAATCCCTGAAGGAATCGGAATCTCAGCGAATATCGCTGCTTTTAGCTGCTATGGACGAACAAGCTTTGACAGCCATGGAGCTGTTAGACATGATTTGTTCCAGTCAGTCTGCCGAGCTTTCCCAGCCCGATGAAAAAACAATTCGTTCCGACCTCAAATATTTGGAAGAAGTTGGTGTCATTACAAAGCAAGCAGGTGCTCGTCCCTATCGATACCGCATTCAAAATGACCTGATCCACGAACAGACAGACGATGAACTGTACGATCTTTATGATTTTGTAGATGTCATGGCGAACACGCAGGTACCATCTGTTCAAGGCTATTTGCTGCGCGATGGCTTGAAAAAGCATTTGACTCGCAAACAAGTTGAGAAGCATACCATTGAGCCATTTTTATATAAATATCACTATTATTCCCGCATCTTAGATGAGGCGCATTTGTTCACGATTCTTAGTGCCATCCGTAACCGTCGGAAGGTTCGATTTCTATATTTTTCACCCAAGTCGGAAAAAAGCTACGCCTCCAAGAACACCAACCCGCTATTCGAGCGGGATACGAACGGAAAAGCGGAGAAAACACTCCCGCTGAAAGTGGTCTATGATCATCAGTATGGGCGATGGTATTTACTTTCCAATGGCCGAGAGGGGATCCGAAAATATCGTTTGGAAGGCATTACGCAGATCGAAGAGGATGAATCGGTTGCTGAAGATGTGTTTGAAAATAGATCGACCGAGCTTCAGGAAAAAATTCGCTATAGCTGGCTAATTGATACGGGGCAACCTGTGACGGTTCGTGCCCGATTTTTCAAGCCGGAAGGTTCTGCGCCTAACTTTATTAAGGACCGGGTGTTGCTTCAAGGACAATGGGGACAAATCGTGCAGGAGGATGGGCATTCTTTTATCTATGAGATTCTGGTTAACGGGACCACAGAAATTAAGCCTTGGCTGCGCAGCTTCGGGTCTAGCTGTGAAATACTCGAGCCGATTCAGTTCCGCAGGGAAATGATCGCTGAATGGAAGGAGATTGGGGCTTATTATGAATCTGTTTGAGAAGATTTTTAATTACCAGATTATTTCCCGGCTTGAGGACTCAGGGACGTTCATGGTCACTGCGCACGAAAGGTCCTGGCTGAAAACGATGCTGGGGCATCCTGCGGCGGATGAGGCTTTTACGCCTGATACGTTGAATAAACTACGAGCTATCCTTGAACAAGATCGGGTTATGGATATCTCCGACCATCTCATTGAAAAAGCCCGCAGTAGAGAGAAACAGGTCTACCACCCGCTCCTGCGAGTTTTAAGACGGCTTATCACCGAGAAAAGCGGTATCCGTATTACACATGAGATCAAAGGCGGATGCATTCAGTCTGGCCAATCTGGGCTGCCCTATAAGTTAGAATACTCCATGGTCAAAAGAGAATGGTACCTCCTCTGGTTCCACCTGCGGCATCACACGTTCATGCGTACCAAACTGGATAAGATCGCTTCCGTCACGGCAGAGACTTTGGAAACTATAGAGGCAGATAGCATCCTGGCGAAAATCAAGATTGCCCTCGACGCTCGAAAAGGCGAAGCCGTCCTTGAGGTCGTTCGTGTTTACAATAAAGAGCTGTCGCGAATCCTATACGCCCTCTCCAGCTTCGAAAAAGACGTCGCCTATGATACAGATAATGATATCTATAGGGTTAGGGTGGTCATACTCGGCAATGAAGCGGAGTATCTGCTATCCAAGATCCGTTTTCTCGGCAAACGAGTTCGTGTCGTTGAGGGGGATTTTTTGAAAAGACGCATGCTGGAGTCGTCGACGAAGGCATTGGCGCGGTATGGCGTGAGTTCCAGTGGCGAGGACGAGGAGGAAGTTATATGAAAAATTCAAGACCGAAGTCACATATTTGGATTGCCATTGCGGGATCTGTGTTTATCGTAGCAGTAGGGATGTACCTCGTGTTCCTTGCGTTTAAGCATTTTTTTGCTCAGATATGTGGGATTACGGGGTGTTAGGTGAGTGAGCTGTTGCAGCGAAATTGGAAGTAGGTGCTAGTTGCTGTCCTACTTCCGTCGAACTTGATTTTTTCCCACAGGAGAAGCTGTTAGTTCGATTTTGCCTACTTATTTACTACATTCTGCAGAGATTAGGGGCAATAGTTCGATTTAACACAACTAAACAGCCCCTAACCAGCTGTCACACTAAAATTTGGTCAATTAGTTCGGCAAAATCGAATTAAACTATATTGAGGATCAAAATAATTCAATTTAGTTTGATTTTATCTAATTAATGCAGTTTCTTACCCTACACCCCGCACCCCAACCAACCTCACCGAAACCTCATCCAACCGCTCCCTAATCAGTATCGCCTCGGCATACTTAGCCGGTATTTGCTCATACCCATAATAAATGCCCGCTAACCCACCAGCAATGGCCCCAATGGTATCGGAGTCTCCGCCCAAATTGGCCGCTCTCTGAACAACATCGCTAAAGTCAGAAGCTTCCAGCAAAATATGGAGCACCCAACGCAACGTATGAACAACAAAACCGCTAGCTTCGCAGTCAGGCGCTGATGTGAGCATACTTTCATATTCCGTTCCGATCAGCTCCTGCTGGATCACGGTTTTCATCTCTTCCCCCTGAATCAGTCGAAAAGCAATGCGATTATAGAGAATGCAAGCTTCGTTGCATCTTTCATCATAGTGGGTCATTTTCGATTGCATGTGGGAAATTCGCTCGATCATTGACCAGTCCTTGTAAGCCAACGCTACAGGCAAACAGCGCATTAATGATCCATTCCCCGCACTTTGGCCCATCTCGATATGAGTTACATAAGCAGCCTCGAACCAATTCCCTTCAACATTCTCAAAAGTATGCCTAATGATATTGCCGATATCTTTCGGCCTCGTTTGATACCACTTCATAAAGTGTGATCCGATGGCATCAAGGGGATCGATGGGATTGTCCAAAATCCCTTCCGCCACACACAACGTCATCATCGTGTCATCCGTCACTTCACCAGGCTCTAAACGCCAGACGCCCCCGCCAACGATCTCGGTTAAATAACCGTATTTCGCTTGAACTTCCCGAACACTCATAAATTCGGTTGTGCCACCCAAAGCGTCACCAATGGCAACACCGTAAAGCCCACCTTTGATTTTTTCCAACACATCAATTTCTATCATCGATACTACCTCCCCACAGTCGGATAACGGTCTTTTAAAACCTTAGTAACCTTCTCTGCCCGCTCCTCCAGCGTCCCACTTAGCACCACATAAGGGATTTGCCGCATGTTCAAATCAGCGATAATCTGCTTCTGAAACGAAAGTCTCTGCACATCACCGGAACGATCCCAGGTATCATCGTAAGGAATATCCGTATCGCACACAAAAACACAATCATACCGTGATGCTGCTTCCACTGCCATTTGACCCAAACGCGGCGTCGCCTCCCCATGATAATCGTACGAAAACATATACGTCGTAATCGCATTCGTATCCACAAAAAGGAATTCACGCGCATCCTGTACGAGACGATCCTCCCTTTCTATGTGACCCTCTGCGATTTCTTCCAGCTGCGCTAACGATAATCTGCGATCCACTTGGTGCTTTTCCCAATATTCGCGACCATACTCTGCCATCCAGACGGTATCCATCTGTTTCGCCATATAAGCGGACAGTGTCGATTTGCCAGTTGAAGGAGCCCCAAGAAATACGACTTTCCTAATCATATCCTTATAAACAAACGGACTCAGGAACCTTCTATGGTCAAAAGGCTGCTCCCGAACCACCGTGCCAGAAACCGGGAATGTCACCCGATCTGGATCAACCTGACGGTTCTCTGCCCCCAAAGCTGCACTCATATGCTCCCCATAAAACTCACTGGAGTAAAAATGGGTAATCTTCCGCCCTGCCAGCTTTTGCAGCATATAGGCTTCATGCATACTTTTTATTTCAGGCGTATCTCCGATTTCAGTCGGACCGTCCCAGGCCTCGATGACCTGTACCTGCGGATAGAGAGTACGGATCCAATTGGACCGCACTCGCAAAGGAATATCCGTCGTTTCGGGACAATCATAAATAACAACAATGACTTCATCCATTTCCTGAATGGCTGTTTCGATCATGAACTGATGGCCACGATGAAGCGGCGCAAACTTCCCAAGTGTCAGACCTGTTCTGTGTTGTGACATACGGGTTCCCTCCGATCTACTGCTTGCAACTCTCGTTTCCATGAAATGTACCCCGCCGTAGCAATGATCAAGAAAATTACGTATAAGAACGATATTGTATATAAATCTTTATAAGCATACATCGCGATGGACATCACATCGACAGCGATCCAACAAAGCCAATTCTCCAATATTTTGGATGATAGTAAATACTGTGCAATGAGGCTCAGCGTAGCAATCAAAGCATCTACATAAGGAATAGATGCGTCTGTATACGATTTTAGTCCATATCCCCAGAGGAGTGTCACCGCTACAAAAATCAGGCTAAGAATAAGCATGAGTCGGGGAGTTGTTTTTCGAGTAGGGCGCACCTTCGTACCTTCTCTTTTCGTCAGCCAAATGATCCAACCATACACGCTTAATAGGAAAAAGAACACCTGCAGCATCGTATCCGCATAAAGCTTCGCTTCCCAAAACATGAAGAAGAAACAGCCAACATTAACCAGTCCGATGGGCCATGCCCATATATTTTCTTTTGCGGTCAACCAAACACACAGCAACCCTGTTGTCGTCGCCACGATTTCAATAGGTGCTGATGACGTGTAAACGGCAATGGCCATCATACAGATGAAGACAACAGCTAGTGTCCATACCTTTTTCATATAGAACCCCTCCTAATAACTTCATAATGACAATATCAAATTCTAAAAGAGAAGCGCCTAGCTGTAAATCGATAGCTGCGGCGTCAAATCGGTAAACCGGTATAACTGTGCTGCTCGTTGCGAGTAGCGATTCGAAAGCTTCGGCTCTCCGTGCCGATCATGCACTTCTTCAATAATTCCCTTGCGGCTCTGTGTAGAGGTGATTTTGCGGATGAAGTTGCGTTCCTCGAAATGCGGTACGACCGTCTGGATCACTTGATACAGCTCGCTAATCGTGAACTCCTCAGGGAGAAATTCCTTCGCGATCGTCGTGGTGATCATCTTGGCCTGAATGTGATGTAAAGCATCAGTCAAAATCTCCCTATGATCAAAAGCCAGCTCCAAACGAAGCGCTTCATCTAATGGAAATAAACGTACATCTGCCGCATCCGTATCGGCACGCCGCTCTGCCAGCTGCTTCTCGTGAACCAAGGCAAAGAACGCATGTGAAATGATCCAACCTCTCGGGTCACGACCAGGGGTACTGTACACATTAAAATATTCCATGTGAACATCTGTCACGCCAGTTTCCTCTTGGAGCTCCCGCCGCGCGCATTCATACATACTCTCCCTCTCATTACAAAACCCGCCAGGCAATGCCCACTGACCTACGAATGGCTCTTGTTTCCTTTGAATCAGCATAACCTGTAGTTCCCGAATGGGCAGGGCCTTTTTCGTTGTATGCTTTTCGGTAGATGTTATGGTGAAGATGACAATGTCACTAGGGGCGCCATCTGGTGTCCGGTATTTGCTCATTTGTACACCTGCTTCATCGTTAGTTTAATGTCGATTTGATATTATCATTATGACATATTTAGTAAGGATGTCAAGTGGGCTATTGCCCGATTAGATAAAATTCAGACGTCACAATTATTTTTCAAACTAATTATTGCAATCCCTTATATTCCGAGTATAATACTAGGTATAACCGCGAAATGAGGTAACCGCCATGCTAGAAACTGTGAAACTAGAGCAACGCTGGAAAGATGATTATCTAGATTTGTTGAATTATGCGAAGCAAATCGGAGACATTGAATGGCAAAACGAAATTATTCAGACGCTGACGAAGTCAGCCTTATATATGCAACAAACGACACTTGAATATCAAATAAGCCAGTTGTGGCACCAATTCGATGCCGTTAATAATAAGATGCTGGAACTCTACAGACAGTTGAGGGAAACAGATAACGTGTATGTCTCTTCTCGGTTGATCGAGGAAGTTTGGGGATTGAAACTACAACGGGTTGAAATTGGTAAACAGTTGAACGCAACGAATCCAAGATAAAAACACAAAAAAATCCCGTATGCGGCTTTCCGCTCTACCGGACATCGGTTCATGTCTATTCATCATGCCATGCATGCAGTCACCTGCTCTGCAGAATTGCATTTCAAGGTACGCATCAATTTGCAGATTGATATGTACTTGCAATATTAATTTCATCGTATGAATTCAATGATAACCGTGTGTGTTCGATAACTCCTTGCCTGAGGACGTTACTTACACAGCGGTTTGTTTCATTTCACGCATCATACCCATCATCATCGTCATCATCTCATCGCAAGATTGCATTTTGGACATCATCATATCCATATCCATCATGTCCGTCATTTCCATACCTTGCATGCAATCCATCATCATTTTCATGTTGTTCATTTTGCACATCATTTCTTCCATGCACATCGACATCATCATTTTCATGCTCATCATTTCCATTTGTTCCACTCCTTTCTCTCTACTATGTTTTTTGTTCCAACAATTAGAAGATTAACCCATTTGGAAACATTTATCAAGTCTTTTCCGAAAAATATATTGCTTTCAGTTAAATGATTATGTTATATTTTAGTATTGATTAAATACCAATTTCACCCCTTTGACTGATTGTTTTAGTCGGGTTTAGTACGAACAAAGGAGGCCCCCTAATGGATCCGAAAGTTAAAGAAGCCCTATCCGTAACACTTCACAACTGGCAGACGATGACCTCTTATCAAAGTGATGAGAAGGAAGCTGTGGCTGATCAATTCCAATCTTCATTCTATGTATTCATAGAGACGGTCCGCGATTGGGTAGTCCATCTAGACTCGCCACCATTAACATTGGATGAAATGCTTGAAATGGATATAATCCAAGATATTTTCGACCTGCTTCCTCCGCCGTTACATTTGAATTTCGAGACCGAATTAGAGTTAATTATAGATCGTATAGAACGTGTTGATGAAGATAAATACGATTGATTACAGCAAAAAACACAAAAAACCTGAAAATCCTTAGAAAAGGAATTTCAGGTTTTTCTGCAACCAATTTAACCCAAATCGACCTTAAAGTTGGATGCGGATTCTGTTAATTCATGAGCTAAATTCAACAAATTCAGTGAATTCGCAGCTGTTTCTTCGGTGCTGGCAGTCGCTTCTTCACAAACGGCTGCAATCGTTTCAATGGAGGTTAATACGACTTTGGTTTGCACCGATTGCTGGGCACTTGCCGCAACGATTTCTGTCACTTGCTTGGCTGCATCATTGACTTTATCCGAAATTTGGACAAGTGATTCTCCTGTTTTCCTGGAAAAAATCACAGCATTTGCGGCAGCTTGAGAGCTCTGTGTCGTATAATTCTGCACATCCCGAATAATGCCAGTAATTTCGTTTGCCGCTTCAGAGCTTCTTTCCGCCAATTTGCGAACTTCATCGGCAACGACTGAAAAACCGCGTCCATGTTCCCCCGCACGCGCCGCTTCGATCGCAGCATTTAAGGATAGTAAATTGGTTTGCTGCGCAATTTCATCGATCACCTCGATAATTTCACCGATTTTGATAGATGCGGTTTGCAAAGTATCCATTTTAACGCTCAAGGTATCCATACTTTCAATGGATTGCTGTACGATTTTGCCACTTTCATCGGCAACTCGCTGTGCGTCGCTGCACATTTGGGAGGCATCTTGCGCATTTTGTGCTACATTGTCAATCGCAGTGGAGAGTTCCTCCAACAATTCATTCATCGATTGCGTGGCCAAAGCTTGATCATTACTGCCTTTTGCAATTTCGGTCGTACTTCGGGAAATGATGGTCGAGGAGTTAGAGACTAGGATGGCATCCTGTTTCACTTTACTAATCAATTCCCTTAAGCTTGCAACCATATGATTGAATGAAATCGTGAAATTTCCAACTTCATCCCTAGAAACCAAGCTGCTTTCAAGCGTCAAATCCCCGTTGGCCACTCTACTCGAAATATTCTCCAGATGCTGCAGCGCATTACGTGTAGATATGCAAAAAGCAATCGATAAGTAGAACGCTAAAGCTAACAACACAGTAACGAACGACATCGCTTGAAGCCGCCCCGTGGAAAACGAATCTATCCGCTTCTGAAGTAACTCATTAAGGATGGGAGTAGCCGTGTTATATAGTTTAAAAGCAGAAGCCATCGTAGGAGTTGCGATGCTTTCCAATTCACCAATTGTTACTTTCATTTGTTCTGAATCAATAAAACGATCATTTAGCAGTTTACTATACTGAGAAATAAGAACATTGTAGTCTTCCAATTGTTTGTTAAGACTTGATTGTATGGAGGGGTTGTTCGCGAAAGCCGTCTGTAAATCAGCCTGTATGCTTTCAAAATGAGTTTGAATTAATGTTGTATTTCGAAGAAGCTGCCGCTTCGTTGCCTCGTCTATCTGATTTTTTTGAATGGCATGGAGAGCAAGACCTTGGGATAAACTGATCCTGTCTGCCAAATCCGGCAATGTCTGCAACGTTGCGCTCATGATATAAAAGGTGTCGATATCGGGATCCAAGATTAAGTTAGAATTGTTACTTGTCAGCGTAATTAACGCATTGAGATGGTTAACAAATGTGATGTGGCTATCATAATTAGCCGTCTCCTTCGATCGGAGAGCAGTTTCTTTATACCGCTGCCACTCTGTAGTGAGCTTTTCCCAAGCCTCTGAAGTACGAAGACTTCGTCCCAACTCGGCATCAAGTTTATTTTGAAGCGTCATATTCTTATCGACTTGTTGGATACTTGTGTTAATTTTGGCTACTGCTGAGGTATCTCCAGCTATGTATTGGTTCACAAATACTCTTAAATCCATCGCTGGCCCAAGCAGGTTTATTAGTCCCATGTTATATTTACTTCCAATAATCTCATCTTTCCCGAAATCAATTGCGTTATTTTTTTCCGATACATAAAAGTAGATTAAAAAAACAATGGGGATAATGAGAACTACACCCACAGCAATGAATTTTCGCCCATAATTAAGCCGATTCATAACGTTAATCGCAGGGTTAAATAAGGTATTTATCATGATTTCTCCTCCTCGATAATTACATTATGTATCGGATTTCGCCATCTTTCGACTTAATTCCTCTTTGAAAAATGCCAAAGTATGTAATATTAAATGACATGCAAGTTACTAATGATTTTGATGTGAAAAATAAAAAAAACTATCCCTTAGTCAATAGACTTTGGAATAGCTTTCGAACAATCGCGGAAGAACTGGTTATACATATAAGAAGTCAAAAGGTTGCCTAAGCTTGACCTTGCGAAATTTTAGTGAGACGCTCTTTAATATTTTCTGTACACACGCCACCATGAAAGGTAATGACGGTTTCAATATCATAATCCAGCAGTCTGGCTACCGATTCGAGTGCTAACGGCATATCCGGCGTGAACTGAGGATTTGGTGGCATCAGCACGCCGTCTTGCGAAGTTAGCGCGTCTCCGGAAATTAACGTTTTACTGCTTGGGTGATACAGACTGATATGATCTGGCGTATGGCCGGGCGTATAAATGACTTGAATGCCCCCGGCATAAGGTAGTACATCCCCATCCTGAAGCGTCACATCCACTTTGGTCGGCGTGACCAAAATTTTACGTTTCACCGTCGGTACTTCCCCTTGAATATAAGGCTTGCCTAGTTCGTGCGCCAGCACTTCAATCCGTCCTTCTGAAGCGTTGACCAGATCGGGCAGGCTGCCAATGTGATCCATATCATGGTGCGTAATGATGATTTTCGTCAGCTTTTCAAAAGGGAAGGATGCTGCATTAAGTTGGTCACGAATCAGTCCTAACTGGCCTGGGATACCCGTATCAACAAGGATGACATCCTGCTCGTCCCAAAGTAATGCCGCATGTACGGTAAATGGGTTCCCATTCACGTCCATATCCAAAATAAGTGATTGAATTCCTGCTTGATCTGCCATTCCTGCACCTCCAGAATATTTGCCTAATTACTTAATTCCATTGTAATGGCTGGTCCGTGCAAGAGCAATTTTTGCCGCTTCACAGGTAGCTAGCCGATCGCTGAAATGCCGCAAAACTCATCGAAGTTCATAGTGAACTTATCGTCTTTGTTGGCGCTCTACGCCTCTTGCTGGATGTTATCCTCATCTTCCCCGTGTCAGTTACCATCACAAGTAATACCCTCCTCCGTCCAACTTGTATCGTTGGTAAGCCTGTTGCGGGTTTTCTGGAAAGGGGGTATCATCACTATTGTTAGTAGGGCCTCCTGGAAGAGTTTTCTCTGTAGGATGACTACATCATAGATAGGGGCGAATGGCTGTGGAGAAACGTAAGTTCACTCCCTTTAATGGGATGAGATGGAAATTATCCGATATTCCTTTATTTTATAAACTGAGCATCTGTTTCTTGTTCCTGTCTTTCCTTATGATCCTTCTATCTTATGGCCACTTTATAAACTACAAGAAGGATAAGGAAGCTGTATCTCTGGAAGCAATCGACCAGGCCAACAAGCAAACCATGGGCAGAATCGACTCTTATTTGGCGGATTTGTCTTCTATTACCATCATCCCTCTCATGGAACAGAATTCGAAAGATAATTTTTTTCAGAACCTTAAATCATTTCAGAATAATCAAGTCAGCCTGGATTTTCAACGGGAAGCTGACATGATATTCAATAAGATGTTTTTGTTCAAAAAAGACATCCACTCCATTTTCTTATTCAATCTAAACGGAATGAGCGAATACAAGGTGCTGGATACAGCCTTGCTACGCCCGTTTGATCCTGTTCGAGAAGATTGGTTTCACAAAAGCATCGAGAGCTATGGCATGCCGCAGATCGTCTCCACCTATCACTTGCCCAATGTATCCGACCAGAGGACACGGCCCATTCAAGTGTTCGGAGTGGCTAGAGGGCTTGTGGACGTTAATGCAGGAGCCGTAGCGGCTGTGCTGCTTGTCAATACGAAGGTTGATTACTTGGCCGAACAAATCAAAAATTTGATGCTTTTTCCCAATCAAAGAGTAGTCATCGTGGATAAGTATGGTCAGACCATATACGATACCAGCACTCCGAATATCGGCAGTCCCGCCGATATGGATCTGCAAAGCATAGCCGGCGCACGGCTCAGTCAGGCAAGCATCATTGACGGCACGCATTCCATTGTCCGAAGCTTCACTTCCGAAGCGAACGGCTGGACCATTCTGACCATCATCCCGGAGCGTGAATTGTTCCGGCAGATCAATAAGGCAGGCAAAGTGACGATGTTTATTACCTTCCTTGCCATCGCGGGTTCCTTTTTCTTTTTGTTTATCATTTCCAGACAAATCGTGAATCCGATTAAAGCGCTTATCAATACCATCAAGAAATTTGAGAAAGGCAATTTTGGTGTGAAGGTCCAAGATAACAGAGCGGATGAAATCGGTGCCTTGGGCACATCGTTCAACCGAATGACACACCGAATTCAGGATCTTATTCAGGAAGTATATATTGACAAGCTCCTGAAGAAGGAATTACAACTGCAAAGCCTTCAGAATCAGATCAACCCCCATTTTCTGTACAACACCATTGAATCGATACGGATGATGGCCGAAATCAATGATGACGACGAAGCATCCCGGATGGCTGTTGCCCTTGGCGGCATCCTGAGGTATGGCATCACCGACCCATTGTCCAAGGTGCAATTGCGGGATGAAATTCATTATCTAAAGGAGTATGTCTTACTTCAGCAGGTCAGATACGGCGACTTATTCCAAATTGTTATCGACGTTGAAGAAGAAATTGAGGATATTCCGATTCCCAAGATGGTCTTACAGCCACTGGTGGAAAATGCCATAAACCATGGCTTGAAATACACGTCCGCTGGAGGACTCATAACCGTATCCGTAAGAAAGCTTGGGAGCGATGTTTTGTTCGAGGTAATGGATAACGGGTGCGGCATCTCCGCTGACAAGCTTAAGCAGACTATGGATGATTTGAACGGAATCAATGAATTCCCCGGCAGTATTGGCCTGAAAAACGTCCATCAAAGGATCGGCCTGCATTATGGAGCTGGATATGGTTTACAAATTCGAAGTGTGGAGCAGGTTCAAACGACGGTATTTTTTCAAATTCCAATCGAGACCTAGACCATATAGAAGCGAGGCTAATCTATGTATCACGTATTCATTGCAGATGACGACAGAATCATTCGGACCGGTCTGAGAAAAATTATCGAGAGAAATTGTCCGGAATGGACGGTCGTTGGAGAGGCATCGAATGGACAACAGGCCTATGAGGACATCTTGGTGTGCAAGCCAGACTTGTTAATCACGGATATCAAGATGCCTGTTCTGGATGGCGTGGAGCTGATTCGGAAGGTGAAGGCGCAACAAGAGCCACTTGATCGGATGAAAATCATCGTGCTGAGCGGGTACGGCGAATACCCGTATGTCAGGGAGACATTGCGTCATGGCGCGGTGGATTATTTGTTGAAGCCGATCCCCACACCGGATATTGTGGCGTTGCTGCAGAAGATCAGGGATGACCATGCTCTGGAGCAGGAATCCTCTCGGCGGGACGAGCTGCTGAAGGATAGATCTGAGGAAGTGCAGCTGTTGGTCGAGGAAAAGGCATTGCTGCAATTACTCCATGCCAGAGCACAAGATCTAGAGCCATGTAAGCAAAGGCTGCGAGACTGTGGACTGGCAGACAGCGGGAATTTTCTGGTCGCCATCCTACAGGTTCACCAGAATGATCCTTTGATTCTTGAAACAATAAAGAACGATTTGCTCTCGCTAGTCCCGGAAACGGACCCATTGGTTCGTGTCATGCTTGCTTTACGCGGTACTCAGGTTATTGCTGTTTTTTGCGGAAATAAGGAATTCGTCCATTTCAAGAATGTGGTGCAGGAAGCTCTGAACTTACAGGGAGCCAACTGGACTTCCCGGCTAGACATCAAAGTTACGTGCGGCATCAGTGATGTATTTACAAGAATAGATGAACTGCCCAATAGAGCCAAGGAGGCGGAGCGTGCTCTGGAAACTGGCTTCTACGAAGATGCAGGCGCGAAATTTCTTACTTCGCAGGATGAATCGAACAAGTCAACGATTGCATCGTTTCCATGGGAGCCGGAGGTTCAACAAATTTCCAGCCTGATGGAATTGGGGGATTTTGGCCAGGCCAAAAATGTACTGATGCAATTGATGCATCGCTTGGACATGCTTCGGGCGAAACCCGTTCACGTGAAGGATGTCTGCAAAAAAATTGTTACCCGCATGGAAGCATCATCTCGTGACTTTGCCGAAGCGGCCTCATCCAGCAAGGTGGCGAACGGGCAGGAATTATTTGCTTGTATCGATCTCGTTCCCACCATGAAAGATCTTATCGGGCTGCTCGCCGAAGATTTTACTGATCGAACAACCACGATTCAAAATCGTAAAAGCGAGAGAAGCATTCGCATTATTGAAATCGCCAAGGAATATATTCAGCAACACTTCCGCGAGGACTTGATGCTTCAGAGCGTTGCGGACCGGGTATGCCTGAATCCCTTCTATTTCAGTAAGCTATTCAAAGATCAGACCGGAAAAAGCTTTACGAATTTTCTCATGGAGGCTCGCATTCAAGAAGCCAAGAAACTGCTGGCAATGCCCGAAATTAAGGTGTACGAAGTAGGAGGAATGGTTGGATATGAGGAACCTGAATCGTTCAGCCGAGCCTTCAAGAAAGTAGTAGGCGTGTCCCCTACGGAATACAGAAAAAAGATCAAGTAAACGGACAATCAAATGATCTGTTAAGAAATCCAATATCAAGTCATTCATTTGCTCTCTTGAAAACGCTTAAAATAGGGGTATCAGAGGATGCATCCTGATGAACAAGAACAGACATACAAGGAGGTCAATATGAAAAAATTGCTCACGCTCGTTTTTTCTCTCAGTCTCGTAGTGCCGATCGTCGCATGTTCAAGCAACAAAGTAGGCAACAGCATCTCCCCCGCTTCCTCTCCAGCGGCCACTGCAGCAACTGCTGCGAAGCCGACTTCCGAAGCTGCTAATTTGCAAGGCAAGATCGTATTCGGTACCCATCGTACGGATATTGCTGAAACCAAAATTAAAGCGCTTGCAGACGAGTTTATGAAAGCGAATCCAGGGGTTCAAGTTACGATTGAATCTTATAAAGATTGGAAGCAAATCTTAAAGACGCGTGCGGCAGCTAGTGAATTGCCGGATGTTACGATTGCCCTTCCCGAAATTACGAAGGCTGATCTACCTAAATATTATATGCCATTGGATGATTTGGGCTTTAACAAGGATAACCTCTGGTTTCATGCAAGCGGTTTAGGCGAAGACGGGAAGCTGTATAAGGTCAACTCCGGCGCAGCATACCTAGGCGTTGTTTATAGCAAGACCGCATTCCAGGCGGCTGGGATCACTACAACGCCAAAAACTACAGAAGAGTTGTTCGCTGCCTTCCAAAAGCTGAAGGACAAAAACATTATTCCTCTGGGTACAGGTTTTAAAGACGCGTTTACACTCGATCCTTACTTCTTCCAATACACACATGTGAGCACAGGCAACGCGAATTGGAGAAACGATTTAATTGCCAAAGCTGGAGACCTGTTCAACAGCGAGTTTTTGAAAGGCTTCAATTTGGCAAGGGATGCTTATCAGAAAGGATTTACAGAACCTGATCTCATGTCGGCGAACTGGGAACAGACCAAAAAAGATTTGGCGGCAGGCAAGGTCGGTATGATGTTTATGGCGGATTGGCTTGTTCCACAGTTGATCGACTTAGGTGCTAAGGCAGATTCAGTCGGCATGTTTCCCCACCCGGGATCGAAAGCCGTTTATGTCGGACCAGACAAACCATTTGTCGTATCCAAGAACACAAAATACCCGGAGGCTAGCAAAGCGTTCGTCAAATTCCTGCTCACCAATAGCCGTTATGCACAGGCAAGTGGTGTGAACTCATCCATCAAAGCAGATAAAGCCGTCATTCCAGGAGTAGATGAATTGCTGGCATCCAAGCTGCCTATCATTGAAGACACAGCTGTTGACATTAAATTCCAAGACACTTTGAACAAATCTCAAATCAATCTGTCGCAGGTCGTTCAAGAGTTTATGCTGAGCAAAAATACAGATGACGTCGTGAAAAAGTACAATGAGAAATGGCAAAAGGCAAGATTAGAAGTTCTAGGGAAATAACATAGCTGCACAGTTCAGAAGATGGGTTCAACTTGGATCCATCTTTTGTTTCAAAATCTGGATATAAGAAGGATGGAGTTATGAGAGAGAATACCTTCAGAAGGGGACGCAGATACGACTATCAGAAAGGTTTGACCATACTGGCTTTTTTGGTCTTGCCGGTCATACTCCTGATAACTTTTACGTACCTGCCTGCCCTTAAACTGTTTCAAATGAGCTTCTCGAAATGGGACGGCATATCCCCGGATATGCAGTTTGTCGGGTTCAAAAACTACTTGGATGTATTCGAGGATACCGATGTCTGGACTGCGGTCAAAAACAACGGGGCTTATATTGTGGCCATGCTTGTTCAGAACGTGATTGGTTTGTATTTTGCCATTATCCTCAGCACCAAGATGAAAGGCAAAAATTTCTTTCGTTCAGTTCTATTCATGCCGAACATTCTGAACGGCATCGCGATCGCATTCATGTTCAATTATTTGTACAACTACACCAACAGTCCACTAAACGCCGCACTGAAGTGGATCGGCATGAACCCAGTGCACTGGCTGCCGGAGAATTATCTGATCAACTTCTCCCTTGCCTTCATCGGCACATGGATGTTCACGGGCTGGTGTATGGTCGTCTATCTGGCCGGCTTACAGTCCATTCCAAAGGACGTATATGAAGCAGCCAGTATCGATGGGGCCAACTTTCATCAGATGATTCGCTATATGATTATTCCTAACATCATAACCGTGTTCGAGCTTAATCTGTTCCTCGGAATTAACGGAGCACTGCAGGCCTACTTCCAACCTTTCGTCCTGACAAAGGGCGGTCCTTACGGCCTGAGCGACACATTCGTCTCCAAATCCTTGGCCATCGCATTCGAATTCAGCAATTATGGTAAAGCGGCTGCAATGGCTGTGGTCATGCTGATCATTGTATCTATCGTGGTTGGTCTGCAAAGAATCTGGTTATCGAAAGGAGAGCGGCAGATATGAAATCCCAAGCAACCGACATCGGACTAGAGATAAGCCACCCTCTTCTGAAGCTATTCAATTATGCCATGGCTTTGATCGGGGTGGCCATTATTATGTTGCCGCTCTTTATCATCCTAAACGTCTCGTTGAAAACCAGTGAGGAGTATGGGCTGAAAGGCTTTATGGCTTTACCTGACAATCTGTTTAACTTCGATAACTACATAAAGGCAATTAAGCAGGGCAAAATGCTATCTGCTTTCGTGAATTCCTTTGCCCAAGTTGCGGTAGGTGTAACCGGAAGCGTATTGCTTGGTTCCATGGCCTCGTATGTCCTAAACCGTTTTGACTTCCGCTTCAAGAAAATCATCATTACGGCATTCGTCGCTTCCGTCCTGATTCCCCATGTGCTGACATCCGTGTCGACGTTCATGGTCATCAAATCCTTGGGATTGTTCAATACAAGAGAGGCCGGTTTTCTACTGTATACAGGCGCCGATGTCGTTGGCATTTATATTTTCCTTCAGTTCCTGGAGAAAATCCCGAAGCATATGGACGAGAGCGCGAAGATTGACGGAGCGTCCTACTTCCGCATTTACTGGTCAGTCATTCTGCCTCAGATGATGCCCGGCATCGCGACGGTCATTATTCTGAAGACGATTTCTATTTATAACGACTTCCTGAATCCGTATTTGTTTATGCCGAAGACCTCTCTGCGGACGGTCACCGTTGCTCTTAACTCCTTTTCCAGCGAAAATGCGACTGATTGGCCTGTGATGTCAGCTGCCATTGTAACGGTCCTCATTCCCACTCTGCTGCTCTATCTCTTCCTGCAGCGGTTCATTATTTCCGGCGTATCCGATGGATCGATGAAAGGTTAAAGGCCCGCAGTCAGGAGAAGGCTGCCAAGTCACAAAGTTCCATGCGATGGCTCCCTTCTCTGTTTCCCGGAATTGCAACGGTTTCAAACCTTATTATAGTGGAGGAATTCAGATGAAAGAGGAAAAAACGAAAATGAAATTCAAAGAGGTTATCCCAGAAAAAAATGTTATTACGGCAGAAATTGAAGCCATTATTCATAAAATTGATACCAATATACATACATTTCAAAACAAGTTTCCTCATAAAACAGCCACTGGAAATTATTCGGATTTACTCAATTTAGACGGAAATTGGACTGGTTCTTTTTGGACAGGGATGGTACTACTTGCCTATGTGTATACAGAGGATAAGAAATACATTGATTATCTATTAAATTATATGCCTGTATTCCGTCAAAGACTTGAAACCGGCTATAAAGACCATGATCTGGGCTTTTTGTATCAGCTATATGCTACTGCACTGTATAAGCTCACAGGAAACGAAGAGGCCAAGGTAATGGCCGTTGAAGCCGGGGAGGAGCTTCTAAAAAGATATAATCCCTTAGGGAAATTCATACGCGCATGGGGAAGATTGGAGGAGGATGATCGTAAGGGAAAGCTCATCATGGATTGTATGATGAATCTACCTCTACTCTACTGTGCTTCGGAAATATCAGGGCAAGATAAATTTCTCAAGGCTGCAGAAGGACATGCAGCTACCACCTATCAATATTGTATACGCCAGGATTATTCAACATACCATACCTATGATTTCAATCCCAATACCGGTGAACCAATCGCTGGTTTTAATGAAGGAGGCTACGCGGACGAGTCAGCTTGGTCAAGAGGTCAGGCCTGGGGAATCTACGGTTTTGCCCTTTCCTATGAGCATACTGGCTTAGGTAAGTACTTAACAGCTGCAGAAAACCTTGCCGATTATTACCTGGCCAACTTGCCGCAAGATTTAATCCCTTATTGGGATTTCAAGCTTCCCGACTTTACGGATGCAGTGAAGGATGCTTCAGCCGCAGCTATCGCTGCTGCCGGAATGCTTGATATAGCAACCTTGGAGCCTGAAGCCGAAAAAGCCCGATTCTATGAAACTTCTGCATACAAAATTCTGGAATCCTTGAGAACCAACTATTCAAAAGCTATGGATCCATCGGTAGAGGGGATTTTGCAAAATTGCTATGTAAGAGATCCCAAATTAGGGGTCATGAACAGCTATACAATATGGGGAGACTATTATTATCTGGAACTTCTTATGAAAACAGTAGGCATTAACCCTAAATTGTGGACTTTAAAGTAATGCAGGCGACTTGACTCTGACCTCTACCGAGCACTCACCTCAGCGATTAAATATTTAGTCAACAGTTCGTCAACAAGAAGTATTATGAAGCTGTACTAACGAATTCTTTCCATCTAAAAAAACAAAAGAACCCTTGAGAATCAAGGGTTCTTCCTTGTGAAACTGGGATGCGGTCGGAGGGATTTGAACCCTCACGCCTTGTGAGCGCCACCCCCTCAAGATGGTGTGTCTGCCGTTCCACCACGACCGCGAGAGAGAAAAACAATGACCCGTAGGGGACTCGAACCCCTGTTACCTCCGTGAAAGGGAGGTGTCTTAACCACTTGACCAACGGGCCATAACATCGTCATTGAACATTTCAGCCCGTTAGGACGACAAGTGTTATTATAAAGGATTCTGCTTACTTTGACAAGTCTAATTCATGAAAACAAAAGCTAGCTAGCAAGGAGTCCCCTGTTCCCGTTACGAATACCATGAGAACTCCCCTTGGTGACCTTCTATTTGATTTTGAAATAGGACACAGATTCGTTCAAGGTATGTACGACCGACTTCAGCTGCTCCGAAGCAGCAGCGATGTTCTGCATCATAGCCAACTGCTCCTCCGTTGCCGCAGCCACGGTTTGAGATCTCGTAAGGATGTGGGATGAGCTTGCCGCTGACTGGTCCATCGTTGCCGAAATTTCTTCCGAGCTAGCCGACATTTGCTGTGTAATTGCGGAAGTCTCGTGAATTTGTGTAACGATGTGCGTCACGGATTGCATGATCGTCTTGAAGCTTTGATTCACTTCCAGCATCATTTGTGAGCCTGCACTCGCCTCTTGCTTCGTCGCATTCATCGAGTCAGATACACTTGCAATCTCAACTCTCGTCTCGTGAATGAGCTGATTGATGCCGTCAGCGGATTCAATAGATTGTGAAGCTAATTTGCGAATTTCTTGGGCAACAACATTAAACCCTTTGCCATGCTCCCCCGCTCTAGCCGCCTCAATCGAAGCGTTAAGCGATAGCAGGTTCGTCTGGTTAGCGAAGCTCGTGATGCTCGCTGCAATCTGCCCGATCTCATCTGATTTACGTGTTAACGACTGCACCGTCATCGATAACTGCTCGACCGAGCTAAGCATATTCACAATTTGATGCTGAAGCTTCGATAGCAGCTCATTCCCGAGTGTTGCGTGCTGGGAGGTCAGCGAGGAGTGATCCGCCATGACACTTGAGTTCTCTGCGACGCGTTGAATGCCAATCGCCATCTCCTCGATAGCTCGGCTCGTCTCTTCACTGCTTCTCGCCTGCACTTCGACTTCTTGTGTCATCTCTTGAATATTCGTAGCCACATGCTCAGCAGCATGAGCAGACTCTTTGGAGCTGTCCGAAAGCTCCACGGAAGCATCGTGCACGAATTGCGTATTATGCGCGATCGTGCCGATTAATCCCTTCATTTTCGCAACCATATCATCGACCGATGCTGAAATCTGACCTAACTCATCATGGGAGTAAGTCGTCAGTGGATCGTGACGCAAATCCCCTGCAGAAACTTTACTCGTGATCGTCAAAATCCTATGAACCATCAGCATGATTCTCCGGATCACAAACACGCCAGCTCCTGCCAAAAGGAGGATAACAACCACAACGCCAATATAGACCCCTTGTGCTGATTTACTATTTTGCTCCTCGATAGAAACAATGCTCTGGTGGGCATAAGCGTCTAGAATTTCTCCAATCGCATTCAGACCTTCTCGTCCTTTATCAAACGTTGCTTGCAGCTTCGCTTCATTCAAAACGCCTTTGCCAACACTCCCGGCCTGGACAACGGCATTTGCATCTTTGACCCATTGATCGAAGGACGCTTGGAAGCTCGCTGCACTTTGCTCAATCGTCACTTTCGTTTCGACATGTGCAGTTTGCAGTAGTTCTTTGTTTTTTAAAATAGTAACAGCCTGTCCGACCCTCGTATTCGTTTGATCAATATTGTCTTTCAACGCCTTCAGCTGGCTCGTTTTCTCCTCAGCAGTCAACGCACCAGACACCAGCAATTGATAGGCAGCTAAAGCCTGATATAGATCGCGATCAGCATTCAAAATAAGGGATGTACTCACTTCCGTAGTCTCGTATAAGGAGGAGGACAGCTCAGCCGTATTTGATTTGTTTAGCTGCAGTAAATACACGCTCGTCCCTAAATAGAACAGGGAAGGAATCAGTAGTAATAAGATAAGCCGTACACGTATCGAAAATAATTTAGTCACTTGGAAGACCCTCCATCGTGAAGCATTTTTTATCCACTATAGAGGACAATCATTTAACAGGTATTAGAAAATTGTTAGAATTAGTTGAGATTGAGATGAACAAAAATAAGCCCAACAGCATAAATGCCGTTGAACTTATTTCGTGACGGAGAGAGAGGGATTCGAACCCTCGCACCGCTTACGCAGTCTAACCCCTTAGCAGAGGGTCCCCTTATAGCCACTTGGGTATCTCTCCATATGGCTCCCCGAACAGGACTCGAACCTGTGACAACTCGATTAACAGTCGAGTGCTCTACCAACTGAGCTATCAGGGAATGGACAAGTTTTATTTTATTATGAAGGCGCTGTTAAGTCAAGTGTATACGATTTCAATTTTCCCCTACAATTCCCACAGGCAAATTTACGAACATCCATCTTGCGCTTACGAAAATATTCCGTCTTGCAATTCACGCACTCCAGCCTGTATTTGTAGGGTTGTATCGCCTTAGGCCGCGGTAACGATTGGCAAAATCGGGTGCCTCCTACTCGGGCTAGCAATGTTTTGAAATCTTGATCACGATGCTTGTAGCCTCGCTTCAAAATATGCAAATGATAATGGCACAGCTCATGTTTGATTATTTTCTCGATCTCATCTCGACCGTACGTCTCCCATTGGCTCCAACTGATCTCAATATCATGGGATTTCATAAAGTAACGCCCACCTGTTGACCGCAATCTCCGGTTAAAACGGGCCTGATGAATGAAGGGTCTCCCAAACGATTCCATCGAAATTTGCTCGATCCATTGCTGCAGCTCTTGATCTTCCATCTACGAACACTCCCAAAGACAAGTTCTTACTTGAATTTGTACCGTATGTACGGCTATACTGTCAAGTAGAAAAGAAGATCGAACGCCCTATACAGAAAGGAATTGAACCACCCTATGCCACAGATGCGCTATGCGATTTTAAAGCTTGATCAACAACTAGAATTCGTCGAAATGCCTTCCTCCTATTCCTATCAATTAACAGCTTTGAACCAACGCTTGCACAAAGAATTAGAGAAACTAACCGCTGATCATGTACCACAGCTCCCACGCGTGATTGCTGAATGTGACGACTTGGAACTGATCGGTACGACGTACACTTTGATTCAAGGCTTGGACTACATCAACCGTCTTGAAAAAACGTTCGCGGGCATTCAAGAGAAATCATATCCATTGATCTCTTTGCTCACTGAAATTCGTGCGCTGCAAGCTCAGCTTGAGCAGTGGTATGAAGAGGAATTTGATCTCTAATCATAAAGGACCTGCACCCAATACCCTCATTCTTCATATGCTATAAGTACATGGCGAAGAAGGGGATGGGCATATGCCTCAATGGCTTTGTAATCAATTAATGCGTGCCTTCCAGAACAAAAACCGCAGACAAATTCGATTATTGAACGATAGCTGGTACTTTTACCGCACTCGCCGCTCACAAGAGGAGTGGCCTGACAGCCAATCGACGGACGGACCGAGTAAACGTAAATTTTGATCAAAAAGCTAGTACTTGTGCCACAAGTGCTGGCTTTTTTGTCGTACTTACATACGCATCCCCAAACTGAGCTTGCTGCCTACAGGAACCAAGAATCAACATTTGGAAAAAAGTGGTTGCATATTTGAAATGAGCCCACTATACTGTAAATAAATGTAACGAAAAGTAAATTGTAATGAAATAAAAAAAACTAAATACCAGACCTGAGTGAAGCACACTCGAGCTTGCAGATTATTCTGCAGTTCGTTTGTGCTTTTTTTGCGTGCTGGTATTCATAAGGGGGCTTAATGACATGCAGCAAAATAGCAATCAATGGCTACGTAGAATGCGTGAGAAGCATCGTAGGATTTTAGGGTTGAGGGAGAAGGGGATTTTGATTGGGGTGAAGGAGGAAGGGATAGGACAAGTGCAGCTTGAAAGAGCAGATAAAGGACGATTGAATAGTCAAGGGCAGCAGAAAGGACATAAAAACGGATTGGAGAATGCGAATATTCCTGCTGTTAGCTTCAAAAACAACGTGATCCCTTTTGAACAAAAAAAGAATGCTCACAAATCACATCCTCCTAGCATCGCTGAGCTTGAGGCGGACGTGTGGGAGCTGCGGAAGCAGTTTATCCTCCAGATCGCCAATCGGCGTAATGGAATAATTCGGCTACAAGAAGTTGCAGCCGAGTGCAATGTGAACATACGTATAGCTGCAGAGTGGCTCATCCGCCTGTCCACAGAAGGGATGCTTTCACTAATTGCCGGTCAGCGGTATACGATGACTTATTTGGTGAAGGAGGTGAGGAGTGCAGAGAAATTGCGCCAGTAGATGGTAGATGAAATGCAGCAGATATGGAGGTGATCGTCTTAATCAAAAAAAAGCAGTTGGGACCTATCTCCCAACTGCCATATAACTATCCTCATCAACCTACGATTGCGGTTTTTTCATGGTTAAGCCTACGCGGCCCTTCTTCTGGTCCACGTTGAGCACCCATACTTGGACGATGTCTCCAACGGAAACCACATCCATCGGATGTTTCACGAAGCCGTTCTTGAGCTGGGAGATGTGCACCAGCCCATCGTTCTTAATGCCGATATCGACGAAGGCGCCGAAGTCGATGACGTTACGCACCGTGCCGGTCAATTCCATGCCCGGCACAAGGTCCTCCAGCTGCAGCACGTCCGTGCGGAAGATCGGCGCAGGGACTTCGTCCCGCGGATCCCGCCCAGGCCGCTGCAGGCTGTCTAGGATGTCCCGCATCGTCGGGACACCGACGCCAAGCTTAGGAGCCAGTTCCTCTGGCTCCAGCGTCTGCAGCAGCGCTAGCAGCTGCTGTGAGCCAAGCTGCGCAAGATCGATGCGCAGCTCCTTGAACAACCGATCCACCACGTCGTAAGACTCCGGATGGATCGGGGTGTTGTCGAGCGGGTTCCGGCCGCCCGGAATCCGCATGAACCCGACACACTGCTCGAAGGATTTCGCGCCGAGGCGCGGAACCTTCGACAGCTCCTGTCGGGAGTTGAACTTGCCATTCTCCTCGCGATACTTCACGATGTTTTTCGCTAGTGTCGCATTAACCCCCGACACGTACGAAAGCAAGGACGGGGACGCCGTGTTCAAGTCCACCCCGACATGGTTAACGGCCGATTCTACGACGGCCTTCAAGTTCTCGTCCAGACGTTTCTGCGATACGTCATGCTGGTACTGCCCGACGCCGATCGCTTTCGGCTCGATTTTCACAAGCTCCGCGAGCGGGTCCTGCAGCCTCCGCGCGATCGAAATCGCGCTGCGCTCGGCGACGTCGAGCTCAGGGAACTCCGTCTGCGCCAGCTTCGACGCGGAGTACACGCTCGCGCCCGCTTCGCTGACGATCAAGTACTTGAGCTTCCGCTCCTTGATCTCACCGATCAGCTCCGCAACAAACTGCTCCGTTTCACGGGAAGCCGTCCCATTCCCGATCACAATCAGCTCCACGCTGTATTGGCTGATCAACTGCTTGAACTTCGCCTTCGCTTCCGCCACCTTATTATTCGGTGGGGTTGGGTAGGTGACGGCGATTTCAAGCATTTTGCCTGTGTCGTCGATGACGGCCAGCTTACAGCCTGTCCGATACGCCGGATCGACACCGAGCACGACATGGCCCTTAATCGGCGCTTGCAGCAAGAGATTGCGCAGATTTTCCGCGAAAATCTTAATCGCTTGCTCCTCGCCTGCTTCCGTCATTTCACCGCGCACCTCGCGCTCGATGGACGGGGCTAGCAGCCTTTTATATGCGTCTTCAACGATGCTGCGCAGAACGTCTCTTACGACCGAATCGCCTCTCACGATTTGACGCAGCATATAGTCGTGAATTTTATCCGGCCCAACATCGAGACCAACCTTTAGAATCTCTTCCCGCTCCCCGCGATTAATCGCGAGAATACGGTGCGGCGGCAGACGCTTCACAGGCTCTTGATATGCATAGTACATCTCGTAGACGGACTCTGCTTTCGCATCCTTCGCCTCTGTCCGCATAATGCCGTTATCCTGTGTATATCGACGCACCCAGGCACGTATTTTCGCATCATCCGCGATATTCTCCGCTAGGATATCCATCGCGCCTTGAATCGCCTCTGCAGCGCTTCCAACCTGCTTGTCCGCGTTAATATAACGCGCAGCCTCTTGCTCCAGCGAGCCTTGACGAGGCTGCTTCCAAATCCACGCAGCAAGCGGCTCCAGACCGCGCTCCTTAGCTACGCTAGCTCTCGTTTTCCGCTTCTGACGATAAGGTCTGTAGAGATCCTCGATTTCCTGCAGCTTCACAGCTTTCTCAATCGAGCTGCGCAGCTCATCCGTCAGTTTGCCCTGCTCATCGATCAAACGGACAACCTCGATTTTCCGATCCTCGAGATTACGCAAATACTGCAACCGCTCCTCGATATCCCGCAGCTGATTCTCGTCAAGCTCCCCCGTCATCTCTTTCCGATAACGCGCGATAAACGGAATCGTGTTGCCCTCATCCAGCAGCTCCATCGTCGTCTTCACTTTGCCGCTAGGCAGCTGTAATTCAGCGGAGATTTGTTTCAGGATCCGCTCCTGAATCTCCGCTTTCTTCTCCGCAGAAACCTGGATCTTCTCTTTCGGTTCCTCATACTCACTTGCTTTTGGTTTTCCTACGTTGTCCGTCACTTGCCCTTCCGTCTCCACATTTGCCACAGTCATACCTCTCTTCTATTGATCGTATGTATATGTATGTACAAACCAAAAAACGAGGGTACCTTTCCTCCCTCGTCCGTTCCAGACCTTATTCAAAATTCTATCAGTCCCACACTAATTTGCAAAGCGTCGTCAACCTTTCGCATCGTTTCTTCATCCAAATGCGTAATTTTGTCCGTCAGTCTTTGCTTGTCGATTGTTCTGATTTGCTCAAGCAGAATGACCGAATCTCGATCGAAACCGTGGGTCTCCGCATCGATTTCTACATGCGTGGGAAGCTTTGCCTTTTGGATTTGAGCTGTAATCGCTGCAACAATCACGGTGGGGCTAAAGCGGTTGCCGATATCATTTTGGATCACTAGAACAGGACGGACTCCTCCCTGCTCCGATCCTACGACCGGCGAAAGATCTGCGAAAAATACATCGCCACGTTTCACAATCACGTCTTACACCCCGCTTACTAAGCGATCAAGCGTTCCGTCCGCTTCTTCCTCCGCTTGAAAAGCTTCAGATGCCATGCTGAGATTTATTTTCGCCATTTCCATATACCCACGCTGCATGGATTCGCGTAGACTGCGCTTTTTGCGTTCAATTAAATACAGCTTCATTGCCTGACGAATGAATTCACTCCGATTGGAGTTCTCCTTCTCGACAATTCCGTCCACTTCTTGCAACAGATTGTCAGGCAAGCTAATCATGATCCTTTTCGTATTATGCGCATTGCTCACACTCTCGCACCCCCAGAAACGATACAAAGACAATATTACCAGTATGTCATTCCAAAAACCAAATTATACAATAAAATATATGCCTCCGGTATATCAAATATGTTACACCTTAAGATATAAGATTGTTATTACATAGTATTCTATACCCTAATCTGAAAACCCTTCCCAATACCTGCAAAAGTTGCATGGTAAATTCATGAAATTTTTAGGAAGTCATCCCTTGAACCCTATTAATAACGGTGTCGCATGAGAGGATTTAAAGCCTCAACCCGTTCCCCATTACGAACATAGACACGCGCAACACGGTGTGAAATCATACAAATGATTTCATAATTAATCGTTCCGAGCAGATCAGCGACATCTTCTGCGGTAATCCGGTCTTCTCCTTGCTCTCCGATGAGAACAACCTCATCGAGCGCCTCTACATCAGGCACATCCGAAACATTGATCATACATTGATCCATACAAATTCGGCCGACGATCGGCACTCTTTTGCCTCGAACCAGCACTTCCGCTTTACCCGAAAGCATTCGCGAGTACCCATCCGCATACCCGATCGGCAACGTCCCAATTTGCTCTTCACCCTTGGTGTGATAAATCGTTCCATAGCTAACCCCAGAGCCCGCTGGCAGCGTCTTCAGATGAACAATCCCTGTTTTGAGGCTCAGCACCGGCTTTAGCTCAATTTTCGATTGATCCACATCCCTAGAAGGATACAAACCATACATCGATATGCCCAGACGCACCATCGAATACGTCAAGTGTGGCAAATCAATAGCCGCCGCGCTATTGCCCGCGTGAATATAAGGGAAGCTTACCCCTTTATCTGCAAAATAGCTCACGATCCGCTCAAATCGGGCGTATTGCTCCAGCGTATAGCTTTTATCTACTTCATCTGCATTCGCATAATGGGTGAACAAGCCTTCCACTTCCACACCAGGCAGCGTTAATGCCTCCTCAATAAAAGGAATGGCATCCGCTTCCGTATGCAAGCCAAGTCTTCCCATGCCGGTATCCAACTTGATATGGATTTTCAGCTTTTTCTGAGCTGCATTCTCCTGCTTACGTCCTTGCTCACGCAGCGCTTCCAACACATCACGGCTATACACCGCTATCGTTAGATCCAGCTCACGTGCCCGATTAATGCCTTCAGGCGGCGTGTAGCCGAGCGCAAGAATAGGCGCCGTAATCCCAGCATTTCGGAGCTCCAACGCCTCATCGAAAAAAGCGACTCCCAAATAATCCACACCCGCGGCGAGAACCTCTTTGGATACCTCAACAGCCCCGTGTCCGTAAGCATCCGCTTTAACGACTGCCATCTGCTTCATGCCCGCAGGCAGTACCTTCTGAAATTGCTCAATGTTGCTCCGCAGTGCATCTAACGATATTTCCACCCACGTGGGCCGATAAAAAGCATCCATCAGCGTTCACCTCTTCTATCCACTTCCAAGTAAATTGTCATTGCTTACAAACAGCACTTTTTATATTTTTTGCCGCTGCCGCATGGGCATGGGTCATTACGTCCGATTTTTGGCTCAGGCGCTGCATTTGAATAGTTCTTCAAGGCATAAGCCGCTTCATTCACAAAATAACGGAATACTCGGTTACCTGATTCTAATACGGTCATCATCACTGGTTTTCGCTCATTAGCATATTTCATCTCGGAATCTGGCAAGTATTGTGCTTGGATCAGCCCGAAACGCACCAAAATCGTTGCTACCGCATGCAAAAATACATCAACGCTCGTATCCAGCAAAATTCCGGATTGACGATGCTTTTTCCATTCAGTATCCACATGGTGTTCACGCCCGACTGGCCAGCTTGCCAACACACTTGCGGTTGCTCTTCTCCAAGCCTGAATATCTTCAGGGCGGCCACCTTCATTGACTTCCTCCAGGATCCCCCAAGCTAACTTGTTCCAAAGTGTATCTAAAAGGAGGACTGCCTGATCCTTCTCCGTTAACGCTTGGAAATTAGCCAATTGCTTCGCATTTACCTTAAGTTGTGTTCCTTCTTCTGTGATCCCTAGCACTAACGCCACATAGAAAAAGAATTGGTACACCGGCTCTTGGTCCTGATTGAGTGTTGGTTTACGGAATAGCTGCAAGCCAATCTGCTCGTCGAACTCGCTCCAGAACTTCCGCGGCAAATGCTTGCGCGCAGCGGATAATTTAACGTTTTTCCCTTCCTGTACAGCCTCTAGAAAAGCTTTAAATTCCCCTACAATCTGCGGAACAGCCGTGCGCGTATCCATCCAAAGATGAAGCAGCTTCGGATCAACCACAAGTGGTTTTAGCTTTTGCTTAGATGATGCCTTCTTAGGGGTTATATAGGCCTCGATCTCATTAGAATTCAGCCAACGCTCCAATGCGTAGTCACTGTCTGCCTTCATATATTGATCAAAGCGATCTATAAAATATTGTTTATGCTTGCAAACTTCGTTTAGTGAAGCAGATTGCTCCTTCGAAATTTTCGATGTCAGGCTTAGAAATTGCACCCATTTTTTCAGCGCAGTCAAATAAGCACTTATATCCGACTCTGTGCTATTCAGAACATGGCTAATCGCGAAACGACCTAAGAAATCAACAATCGTTTCACCTTGCAGATCCTCATAACGAATACCGTAACGAACCATATACTCCGTCGTCACAAATTCGATACGCTCCGCATGCTTCTGAGCGGTTTCCGCTTTTAATTTACCTTCATTCGTTAAATAATCCGCAAAAGCACCCAACTCAGTTTCCCAGAACTGCCGTTGCTCTTCCGATGTTAAATTATCAATTGTATTCATCTCAAACACTCCAATTACTTATTCGCTCCAAAGTTGCATTATACCAAAAAAACAGCCGCTCGTGGGAGTTGGTTAAATCTTCTTGCATATTTTCACAAATTTTATTGTCAAAAATGAGAAAAAAGGCATCTGCGCCATGGCACAGAGCCTTCATTCCCACGAGTCTACGATTATTTCCCAGACTGTCCATCCGTCGCCATCGCGACTTGAATCATTTCATTCACTGGCATATCGCCCGTAAACATACGGAACTCAACGCCATCGTTCGTCCAAGTCAATGTTCTAGGCTCATCCTTCGACTTGTTCCCCGTAATTACCCCAACCGTGAACCCGAGATCCACAATGTCTCCTGGAGGCAATGAAACGGATTTTGCTTGCGGTCTAACCTCAATCAGATTGAAGTTATATTTGCCTTTGTATCGTAAAAGCACCGCGGCATCCTCACCCAGCTTCATATCGCTGATGTCTTGCTTCACAACGTCCTTGGGCAGGTAGTACGGCTCAACAATACCAATACTTTGTGCTTTGGCCGCTGCTGGCGCCGTTTTCGTCGCATCCGGTTTCGCTGCACCCGTAGCTTTGGATTGATCGGATTGTCCACCTGTCGCAGACAGATTTTTGTCCGTTACCGATTTGCCCCCCGTTGTCGGGTGATCAGCATCTGTAACCGCAACGTCAGCTGACGTAGGCATGGTTTGCTGCAAATTCCAGCTAGTCATGTTGCGCTCCATTTGGAAAAAGTCCTTATCGAACTTCGTATCGAATTCAAAATGCGTGAAATTCACCTGAACCAACACATTCTGATTCGCATCGGACACTTGAACTTGTGTAGGTGCGAGTGTTTTCTTATTCAGCCAAATTTTTTGGCGGGATAGCTGCTCATTCTGATAGTTAGCGGCAACATCGAATACATAGGCATCCTTGTCCGTCGTAAATTGGCGATCCTTATCCGCAATGATGCTCTTAGCTAACGATTGGAACAAGTACACTTGACCTTGATTCTCTGGCCAATCGCTTTGGAAGCGGAAGCTCTTCTTCAAATGCGGTGTCAATACGAACACGCCTTCTTCATTACGCAGAACAATCTGTGTAACATCCTTCGTAGCATTTGTCAGGGAAATCCGGTACAAGTGCTCCGGAGAGAACGCCACCTCAACTGCATACTCCTGCGGCTGCTGCCCTGTGTTCAAAATCATGCTACCTGATGCTTGATAGCTGCTTGCCTTGCCCATCACATGATCCAAATCCTTTACGATAGATCCTGCATCCTTTTTGCCCATCCCGCACCCTGCGAGAACCAATGCTACGCACATTACCACTGCTACCATCCATGTGACCCGGCGCATTCGATCATCCCCTCACTCATGATTAACATCAACATAGTACATGCATATGAGGGGACTTGTTCGATTATGCAGCCAAGCTTACGGCTTGGCCTTGAATTTAAAAATTAATCTCCGCATCCTTCAACAAAGGGTGCTTTTCATCCTTCGCTGATAAAACAGGGTTCGTCGTCGGCCATGCTATTCCGATTGCTGGATCATTCCAGAGAATTCCGCGGTCATGCTGCGGTGAATAATATGCGTCGACCTTATACAGCACCTGCGTCCCCGGTTCCAACGTACAAAAGCCGTGGGCGAAGCCCTGTGGTACAAGCAACTGCCCTTTATTGGCGGCGCTAAGTGTAACACCTACCCACTGGCCAAAAGTTGTAGAGTTTGGACGTATGTCTACAGCTACATCATAGATAGAACCTGATATAACCCTAACAAGCTTCGATTGTGCGTGTGGGTTCAGCTGATAATGCAGCCCGCGCAGCACGCCAATCTCTTCAGAGAGCGAATGATTATCTTGCACAAAATCTATCGTAATCCTCTGTTCAGCCAGCTTCGCAGCATGATAACTTTCCATAAAAAAGCCCCGATGATCCGCATGGACCTCAGGTTCGATAATCACAAGCCCTTCTAAAGCTGTTGTCGTAATCTTCATACCTTCTCTCACCTCTGTTTCTAACATATGCAAGAGAATCGTAGAAAGCCTCAGACAATGGTTTAGAGGCAGTTTACCGATTGGTAGGCAGTCTAGAGCTCTGGAGCGTAAAAAGGCCGCCATGGGCTTTTCAGCCCCAGCAGCCTTTTCCTTGTTTGTATGAGATGAAACTACCACATATACACGATGCACGAAATAATACCTGCCCAAATCAGGGAACCGAACACTACACCGACTATCAATCCTTTGCCAATCGACAAATGATCATCTTGGTAAGCGTCTTCATGATCGATCATACCCAAAACCTCCCCGCATACACAGTATATGCAATAGTATGGGGAAAATGTTGGCGAATCATGCGGGTGGATTCAAATTTTTATTAATAGGCGTTCTTATTTATAAAGCCATTCACAATGGTTCTCCAAATAATTTTAATATCAAATAAAAAAGTCCAATTTTCGATATAGAAAATGTCATGCTTAATCCGTTCCTCAATCGACGTATCGCCACGCAACCCATTGCTCTGCGCCCAGCCCGTAATTCCAGGCCTGATATGATGCTTCACCATATACTTCGGTACTTCTTCCTTAAATTGTTCCACGAAATAAGGACGCTCCGGTCTTGGTCCGACAACACTCATGTGTCCAAAAAGCACATTAAAGAACTGCGGCAGCTCGTCGAGGCTTGTTTTACGTAAAAACGTGCCGACCTTCGTTCGCCGCGGGTCATTTTCCACCGTCCACTCCGTGTTTGAAACCTTGTCTCCAAGGTTCTTCATGCTGCGGAACTTGTACATCATGAAGCGTCTACGATTCAGGCCTACGCGCTCTTGCTTGAAGATGACTGGGCCTTCGGAATTGAGTTTGATGGCTATGGCTATGATCAGCAATAGAGGAAAAATAATAATGATCGCTGTTAATGAAAACAGGATATCAAATCCTCTTTTTAACGTACGGTTAGACATTTCATCAAGAGGAATATCACGAACATTAATCAGAGGCATTCCCGCAAAATTATCAAAGTGAGGCTTTGATGGCAAAATATCAAAAAAGTCAGGAATAATCATCGTCCGAACGCCTGATTTTTCACAAATGCTAATGATCTTACCGAACTTCTGATGTGCCTCCAAAGGCAGTGCAATGATTACTTCATCAATCATAACGTTCCGAAGGGTTTCTTCCAGTTGATCAATTGTTCCAATAATGGGTTTGTAATTTTTATGGTTAGCTTCGTGCTGATCCGTATAGTCATCCAGGAACCCAACGACCTCAAAACCAAGCTCAGGATGCTGCTTCAGATTTGCATAAAAGCGCCGTCCTAACGTACCAGCACCAAGAATCAAAATGAATTGCTTATTATAGCCCTTCTTTCTTAGTCGCTTCAATCCAAGCTTCACCAAATATCGATAAATCGATATGAAACAGACACTACCAATAAAGTAAATCGCCAAGTACGTTCTCGAGATATGAACAGCTTTGAAAAAGAAGAGCAAGCTTAAAAGCACAAATATACTTATAAGATGAACTTGGATAATCCTGAAGGATTCTTCCGCGAACTTCTTCTTCCTTTTAGGCGAATACAACGTAATATTAAAACCAATTCCAACCGCGATCGCCCCATAAACAAGGCTCCAAATCGCATAGTCTCCTATGGGCAGCGGCACTTCGTGTGGGATCAAATTGCTTTTGAACTTCAGCCACCATGCCAAAAGAAATACAAATTGAATAGTGATAAAGTCCGCAAGTGCGTAAATTTGTGTTAAAAACTTCTCGTTTTTCCGAATCATGTCTTCCACCTCCTCTAACGAAAGATTAATGATGTTTTATAGTTTAGGTTGTTTAAGAACAATAACGGCCATCCAAGCGTGTTTACGAATAAATGGGAGCGTACGGAACAACATATTGTCGAAGCGATCAGCGAATTTAACCAATGAAGAAAATGCAGAAAATTTACGAAAAGGACTTAAGGCAAGTGTTGCTAAATAGAAATATTTCAATTCCACGGAATCAAAATATGTTTTTGCCAACTCGATATCTTTCATTAGCAACGGATGTTCATCCTCAGTTCGAATTCCTGGCGTCAGTTTCCGAAATAAATTAATGAGTGGATTATGTCCTAAAGGCTCTGAGAAAATAACAGCACCATCCGGTTTTATCGTTCTGGCAAGCTCCCGATATGCTTTATGTAAATCCAAATGATGAATAATCCCATTTCCGCAAATTAAATCAAATGTATTGTTTGGAAAATCGAGATTTTCTGCGTCCATGACTAAAAAGTCCATCTTATCTTGAAGTCCCTCATGTTGGGCTCTGGCATTCGCCTGTTGAATAGCAACATCGGAAATGTCAATTCCTTTCGCTGATGCGGCACCATTTCTGACTAAGAAATAAGAGTAGCTACTCAAACCACAACCGTATTCTAACACATCTTTATTGGCACAGTGCGCTAGGAGCAAATCCGAATAATAAGTAATAATCGCTTGTGTAATGGAGTAGTACTTTTCATTCGCTTTCTCGCGTGCATCGTTATTTCCGCCGAACACTTCATTGTGAAAATCTTTTTCTTTAACGATTTTAGTAGTAGTAATAGACATTATGTCACCTAATTAGTTTATTTTTTAATAAAGTTAAAAAGAACTTCAACGAAATTCCAGCGTATACGAGACCATTTGTAAGGAAAAAATACTTACGCTTGTAGTGCTTATTATGGAAAAGGAACATGGCTCTATGAAATTCATAAATGATTTTGTACGGCTTCCTTCGACTGCTAGCCCCTTTATGATGAACAATCTGAGTGTGAGGGTAATAGTAATTAACCCAGCCCGCTTCCTTAATTCTATAACACCAGTCGATATCTTCTCCATACATAAAAAATTCCTCATCCAACATACCAACCTGCTCAATGGCCTCACGTCGGATCAACATAAATGCTCCAACAAGAGAATCTATCGGGTAAGCTTGATCTGGATCTAAATATCCCAATTGATATTGATTGAATCGTGGAATGTTAGGAAACAGCTTAGAGAACCCAAAAGCATAGTAAAACGACGCGGAGGGCGTTGGAAAGCCCCTCTTACACGCTTTATCGAGTGAACCGTCTGGCAGCACGATTTTGCAACCGGAAGCGCCTACAGTCGGGTTCTCGTCCATGAAACGGAGCATGGTTTGGAGTGTGTCTTCTTGGACGATGGTGTCTGAGTTCAAAAGCAGGACATATCGGCCTTGAGCGATGCGAATCCCCTGGTTATTAGCTCTAGAGAAGCCTACATTGTCCGTGTTAGTGATTGTGACCAACTGTGGGAAACGCTCATTCACCGCTTCAATAGTGCCGTCGTTAGATGCATTATCAATTAGGATGATTTCGTAATTGTATGCTGTAGTTGACGTATAGACCGATTCAATACAGGCTAATGTTAGATCCTTTGTTTTGTAGTTCACGATGATAATGGATAAATCCAAGAGATGACCTCATTTATTGATTGATTAACCTTAGTATAGCACGGGATTATTAATTTTCGCCTAAAAAAATAAGACTAGCTGCTGCTAATCTCAGGAAATTATTTTATGAACCATTTATATACTTCGGATGATGCTCTTCTTCGTTTACTCTGAATTAGGCTTCTTTTGTACTTCAGTTCGGAATACTTGTGATACAAGTCTAACCAAGCTCCTAATAATCTAGGTTCGCGTACGAGTGCGTATATGAGACTAAGGCATTCGTATATCAAAAGTGGAAGGAGTTGCTTCATCATTATAGAGAAGTCATCGTTTTTCAGCATCATTTTATAACGATTGATATAGGATAATCTTCTAACAAAAAGCGGTTTACTGCTCCTGCCGCCTTCCTTCCAACCTCGTTCATGATAAGCTATCGCAGTTGGCTCATAGATGGCTTTCCAACCTAGTGTTTGCGCGCGCCAAGCCACATCCACATCTTCCTTATAAGCAAAAAAGTCCTCATCAAAAAACTCGCCATTCAGACTTATGTCATTGATCATCTCACGTGAATACATTGCAGCAGCACCAGAAACACCGAATACTTCTTCCGAGTGAAGATACTGTTCGTTAGACTGATGAGCGCCGCGGTCAAAGGCTCTTCGTGCTTTGTTTATAATGAGACCCGTGCTGTCGATGTGATGAGGTGCTGCTTTGAAAAGTAGTTTGCCTGTTGCACTGCCTGCGTTCGCGTGATTCTGAAGTGCCTGGATAGTGTTAAGAACATAATCCGTTTCAAGGACGACATCTGGATTCAGGATCAAACAATAGTCCGTTTCCGTCATCCGGATCGCTTGATTGTGGCCGCCGGCGAAGCCATTGTTATGCTCGTTTCGAATAATGATGCATGTGTCTTGCCATTTTGCCAGTGTAGCAAGGGTGTAATCCTTGGATGCATTATCGATGATAATGATTCGGTCAATAGGATTGGACTGTTTCAGAACCGCCTCCAAGCAATCCTGGATGTGTTCTGCGCTGTTATACGTGACAATATGGACACTGACCGTCCGTTTGCTAGCTTCCAAACTAAATCAGCCTCCCGAGCTCTTGTAAGAAAGCCCTAAGCCCTTCTCGCCAATTACGTAAATCTTCAAATCCATTTGCTCGAATCGCTTCGTGCTCCATCGCCGAATTTTGGGGTCTCCGAGCAGGTCTCGGAAATTCTTCCGTTGTACATGGTTCAACCTTAATCGTAATGCCACTTTCTTCAAAAATCGCACACGCGAAGTCATACCACGAACAAATGCCAGAGTTAGAAGCATGATAAATGCCGTAACGATCTGTCTGAATCAGTTGCTCAAGGAACAAAGCAAGATCAAGTGTATACGTAGGTGATCCAAATTGATCGCTTACAACCTTTAGTGAGTCGCGTGTTTTTGCTAACTGCAACATTGTTTTTACGAAATTATTACCGTACAAGCCATAAACCCAAGACGTTCTTACAATAAAATGCTTAGAAGAAATGGATTGCACGTTTACTTCTCCAGCTCTTTTCGACTTTCCGTACACACTTTGAGGATTCGTTTCATCATCTTCTCGGTAAGCATGTGAAGCCTTCCCGTCAAAAACGTAATCAGTGCTTATGTATACGAACTTAGCTCCGATCTTCTCAGCAGCAATCGCCAGATTTCTGGTTCCGTCTGAATTTACTCGGTAGGCCTCCGCAACATTGGTTTCTGCAAGATCAACTGCAGTGTACGCAGCACTATGGATGATTACCTCTGGCTTAAGGCGCCGAATTACTTCAAGACACTGACTCTCATTCGTAATATCAAGCTGATCTCTCGCTAGCCCGTGTACCTCATGCTTAGCTTCTAGCAGCTTAACAACATCTTGTCCTAATTGTCCATTTGCGCCAGTTACAACTATTCTCATACTTGTTCACCTAAACGAGAACTATACTGTTCATTAAAATACTTTTGATACTCACCCGTTTGAATTCGTTTCCACCAATCCTGATTGTTCAGATACCAATGAATCGTCTCCTTAATACCCGTATCAAAATTATGCTTCGGCTTCCAGCCAAGCTCATTCGTTATTTTGGTCGCATCGATTCCATAACGACGATCATGTCCTGGGCGATCTTTGACGAAATGCATCAGTGACTCAGGCTTGCCAAGCTCTCGAAGTATCGTTTGGATAATTTGAATATTTGTTCGCTCATTATTTCCACCGATATTATAAACCTCACCACTGACTCCATTATGCAGTACCAAGTCAATCGCACTACAATGATCCTCCACATACAGCCAATCTCTAATATTAAGTCCATCACCATAAACAGGTAAGGCTTTATCACTTAGAGCATTAGCAATCATCAAAGGTATTAACTTTTCAGGGAACTGATAGGGTCCGTAATTATTCGAGCAACGAGTAATATTCACATTGAGTCCAAAAGTCTCATGATAGGAACGCACCAGTAGATCGGAGCCTGCTTTGCTTGCCGAATAGGGACTATTCGGAGCTAGGGGAGTCTCTTCCGTGAAAAGACCAGTCTCTCCAAGAGAACCATACACTTCATCTGTCGAGACATGAACAAATTTCTTTATCGTATGCTTCCTGGCAGCTTCCAGCAAAACTTGCGTACCCAGCACATTCGTTTTCACAAAAATGTCCGGTTCAAGAATACTACGATCAACATGGGACTCCGCGGCGAAATGAACGACTGTATCAATTCCCTTGTCGAACAAACTGTTCACAAGTTCCGAATTCGTAATATCGCCTTTAATAAAGGTGTATTGGTGTTTATTTTGAATTGAAGCCAAATTCTCTAAATTACCGGCATACGTCAGCGCATCCAAATTGATAATTCCATAGCTAGGATAGCGATCCAGCATATAGTGCACAAAGTTGCTGCCGATGAAACCGGCCCCGCCCGTTACAAGAATTTTCATGTAGATATGACTCCTATTAAAAGTTAATTTCCGCATCTTTAAGCAATGGGTGCTTCTGATCTTTATCCGATAGAATTGGATTCGAAGTTGGCCAATCAATTCCTAATGCTGGATCATTCCAGAGAATACCGCGATCATGTTCAGGAGAGTAATACTCGTCTACTTTGTATAAAACCTGCGTATTCGGTACAAGCGTACAGAAGCCATGCGCGAAGCCTTGAGGAACGAGCAATTGGCGTTTATTCGCTTCACTTAGAATGATGCCTATCCATTGCCCGAACGTTGGGGAGTTTTTGCGGATATCAACTGCCACATCATATATGGCACCAGCTGCTACACGAACGAGCTTTGTTTGCGCTTTTGGAGATAGCTGATAATGTAGTCCACGCAGCACACCAGCTTCCACAGATAGGGAGTGATTATCTTGAACAAACAATTGATCCACGCCAAGCTCGGCAAACTTCTTACTGCTGTAGCTCTCCATAAAAAAGCCCCGATTATCACCAAAGACATCGGGTTCGATAAGATAAAGCCCCTGTAGCTTAGTAGAAATCATTTTCATCAGCTAGAGCACCTCTTAAAATTTAAGTTTTCCAAACTCTTCGCCAAACACTATATCTTTAGCTAGTTCGTTGGCTTTTGCTAATGAAGCATGTGTACCAGCATCCGTCCACCAACCTTGGAGAATATCGTAGGTTAATTGAGTCTTTTCGATATATGCGTTGTTCACATCTGTGATTTCAAGTTCTCCTCTATGTGAAGGCTTCAATTGTTTAATTATATCAAAAACTGAACTGTCATACATATATATTCCCGTTACTGCATAGCTGCTTTTTGGAATCGTTGGTTTTTCCTCAATTGAAATAATCTTGTCTCCATGTAACTCTGGTACACCATAACGCTGGGGGTCATGTACTTGTTGAATGAGGATTTTCGCTCCATTTTGCTGATCGCGAAAGTTACTCACGAATGGTACAATGCTATCTTCGAACACATTATCTCCAAGAATAACGACCATTTGGTCATCTCCAACAAATTGCTCTGCAAGCCCCAGAGCCTGTGCAATACCACCTGCTTCGTCTTGGACTTTAAAAGTAAAACTAACCCCCATGTCACGACCACTACCCAATAAGCTAACCACATCGCCCATATGTTCGATTCCGGTTACAACTAAGAAGTCTTGTATGCCCGCTTCTTTTAGTTTATATATTGGGTGGAAAATCATTGGATATTTACCTACAGGTAATAGGTGTTTGTTCGTTACTTTAGTTAGAGGAAATAAGCGGGATCCGGTGCCGCCAGCAAGTATGATACCTTTCATGTCTAAGCCTCCAATAGAATTATTATTTCCAACCCTATTGCTTTCAGTTATCCTCTAACTATTATCTTCATAATTACTAGTGCCCCAATAACGATTCTTTAAGAAAATCACAGTTATTAAACCAATTAGCACTCCTAACCAGACCACTATCATGCGCTCGAGCAGTGAAATAGAAACCGCCATTGACTTTGGAATATCCATTTGTATCAATAAACCAATTACACTAGCATCTGCAACCCCTATACCTCCTGGAAACATAGAGAGTGTACCTGCTATAGTACCTGTCGACAAAACAAACAAAATATCTCGATAAGATAAACTTAAATCTAGAGCATTAATAAAAATCCAGAGCGGGAGTGCTTCAAATAAGCATCCAATTAAAGTAAGTAGAACCGCAACAGTTAGAGGCCTAACTCTCAAAAGTGAATGAGAGCTTAGATATAACTTACTCAAAGATTTTTGATATTTGGTAAGTTTGCCGTAAGATGAAAGCTTATTTATTAAGAACATGATAAAAGTTTTTTTTTGTAAAACAAAGATACTTAACAGAAAAACACCAATTATTATTGAAGCTGCTTTTACTCCTAAGGCAATATAGCCTACACCAGTAGTAACAATTAAACTTAACGATATGAAATTTGTAAGGTGATCAACCACAATAACTGGTGCACTAATGCTAACATCCACATTAAATTTGCGATATAAAATATAGGATTTTATCAGTTCACCTATTCTTCCAGGCGTAATACTAAACCCTAAACCAAACAAAAAAATATGACCACTCTCTGTTCTGGGGATACGAATTTCTAGTTGCTTAATCATAAAATCCCATTTAATAAATCGAATTAATATGCCACATAACGAAGACAATATAGCTAAGAAATATTCATGAAAATGAATTTTGCGAATAATGTTTTTTATACTAGGGTAATCTCCCCAAAATATAAAGATTAGATATAACATAATACAAACAGAGAAAATTATAACTGCTTTTGAAATTAAGTTGGCAAGTTTCATGACTCTGCTTTTTTAATTGCCTCCGCCACTTCTTTTCCTAACTTAACACTAAAATTCATTCCACGATCATTTGGATATATCTGAGATGTATTTGACAAATATAATCCACTAATCGGAGTTTGATATGTTGGCTTAAACTTCGAGTATTTCATTGGCCAAATAGGTTGTGCATAACGGTCTCTAGATACTACATAACTTTCTATACTTGTTGGATCAAAATCGGGGTATATTTTGAGCAATTGTTCTACGTACTGCTCAATGATATCTTCATTTTTTGATGATAAAAGAGGATGTTCTACACTTAAATATTTCGAAAAATATACGATTGTTTTCCCAGCATATTCTTCACTTGGAATAAAATTTGTATGCTCAATAAGGCCACCAAAAGGGATTTCATTATCTGCAATATTTAGCCAATATAAATCACTTAATTTCTTATTCAAAGTCATCATTACTACTAATGCACAGTCATATTTTATCTGTTTTAAAGGCTCAATGTATTCACGAGGTGCTTTCTTAATCAAATTCACAAATACTGGCAACGCAGCAGTACAAACAACTATATCGAACTCGTGAAAGTTTTCGTCAACCTTTAAACCTTTACTAATTCCACTTTCAATTACAATTTCTTCAACATTGGCATTTAAGTGTACCTTAATCTTTCTACTTTCTAATGTTTCTAGCAACTTTTGATTTAAAGTATGGAAACTCCCTCTCATGTAACCAAGCAGTTCCTTTTGTCCACCACCAGATCTAGATTTAAATCTTTGAACAATTCGTTCCCATATCCATACCGCTGGAATCTTATTGTAATTATCCCCGAATTTGATTCTTAACATCGGCTTCCATATAACTTCCCAGCCTTGTTTACCAACATATTTTGTAAGAAATTGCTCTGTAGTCATTGTTTCTAATTTATCAACATTTTTGTATTTCGAAATCAGAAGGGACGATAGTCCGACCTGTATTCTGTTAAAGAAACTTAAAGGTTTAAACTTAATTAAATCAATTGCTGTAGTAAACGGATAACTAATTCCTTTATAATAAAATCCTACTTTCGATTCTTTCCAAATTAACTTATCTTCTAATCCTAATTCTTTGACCAATTCGAGATAGTATTTATCATGAGTGAAAAGATGATGATAATACTTCTCAATATGTGTATTACCGATTTCTATAGCTCCGGCTAATCCTCCTATTTCACTACTCTTTTCATAGATTTCAATTTGCGCATCAGGGTAAAATTTATTGAGGTAATAAGCCGAAGACATTCCAGCTATTCCCCCACCTATAACAGCTATTTTCAAAACGATTCTCCTTTCGAGTAAGCAATGGTTTTTTCAATTCCTTCCTCAATTGCAATTTGAGGCTTCCAACCTGTATGAGTAAATAATTTTTCATTACTTACATCAAAACTCATAATTTCACTAGGCCGATATGGGACAGAACCATAATATACTCTGCTATTTGAGTTGATGAAACTATACAATTTATCAACTATTTTCTTCAAACTATAACTACTTCCGTAAGCTAAATTTACAGTTTCGCCAATAAGCGTTTTGCATTCACTGATTCTTACTAACCCCTCTGCAACATCATCAATATATATGAAATCTCGTGTTTGTTCGCCTAGAGTCATGTGAAAGTCCTGGTGATTTAATAGCTTTCCTATAGCTTGTGGGATAAAAAAACGTTCACTTTGTCCTGGACCGTAAATAAGTGATGGCCTCACAATCACTATCGGGACCTGAAATAAATTATGAAACATTTTCGTAATTGCGTTTGCAGAAGCTTTTGTTCCAGAGTACATGGAAATCGGGCTAACTGCCATGTTCTCATCAAATGGTTGATTATTAAAACCATATTCTTCACAAGTGCCTGCTGAGATAAAACATTCAATATCTAAAGAAACTTTAACAATACTGGATAATAAATTCGCAGTACTTATTACATTGGAATGAATCATACTATGTAAATCCTTAAGTTCTCGACTTGGCCTCGTATCAGCCGCGAGATGATAGATAAAGTGAGGACTTACTTCGGTTAACAGACGACTGATTTGTTCAATATCTTCTAAATCACAGAAAATATAGCTCACTGCATTAAGCTTTTGTTTTACATTTTGCCAGTCCCTTGAAACTGCATAAATTTGAGTATAGTTGTTATTCAACAAAAAGGTTATTAGCCTCTGCCCTACAAAACCGCTTGCACCCGTAATTAGAATCCGCTTGTTCTTGTTAGATTCAAAAAGCAAATTATTCACCTCGCTAAAGTAACATAAGACTTAAACACCAAGGTTTAAGTCTTTAAAGAAACAATATTAATGTGCCCAATCGTTATTTCTTTGAATAGATTTATCTACAAAGTAATCAATTTGATTCGAACATAAATTGTATGAGTCAGTTTGATTATATTCTTTGTACCATTCACAAGTTAGAGCTATACACTCTTCAATATTTAATGAAGGCTTCCAACCTAAAATGAAATTAGCCTTACTACAATCTAAGTTAAGCAGCTTAGCTTCATGTGGTTCATCCTTATTGGACTTATCGACCCAAGATCCATTAGGGAAGAGAGAAAGAATCTTCTCTACAACTTGACCAACTGTGATGATTGATTCATTATCTGGTCCGAAATTCCAACCACCTGAATATTTCCTTGGATTTGCATGCAATCTTGATCCAATTAATAAATAACCACTAAGTGGCTCCAATACATGTTGCCAAGGACGAATCGATTGGGGACTCCTAACTTCTATTGGAATATTTCCATCCAAAGCCCTCATACAATCTGGAATGATTCGATCTTTGGACCAGTCTCCTCCTCCAATTACATTACCAGCTCTAACAGAGGCCACTACCTTGCCATGCATTGTATATTGATCTGGGTTAAAAAAGGAATTAATATAAGAACTTATAACAAGCTCAGCGCACCCTTTGGAAGCACTATAGGGGTCGTAGCCTCCCATAGAATCATTCTCGCGATAACCCCACACCCATTCTTTATTGTCATAACATTTATCACTCGTAATGCATATACAACTTGTAACACTTGGACTCATTCTAACACACTCAAGAACATTGATTGTTCCCATGACATTTTCTTCAAATGTTTGTCTTGGGATCTCATATGACAACCGAACGAGAGGTTGTGCTGCTAAATGAAATACCATATCTGGTTTGTGAACTTCAAAAACTTCTTGAAGTTTTGCCAAATCTAAGATATTACCCCGAATATCCATTATACGATCTTCTAAATTTGAAACCACGAAATTATCTAGTTCAGTGTATGGGTCAAGCGAGTAACCAATGACCTCTGCTCCAAGCTTTTGAAGCCATATGGTAAGCCATGAGCCTTTAAAGCCAGTATGTCCTGTAACTAATACTCGTTTGCCCTTATAGAAATTATTAAACATAACGTTCCCCTTACTTGTCCCATACATTCCAAGGAGTATTCTTTTCCTGCCATAACTTTTCAAGATATTGCATGTCCCTAAGTGTATCCATACATTGCCAGAATCCATCATGTTTGTACATCATGAGCTCATTGTCTTCAGCCAAACGCTCCAAGGGTTCTCTTTCGAAGATACAATCCTCATCCTCACTTACATAATTAAAAATTTCTCTATTAAAAATAAAGAACCCTCCATTGATGCGGCCTTCAGAGGTTTGTGGTTTTTCACTGAAACTCTCAACTTTTTCTCCATCCAATAATAGTTCACCGAATCTAGATGGGGGTCTCACACCAGTTACTGTCCCAATCTTACCATGAGAATAATGAAAATCTAATAAACGATTGATATCTACGTTGCATACCCCATCACCATACGTCAACATAAAGACATCACCTTTTATATATTTTTCAATTTGCTTTATTCTTGAGCCAGTCATATTATCTTCACCAGTGTTTGCCAATGTAACTTTCCAATCCTTCTCGTTGTGAAGATTGTGAATATTAACATTGCTCTTATTACCTAAATCCAAAGTAATATCACTATTTAACAAATCATAGTTCAAGAAATATTCCTTTATCTTTTGCCCTTTATAACCTAAACACAGGTTGAAATTAACGAATCCATATGATGAATATATTTTCATAATATGCCACAATATTGGCTTCCCACCAATTTCAACTAATGGCTTAGGAATTGTCTCCGTCATTTCCTTAATTCTTGTTCCTTTTCCCCCACACAATAAAACTACTGGAATATCCTTCATCATATTAGTTCTTCTCCCCTAACCCGGCTGCTACCTCATCATTAGTATACACATAAAGATGCTGATCATTTTGGCGTATTACTTCTCTAACAATATACCGCGGTCTTCCTTTAGTTTCATTAAATATTCGAGCAACATACTCTCCTATTATACTTAGAGATAATAACTGAGCAGCCCCTAAAAATAAAACAAGCACTATAATCGTTGAAAATCCGTATGGAGTATCTGGTTTGAAGAAATGAAGAAATACATAATACACAATACCTATTAAAGATATGAGAGTTACAATAAAAGCAAAATTAGATATCCACTCTAATGGTTTATAGGAGAAATTAAAAATCCCCATTTTAGCCCACTTTAGATTAGCTAAAAATGGTATTGAAGTTTGTCCAAGTTCTCTATCATCTCTGGTATATTCAATACCTGTCTGTCTAAATCCAATCCATGCTCTAATGCCTCTAAAGAAAATCTCTACTTCTTTTAATTTCTTTATTTCTTCGACGACAACACGATCCATCAGACCAAAATCGCCAGCATCTAATGGCATATCAATGTACGACATTTTTTTGAATATTCTATAGAATGCTTTATAACCTATTCTTCTCAGTATAGAGCCTTTTCGCTTTGTTCTGATGCCGTAGATAACTTCGTACCCTTCCTCCCATTTTGCAACAAAATCCTTGATCATTTCAGGAGGGTCTTGGATATCACCATCAATTAATACGACTGCATCACCTTTAGCATAATGAATACCAGCTATTGTACTTGGCTGAGAACTACCAAAATTCCGAGCCATAGATAACCCACATACATTAATGTCTATTTCAGTCAAAGATTTAATTTCTTCAATTGTTCTATCTGTACTGCAGTTATCAACATAAACTAATTCATAATTGTAATTCTTTAAATTTTTAAAAACATTAGTTACACGGTCATACATACGTCGAATATTTAACTCTTCATTATAAACGGGTACCACGATTGATATTAATCTTTTACTCACTTTTGGCTCTCCCTCATCACTATAGTATTGGAATTCTTCATTTTAATCATTTGTGAGATGCTAATTCCTTCGCGTAGGAGGAAATAAAAACCTAAAACGGTTATAGGAATATACTGGAATACTCTCAACACAAGTGCATAACTAAGTGATAATTCTTTGGAAACGTTAAATATTTCAAGTGCTTTAGAACAAAAATATTCTAGTGTTCCCACATATCCAGGAGATGATGGAATCATGATTCCAAGATTGACAACTACTAATACAAACATTCCTATATAAATCGTGCTTGAAAAATGAAACGCCTCAGCGATCGCATAAAACAAGTAACCTTCCATACTCCAAATTAAAATAGAATACAACGCTATTGGCAATAAATTACGTTTGTTTTTAATAACATCAAAACCTCTTGTGAACTGTTCGAAAATACTGTTAATCTTCTCACTCATTTTTGGCTTTAAGGGCCGACAACATAACAGAATTAATCTTTGAGTGTGCTCTTTAAAAATCACCATTGATATGACAAAAATTAAAGCACATAAGAATAGAATAGCCGTTAAATATCCAATAAGTTTTACCCAATCAGGAAAAGGAAACAACATAGCTGTTACCCCTAATAATAATATTAAAGTTAATCCATCATAAATTCTTTCTAAAATAACTGTTGAGAATGCTGCTGTTTTGCTAATTTCTTCCTTCCGCCCAATTAAATAGGCTCTAACAAATTCTCCAAGTCTAAGAGGTAATGTATTATTAGCCATATAACTAATACATATTATCGGAAATAAATTAGATGATTTTACATATTTAATACCCCTTAACATTAAAGACCAACGTAAACTCCTAACCCAATAACTCATTAACTGAATGAAGACAGCAGGTACTAGAATCAGATAATTAATATTTTGAAGTATTTGACCTACCTGTTTAAACTCAATATTACGCAACAATACGAATACAAAGAGCAAGCTGATTAAAATACCAATACACAGTTGAATTTTTTTCATTTTCAGGTCCTTACTTACATATTTTTTTGAACTACATACTCTTTTGTGTATAAATTATCCACTGATCAGTATTTATTGTTTTGATGTAACCTAGATTTATTATTGCATTTTCATAATTTGCTGATAATGATTTTAAGGTTATTACGATCGCATCATATTTAGATTTTTTAGCCATACTAATTAATAATTCAGGTGTATCCACCAATTCGATTAAATTTCTAACTTCATTACCAAACACAGGATAAATGGCAGTATTGAGTTCATTGTATATTAGAACCCTGCCTCCACCTCTATTAAATAAATCATTTGATTTTAATCCATATTTATTTTCGTAGAGAAAGGGATGAAATGCAAGTCTTCGTTCTAGGGGAGTTTTATCCAAAGCCTGCATAAAACTTGTCGGTCTCGCTTCACCTTTTTGAATCATAAGATATACATGAAATAAGCTTATCAATATCAGTGGCAAAACAACAATTACTGGAAGTCTCCATTTATCAATTGAAATCAATAATATCCTTATCAAAATAACTGTAAAAATACCTAATAAATAAGGAGCAAAATATCTAAAAGACCATGACTGCCATATTGTCGTACCAAAAAGTAGGAAGAACCCAAAAGATATAATAGAAACAGTCACAATAATATTAAAATTTTGATGTAACCATTGTTTATTAATATTTTTTTTCAAGTATAAATAAATGAATACAGGTGCAATTAATAAAATCACACCTAAATAACCTGTATCTTTCCCAAGAACCCATACAATCTCATTTAAATGGACTGGGGTAGAATAACTACTAATTAGGCTACCCAAAATCCCCTTAGTATTCAATATCACGTTATTAATATTGAATACTGCTTTCTCAGCTTCAACTCTCTTTAGGAAATTACCATATACAAATATGTTAACAATATATCTTGAAATTCCAATAAAAAAAAGTAATGTTCCCGCGGTTAAACATTTTATCTTTTCCGATACATTTAATTCGACTTTCACGAAAGTTACATATAAAAACAAGGTTACAAATAAGAGCATAGCTGCTGGAAAGACAGTAATTTTTGATCCTGCCAGAAGACCAGTTGACGCAAAAGCCACTATAATTATAACAGAATTGTGTCTCCTCTGTTTAAAAATAATAATTAACCATCCAAAAACCAAAGTTAATGTTACGAAGGATAAAAGATCTCCCTTTACAGTCATAGAAAGCCCAATTGTTACAGGTAACGTTCCAACAGCTAAACCAATTAATAAGTTATATTTAGGCTCCAATTTAAGTATAGATGCAAACCAAGTAAATACGAAAACTACATATAACCATATTTCCACGTTGCCAAAAGAAGTTGCTTGATCATTTTTAGCAATTAATGAATAAAATAATGCGTTCAATTCCCCGTTCCATTCATTAGAGAAAATATTCACTGCTATAGTAGGCTCCGCTGCAAAAAGTGACATTTCTTGTGTAAAAAAGAATATCTTCGGCAGCTCATAGACTATCGCATCCCAAGTTGTATCGAAAAAAAATAAACTTCTGTAAAATAAAATGCCAAAAATAAATAAAACGATTATTACAATGATAGGTGCAAAGCCATCTCTTATAAAATTCAAATCATCTATAACAATATTTTTCTTGTAATTTGTATACTTATAAATAATCATCAAAATAAGTATTAGTATTGCGAATAATACAACTAGATTTAAACCGGTTAATGCTGTTACAGAGGACAGTACAAGCATGATCCCTATCATAAAAACAAACGTTAAGGTCCAAGCTGCAACAATTGCCTCCAACAACGTTTTACAAAATTTCCTGCAAATTTGTGACAATACAATTACAGCAATAGCCTTTAAGGTGAATGCGAAAACAATTAAATTAGAATATTCACTCATTTTTTTCTCCCGCAATCTTTGAATCAAGTTTATATATGTTTATATCGTTAATCTTTATTTCTCCAGAACCTTGACTCCATCCTCCTAGACCAATAGCTAAAGTATAATCATTCATTTCTTCGTTTGCAGTTATAATTGTTTTAAAAGTCTTTGAGTCGAATTGACTTGTGAAAATATTAATTAATTTTCTTTTCCCCAATAAAGAAATGTGTGCTGCACCTTCATTAGGTCCTTTAACATTGGCTGATAAGTTAACTTCTAACAAATAAGTACCCTCTTCCAATTGCATTGGAGCAGTTAAGGCATTATCGGCAAGAGTCAGAGATGAAATTTTTAAGTCGGTGATATTATAAGTTGCCTTATCCTTTTCTGTACCTGACCAGAAGTTCCAATTAAGGTTATCTTTAGAGTATTTTAATCGAATGTCAGATTCTTGAAGTTTATTCAAATTATAATAAGTCGCATATTCAAAATCTTCTTTTGTTTTAACAAGAATGTTTTCTTTAATAAGAGGTATATACTTTTTGTCTACAAGTAAATAATCACTTTTTAAATCTGCAAAATCATAACTTTGTAAATGATCTTCAGTCATCTTCTTAAAATAGTCCTCAGCAAGACTTCTTTCGTCAGAGGGCAAATACCTATCCCCTCTATAAACTTTAAAATCCATATATACTAAGTGTCCTGATGCCGCAGCGAGCTCTTGATTAGGACTCAAGAACGTAATTGTTTTATTTTTCTCAAGCCCTCTGAGTTGCGTTACTAATTTTTTTTCTTCTATACTCCTTGGCTGGTACGCAAAGGTTATTGAATTACCAATTGAAAGAACATTTATAAGTACAATGAACAGTCCAAGAATAAAAGATACTGAATAAAAATATCCGCGAAATTTTTCATATAACATTGAAATTCCTAAACATGCTATTGGGACCGAAACAAAGCGAAGCAACATCGCTGTTTTAATTTTCGAATCTGTAAATTCGAAAGCAACTAGGGATATTATTGAAATAAAAAAAGGAACTATATATAGCAACCATAAATTAAAATTTTCAACTTTTCGTTTTTGCCAAATTACTGTTAATCCTATGCATGTTAAAAGGCTATTGGGGCCAGCTGAAATGACAACGTAATACCATCCTTTCAGACTATGCATATTAAATAATGCTGGATTTTCTCCAGCACTTGCCCAACGAGTTGCTTGGAATAGTAGTGGGAATACAGCACAAATAAAGAACAAAATAGATAAAGCTATTATTATGGCAGTTGTAATTCTTGATTTAATATTAACCTTATTATTCCAAACTAAAAATACCATAAAAATGAAGTAGACTACTACTATTATCGGCGCTAATATATAACTGCTTAACGCTCCACCAACTGCTGTAATTGTTAACAACACCGATCTGGTATGAACTTTAATTTGATTTTGAATTAGTAATACCCAAAGTATCTGCAAACAAATAATTGCAAACACATGCTGGGGCAAATATATAAAGTATGTAAAAGGATCCTCCAGCCAGAAACCTGGTATATCTGTTGTGTGCAGTAAAGAACCAATAGGAAAATTACTTTTCACAAACAGTGGAATTATACCTGCAATAAACGTTAACAATAATAGACCAACTATCACTACTGTTTTTTGAAGTTTCAACATATTTGCTATTCTAATAAATACATTTAAAGTTTGCCAACAAACCCAAATCAAAGACAAACAAAATACAACAATGAACGAACTGGATAACGCTGATATTTTAACTATGAAACCTAATGCAGCATAAAATAATACATTATAAGCAAATGTCCCCTCAGGATAATATGGATTCACCGGAGGCCAACTTTGAGAATTAGCTAACGATAATACAGCAGCTACTTGTTTTGGAAAATCATATATTGGTGGAAATTTGTATTCTATTCCTCTTCCTAATATTGTTGGAGCAAAAACAGCTATGATTATTGCGATAAAAGCGACTTGTATAATAAGTGCAAGATTCAAATCTGGAAATTTCGGCTCCCAATGCTTTCTTTTAATAACTAAACAAATAGCTAATAAATTTAGGCTGAAACCAGTTATTCCACCTATTAGCAATGATCCTGTTAATAGTAACGAAAACATGCATAACAAGGAAAGGATAATGAATCCGATTACCTTTTCTTCTGGCATAAAACTTTTAGCGTTTGTTGATGAAAGGAAAGCTCTTGGAATAAAAGCTCCTGCCCAAAAAAGTAAAAACAACAAACATAATAATGATGTTAAATTAATTACCTGCAATACATAACTCATTGAAATAAATGCTCCTTTTCAACAAAGCAAGCTTCTTTTTAATGAACTGTTACTTGTTCAAGCAACTCTATATCATATAATGTTAATTTAGCACCCGTATCGAAGTATGCGGATTCTCTATCAGTGAAAAATCTCAATACACAATTCTCGATGGCAGCATCTGAACTAATAAACTCATACTGTTGCTCTACTAACTGATTATTGCTTGATATCTCAACCTTATATTGAGGAAGTACGTCCGGAAACATATCAATGTTTAATCTTGAAACCCCTTCTGATTTCGCTTTAAATTTAAGTAAGTATTTCGTATTCTTCTTAAGTTTTAATGAATCAGATTGAAGCAACATCTTTGGCTCTTGATTTTTAGCAACCATTTTGTATACCTCAGTTGTATCTATTATTTGCTTTTCAACGAAGTCTTTATTTTCCGATAAATTTATGTTGATTTTTGTAAATTGTTGCTTCGTTAATACTTTATAAAGATCTTCTACAAAATCTTTGCAAAAATACAATTGAGGTTCTGTAAAATTCAAAATAATTAATTTTTTATTTAATACTTCGTTTTCCCAGTTCAATGATTGAATAGGCTTTGATTCTTCTTCTGGAAAACTAATCTTCGTATTATAATAATAGAAAAAATCAAGCCTGTCATAAATACTATTTTTTTTCATAATCCGAATTAGCCTATCACTAAAACTATCTCCTACAATTAAAATATTGGGTTTATAGTAATCCCCTTCTCTAGAAGAAAATTCTAAGTGAGGGACATCACTTTTGGGTGCCTCCACAAGATTCATTAAGTTAGCAATATCATTTTCATCATTTTCAGGAATCTGATCAACTATAATTTTTTTGTAATTTGGATTAAAAATATTTACATTTAGTTCCATTGAACTTTTTTTAATTAATTCTTTTAATACCAGCAGTGCCCCCAATTCATTCCAATGATGACCTCCATCTGAAAAAAATGGGTATTCTATCTTATTTTTCTGTTCATTTAATACTTTAAAACCGTTGACATAATTAATATCATATTTATCTAATAAAGGAATGAATTGTTCATATGTTCTATTTGCGCTCTGTGTCAGGTTGCTATATTTAGCTGGTATTTTGTCACTATATAAGGTTGCCTTGCTAGGGGCAATATTATAAATAAAGGCTGTACCACGCTCTTTAAGTAAACGCTGAATCACAGCCATTTTTTCTACAAGTTTATCCATATCTTCGCCATTAATATCACTGTCTTTAAATAAATCATTGATGTAAGTTCTAGAATACAGTGTTTTATTTAAACCAATTTCAATGTCATTATTGGTCGATTTATTAAAGAGCTCATATTTAATTTGATTATAACTTTTCACTGCATATCCTCTTATGCTTAAATTTTCATTATAGAACTTCTCATATTGTTTGGGAAAAATCCCTTGAAGAAAGCTTTGTAGATTTAGTTTTGGTTTTTCTGTTTTTTGTTCTACGCCTGCCAACGTAATGGGAGGTAGAACATGTAGTAAACTATTAAGAGTAGGAAATAAAAGCAACAGCATAAAAATTGCTATATATACCTTTTGAAGTACATTCTTCATTTGTTCACTCTTCCCTCACTAAAATCTAAAATAAATAAAAGGGTTATGCGTTGTATTAATTAAATATAGTATACAAATGACAAAAATAATCAATATTGAGATGTTATGAATTACATTAATAGCAATGCTTTTTTTATTCTCCAATACTATTTCTAATCTATTAATAATAGGGAAAGAAAACAGGATTGCAAGTAAGAAAACAACTACCATTTCAGCATCCAAATATTTTATTATGTTATAGTAATTGAATACACTTTTCCCATCAAAAATTATCATTTTTTTAATAAATACAAAAGCATCGCTCATCGTTTCTGTTCTAAAAAAGACCCATCCAACCATTACAATTACCCAAGTATATAAATGTCTTAACGGTCTCCATAGTTTAATCAATAATCCTCCAAGAAATAAACCTTCAAGAGATAAAAATAGACCATGGTAAAAACCCCAAACAAGAAAATTCCAACTTGCACCATGCCAAAGGCCACAAAGTATAAAAATAGTAAATTTGTTAAAGTGGGTTCTTAACTTACCTTTTTTATTCCCACCTAATGGGATATAAAGATAATCTTTAAACCATGTAGATAAGGATATATGCCACCTACGCCAAAATTCATGGATATTTTGAGAAGAATATGGATATTTGAAATTCTCCAAAAATTTAAACCCAAAAATTCTAGCTAAGCCTATAGCCATATCGGAATAAGCAGAGAAATCAAAATAAATTTGCAGCATATAAGCTAATATTCCGATCCATGCAACAATTTGCGGAGTATTTGAAATGTTTCCTTCAAAAATAAGATCGGCAAACTGTGCAAGATAGTTAGCAATAATCACTTTCTTTGCTAGGCCTATTACAAATCTTTTAATTCCATATACAATGTCATCCATATTTATGTTGCGATTTGTCAATTGATCCGCGATATCATGATATCTGACAATGGGGCCAGCAACTAATTGTGGAAAGAATGAGATATAAAGAGATAAGTCAAAAATATTTTTTTGAGCAGGTACTTGTTTACGAAAAACATCTATGACATAGGACATTATATGAAATGTAAAAAAAGAGATCCCTATAGGAAGTGTAATATCACTTGTTATTACACTTGTAATCGAGTATCCGAATTTGGATAAAACATAATTAAAATTTTCAAAAACGAAATTCAAATATTTGTAGAATACAAGTAGACCAACATTTAATATAATCACTATTATTAATAAGCTTTTTTGAATAGACTTATATTCACTATATTTATCTATCGCAATTGCTAAAATATAATTAAAAAGAATGGAAATTAACATAATAAAAACTGCCTTAGGCTCACCCCAAGCATAAAAAAGCAAACTAAATATTAATAGTAGTATATTTTTAAACCTTGCATTAATTAAATAGTACATACCGAGTAAAGTAGGTAAAAACAAAAACAAAAAAACATTAGAACTAAAAACCATGTAGGTTCTCCTTTGAGATAACAATTAAATTGGCAATTGATTTATTAAATTACTAATGTTTATTCAGTCTTATAATTAAAATTGACAATATTGAATGCCAAATTACGTGGATCTGTCCCAACTTTAATAGGGGTTCCACTATATTTAATATTGATATTACTTTCACCAATATCTATCGGAACACTAACATCTATCTTTTCTGAAATGTTTGGTTCAACATTCACTCTTTTAATCAATTTCTCTTTATACCATAATTCTATATTTTCACTCTTAGAGACATTCGGTGGTAACGTAACTTCAAAACTTACTTTTACTTCTTTTTTTTCAGATGAGAAATTTAATACTGACATATCAACAGCGCCGGAGGCCCATCTCCAAGTCCTTACATCATTTCTTTCTATATCATATACGCCTGATTTAAAATCGATTAATACATTGCTTGTGGATACTTCCATATTAGCAATCCGATCTGGTGAACTAGGGCTATATGTTAGCATAACTCCATTGGTATTCATCTTTGGAGATCGGTTTTCCGGCAATAAATGCGGATAAATATACCCATCATTTGACCAATCACTTATTATTTCATGATCTCTTAAAAAATAAGCGAGAAGTTGTTTATGTTTTGCTAAATTTTGCGGGACTATTAAGTTAATTGGTTTATTATTATCTTTTAATTGATCATAGAGCAAGTAATATTGGCCCAAAGGGTTGGTAGTATTACCTGTATATTGTCTCATCTCTTGAACATTAGACTTAGAGGAAAAATAGCTAGTTGATAATCCGAATATTACAAACATAACAACCCATAATATTATTCCATATTTATATAGCCTGCCTTGTTTGTATAAATAGTAAACTGTCATACCTATAATTGGTGGAACTAACACAAACGAATATTGCACTGTCTTATATATGCTCCATGTTTGTCCTCTTTCATCAGGTAACCATGGATTTTTAACAAAAAATAAGAAATAACAAATAATTAATAAAAATGGTGTTACCAATACTAAAATGTTTCCAATTTGTTCTTTCCATTCCACAGATTTAATAAAATTCTTCAAGATTAAATAAAGCCCTGTAAAAACAAATAGTGCTAAAACGGCATATAAAAGAGGATAGCTATTGGATAGTCTAATTTTAATTTCGATTGGAACAGAAAACACGATTAGGATGTAATCCCACAACGTATATGGTATGTTCCAACCAACTACAGCATTTAATTGAGTTTTTATAGCTCTGTATGCATTGTACAATGAAATATTAGATAATCCAGTTGTCACAATAATTATTGATAATAATCTAACTGCTACAATTTTTATTTTTTCTTTAACCTGAACACCAAATTTTATCATTAAAAACAAAATTGATAATGTAATAAATGGGAGTAATTCACTGTAAGTAACGATCAATGTTGAAAGAGAAATCGAAGCGATTAATACAAAAGTGTAGCTATTTTTCCAACTAATCATATTTAAGAATACTACAAATAAAAACAAAGCAATAAAAATCCCATATGCTTGTGGAGAAAATCCTAAATAAGAATACATAATTGGAATGCTTGCATGGAAAGCAGTGAATATTACTGCAATAATCGAGGCCAGTTTGGGAAGCTTTAGTCCTACTCTACAAAATAAATGCATGGTGATTACCAGACAGAATTGACCTATTGCTAAAACTGGCATAAATAAAGCAATCGAGAAATGTTCTTTGAAAAGCACTGTAAAAAAAGAAAGGATAAATTGGAATCCCATTCTAAACCCAAAATGCTGATAAAGACTCATTTGTGTAAGCGATGGAAAATATGGATTCGGATCTGCCTTTTCAAAATAACTGAAATTTTGCAAATAATCTGCAATAGAGATATAAGTAAATCCATCAATAAAAGGATTTAAAGCATTAAAAAGAAGAATAGGTAGTAAAATTACTATCCCTGACAAAAATGCTATTAAAAATGTAGCAAATTGTCCTTTAGATGGTATCAACCCTTTTACAATAATTCCGCGCTTATAGGCAAAATATATAGACAAACTACTACTTAATATGGAGAAAACTAGTAAGTAATGAGCAAATTGCTTCACTGATAATCCAATATAACTCAAAATAGAGCTTGAAAGTATTAACCAACAGATCCCTAACACAAAACTAAATTCAATAATGTATTTGCGATTTACAGTAGGGATTAATAATATACTAAGCCAAATACCGGAGCAAAATATAATAATTAAACTCGATGTATAAAATAATAGTGATCCAAAATCAAAGTTTAGCATATTTCAAACTCCCTAATTATACATTTTAATTGATACTAACAAACATTCTATCTTTAATTAGTTGAAATTGTTCTTCCCATTGAACTCTATATTTTTGTATTTGATAAAAATTCTCTTCAAAAGATAATTCTTTTATATTATTAAGAAAACAAGTTTCAAAACATGCTGGATCTACGAAAAACGCATTCACGCCTCTTCTTTCTACAGTAACAAATTTATAACCATGCTCTTCAAATAGCTTTCTCCACGCTGTTATTGAAACTCCAAAATACAAGTAATTCTCGTAACTACCATAATCCATCACAAAATCTTTATCATATACAATAGTCATACTTTGATCTGGACCAAAAGCAGAGTTATATTCTACAACAAATATCTTAGGTCTCAACCCATCTTCTAACATTTTTTTCACAATGTAATAATCATTACCATCAATATCAAGAGAAACGACATCAGGATTTTTATATAGTGAACGAGAGAGTATCTCTTCTGTATTTTCCAAGTTAACAAACAAAGGGTAAGCTTCTACACCTAAAGCTAAGGGTAATATGTGTTCTCTTAATCTCGAGACCGCTTCCAAGTTACCTTCATACATAGTACCTTCGTACTTTCTTCCTAAAGCTAGCCAAGAAGTATTATTTTCAAGCCCTTCTGATGCACCAACTTCTATAAAATAATAGTTTGGATTAATTATTCTTCTAGTTAAATAGTCAATAATTCCATCTTCACCATTTTGACTAAATGCTGAAAATTCCCAGCTTATCGGGTTTGTCTCATCGATGTCTCTAAGTTGTGATGTAACAGCACCCTTGGAAAGTGCAATATTAATTCTTTGCAGAAACATTAGGTTTTCCACTGGAAATTCTCCATTCTCACTTTATATATTTAAATCTTAAGAAATAATAAGCAGCCTTCAATCTAATACGAATTTTGGAAAATGTGCTTTTTCGCTCTATTTGTGTTTCTATTACCCTACTTATACACCAACTCCAAGGTACATAACCATTATGTTTTTTGAGTAAGTTGAATGCTTCTTTGAAGTGTCGTTCTTTATTGTTTCTTGTTTTTGTCCCTTCATGATCACGCGAGCATGCTGTAAAATCACGTAAATATCCGATTTCCCCCTGCTCGAGCAATCTCCACCATAAATCATAGTCCATGCACATATGTAATGATGCATTTATTCCATTACTTTTTTCCCAAGCATTATGTCTGATTAAAGTAGCAGGTTGGCAAATAATACAAGAGTTTGAAAGTTGTTCTACTGAAAAGTTAACTGTGGGATACTCAAATAAAATCTGGTTCTTGGGATCAGTTATATAAGCTTGAGAATACACGGCAGCACATTGTTTGTTCATTTCTAAATATTCCACCATTTTGATTAACCCATTTTCCAGATATGTATCATCGGCATTGAGCCAACACACATAATCAGAGGGAGCTAACTTCTTCACTCCCTCATTTATTGCCGCGGCTTGTCCATTATCAGGATGCGATCTCCAGAATGTAATATGTTGTTCATATTTTTTTATTATAGAGAGTGAATCATCAGTTGATCCTGCATCCATTACTGCAATTCTAATATCCAAGTTTGGTTGATTTATAATACTTAAGAGTGCTTCTTCTAGAAAGTGTCCTTGATTCAAATTTGGGACAACTACCGATACGGATGGTAGTAACCTTGTTATACTTTCTTCTTGTACCATGTTTCAGTAATCATCACCTTATGATAAATATCTAACATTTGTTGAGCAGCTGTGTGCCATGAGAACTTTTGTGCTTGGCCAACAGATTTCTCGATAAGCTCAGTCCTAAGCTCCTTATTATTTTCAAGATTATGCATTGCTATTAATAAGCTTTTTACATCTGTTGGATCTATTAGGATCCCTGCTTGGCCTATTACTTCTGGAATACTCGAAGTATTACTTGTTATTACTGGTGCACCACAACTCATGGCCTCTAGAACCGGTAACCCAAAACCTTCATATAGAGAAGGATATATAAAAGCAAAACACTTTGAATACAAAACTGATAGTTCCTCATCGGATACATAACCAAGAAATTTGATCTTATCAGCTATCCCCAACTCGTTAATTCTATCTTGAATATCTTGCTCCATCCAACCTTTTCCTCCAGCAATATATAAAGGCTTCGGTTCGGTCTGCTCTTCAACTAATTGTGCGTATGCCTCCAGCAAAAGCCGATAATTTTTCCTTGGCTCAATTGTTCCAACTCCTAACCAAAACGAATCGCTTAAACCAAACTTTTTTTGAACTTCTTGTATGGTTGTTACATTTGTCACTTTAGTTAATGTCGGTCTAGAACCTAAATATACGACAGAAATTCTTTCTTCCGGGTAATAAGGGAAATACTTCATAAAGCATCGTTTAGAGAACTCAGAAATTGTTAAAATATGATCTGCATATATACTCGCTTCAAATGCGCCTTCAAAACATACTAAACGATTCGCCTCAGTCGTATATTCTGGACAATCTAAATATCCCATATCATAGATAGTCATTACCCTCTTGGCATTCACATTACTTGGAAAACTGAAATTATTCGAATGAACAATATCAGGGTTCCCCAGCATTTCACTTTTATCAACGTTATCTTTCCATTTTTGATTAAAATGATTTAACGAGTTATTTATGAAATGATTTGTAACATTATGCTGGGTGCTCTGGTAAGCCTTTTTATAATCCGGATGCCGATAACCATAAAACAATGGATACAACATGTATTTATTTTCTTTATCAATTTCAAGCAAATGAGAAATCATTTGTTTTGAAAAAAAGCCACATCCAGCCATTTCTTCTGCAGTTTGGCTAACATCAAATCCAATTTTCACTTACTTAGCCTCCGCCTCCAACATAGCTTTTCTGGAACTCTTCAACCAAGACATCATTACTCTAACCTGAGAAAGCCTAATATATCTTTGATATTTCATAAATGACAGAGCAGATTTTTTGACTAATTCCTTTACGAACTCATAATTCTCTTTTTCATTCCCGCGGGTATACCCTGCCTCTTCAGTAATTACATGAGCAAGATTGTATATCCATTTTTCTGGGGCTGACCCAAACTTCTCTTTAAGCATTAGTATTATTTCTTCATGAACCGCTCTTCGACTTCCTAATGTTTTGTTATCAGAATAAAGTCTAGATCCAGCTAGTTTCTGTTCAAGAAAATAAAAAGGCTTTTCGCGTCCTATTCTAAGCCAGAATTCATAATCCATACAATATCGTAGCTCTTTGTTTAATATCCCATATTTGTCGACAACAGATTTCCTGAAGAATACAGCTGGTTGACAGATATAACATATCTCCTTTAATTTTTCATAATCCCATTGTTCTGTATAGTAGTCTTCCATATAATTGTCATTTTCGTCGATGTGGTCTGCTTTACCATAAATCACATCAATGTCAGGGTTGTTATCAAATATTTCAATAACTTTATTTAATGATCCTGGATAATAAACATCATCCGAGTTTAACCAGCCTATTATTTCACCTTTAGCTTGAGTCAACCCTTTATTTACCGCGTCGGATTGACCTTCATCTCTTTGTGAAACATAGGAAAGCAGCTCACCATAACTTTGAAGGACTTCAACAGAACTATCTTTGCTCCCACCATCAAAAACAATTAATTCTAAATTCTCTATTTTTTGATCAAGAATACTATCTAAAGTTCTTTTTAGAAAAACACCTTGATTATACGATGGGGTGACGATTGAAATCTTTATTGTCATTTTTGTTTCAAATCCTTTAAATTATTTTACGCTCCATGAAGCGTTTTTAATGAATTAGCTGAGTTCTTTTCCCTTATATCAACCTTTATTATTTGCACCCCTAATTGACGGTCATCTGGGATGCCAATTTCATTAGGCCTAAAGGTTGGTTGCACTACCAATAAAATCTCACGAGTTACCTTGGGTAAATCTTCAGTTATTACTAAAAGTGAATCTGTGGTCAAGGAATATTTCTTTATTTTCCCATTAATACTCAAATGCAATTGTCCTCGCCTATGAGGAGAAATAGAAGGAAGAATCAATTCCACATATAAATAACGATCTACTGACTCATTATTAATTGAAATATCAACAACTTCCCCGCTCCAATTATCACCGTATATCCCATTAATTGAATATTTATTAAATGACTCAACGTTTGCTACTTTACATAGTAGTTCATGGTATTGTTTAATCATATTACTATTATCAAATTTTTTAATTTGTTCATAACCTTCTCGGACTAGCCTATCTCTTACACCTGTGTCGGTTACAATGTTTTTCATAACTTCAGCAATTTCTTCGGGTTTTCTAGGATCAAAGTAAAGGACTGCATCTCCCCCCACCTCAGGAAGACTTGTGTTTTTACTGCAAATCACAGGAGTTCCCATCGACATCGCTTCGGCTACGGGAATTCCAAATCCTTCGAACAAACTTGGAAATATTAAAAAGTTAGCATTCTCCATTAGCACCGATACTTCATGTTCAGTAACATATCCCAAATGATGTACTCGATCTTGCAACTTCATTTGATTGATTAATTCGCTAAAATAAACTTCTTGTTTTAATAAACTCCCTGTCAAGCATAAATGTAAGTCTAATTCAGGGTATTTATTAATGAATATTGACATAGCCGTGAGAAGAACACGATGGTTTTTGTGTGACCAAAAATTTGCTGGATAATAGGCGTAGCTCTTACCTTTTAGACCGAGTTTATGAATGATCTCAGCTTGGTCAATGGAACTATTTCCATTCAATCTGTCCTGAATACTGATATAAATAACTTCAGCTCTATCTTGAGGATAATTTAGCGTCTCTATCAATGTGTTCTTGGTGAATTCTGAGATACATACTACATAATCCGCCAGTTCAGATATCCCTTTATAATAATTATCACGTACAGCTTTCTCTTCTTCTGTGAAAAATTGCGGATAATATTTATGTTGCAAATCATAAATCAAACTGAGAGTAGGTATGCCAGGTTCTGAATAATTCACCGCGCTCATAGGACAAAACAAAACATCAATTGATCTAGATTTTAGAATTGAAGTTCTAGGCAGTTTCACTGATTTGAATATTTTTTTTGAAATCTTTTTAATCTTATTGAATATTTTTCTTTTAACTTTATAAAAGAAACTAGTTTTAATGGGTTGTTGTGGCTTGCTAGATGCTTGAACTAATATTCTCTCAATTCCGTATTGCTCGAATGCCTCGAAGTACTGATGATTCCATTCAGCTGTTAGCAAATAGTATTGATCATTGCTATTGAATTGAGCTAAGCCTTTAATTAGCTCGATAACTAATTGAAAAGCTCCACCCATTTCACCAGTATTTCTAATTGGGACAACATCAATCGCTACTTTCATCTCACACCTGACCTTGTTTTTCTTGCAAAAGCTTCTCTAACTTTTGAATCGATTCCAATCTTGCTTCTCTGTCTGCCTCTGACTCCTTCAAAAGCTCTTCTAGTTTTTGAATTGACTTTAATCTTGCTTCTCTATCTGCTTCTGACTCCTTCAGCAGCCCTTCTAATTTATGAATTGACTGCAACCTTGCTTCTCTATCAGATTCACATTCACAAAGCAATTGATCTAGTTTTTTGTTATTTGCTAGCCTTATCTCAGCTTCTTTACTAACTCTATTCACTTCATCGTATAAATCAAGTAATGCTAATATGAGCCTTGTTTCTGGTTTCGATTTCAAATGCTCTGTAACTTGATCGTTACCAGCTTGTACTAATTCCTCAGCACTTGCAATTAAAAACATATCATAAGGAAACAATGGATCTACAAAATTAATGTACTTAAATCCAAAAGATTCAAGAAGCATAGTGACTGCTTTAGTACTAAATAAGTATAAATGCTCTTGATCCTTAAGTTGAATTAGAAAAGGATCGTTTGTTGCAACCATTTCTTCATAACTCATATGGTTATAACATGGTGTTTGAATAACGATTATCCCATCATTTTTAATTACTCTAAGGGTATGTTTCATTGACTCTACTGGATCAGTAAAGTGTTCGAGAACATCCATCATAACAACTATATCTTTTAAATCCATATCTTCCGAAACGTCTTCAATTTTACTATTAATAATCTCCACTCCGTGAGAATTCCTACCATACTCGGCGACCCATGGACTTAATTCTAGGCCTTTTGCATCAAAACCAACACTCTTAAGCATCTGTACAAATGCACCGGGTCCGCTACCGATCTCTAACGTATTACCTGTATTTTTATACTTTAAGATGGAACGAAGCCAGTACAGACATCTTTCTGTTAAATCTCTTCTGGATCTTTGAAATATGCTCGGATGACCTAAATCTTCTGTTTGATGGCCCATCCAATAGTTTTTCCCATAAAAAGCTTCTTCATCATTCTCAACTTCATAGTACATTGTAATTTGCCTTGGTGTGTTTATTAGGGTTTGGCATTCTCTACACTTTTTATATTTTTCACTGAAGTTATCCAATTCCGTACAACCACACCAGCATTCTAATATCTCAATGGAGTTATTTTCTTGCATACTTTACCTCATTCCTTTGAATTACTTCAATCGTATTAGCTATACCCTCAATTTCAAACGAAGATTTCATAAACGCCACCCCGTGGAACGATCTCCATGTTGGTTTCATTATTTCTAGTGTCATGCAACCTTCAACTAAATCATAAATCTGATTGCTTACTTCAGTCTGACAATCTGTAGCACCAACCATAACCGTATATAACCCTTGAAAAAGATTCATCTCTAAATTAAATGAAGCTTTAATAATATTGCCTTTCCTTGCGCTCAAAATATTTTTATTAAGCATATATGAGTTTTGTCCAAATACTACTGTGTTATGCCTGTCGGACATTTGAAATGTAAATGTTAAATCATCAACATTTTCAATAATCTCAGAGAATATATGTAAAGTTAAATTATCACCAGTGTTTGCTGTTCTAGCTTCTTTACCATCACTATCGCAAAAGATTGCTCCAATAACTCTTACTTTACCGTCTCCACGACGAATACCAACAGCATTTTGAATATTCTGTATGCTCTCCTCTGGAATATCCATCTCCACTATACCATTAGGATTAATTTCAACTAGCTCTCCTTCTAATTTCCGGTTAACTAAATTCTTTTTATTTAAAGAATAAAAAAGATTAACCATCTCTAATGGACTACCCTCATTAGTAACTTTACCATTATTGAGGATAAGGACGCGATCACAATATTTTTTTACGCTTTGCATATCATGAGTAACAAGTATGATTGCTGCCCCATTAGCCTTAAGTTTTTGGAGGAAATCAAAACACTTTTGTTGAAAGAAGATGTCACCTACGGACAATGCTTCATCTACTACATATATATCTGGCTCTAAGCTTGCATATAGTGAAAAAGCTAACCGAACATACATCCCTGAAGAATAGGATTTCACAGGTTGATGTATAAAGTCGCCTAGTTCTGAAAATTCGAGAATAGATGTTAATTTCGCATTTAGATATTCATCAGAAAAACCTAACAGCTTTCCACTTGTAAATATGTTCTGTAGACCTGTAAGTTCTGGGTTAAAACCTGTTCCTAATTCAAGCAATGAAACCATATTTCCTTTGACCTTCATGCTGCCACTAGATGGATAAAGCGCTCTTGATAATATTTTCAAAAGCGTACTTTTTCCAGCACCATTATGTCCAATTACGCCTATACATTCTCCTTTTGATACAGAAAAACTAACATCTTTTAGAGCCCAAAAGTCAGCATGCTTCTTCAATTTTCCAAGCGTGATCCACTCTAGTAATCGATGATGGGGCTTAGAATAAATCTTATACTTTTTAGATAAATCTTTAATCTCAACAACAAAATCATTTTTAACCATCATATGACATCCCTTATTTCAGAACGCAAAATTTTCAATACAAAAATGCCTATAAAAACTGAAATGCAAGTGAAGATAACCATTAGCGCCCAATTAGAAGTAGTAGGGATCTTGCTGTATACAATAATTTGCTGTAAGGAATCAATAAAATAAAAAACTGGATTATAATTAATTACACTTGCGAAAGAAGTAGGTAAAAGCTCCTTAATGTACACAATAGGGGTTAGCCACATCCAAATTTGTATAAAACTAACTAAAAATTGACCTACATCTTTAAAGAAAACATTAACTGTTGCAAATATGAATGCAATTCCAGTAGCGAAAAGAACGAACATAATCAAAATGACTGGGATAATCAGCCACATTATAGTTACTACATGTCCTAAAATGAGCACAATAAATAAGAACAACACCATAGAAATGAATAATATGATTGTTGAGGTTAATGATACTTGTAGCATGAATATATATTCTGGTATAGCTAATTTCTTCAAATATGTTGAATTAACAAGAAATACATTACTTCCTCTTACAACAATATCCGAAAATGATATCCATGGAATTAATCCAGCACATAAATAAATTGCAAATGCACTGGACGATTCCATGTTCGGTATTTTGGCAATCATAACTTGTGAGAATATATAGGTGAAAATTAGTATTTGGAATAAAGGCTGCAATACGTTCCAGACAGCTCCTAATGATGATCCAGCGTAACGATTTTTCAGTTCTGAAATTGAGTTGTCCCAAATATACTTTCGATATTTCCAAATACTATCCATACCTTACCACCTAGCTATTCGTTTTATACCATTCAATTGTGTTCTTTAAACCATTATCAAAATCAGTTTTCGATTTAAAGCCAAATTCCTCATAAGCCCGAGTCGTGTCTAAGCTTCTCCTAGGTTGACCATCCGGTTTAGTACTATCCCAAATTATTTCACCAGTAAATCCAGTCATTTCAGCAATCTTTTCTACTAAGTTCTTTATGGAGATTTCGTAACCTGCCCCAAGATTAATCGGATCACTTTTGTTGTAAGATTCCATTGCTGCAACAATCCCTTCTGCAGCGTCTTCAACATACAGGAACTCTCTAGTAGCATTCCCTGTTCCCCAAACAGTGATCGAATTGTCACCATTCTTCATAGCATCGATACACTTTTTCACCAATGCAGGAATAACATGGGATGTATTAGGATCAAAGTTATCTCTAGGACCATAAAGATTCACAGGTAAAAGGTAAACTGAATTGAAATTGTATTGCTCTCTGTACGCTTGGGACTGGACTAGCATCATTTTTTTAGCCAATCCGTATGGCGCATTAGTTTCTTCAGGATAACCCAACCACAGATCCTGTTCAGAGAATGGTACGGGTGTGTACTTTGGATATGCACAAATTGTACCAATCGCGACAAATTTCTGCACGCCAAAGACTCTCGATTGCTCAATTAATTGAGTACCCATCATCAAATTATCATAGAAGTATTTACCTGGATTTTCTCTGTTAGCACCAATTCCACCAACAACTGCTGCAAGGTGAATAATATAATCAGGTTTCATATCATGAAACATTTTAGTAATACCAGCTTCTGTTATTAAATTATAATCCTTGCTTCTTGGAACAAATATATGTTTATAACCTTTTTCCTTTAGTTTTTCTACAACATGGTGACCTAAAAAACCAGCACCACCTGTCACTACAATTCTTTTATCTGTCAACATGCAGGCTTTTCTCCTTCCAATAATGGAAAATGTCAGCTAAAGTTTGTTCAATATTATATTGAGGAAGCCAACCAGTTAATTGTCTAAGTTTACTGCTTTCTCCCACTCTGACCGGAATATCATTATTCCTTACTTTTTGGGGATCAACATAAATTTCATACCTATTGATATTTGCTTCTCTGAACAATATTTCAATTATATCTCTTAAGGAAATTGCTTTACCAGAGCTAACATTGTATGTTTCCCCATTAACTCCAAACTTTAATAACCGGATATAAGCTTCCACAACATCTCTAACATCAAGAAAATCTCTTTTAACATCAATGTTTCCTGTACGTAGTATTTTTTCATTTTGCCCTGCCATGGTTGCTACTTGGTGAGCAAAACTCGAGCAAACAAAGTCTATTGATTGCCCTGGACCTGTATGATTGAAAGGACGTGCAATTACGGTATTTAAACCATATGAATTTGTAAATTGTCTACATAACAGTTCGGAACAAGCTTTAGCTGCTGAATAAGGACTTTTAGGATCATAGTGTTCAGTCTCAACCAACACGCTATTGTTATTTCCTCCATACACATCAGCCGAACTAACATATAAAATTTTTGAGTTTAATTCTAATTCTTTTACACACTCAAGTAAGTTTAATGTCCCATTAAAAATAATTTCATATGTCTTTAATGGATTAATAAATGAATCAGGTATAAAGGCTGGGCCTGCAAGATGAACAATGTAGTCGGGTCTGTAGGATGTTAATATTCCCTTTAATTTAGCTTTATCCAGAATATCACATTTGAAATCATCGTTCTTACGATTATTATAAAATGCTTCCGATCTAGCTATCCCTAAAACTTCCATATTTTGTTTCATCATTGATTGAGACAACACGGTCCCAACAAAACCGCTTGCTCCCGTAATTAGTGCTTTCAGAAAAATCACACCTTATCGTATTTCTTTTCGCACTCTCTCGAGATCACTATCAACCATCATTTTCACTAACTGCTCAAACCCAACCTCTAACTTCCAACCCAGTGTCTCTTTCGCTTTCGTGCAATCTCCAAGCAAAAGGTCCACTTCAGCAGGACGAACAAACTTCGGATCAATCACAACATAATCTCTCCAGTTTAAACCAGCGTGAGTAAAAGCAATCTCCACAAGTTCTTCAACCGTGTGAGTCTCTCCAGTTGAAATAACAAAATCATCAGGTGTATCTTGTTGCAACATTAGCCACATTGCTTGTACATAATCGCCTGCAAAACCCCAGTCACGTTTGGAGTCAAGATTTCCCATTCTAAGCTCATTTTGCAGCCCAAGTTTAATGCGAGCTACCGCGTCTGTTACTTTTCTGGTCACAAATTCAATGCCCCTGCGCGGTGATTCATGATTGAACAAGATCCCTGAACATGCAAACATATCGTAGCTCTCTCTATAGTTAACCGTGATCCAGTGGCCGTATACTTTAGCTACTCCATAAGGGCTCCGCGGATAAAATGGCGTTGTTTCAACTTGCGGGGTTTCAACCACTTTTCCGAACATTTCACTGCTGGACGCTTGATAGAAACGAGCATCAGGCTTAACCAAACGAACGGCTTCCAGCATATTGGTTACCCCGATAGCTGTGGATTGACCTGTTAAAACCGGTTGAGCCCATGAAGTTCCTACAAAAGATTGTGCAGCAAGGTTGTAAACTTCATCTGGATTCGAAATTTTCACAGCTTGAATTAAAGATCCAAGATCCTGTAAATCGCCATCAATGAACTCAATTTCATTTACAATATGTATAATATTATCCAAAATTGGAGAACTTGTTCTTCTTTTAAGTCCATATACTTTGTAACCTTTAGAAAGCAGTAACTCAGCTAAGTAAGATCCATCTTGTCCTGTAATCCCAGTAATTAAAGCTCTTTTCTGTGACATTATTATTATCTCTCCTAAGCATTGATTTATAAGTAATGATCTAATTTCTGTGTCCTTAACTCTTTTAAAAGCAGCTTTACTTCTTGTGCTTTATCTTTCGTACAAATTAACGTTACATCATCTGTATCAACAACAATGAGATCTTCAATCCCCAGTGTTGCTATTAATTTGCCGTTGTTACTCTCGATTATGCAACGTTTGGTATCGATATTAAGTATATTACCACGTATAACATTGCCATCATCATCACGATCATTAATTCGATCCAAAGCAGTCCAGCTTCCAACATCATCCCATCCAAGCGTACACGGAATGACATAGATGTTTTCTGCCTTTTCCATAATCCCATAATCAATCGACTGATCTGGCATTTTAGCAAATTCAGATTTAATGATCTCTTCACGGCTACTCAAATGGAAACCTTGCTTCATAGTTTCTAATATATCATGAAGTTGTGGCAACAACCTCTGAAAGTAATGCCGAATCGTAGAAATTTTCCAAATAAATATCCCGCTGTTCCAATAAAAATTACCTGACTTCAGATAGGCTTCTGCAGTGTTAACATCCGGCTTCTCAACAAATCGATTTACCTTATAAACATCAAGCTTATCTACTACCTGCAGCTCCCTTGTACTCTCAATATACCCATAACCCGTTTCCGCGTATGTAGGCGTAATTCCTAAAGTTACAAGATTGTTGTCAGTTTCAGCCACTTGTACAGCCGCTTTCAAAATCTCCATAAAGCCTTCTTCATTCTCAATGATATGATCCGAGGGTAAAACAATCATTGTACTATCAGGAAACTTCTCTTCAATAATAATGGAAGCTAAGCCTACACATGGCGCTGTATTTCTACCCACTGGCTCAATAATGATATTCTCTGCTGGTAAATGCGGAATTTGCCCTCTTATCAGCTCAGCATAAAGTTCATTTGTGACAATGAATATTTGACTAATATCTATAAGGGATTCAAGTCTCCCAACCGTCTGTTGAATCATCGACTTGTTTCCAGAGATATTCAAAAACTGTTTAGGAAGGTTTGTCCTGCTTTTGGGCCAGAATCGTTCCCCTTTACCACCAGCCATGATTACAGAAGTAATCGTTCTCATATGGTTACCTCCGTGATTTATGTCTTAAGTGATATATTTCAATCTCTTTTGAATTAATGAACCTATTGCTTTAGGTGAAAACTGCTCTTTGATCGTCATTTCTCCATTTCGAGCAATCCTGCTATAAAAATCATGATCATTTACGAGCTTTTCCATATAGGATGCTGCATGATCGACATTAGGGTCAGCCCAGTATTGATATGCCTGATAAGGGCCAAAGTCTTTCCCTAATTGAATCAACTCATAGTCAACCAGACAGGAATTATCATGCTTCATAAAATCGATATTGGATGACCAATTCGTGCCTATAACTGCTTTCCCTAGATACATAGCCTCAGCTAGTCCAAGTCCAAAGCCTTCTGAACGATGTAAGGACACAAAACAGTCAATTACAGCTAAAAGTGCATTAACATCACTGCGATGATAAGTTTCTTTTATCAGATAAATATTGGGATATCCATGAATCAATTTCTCTAATCGTTTCATTTCATCGGGTGTTGATTTGGAGTTGTTCACCTTTAACACTAATCCAACACTTACATCTTCAGGTGAAAAAGCTTTTTTAAATGCGTGAATCGCAGCTTCCGGGTTTTTGCGATCTTGATAGCTATGGGCATCATACATGGACAAGAATAAGAAAGGATCTTCTGGGAGAGCAAAATATTGCCTAGAACGTTCTTCTTCTATAATAACTTCAATACTGTGTGGTATTTTCACGACGGGTACAGGGCTCTTCATAGAAATTGAATCAAGAACGAAGTTAGAAGGTACCCAAACTTCATGAACAAACCGGAAGTTTTCCACCCACTCATCTGGAAAATCAGGCAATTCCCAGTGCCAATAACCAATATTATATCTATTCTGAAATATTTCGTTTCCCTTATTTGAATATACTTCCATCATTTGCTCGGCATTTATATGAAAGATGTTAACATTATAAAGAGGTTCTTGTATTTCTTTATGTTTCCAAGTAAGATCGCCCATCCGAGATGAGTTAGTTCCTTCAAAATTAATAATTCCGAATTGATGGTTTACAGCTGTTAAACTTTTAGCGGCGATTCGACAGGATTCTCCAATCCCCATTTCTGCCCTTGAATAGCCAATTAAATTTATTCCAGTCTGAGTCCCAATAGAGCGACTATTGTCCTGCTTATTTAAAGAGATATCATCTAGTGGATACGCTCTGGATAGTAAATTTTTCTTAACGAACTTCTTCAACCTAGAAGAAAGCAGTGGATTTAAGTGCCTTTTTCCATAGACAGCTGATTTATAAAGTAACTTAAATATAGCTTTTTTCAATTCAATTATTCACCACCAAAAGTCTATCAATTTACTTCTATTTTTGTCTATCAAATGTCCGAAAAAGTTTCCTTGGTATATTCTCTCAATTAAAATATCCATTTGGAAACCCTCTTCCAGTATGCTAAAATAAAGTCGAACTTTAGCGAAGAAGGAGACTATCTGGAATGAGTGCAAGTAAGAATGCCTACGCGGCTTCGCGTGCAAAATCGAATGGAACGATAACAACTGATAAGAGCTCTATCATCTTTTGGATATTAGCCGTATTTACGGGCTTATTCATGTTCTGGGCACCTTTTCAAAGGGCGCTGTTTAATGGCGGTACATCGGAGTTTGAGAGAAGTATTTACTCTGCTTCTGTGTGGTCCTCCATCATCCTGTTGCTAGTTGCGATCCTTGCATTTTTTGTTTTTAAGCTTCAAGAAAAGAAAGATCTCCTTACCATTCTGGTCTTCATGATGCCTCTTACTTACGTTATTTCTTTGTCGAATGCGGCTTCGCATTATTTGGCAACAAATATGGTTTACATCCAAATGCTGTATGCAACTTTCTTCATTTTAGGTGTATTTTTGACAAAAAACAAGCTCGGTGTGTCGATTGTTGCCCGTTTATTCATGATATCGGGATATTTCCTCGTTTTATTTGGACTTTTGTACTGGTTAGGCAACAAAACCTTCGCTGGACACCTAGTCGGATGGTTTGCACTAATGGATGGAACGAATGCGAACCTGTACCGTGATGCCGTCATGACGGACTCAAATGGTCTGCGGTTAACATCGGTTTTCCAATATGCCAACACGTATGCTGCCTTTTTAATAACCTTAACACTTAGCTCCATTTTCTTCATTAGTAAATCACGGAAATGGTATGTAGTTCTCATAAACGCGTTCTTACTGATACCGACAATTGTTTCATTCTGGTTAACGCTATCTCGCGGAGCGATCGTGGTCATCCCTGTCGTATTCCTAATTATGATGTTCTTCTTCAAAATGAGTCGACAGATCTTAGCCCTCGTCCAAATCGGACTGGCGTTCGGGACTTCCCTTATTATTTTAGAAAAGGTAACGAATATTGGTATTGGACTACAAAAACAACCTAGCGCTTCAGAATCTTGGCACGGCTGGTGGATCTTACTATTAGCTTCCCTAGTTTTCGCTGGTCTTTCTGTCGCTATTCAACGCTTTGGAGAGCCTTGGTTGGAGCGCATAACGGCACGTTTTGATGCTAAGAAATATGCGACTTTTATCCTTCCTATTGCGGCTGTCGTCATTGGGGTGGTTGGTGCCATTCTTATTCTAAGTGACACTGGATTTAAAAACATTCTTCCCGAAAACGTGAAAACGCGCGTTGAAAATATTAACTTCCAGCAGCACAGTGTTTTGGAGCGTGGAACGTTTTATAAAGATGCTGTGAAGCTTTGGACGGACTATCCTATCATTGGTGCTGGTGGCGGAGCTTGGGCTTCCCTTTATGAGAAATATCAGAGCAATCCTTATACAAGTCGCCAGGCGCATAACTTTGCCCTTCAATATTTGGTTGAGGCTGGCGCGCTGGGCTTCCTAGCTTTTATTGGCTTCGTAATTGCCGTTTGTTGGTTCTATATTCGAAGCTATATCAAGAGTTCACAGGAAAAACGAGACCAGCATTTCTTATTTTTCATTATCATGATATCTCTTTTGGTCCACAGTATGATCGACTTTGATTTGAGCTACGTGTACTTGGGCGCGATTTTATTCCTCGCTCTTGGCGGTATGCTGAGCAACAGCTCCTCCAGTGAGCTGCAACTGAAATCGAAATCTGCTGTGATCCACAAGATTTTCCCTGCAAGTATCGCGGTTTTATCTCTTGTAATGTTCTTTATATCAGCGGGCCTGCTTTCTGCTAATGGTTCCTACAAGCAAGCTGTTGAAGTTGTAAAAACGAGCAAAGATTACAATCAGATCGTGACACCGCTCGACAAAGCAATTTCCATGCATCCTGCTCATCCGGATTACTTGTTGACAGGACAGGTCAGTCGCATTGGCATTCTCCTTAGTGTGTACAATCAAACACAAAAGGAAAATCCGAATGATCCTAAGAAGAGTGAGCCTTTCTTTAATCAAGCCCAGGATCTCATGAGTCAACTTTTGAAAAAAGAACCACATAACCGGATCGTTGCCATGCAGCAACTAAACATGCTTCTCATGAAAGGCCAGCAACAACAAGCCTTAGAATGGTCGAATGCACAAATTCCAAACTACCCTTGGTATATGGATATGTATGAAAAGAGCATCTCACTGAACATCGAGCTTGCGAGCCAAGCAAATGCGAAAGGCAACACGCAAGAGTTCAATACAAGATTGGACAATGCTCTACTCACGTATAAAGATGTGCTCGCTCGCATTGATACATTGAAGAGCTTGCCTAAAGAACAAGCGCAAGGTCGTGAGTTTGCAGTAACGCCTTCGATGGCACTGAACATTGGCCAAATTAGTTACATGCGTGGCGACTACAAAGGTGCAGCTGCACAGATTCAACCGTATGTGACCGAAAATATGGATGACCCCGTAAACCGCCTGCTTATTCGCTGGTATCTGGCTGTATTGCAGAAGCAAGGCACCCCAGATCAAGCTTTGATGAACAAGCTAATCGCAAAAGATCCAGCTGAGAAGCAAAATGTTGATGCGATTGTGGCAACAGTTTTTCCAGCAAAATAAAGAAAGGCGCCACAGCGATGTGGCGCTTTTTTTACATTCCTATTTCTCAATCCACTCTCTTCTCAAGGCAAAAAGCTCGCGCAGCTCGCTTGTCGACATCTCCGTGACCCAGTTCTCGCCGGTGCCGACGATTTGGTCACTGAGGCCTTGCTTACGCTCGATCATCTCGTCGATTCGCTCTTCGAGCGTGCCGAGCGTAACAAACTTGTGCACCTGCACGTTGCGCGTTTGCCCGATGCGGAAAGCCCGATCCGTTGCCTGATTCTCCACGGCCGGATTCCACCAGCGGTCGTAGTGAAACACGTGATTCGCCGCTGTCAGGTTCAACCCCGTTCCTCCTGCTTTCAGCGAGAGGATGAAGATGTGGCAGCGCTCCTCCGCAGGGAGCGCATCGTCCTGGAAGCGCGCGATCATCGCATCGCGCTTCACTGCAGGAATCCCCCCGTGCAAGAACTGCACGGGCTCACCCAACGCCTGCGCAAGCGTAGCCTGCAGCAGCCGGCCCATCTCGACGAACTGGGTGAAGATGAGGCAGCTGCCTCCTTCGCTCCTGAGTTCGTCAATCATTTCAACCAGCCGCTCCAGCTTCGCTGAGCGTGCCCTCATCTCCGCGGCGGCGAGTGCGCCGCGCCCCTCTCTCGCTCCTGCTCCCGCTCCCCCAAATTCCTTCAAAAACAACCCCGGATGATCACAAATCTGCTTCAACTTCATCAACGATGTAAGGATCAAGCCCTTCTTTTCGATCCCCTTCAAAGTTTCTCCCGTTACACTCGTTCCCTCAATCTTCTCCATCAAGCTCTGCACGACATTCTCGTACAAGGCCCCTTGCTCAGGAGTGAGGCGGACATACGCTTTACCCTCGTATTTATCCGGTAAGTCCAGCTGAATCGCTGGATCCTTCTTAAGTCGTCTCAGCAGGAACGGCCGTATCAAACGCTGAACACGTGCTGTGAGTTCCTTTGCACCATCCCCATTTTTCTCAATCGGCCCGACATACTGTCGGTTAAAATGAGTTAACGTCCCGAGGTACCCCGGGTTCACGAAATCAAAAATCGACCATAACTCGGTCAATCGATTCTCAATCGGCGTGCCCGTCAAGGTAATCCGCTGCCCAGCTTCTAGCTTGCGAATCGCCTGCGACTGCTTCGTATAAGCATTCTTGATATTTTGAGCTTCATCTAAGCAAAGCGTGTCCCAAGTGACGCTAGACAACTCTTCCTCATCGAGCTGCGCGAGATTGTAGGTCGTAATGACCAAATCAGCATCCCCCAGCGATGCTGCGAAAGCCTCCCCTTTTGCCCGCTGAGCACCATAGTGAAGTTGAATTCGTAGGGTTGGCGCAAATCGTGCCAGCTCTTTCTGCCAGTTGCCTAGCACAGAGGTCGGACAGATGAGCAATGACGGTTTTGATTTAGAATTGGTTAATCTGGAATCTGACTCTGACTTCGCCCTTGACGCTGCCCCGCTCTCCGCCTTCACCCTCAACAAAAACGCAATAAACTGAATCGTCTTCCCAAGCCCCATATCATCCGCCAGACATCCGCCCAACCCCATGCTGCGCAGGAATAGCAGCCACGACACCCCCTGAACCTGATAAGGCCTCAGCACCGCACATAATCCCTCTATATGTTCCACAAGGGGAATGGATTTCGCCTGACTTAACTGTTTGATCAAATCACGTAAATGACGATTGAGCTCTACTTTGACCCCGACAACCTTGCCCTTCTCATCCCCATCTGCCGCGAGCTCTACCTCATCTTCTAACAAATGCATTTCCAATACATCCCGGAAGGATAATCCCTTCTTCCTCTCGACCTGCCGCATCGTTTCACGAATTTGTTCCAAATGCGCAGGGTCCAATTGCACCCATTTGCCGCGGATATAGATCAAACGTTTTTTTTCTAATGCCATTTGCCCAAATTCTTCCTCAGACAATTCCACGCCACCCAGCGCCACTCGCCAATCAAACTGTACAATCTGATCCATCCCGAACATCGCTTTGCGTGTAGAACCAACGGAGCTTTTGATCTTCGCCTTCAATTGAGGACGATGCAACTTTTGAATTTCTTCCCACCATGAGGGCAAAAAGACAGAAATACCCGCCGCCACCAGCTTCAAACTGGATTCGGTTAGAAATGTCCATGCCTCATCATCCGATAATTGCTCGATGATTTTGCCTGGTTGATAGGCACTATCAAGCTCCGGCAGTATCCTCAACACACGCTTCGCCTGCTCTTCAATCTTATCCACGATGTCAGCCTTCCATGCAAAAGGGATCTCGCCAACTAACACATTACCAGTCGTGCTCAACTCTACGAATCGGTTCGCATCCCTGCGATCCTGGGCAATAAAGCGCAAACGCCAATCCGCTGCGTTATCCTTAGCCGTCGTCGTCCCGTCGACATACGTCTCCGCATAGGGTTCAACAAGCTGAACACAGATTCGATACGGTGCATCGTCGTCATGAGTCCAACCAATGGCCATAAGCCAGTCCTCTTCCTGCATCCAAGATGATTCCGTCAGCAAAGCGTCGAACCCTGGCTCGTTAACTCGCAGCAGCCTATTGGCTTGAAGCAAGCCCTCCCACACTCGGGCCATCCTGAAATCCGAATCCATCACCAGCAGCTCTTCAACGATTTGACTAAACCATCGCTGCCAAAAACTTTCCGAAAACGCCTCCGAGCAAAGCTCTGCAAACCTCTCCGCCTGCCCCGCTGGTACCCTTAGCTTCCATCCATTTCGTCCTTCGCGCCAAAGCTCATACGACGGTACATACCAACCAGTGTCAACCGCCTCGCTAAGAAAGACTGCTCCTTTTTGCAATTCTACAAATCCGTCTTCCCAATAAATTCGGCTATGAAGCAGCACTCCCGGGACACGCAAATAATCCAAAGCCATAGCAGGAGTAAGCACAATAGCATCTCCATGCGGGATTCGCGTCACTTCCAACTGCGTTCCATAGAACGAGCGTTCATGCCAAGCAAAAAGCAGCTTACGCAGCATATATCCCGGAACCTCATTTGCTTCCTCTGTTTCTCCATATAGCGCAAAGCTTCCCGATGGCAGCCTCTTCATTCTCATATATATAGGTGACAAGGTCATCATAGAAGGAACCCGCCTCTCCGCAATTCCTCATGAAAAGCACGATACTTCGCGTATTGCTTCACGATTTGCCCCAAGTACGCATCGAAACGAGGTGTCAGCTTCAGCTTTTTATAAGCAGCGGCTAATTTCTTTAACAGTTTAATAGCTTGTATATAATCGGGACGATTTTTACCCTGTATAAAGGCTTCAATAGCATGATGATAAATCGGCAAAAGGAATTGAACATTGGCTTTCTCAACGAGTTTTAGCTGGGCTGCATCGATCTGGACTGTCGTTAGATCCAAGAGCAGACACAGATCTGCCCATTCCTGGTACTCACTCTTCGCTAGTAAAAATTTCGCATAGTGATCATAACTCGCAGGTAAAAGTGAAATCATCACATCCCTGTGCTCTTTCTCCACATCCCGTTGTTCTGCCGCCAAACGCCAAAAACTTAAAAAATCATCCGCATATACGCCATCTTTCCAAGCCATTTTCGGTTTCAGCCAACGCAGCCATGTCAATAAACGATCCCACTGACTCTCAAAAACAAATCCATTCAAATAATTAAACCAATAATCAGGCTTGATCTCCATCATACCCGTTTCAGCACGTTCAAAGGCATTCTGATCCTCAGTTTTACTTATATCCAAATGGATAGATGCCAGCAGGGCGACTTTTCGCGCCTGCCCACTTGCTTCCGGGTCGGCAAGCACTAGTCTGAGCCTCGACGCTTCTTGGGCTACCATCTCCGGGTCCCGAAATAATTGTGACCACAACAGCTTATACAAATCGAGCCAGTCATAAAGGTACAAGCCCTCGCCATTCTCACAAATATCACCCAAATAGGTCGATAACTCTTGTAAACGCTCTGCGTGCTGCTGATATGCCCTACTGACATCAAGCACGTCCAGTGCTGCTTCCAATTGTTCACGTCCATGCTTCAACACACGATTGACATAATAGCTTGTATTTTGATAAAAATCATACGTAATCGCCTTCGATCCCACCATCGCATCGCAGAGCTGTATCACATATAGCGCCACCTGGATGTCATACAGACTTCGAATCGTCGGTTCCCACGTATCCGCCAGCTTGTTCAGCTCTCTCCATGCCCGTAGGCATACTTCCTCGAGACTAAATGCATTGTAAATCTTCGCATGGCCATACTGTTTATGAAAATAAGCTCGCCACATCTCGCAACTATCCGTCGGCACTGGCAGCTTCGTCGTTTTTTTCTTTTGATCAGGCTGCGCCACCTTCAACTTGCCAAAGCGAAACTCCTCCGGATCATAGCCTTCTTGCTTCGCCACTTCAAAAAGCACAGCAGCCATATGCTTGCAGTTATATCCGTACGGACACGTGCAGCCACTCTTTGTGAAGCTCTTAAGGTCCAAAGTAACCTTGTACCCTTTGGTTCCGTCCACCATTGCTTTTATAATCGAGGCGCCTTCCACTTGAATATCTCTTACAGCACCTTCATTGAAATAAGCCCAACCTCGCGCGATAATTACTTTATCAAATTTAGGTCGTATTCGTTCAATCCAGAACGGCCAGTCTATTGCTAGCTCTTGCATGTTTTTTGCTATCCCCCGTTACACAATCATCTCCCTCCATTATATAATCAATTCTTCCTACAAAAAAACACCCCCCGCCAGAATCAATGATTCTTGGTGGGAAGTGCTTCGTGTTACTTCCTAAGCATACCTTGATGAGGGTGGGGGTGAGTGCCGCAATACTCATCAGTTTCGGTACACGTATACACATGCTCATATACCGGTACACAGTGATGGCGATTCACAATTTGAATCGGATGAATAACTTGAACCTTTTGCGGATGATAAAAATCTCTAACTACTCTTTCTGGATCTGTCATTATCGGGTCAGCAGGTGGACACTGAAATTGTTTTCCTTGGTTTGGTTGTAAAGCCATGAATGACTCAACTCCTCTGTTAGTTTGAGATAGTATACGTCTATCCCTAGTCCAGAGAGTGTACCAATGCCTATCTTTCCGATAAATAGGCTGATGCGCGTGGGCCAAGCAGGCATGGGGTCCAAGCAAATGGATGAGAGCCAGGCTGTGGAGTGAGTATCTAGAAGTAAACATTAGTGAATTATGGTTAGCGTTCACAGTCTGGGAGTTACCCTGTATAATAAACCATAGATAAGATATACAAGATAAAACATTAGAAGAGGTGAATAAGCACATGAGTGAGCAATTATTGATACAAATTTTAGAGGAATTGAAAGAAATCAAAGCTCTTGCATCGGACATTCCCTTAATTAGACAAGCAGTCCTAGAAACGCGTGAAGATATCAGGCAACTAGAAGCTGTTCAAAGAAATTTAGTGACAGAACAGCATACATTCGCGCATCATTTTAATGTCATCGATAAACAGCTCGTTGATCACGCCATTGAAATCGACAAGTTAAAAAACAGATAACATTCGCAGCCCTATGGGCTTTTTATTCCCTTTAAAATCCGAACATACATTCTAATTTGTATGAAGTTTTGATTTTCGCGCAAAAAAAAAAAAAAAAAAAAAAAAAAAAAAAAAAAAAAGACTCCCGAAGGAGTCTTTTTCAACTGCCGCATGTGCAGAAGCTCTAAGGAGCTTCTTACATCATGCCGCCCATTCCACCCATGCCGCCCATATCAGGCATACCTGGTTTGTCTTTTTCTGGTTTATCAGCGATAACCGCTTCTGTAGTCAAGAACATAGCTGCAACAGATGCTGCGTTTTGAAGTGCGGAACGTGTTACTTTCGCAGGGTCAACGATACCAGCTTCGAACATGTTTACCCATTGTCCAGTTGCTGCGTTGTAGCCGATGCCTACTTGTTCGTTTTTCAAGCGCTCAACGATAACGGAGCCTTCTTGACCAGCGTTAGCTGCGATTGTGCGAACTGGCTCTTCAAGGGAACGAAGGATGATGTTAACACCCGTTTGCTCATCGCCGGAAGCTACAACTTTCGCTACTGCGTTGTATACGTTAACTAGGGCAGTACCACCACCAGAAACGATACCTTCTTCAACTGCTGCACGAGTCGCGTTCAAAGCATCTTCGATGCGAAGTTTGCGCTCTTTCAATTCAGTTTCAGTCGCTGCGCCAACTTTGATAACAGCTACGCCGCCAGAAAGTTTAGCCAAACGCTCTTGAAGCTTTTCTTTATCGAAATCGGAAGTTGTTTCTTCCAGTTGGGAACGAATTTGTGTAACGCGAGCTGCGATATCTTTCGGGTTACCAGCACCATCAACGATGATTGTGTTTTCTTTCGTAACACGGATTTGACGAGCGCTACCCAATTGATCAGGAGTAGTGGATTTTAGATCCAATCCTAGCTCTTCTGTAATCACTTGGCCACCTGTTAGAGCAGCGATATCACCCAACATCGCTTTACGACGGTCACCGAAACCAGGAGCTTTAACAGCTACGCAAGTGAATGTGCCACGAAGTCTGTTCACAACAAGTGTTGCTTGTGCTTCGCCTTCAACATCTTCAGCAATGATCAGAAGTTGTTTACCGGATTGAACCACTTTTTCAAGAACAGGCAAGATTTCTTGGATGTTCGAGATTTTTTTGTCAGTGATCAAGATGTACGGGTTGTCTAGAACTGCTTCCATTTTATCCGTATCTGTGATCATGTATGGGGAAGTGTATCCACGGTCGAATTGCATACCTTCTACAACCTCAAGCTCCGTCAAGAAGCCTTTGGATTCTTCAACTGTGATAACACCGTCTTTACCTACTTTTTCCATAGCTTCAGCGATCAATTCGCCTACTTCTTCGTCAGCAGCAGAGATTGCCGCTACTTGTGCGATGGATTGTTTGCCTTCGATTGGCTTCGCGATAGCTTGAAGCTCTTCTACAGCCGCTTTAACAGCCTTCTCGATACCTTTGCGGATAACCATTGGGTTAGCGCCTGCAGTAACGTTTTTCAGACCTTCACGGATCATAGCTTGCGCTAGAACTGTTGCAGTTGTTGTACCGTCACCAGCAACATCGTTTGTTTTGGTAGCAACTTCTTTAACAAGTTGTGCTCCCATGTTTTCGAAAGCATCTTCAAGCTCGATTTCTTTCGCGATCGTAACACCGTCATTTGTGATCAACGGGCTGCCGAATTTTTTCTCAAGTACAACGTTACGGCCTTTTGGACCTAGGGTTACTTTAACGGCATTTGCCAAAGCATCTACCCCGCGAAGCATCGCGCGGCGTGCGTCTTCACTGAACTTAATATCTTTTGCCACGATAGGAAACCTCCTCTAATTAAAAACCTAGATATAAATTGTTAAAACGTCTAGCCGATCTATATGCTGCTCTAACTTAGGCTAATACAGCGAGAATGTCGCTTTCGCGCAAGATCAACAGTTCGCGGCCTTCGTATTTCACTTCAGTTCCAGCGTATTTGGAGAAAATGATGCGGTCGCCTTCGCTTACATCAAGCGGAACACGTACGCCATCTTTCAACGCGCCAGCGCCAACGGCTACAACTTTACCTTCTTGTGGTTTTTCTTTAGCTGTATCTGGCAGCACGATGCCACTTGCTGTAGTCTCCTCTTTCGCAACGGCTTCAATGATAACTCGATCACCTAACGGTCTGATCATGGAAAAATAGCCTCCTTTAGAAAATTGTCTGGTTATATTTCTTTATTAGCACTCGAATGTGTTTAGTGCTAACAACACCTCTTATGATACTCATTCTGGGAGTAATTTGCAAGTCCTTTTACACATTTTTCATTCTTTAGGACACCCCCCTCATTCTACCCAAATGATAACCAAATATTCCCTATGAAAACGAAAAAAATAGCCCCCAAAAGGGCTATTTTATGCATTTTCTATTTAGGACCATACTCCAGCTCCCAGGCCGCGTCGTTCGCAAGCTGCTTGCGATATATGAAGCCAGACATAAAGACGCTGAATTCATATAAGATAATGAGCGGAACTGCAACTAGAATGGCTGAAATCGCATCCGGTGGAGTAATGACTGTTGCCAGAATCACCATCAGCATGTAAGCATATCGTCTAAACTTATGCAGGCGCTTCGGATTCAGCAGCTTGATCTTCGTAAGAAACATCACAACAATCGGCATTTCAAACACACAGGCCAGCGGAAGAAGGATGTTAAACATAAAGGAAAAATACTGCGCAGCACCATACAACTCTGTAATTTCTAAGCTTTTACTAATAGATGAAGTAAAATAAAACGCCATCGGAAAAACAACAAAGTATCCGAACGCGAGCCCAGCTAAGAAAAGTAAAAACGCATAAGGAATATAAATAATCGAAGCCTTCTGCTCCGATTCCCGCAGACCAGGTTTAACGAACGCCCATATATGATACAAAATCACGGGTAAAGTGATAAGAAGTCCAACGGCTAAACCGAAATTCATATACAATCGCAAGGCATCCCAAGGGGAAAAAACGTTCCATCCGATGCCATCCGCTGGCGGGATACTTTTGAGATAGCGAATGACAGGTTTCGCAGCAATGAGCCCGCCAACCATGCCAATGACGAGTACAACTAAAATCCACATGATTCGCTTTCGCAGCTCACCAAGGTGATCTACGAGAGACATTTCTTCATTATTCAACTGATTTCACCTACCTAAATTAAGAAAAACTTCTATCGAAGATTTCAAGTATGAGCATCCTACTATCCATCTGCTGAGAAATGCAAAAATACAACTTTCCTCTATCAAATCAACGATTTCAGCTAAAATTGATGCGAAAAGGCATCAATTTCTTGTTTTCAGCTCATTTTAGACCTTTTCGATCCAAAAAGATGCTCTTTTGCATTTATGTAAACCGTTTAAGTGAATTCTACCGAAAAGGATGCTCTTTTGCATTTTTGCTACCTAGCCAACGAGCCATAAAGAGGGAGTAAGCTTTAGCCTAACAAAAACTAATCCGGTAACCTCCGCGTACTGCTAGCTCCGCCTGACTGCTGGGATGGCGCCGGGGTAGGGGTCGAGGCCTGTGCAGATTCGGCGGACGACGCAAGCGGAACGGAGAGCGCTTCTGGCGCTTCAACTGGCGTACCGGTAACATGAACGACTTTGGAAGACTTATTCGATACAAAAGAAACAACAGGCTTCACATCCGGTGAGCTTGTTGACTCTGACGCAGATTCCACCTTCGCGAGTGATAAACCTTCTTGTGGCGGCTTAAGCTCAGCCACTACTACTTCAGGCACAGCCACTTGGGCGACCGCAACAGGGGTAATCGGGTCTGGCACAACGGGCTTAGTTGGAGCTATGGGTGTTTTCGGCTCGTCATTCATGAGCTCGCTTGTTGCTTTCTTGAAATCTCTAAGCGTGCGACCAAGCACACGGCCGATCTCCGGCAGCTTTTGCGGTCCGAAGATGACAAGCGCCACGATCGCGATCAACAAAAGCTCGGTAAATCCTATATTTTGAAACATGGACTTCATCTCCATCATGTGTTGCGTTATGAATATCTAACATTGATAAAATCCGCCGTACCCCATCTCCGTGATGTCGCTGCGCACGATCTCCTCGCCTGCGCATATGCGCGGCAGCAGCACATCAAAGGACGTGTACGGGTCGTGCATCACACAACCCGGCAGGCCCATAATCGGCAGATCGCCTAGATAGGCGATCATCAGCATCGAGCCCGGCAGCATCGGCGTGCCGTAGCTGACCACGCGGGCGCCGGCCGCCTTGATCGCACCCGGCGTGCGATCATCCGGGTCCACGGACATGCCGCCCGTGACCAACACCAAATCCACGCCTAGCGCTGCTAGCGCGTGGATCTCACCCACAATCGCTTCGCTGTCATCCGACACGAAGCGTTGCTCGACAACCTCGGAGCCAAGCTGCGCGACCTTCTCTTTCACAACCGGGCCGAATTTATCCTTGATTCGGCCCTTGAAGACCTCGCTGCCCGTCGTGATCACGCCGACGCGCAGCGCCCGAAACGGCTTCACCTCTAACAAGGTGAAGCCCTCAGCACGGCGAGCGGCGGCCAGCCGCTCGACCTCCAAGACCTTCGCTTCGTCGACGATCAGCGGGATCACCCGCGTGCCGACCAGCGAAGCGCCAGCTTGAACGACCGTGTTGCTGCGAATCGTCGACAACACGACCTCATCGATGGCGTTCACGCTGTCGACGAACGCCTTATCGATCTTAACCAAACCGTGAATCTCCGATTTCACGTTCACTTTCCCCTCGTGCGGATCGGTCAGCTTAAGATCCGCACTTGCACTCGCACTCTCTCCCACAACCGCCCGCGCCATGCGTAGCGCAGCCTCATCCTCATGCAAATAACCAGGCTGCAGCTCCATCACGTAGATATGCTCCTTGCCGATACTCAGCAGGGCAGGGATGTCCGCCTCCGTCACCTGATGACCTTTGCGGAACAGACGACCCTTGAACTCGCCTGGCAGAATCTGCGTGAGGTCATGCGGCAGAATCATGCCGATCGCATCTTCCACTTTCACCTCGCGCAGCATGGAAGTTTCTCTTACGTTCCTCACCTTGCTCACCCGTGATCGCCTTCTTTGCCTGTCAGAATACCCAGCGCATGAGGAAGTTGATCGATAATCGCCATCAAATTCTCTTGCACGCCCTTCGGACTGCCTGGCAAATTAATGATCAGCGTACGTCCGCGAATACCAGAGACCGCTCTGGATAGCATCGCTTTTTTCGTCTTTTGCATCGAAATCATGCGCATCGCTTCTGCAAAGCCAGGGGCAACACGATCAATCACATTGAGCGTCGCTTCTGGTGTGACATCCCGCGGAGCCAGTCCGGTTCCGCCCGTTGTTAAAATCAAATCAGCTTGATAATAATCAGTCATTTCTATTAAAGAAGCCATAATTTCGTCCATCTCGTCCGGAACGACCCGGTACTCGATGATCTCGCCTTGAATTTCCTCTTCAATCAGCTCGCGGATTACCTGAGCGCTAGTGTCTTCTCGTTCTCCTCGGTAACCGCGGTCACTGGCTGTCAAAATCGCAACTTTCCAGTGCATCCTTCGTCACCTCTCCCTTGTTCACTGAATGAGATCAACCCACTAACCGGCGTGACGCATCACGCTTTGTTGTCTTGCCTGTGAAAATCCCCGTTTTTGCCGCCTGTTTTCATAACAAGCAGCGTCGAGTTAATAATCATGTCCTTCTCTACAGCTTTGCACATGTCGTACACGGTCAAGGCCGCGGCAGAAACAGCCGTTAAGGCTTCCATTTCTACTCCAGTAGGACCCGTAGTTCGCACAGTTGCTTCTATGTAAAGTTCATTGATGCCATTATTCGAAAACTGAATATCGACCCCAGTTAACGCGATTGGATGGCACATGGGAATCCAGTCGGACGTTTTCTTGGCGGCCATAATGCCAGCTACTTGAGCGACGGCGAGGACGTCGCCTTTTTTCATTTTACCCTGCAGAATTAAATCAAGCGTCTCTGTCTTCATTAATAAGGTAGAGCGTGCGGTGGCTGTGCGCTTCGTCTCTGCTTTATCCGATATGTCGACCATTCGCGCTCTTCCCTGTTCATTAAAATGCGTCAATGGTGAAGAATCGGGCACTGCAATCACCTCTATATTAGGTTTCTGTTTTGAATACCATCTTACTTTCGGTTACGATCCCATCCACTCGGAAATCATGCCAAGAGGACGGTACTGCAGGAATCAACTGATTATCAAATGCAGCTGCAACGGCAAAAGGTCTTTTCAAACCACGCGCAGCAAATAACTGCATAAAGCGATCGTAGAACCCGCCGCCGTAACCCAAGCGACCAAAATCCAAATCAAACGCTAACCCTGGCACAACAATCATCGAAATTGTACCTAAATTATGTTCAATTTGCACATCGCTGCGCGGCTCTCTAATCCCATAAGCACCACTTTCGAGATCTTCATAGCGGCTTATAATATGCAAGTTCATTGTTTTCGTATCCGCCACTACCTTCGGTATCAGCACACGAATTCCCTGCTGCCAACACCATTCCATTAATGGCGCTACGTCCGGCTCTGAACGAAAAGGCATATAGCTCATCAGAGTCGGCTGTGAATCGGACTGTGGTTGCCCCTGATCAAACAGCTTATCTGAACATAGCTTCACCATTCTCTGATTTATCAACTGCTGCTTCTCGTCACGTATCTCTGCAACAATCGAAGCACGTCGTGTTTCCATTTCCTTGCGCAATTCTATTTTCCGCTCTCGGATGTTCATCATAAGCTACAGCCCTTCCTAGCGAGGAGTGGTTTCCCCCATTTTAACATAAATAAAGCAAAAAACTATACTCGTGCCAGAGACCCTATCGAATAGGCGTTATTTCATGTCTAAATTATGCGTACGTTGCTTGCTCACTTCGTGTATACTAATGAATTGATGGGATCAAATTGACTATCCAAACGCAGGAGGCAGCAGCAACATGCTATTACAAGTTTCGAACATTTCCAAAAGCTACGGAGTACGCTCTGTACTCTCTAATATAACGCTTCAGATTGAAAATCGGGAACGCATCGGGCTCGTCGGTGTTAATGGTGCCGGAAAATCTACCCTGCTTCAAATCATCGCGGGTGAAATGTCCTATGACAGCGGGGATCTTTTCAAAGCGAAAGAAACCAAAATCGGCTATCTCAAGCAAAATAGCGGTCTTAACACCGACAAATCCATCTGGAACGAGCTGCTTAGCGTGTTCAGTTCCTTATTGGAAACAGAACGCGAGCTACGTGAGCTGGAAGCCCTTATGGCTGATCCTGACCTCATCTCCGATGAGAAAAAGTATGAGTCCACCATGAATCGGTATGCGCTTCGCTCCGAATGGTTTCGTGAGCATGGCGGCTATGAAATTGAGGCCAAGATTCGCGGTATTTTGCACGGGATGGGCTTCGGACAGTTCTCTCCAGACACCTTGGTTAACACCCTCAGCGGAGGGCAGAAGACCAGGTTGGCGCTAGCTAAAATGCTCCTGGAAGAACCCGATCTGCTCATGCTCGATGAGCCTACCAACCATTTGGACATCGCCACATTAACGTGGCTCGAAGGCTATTTACGCGGCTACCCGGGCGCAATTCTCGTCGTATCCCATGACCGTTATTTCCTCGATGCGCTTGTAACGGCTATTTATGAAATTGAACGTCATGCGTCCAAACGGTATACGGGGAATTATTCCCGTTTTATCGAAATAAAAGAAGCGAATTATGAAATAGAGTTGAAACAGTTTGAAAAGCAACAAGAAGAAATCTCAAAGCTGGAGGATTTCGTGCAGCGCAACATTGTACGAGCTTCGACAACGAAAAGAGCGCAGTCGCGTCGCAAGCAGTTAGAGAAAATGGATCGCTTAGATAAGCCGATGGGGGATTTGAAACGGGCTTCGTTCTCTTTTGAAATTGAGCAAACCTCGGGGAAAGAAGTGTTGCAAGTTGACCGACTTTCGCTTTCCTATGATGGCAAAAAACGTCTACTCGATGGCGTCTCCTTTCAGCTTCGCCGTTCCGAAACCGCTGCGCTGATCGGTCCTAACGGGGTCGGAAAATCCACCCTGCTCAAGACTTTGATCGGCCAACACACGCAAGACGCTGGTACGTTCAAATGGGGGGCTGGCGTCACAATCGGTTATTACGATCAGGAGCAAAAAGGTCTGAATCCGTCCAACAGCGTGTTGGAAGAAGTGTGGAACACCTATCCTCACCTGGAGGAGGCGCGGATTCGTACCGTGCTGGGGAACTTTCTTTTCAGCGGCGAAGAAGTGTTCAAGAAAATCTCTGCTCTAAGCGGCGGAGAGAAAGCTCGTGTCTCCCTGGCTAAGCTCATGCTGCAAAAAGCCAACGTTTTGATTCTCGATGAGCCTACCAACCATCTGGACTTATATAGTAAGGAAGTGTTGGAATCAGCCTTGATGGATTACGAGGGCACCCTGCTCTTTATCTCCCATGACCGTTATTTCCTCAATAAAATGGCGGAGAGCATGCTCGATCTGCAAAAGGATGGCTTAACGAGCTACCTTGGCAACTACGACGACTATGTGGAGAAAAAAGCTGAGCTTGCTGAAATGGAAACAAAGCGTCTGGCTAAAGAGGCTGAGAAGAAAGCAACTGGCGGAGGGTCATCCGTTGGTTCTGCTGCTGCAAAAGCTGAACCTGCCAGCGGTGGCAGCTACGAGGCCGACAAGTTGGCTAAGCGTGAAGAGCGCAGTCGTCAGCGGAAGTTAGAGCAGTTAGAGCTGGATATTGCTCAACTGGAAGAGGAAGTTACTGCACTTGAAGCTGAGCTTGCAGATCCGGCTGTGTATAACGATTACTTGCTTGTTCAGGAGAAAACGGCCGAGGTTGATAAACGTAAAAGCTCACTTGCGGCATGCTACGAGGAATGGGAAGTTTTATTGGCTTAAAATAGTGGAGCTCACGTCAGTTGACGCGGGCTTTTTTTGTGGATTGTTTATTGAATCAGTCCGTGTCCTGTGGACAAGTTCACAAAATGTTCAAAGTTACCCACAGAGCATGCAGATTTGACTTCCTATTTCGTTGAAAATAGCTTGAATTGCATACCACGCCCCCCTGCCAACTCCCTCTTATGCACAGCAAAATAATGACGAATTGTTCCGATAATTTCAAAGCCTGAGAATTCCACCCGCAATAGTTATACACAGCGTTATCCACAGAAAAAAGGGGGCGTTTTCCGCCCCATATCAACCTTTTCCCTGTTTTTCCACAAGGTTATCCACATTACCCACATTTTTTTGCGAAAAAGTTATCCCTTTCAACCCCCTTTAAAAAAGGCTGATAAATCGGGTTTTTCGTGAGTTATACACATTGTACACAGGGTATGTGCATAACCTTGCTCACAAGCTGTGTATATATCTAAGTTTTCTTACAATTTAAATGAAAAGGTCATAATCTGTTGATTACGAAGCTGGTATAACTGTCTCAGCTGCTTCTTGCAACTCACTATTTTGCATCCGAATAGCTTGATTGCACGCTGAAATGAACGCTTTCGCTACAGCGACAAGGACGTCTTGATCGATCCCTGTGTTTTTGTAAGTTTGGCCACCAACGGAAATCGTTACCTCGGCCTCACCGGTCGCCTTCTCCCCTGTGGACAACGAGTGAAGCTCAAGATCTGAGAATTCCACATCCATCGGCATGGCTTGCTGTAGACAGTGTACGATCGCTTCGATCGGACCTTCCCCTGTGCCGGAGTAGACGCTCTCTGTGCCCGTTTGATTGTTTCTAACTGATACAGAAGCAACGCGATTGCGGTCACTGCTCGAAATGACTTGCATATGCGACAGCGTGAATGGCTCCATTTGCCCATCTACAGTGCTGCCTACAAGCGCCATCAGTTGGTCATCGGTGACCATTTTCTGCTCATCTGCTTTTTCTTTGAAGCGCGTATACAGTGAATCTAGTTCCTCACCTGTAAGCTCGATACCGAACTGACCAACACGATGCTTCAGTGCGTGGCGGCCAGAATGCTTGCCAAGGATAATCATGGAGCGCGGGATGCCCAGCTTTTCAGGATCCATGATCTCGTACGTATTGCGGTTTTTCAGCAGTCCATCTTGATGAATGCCCGCTTCGTGCTGGAAGGCATTGCGTCCGACAATCGGCTTGTTATAGGCAATCGGGAAGCCCATGATGCGGGAGACCATTTTGGATGTGTTAAAAATCTCACTCGTCACGATCCCTGTTTCCACGCCCATCGAATGCTTGCGCGTCTCAATCGCCATGACGAGTTCTTCCAGTGAACAGTTTCCAGCACGCTCGCCGACGCCATTCACCGTTACCTCCACATGTGTGACTCCCGCTGCGATAGCCGCAAGGCTGTTGGCAACAGCCAGACCCAGATCATTATGGCAGTGTGCGCTGTACTCTACCGTATCGCCGCCTCTTACACTTTGACGCACTCTGCGGAACATTGCGCCATACTCCTCAGGAAGCGCATAGCCCACCGTGTCTGGGATGTTGAGAATCGTCGCACCTTCCGCGATGACAGCCTCCAGCACCTCGAAAAGGAACTCATCGCCCGTGCGAGTTGCATCCATCGGTGAAAATTCGATCCGATCGACGAATTGCTTGGCGTAGCCGACCATGGCGCGGGCCATTTCCACGACCTGCTGGCGCGATTTGCGCAGCTGGAAATCCAGGTGAATGTCCGACGAGGACAGGAACATGTGAATGCGTCGGGATGCCGCGTCCTGCGTAGCTTTAACCGCAGCATCGATGTCCGCTTTGACGGCGCGGGCGAAGCCGCAAATCTCAACGCCTTGCAGCTCGCGGGAAATTTGCTGCACCGCTTGGAAATCGCCAGGGCTTGAGATCGGGAAGCCCGGCTCAATCGTATCGATGCCCATCAGAGCAAGCTGTCTCGCGATGCGAATTTTCTCTTCCGGGTAAAGGGACGCGCCAGGCGCCTGCTCGCCATCTCGTAGTGTCGTATCAAAAATGCGAATGCGTCGATTCGTGTTTATGTTGTTTTCCATGGGTAATTCCTCCTCAAGGTATGCCCGTGTGGGGCTGTGTATAGTTCGTTTTCAGGGCGTTTTGCCCGATCGCGTCTACTGTAGTCATGTTTTGCATCACTACAGAAGGTGATGCTGGGTTTTTGGCTGCTCTAGTGATGATTTACATCACTACGGCGAGTGATTCAGCCGGATCTGCGTTTTTTATCGCTGTAGTCATGTTTTGCATCACTACAGAAGGTGATGCTGGGTTTTTGGCTGCAGTAGTGATGATTTTCATCACTACAGCTAGAGATTGGTCAGATGCGACAGGTATTCGCCCTATGAACAGTGGCTGCAGTCCACTTTCCACAGACGACAAAAAGACCCGTCATCTCCACATAAGAGACGACGGGTCTTCACCCAGCGCGGTACCACTCTTGTTGACTCCTTTAAGGAGCCCACCTCAGATATAGCCAGCCAACTGCTCGCTATATCACCCGATCACGGAGGTCATCCGTTCATCCCTAACAGCTGTGCACCAGCCGATCAGGATGACCGCTTCCAAGCGAGTTCAGGGCGTTCCCGGTCTGCGTCGCATCAACCCGCAGCTTTCTGTATCGGAGAAGTGAGCCCTTACTACTCTTGTTCATCGCGTTATTTTATATGTGTGTGACGTACATGTACTTGTAATCCAGTTTCAGAACAACCAAAAAAGCCTGCCATCTCTATAAAAGAGACGACAGGCTTGAACCTTCCGCGGTACCACTCTAATTGATCCGAGCTGCTAGGCTCGAAACCACTCATGTACCTGATCACGGGGGTCAACCGTCAAGACCTACTTGGGTGCTGGATCCTTGGCATCCTTATCAGTCCTACCGCTCCCGGGCGAGTTCAGGTGTCGTTTCGTCTGTGCTTTCACCAAATGCACAGCTCTCTGAGCGAAACTGATCATGCCTTACTATTCCCGTTCGTTGCGTTTGAAAGTATTGATTGTGATTATAGTATGCACTTTTTGCAAAGTCAATACACTTGTCTGAAAATTTATTTTTCGAGTCAAAAGCCGCAGAAGGTAAAGTACGGTAATTGGACAGATCCTAATTTAGTTCGATTTTACACGCTTATTTGCCACTTTTCGCGGAGAATAGCGACATTAGTTCGATTCCGCCTACTTAAAACGCCACAAAACAGCTGTTACCCCGGAAAACCGCTGATTAGTTCGGTGAAATCGAACTAAATCATCCTCGGGGTCGAATAAATCTAGTTTAGTTCGGTTTTTTCGAACTAATTGCGTTAGGAGGTGCCGGGACTGCCACTCTACCACTCTTCCAGCTTAAGCTGCGGCTCGGCTTTCAACTCCATCGAGTCGAACTCCTGCTTGTCCCACTTAAGAAAAGCGGCGGCGCCTATCATCGCCGCATTGTCTGTGCACAGCCGGTGCGGCGGCACCAGCAGCGGCACCCCCAGCTGCTCGCAGCGCTCGGCGAGCCTGCTGCGCAGCCCCTTGTTCGCGGCTACACCGCCCGCGAGCAAGAGCTGTTTCGCGCCGTATTCCTTCACGGCGCGACCTGCCTTCTCCACAAGCACGTCGATGACGGATGCTTGAAAGCCCTTGGCAATCTGCGCGACCTGAACGGTTTCGCCGCGCATCTTGCTTTGGTTGACGACGTTCAGCACCGCGGATTTTAATCCGCTAAAGCTGAAGTCGTAGGAATCTGCCTCGAGCCAGGAGCGAGGCATTTTGATTTCGGAATCGGCTTCCTGCGCAAGCCGATCCACGTGCGGGCCGCCCGGATAAGGCAATCCCATGGCCCGGGCAATTTTATCGTAAGCCTCGCCGGCCGCATCATCGCGCGTGCGCCCGATGATACGGAACTGGCCGGGGCCTTCGAGCAAAATGAGCTCGGTGTGTCCGCCGGACACGACGAGCGAAATCGAAGGATACGCCAGCTCATGCACAAGCTGGTTGGCATAAATATGTCCCGCGATATGGTGTACACCAATCAGCGGCAGCTCTAGGGCGCAAGCGAGCGCTTTGCCCGCGACGACGCCAACGAGCAGGGCCCCGATCAGCCCGGGGCCTTCCGTTACGGCAATGGCGGACAGCTCATGGAGCGAGACGCCAGCTTCAGTGACGGCTTCCTCCAGCATCCATGTGATCGACTCCACATGCTTCCGGGAAGCCACCTCCGGCACAACGCCGCCATAGCGTTGGTGTGTTTCAATCTGGCTGGAAATCACATTCGAGCGAATGATTTTCCCATTTTCTACGATAGCCACAGAAGTTTCATCGCAGCTCGTTTCAATAGCCAGAATATAAACGGGTTTGTTTGAGACTCTATCTTGTTCCTGCCCTATTTGCTCTTGTCTATCCTGTTGTATCTTTTGTTCATTACTCACATCATTCACCATCTGAAAGCCTCAGTCACTGAGACCATCCTTTCTACGTTTGGGCAGGTCTGCCCACATGACGACGGCATCCTCGCGATTATCTGTATAATAGCCTCTACGCACACCTACAGAGCGGAAGCCAAGCTTTTCGTACAAATTTTGCGCCACATAGTTCGAGGCTCTTACCTCAAGCGTGATACGAATTGCACCGAGAAAGGCTGATGTTTTCATCAGCTCGCGAAGCAGTCTTTCCCCTAGCTTGCGGCCTCGATACGAATGTTTGACGGCGATGTTCGTGACATGCGCTTCCTCCATGATGAGCCACATGCCTCCATAGCCAGCTACTTCGCCTTCGATGTCCATAATCATATAATGCGCAAATTGGTTATTCGTCAGTTCATTCTCAAAAGCATTCGAGGTCCAAGGTGTCGTGAACGCTTCCTGCTCGATCTCACAAATAAAAGGAATATCCTCCATGGTCATCGAGCGGAATACCAAGGAATTCTCTATGGCATGCGGCTGTCTCTGTTCCATGGTCAATGCTCCCCCTTCTTCGTCGGCTGGGCAGCCAGCAGATTCGCTTCCGCTTCAGGAAGCCTTGTGTAATTCGGTACAAAGGTATGCACATCTGCCTTCTCGCCATTCGCTAATCTTGGAGCGGCCAATAGTCCAATATACTCCGCTTCCAAACCATAAGGAACCACATTGACGGTACCTGCAAAATCCTTTTTAAACTGCTCAAGCTCCACTGTAAAGCCCGCTGTTTCACCGACAAACAGGATGTGGTCAGGCGTTCCAGTTCTAGCCTGTGTCAAGATTTCCTCCGTCCACGCTCCGATAACCCGAATTCCGTCAGGCAATACTTCCCGCCAAGAAGCATCCGGCTCTCTATCAACGGTAATAGCTGCCGCTCCCTCAAAAGCATATACTGCGGTGAAAGCTTGTTTGCGTCTTCCATCCATCAACGGAACAACCCAAGTTACCCCTGTCCCTTTATAGTCGTTCTGTACAGAACCACCAAGTGCCATCGCTTCTAAACTTGATACTCCGATTAAGTCCAGTCCTAAAGACCAAGCGAATGTTTTTGCTACGGAAACAGCAATTCTCACGCCCGTATACGAGCCAGGTCCTTGACCGGCAGCTACCGAGCGCAGATCTCGCGGCTTCATTCCTAAGCGTGAGAGTAAGTCTTGTATGTGGGGAAGCAAACCAATGGAATGATTCCTTTCCGCGTGGGAGCTAATCTCTCCGAGCAGGTGTCCATTTTCCACAATAGCCACCGTCATTGCCGATGTCGAGGTATCAATCGCCAAGCATCGTCCTGTATTATTCATCCGTTCCGTCATGTAAATGTCCGTTCTCCTTCATCTGTATACACCAGCTCTCATACGGCGAACCGTGCGGAGTTAGGTGAAATACGCGGGTCTGATCAGCCTCTTGGGTGATCGTAATACTTAATCTGTCGGGTGGCAGCAAATCTTCAATTAAGCTTGACCATTCGATCAGCGTAACGCCTGCCCCGTAGAAGTAATCCTCTAAGCCGAGCTCATCCGCTTCCTCTTGTGAAATGCGGTACATATCCATATGGTAGAAAGGGAGACCAGCTCCCTCATATTCTTTGATAATGGTAAATGTAGGCGAATTAACATGCTCCGATATGCCCATCGCCCTAGCGAAGCCTTGGGAGAATCTCGTTTTACCCGCGCCCAGATCACCGTCTAATGTGAAGACCGTGCCAGGCTGTAGATACGTTGCTAATAGAGTTCCCAGTTTATCTGTATCTGCTTCATGCTGAGAATGGAACTTATATGTGGATTGAGTCAATGATCCCATCCCTTTCTTACGCGTGCGCGTGCTGCTTCTATTATAGTCCTCGCCAGCAGGTGACAGCAACCTGTCACTAAGAAATCCTCCACCAAAGCGGAAAAAGCCCTCCCCGATTCTACAATCGGAGAAGGCTTATCTGTGCCCATGCGGACCTTTAGTGTACCTCTTCAAGCTCCTTAGCTGGTACGACCCGAGCATCTGCGGGATTTCCTTCCGCATGTATTTTGACGAGACCTTTTGCAGAGTCTACACTGTCAATCCAGACAGCAATCCCATTCAGATCAACATCAATTTTCTCATCAGCAGCTAAAATTTCCTGAGCGCGGTGAACATTCATGGTTCATCCAGTACGGATTCCGGAGCTGCCATCGTATCCGTGGTTGAGTGTTCAATTAATCCACCCTGCATGGTGACGTTACCGCCTCCAAGCCCCTCATTAATCATACGATCAATGTCCATGAAACAATCATCCCTATCTTCGTTGTTCGTATTTTGCGACAGATCTGATTCTGATGCCATCCGTAATCCCTCCTTCGGTTCGCTATTTGGGCTATCCTTGTTGCATTTATAAGATTTCCATTCTCCCTGCTAACCATTCTCCTAAATTTCTACCGTATAAAGGCAGTACATCAAGAGAATACTAGTACAATTACGTATGTTGGGGAGGAGTGCTATCTATGCATACCGTGTGGAAAGGCGCAATCAGCTTCGGACTTGTTCATGTTCCTGTTAAAATGTTTTCGGCCACAGAGGATAAAGATATCTCTATGCGCTATATTCACAAAACTTGTATTACCCCGCTTTCCTATGTTCGGAAATGCCAGACCTGCGAGAAGGAAGTAGAGTGGGAGGAAATTTCGAAGGGATATGAGTTTGAGCCCGGCCGTTTTATTCTTTTTGAAAAGGATGAACTCGAGGAAATCTCCGGCGAAGCAAATAAGGAAATTAAGATTTTGGACTTCGTAAACTTAACAGATATTGACCCGGTTTATTTTCAAAAGACTTACTACCTCGGCCCTGGCGATACGGGCGCCGGCGCTTACATGCTGCTGCTCGATTCCATGCGCCAAACAGGCAAAATCGGTATCGCCAAGGTGTCGATCCGCTCCAAAAGCTCACTAGCCGCTATTCGTGTAATAGATAATTGCTTAGCGATGGAAACGATCTTCTATCCGGATGAAATCCGTCCGATCTCGCAAGTGCCGAACCTTCCCGAGAAGGTTACGGTGAATGAGCGGGAGATGGAGATGGCGAAAATGCTGATCAATCAGCTCTCCACCCCTTTTGAACCTGAAAAATATAAAGATGAGTATCGTGCCCGCTTACTTGATGCGATTGATCGTAAAGTCGCTGGCGAAGAAATCCAGACCGCACCTGAGCTGCAAAAAACAAGCGTCATCGACCTGATGTCTGCGCTGCAAGCCAGCTTAAACGCGACCAAGCCGCTCGATAGTCCAGTAACGATTGGCGCGGATGCTTCGTTGACCGAGGAGAAAACAGCGGGGAGAAAGCCCGCGGCGAAGCCTCGTGCAAAAAAGGTAAAAGAGCCCGTTACCTAGATATACAAAAGTGCCCTGTCTTGGCATCCAAGATGGGGCACTTTTTTGCGCTATCCCTTGGGCATGAGCTTCAGCTTTTTACGTTTTATTAACGCGAGCAGAAGCAGTACCAAGGGACCACCAAACATAATAGTGGGAAATATGATGGGAACGGCTATTTTATGGAGGAAAATAACCGATATTTCTTCATAGTTAACGGGTATAAAGGATACGAGCATAACGCAGATCGTAATCACCCACGTTACTATTTTCCAATTCTGCAATCCCAATAGCTGTGTCGTTCCATAGCTAGCAACAAATAAATAAAGACCTAATTTGGTGAAAATACTCATGATCCAAATTGTAACTACGATAGCATCCAAATTCTCAATAATCCCGCCAATCGAGATCGAGCGAACAATCATTAACATCGGGTATGGGTAACCAGCCGTCACGTTAGGTCCGAACATCAAGACGCTGACTATCATAGATAGTATCGTGAGTATACCTGAAAGCATAACGCCGCTTACGGCATGACGGACCGTCTCCTTCCTCTTGCTAACAAAAGCAATCAACATCATGAGCATAATACAATCACCTAAGAAAGCCGCTGTAGGAAGAGCCCCGTGCAGTAATGACGTCACGCTGTTATCAAAGAAGACTGGACTGAGTCGGTCCCACTTCATTTGATTGATGCTTAGAAACATAGGACCTACCACACATAGTAAAATGATAGGTCCTGTAATTTCACAAATACGTGCAAGCACACCCACGCCATGCAAAGTAGGATAAAGTACAACGAGAAGCATCGGCAGCTCAATGACACAGAGGGGAGTCTTAGGCATAATAGTCCCCGTGATAAACAAACTAAATTGTTTCAATATCACGGTGAGCGTAACAATCCAGAACAAGACGTATAGGGCTGAGATCAATCCTCCGAACCATTTCCCTAGCAAAATTCGATTGAATTCAACTATTGTCAGACCAGGGAAAATCGTACTTAACTTTCCAGACATATAAGCAATGAGTATGCCTAACCCAGTTGCTAACGTGATGGAGATCCACGCATCCTGTTTCGCGATTTGAGCAGCAGGAGAAATCGTAAGAAGTATCGTCATAATAATTTGCATGCTAACCATCATCCAGAAAATTTGTCGGTTTGATAACGCCATATCACTCATCATAACCCCTCCTTTCTACCTTTATTGAGCCGTTAGGATAGAGAAATTGGATACACCCGGTCGCTTGATCTTGCTTTTCACATCCAGTTGAACATCAATTGTTGGGAAAATCGTGCTCCACTCCCCTTTGGCTTGCTGCCACTCCCTCGGATATTTTTTATGAAAAGCCCGGGCAAAGCCGAGTACATCAGCCTTTTGATCTTTTTGTATCTGCTCTAAGGTATTGGTCAAGATTTTCTTTATTTTCTGATCAAATGGCTCTTGCAGCTTTTTCATATTATCCAAACCATTGGCAAGCCTTATATTCGTTGAATTTTGTACAATATCAGCCTCTAGCTCCAACTGAATTCTCATTTTCCAAATCCCATTCTCAATCGAAGGATGGAGCTCAACATCGGTGGTGATGATTTTGATGACGATTTTCCCACCATCCTCTTGTTCAGTAAGCGTGATATTCCGGCCAAGATTTTCTGGTATAAATAAACGAACCCCCATCTGCGATTCATGTGTTAGAAAGCCTGTTAGCCTCCCCTTTTGAATAACGGACATGCCGTCCACTGCAATAATGGATTTCTGGGATTCATTCGCAAATAATTTACTTCTACCCGCAACCGGCAGTAAAAAGTCTCCCGATTCTCCGCTCAACTCCGCCTCAATATCATGCATGGTTGCAGCTCGAATCAATGGCTTTTGCGATAGTTTAATCAAGGTTTCATAGGAATTGGGATCATTTTGCGCATCTAACAGTGCTTTGGCCGTTCCTCTGCATACGAAAAAATTGGCCTGTTCCCGCGGTTGGATATCTCGAAATAAAAATTCGAAATCATCAAACATCCCGTCTCGGGCCAACTCTTCACCAAAAAAATACCCTTTGGCATGCCCCCAAGAGAAGTAGCGGGGAAACTTCTTTTGCATTTCTGACAACGCATCCGGCATGGAATTGCCTTTCATGGAAGTGGTGTAAACATTACCTTGCCCACCTCCTCCTTCTCCCGAAGCAGCAGCAGGATTCGGTATGAATACTTGGATCGTCACTTCAATCTTATCATCCGTGCTCTTATCGATTCCTGCTGCAATGATAAAGGCCATGTCATTCACTTCTGTACGATCCCAACAGCCCGTTAAGAGTAAGAAGCATATGGAAAGAACAGGAATGGTTACATAACACCTCATGTCACAGTCCTCCCATCCCTTAATTCTCATTCGGGTCATATCCATTCCGATTTGTGCCCTGTCTTTTCAAATTATCATTGTCCGCATAAAAGGCGGGACGCTTTGTCAATTTGCTTATAGGAGCGCGAAACAAGACATCTTTTATCCCTTGGGGATAGATGGGGGCTAACGGCGCCAAATAAGGCACTCCAAACGAACGGAGAATACACAGATGACTAATGATCAACAGCAGCGCAAGAATGAGACCAAACAAGCCTAATATGCCGGAGAGTATCATGATCGGAAAACGAAGTATGCGTAAGGAGATACCTGCTGAGTATTGCGGCATCATAAAGGAGGAAATGCCAGTAATCGCTACAACCATGACCATTGGTGCAGAAACCAACCCTGCTTGAATAGCGGCTTGACCAATCACGAGCGCACCTACGATACTGACAGCGGAACCGACTTGTCTGGGAAGACGAACACCGGCCTCTCGCAACGCTTCAAAGGTGATTTCCATGATCAACGCTTCAACCAAAGCTGGGAAAGGGATTTCCTCCCGTGATTTCGCAACACGAAGCAGCAGCGTTGTAGGCACCATCTCATGATGAAACGTTAATACCGCAACATAGATGGCTGGAGCCAACATAGCAATTAAGAAAAAAGTGTAACGAAGCCAACGAATCAGACTTCCAATAATGAAACGCTGATAATAGTCTTCGGGGGACTGCATCAACGACCAGAAGGTTGCAGGTGCAATAAGGGCAATAGGCGTATTATCCGTAATAATAACGATACGGCCTTCCAACAGTGCCGATACCGTCACGTCGGGACGTTCCGTCGTTTGAATTTGAGGAAAAGGCGAGTAGATATTGCTCTCGATCATTTCTTCGATGTAGCCGCTATCCAGCACGCCATCTATTCTGATCTGAGAGATTCGTTCGGAAACTTTGCTGATGATGTCGGGTTTAGCGATCCCCTCCATATAAGCCATCGTAACTTCCGTTTTTGAATAATTGCCGATCGTGAAATGAACGAATTTTAACGCGGGTGTCTTTAACCTTTTGCGAATTAATGACGTATTTACGACTAAGGATTCTACAAACCCCTCGCGAGGCCCACGCACGACGGATTCAGCCAAAGGCTCTTCAACGGATCTACCTTCGAACTGCGCTAATCCAAACGATAATGCGCCTTCAATGGTATCCACCAATAGAACTGGCTTGCCTTCCAGCACTTCATGCAAGATATCACCAATGAGGCGCAGCTCTTTGATATCCGACACCGTGATCTCACTCTTCACCGCATCCATCGATTCCATGCGTTCTGAGCTAGCTTTTTTAAGTGGTTCTAGGACATTTCCATCCAGCAGTTCTACGTTCACCATGCCTCTTAAATAAACAACGGAACCTTTCATGCTGTTAGCCAATTGAAAAGGTTTGAACAAAACATCCGCACAGTCGATGAACATGGTTTGTAAATGACGGATATTCGAGGAAAGCTCAGCAGACACCAAGGTATGAAACATTTCCTTGTCTATACTTGGATCCTCAGGTAAGTGCTGACTCATGCATAACTCTCCTTTAATACTCACATCCATTTACGTATTGTTATGCTCCCAAATTAAGGGGGTTATGCAATCATCGTTCTAACTTCAAAAGCTTCTCCTTATTCGCCAACCCGCCCCGATAACCCGTCAGCGCCCCATCCTTCCCCACTACACGGTGGCAAGGCACAACGATGAGTACGGGATTTGCACCAATAGCGGTACCAACGGCTCTAACAGCACTCGATTTCCCTAGCGACTGTGCTACCTGTGAATAACTGACCGTTTCACCGTGTGAAATGTCGTTCAAAGCCGCCCACACGTCTTGTTGGAACGTCGTCCCTCGTAAGTCTAAGGGAAGGGAAAACGCTGATCGTTTCCCGGCTAAGTACTCGTCCAACTGCTCAATATACGGCATTAGGGCTTCGCTATCTTTGATCAAGCTAGTCTGCAGCTTCCTCTTTGCCCATTTGCTGAGTTGCTGCCAGGCCTCTTCTCCAACACCTTCAGCCGCATTCTCCTCCTGAAACTGTAAGTAGCCAAGCCCTTGCTCCGTCGCAGCCAGTACAAAATCACTTCCCTGCAAACGTACTGTTGTCCAGTAAATGACTTCTGTGTTATTTATCTTCATCCTTAATTTCGCTCCTAACTTCTCTTGCGTGCTCATCTGATACCTTGATACCCCCACACCCCATACACCTTAGGTTGCATCACCGCCCCCTGTCGGTTATGGTTAATGAACATACGTTTGGCGATATTCCGTCGGCGTTAGCCCGGTTTTCTTCTGAAACAACGTCGCAAAATGGGCAGCATTCACTATCCCCACCTGCGCGCCAATCACATGTACGGCCATGTCCGAAGTGGTTAAAAGCTTTTTAGCTGCCTCTAGCCTGGCCTGCCCAATATACATAAGTGGCGTTACGCCCGCTATTCGTTTAAACGTTCTTTGCAGATGATACGTACTCGCATAAAAATGCTCCGCAAGCGTCGCTAACGACAGCGGCTCAGCGAAGTGCTCATCGATATGCGCCTTCATTTGCTCGACCCATTCCTCATCGGGGAGCCTGATGCCGTCAGGACGACACCTTTTGCATGGACGAAAGCTTTCGGCCATTGCCGCACGACTATGATGAAAAATACGCACATGCTCCCGCTTCGGAAGCCTAGACTTACAGGATGGTCGACAGTAAATGCCTGTCGTGGCCACCGCATAAACAAACGTCCCGTCATACGTCGCATCATTCGCAACGATCGCTTTCCAAAACCGCTCCTGCATACCAGATGCCCCTCTCCACGTGGTTCCTTGAATAAGCTCAGTATACCCAAACATGCCCGCGGTTGTAAGTGTTCGGAGATGAGAAAGCAAGATTACAAAAGCCTCTTTCAGCGATAATGGAAGTAACGATTTTACAACTGTTAAGGAGAATGTTGATGCCACACCTGTCCAGTCTAAAATGGCACGAACCCACGAGCACGCTCTCGTTAGCTCTGCCTGAGCCTTTTCGATATACGCAAAATATCGGCTATTTAAGCCGCTCAACCAATGAGTGCCTATTCGCTGTGGATAACTCCAGCATCTACAAGTTATTGCCGGTTGGGGATAAATTGGCGCTTATCGCTGTCCACAGTGAGGATGATGAGGAGCTTCACATCCGGATTGTTCATTATAGTGGTGCTAGTCTAACCAATGAGGTTCGCGAGGACATCGCTCGCTATGTGTGGGAGTGGTTTGATTTGGGGACGGATTTACGGCCATTGTATACGATGGAGGATCCGATTCTGCGTCAGGTGACAGAACAATTCTGGGGACTGCGCCTGATGGGGATTCCCGATTTGTTTGAGGCGATGAGCTGGGGGATTATTGGACAGCAAATTAATTTGGCTTTTGCCTATACGCTCAAGCGGCGTCTAGTCGAAACCTTCGGCACCTCGCTGGAATGGGAGGGTCGAACGTATTGGACGTTCCCGACGCCGGAGCGGGTCGCAGCGCTGACAACGGCTGATTTAACCGCTTTACAATTCACAGGTAAAAAAGCGGAGTACCTCATTGGTGTTGCCAATCCCATGGCGGAAGGATCGTTATCCAAGGCTGGGCTGCTTGCGATGGGCGATTTCCTCTCCATGGAAAAAGAGCTGCTGCGCATTCGCGGCATTGGCCCTTGGACGGCCAATTATGTGCTGATGCGCTGTCTGCGCAACCCTGCCGCGTTCCCGTTGGCCGATGTCGGCCTGCATAACGCGCTGAAGCACGTGCTTGGGCTTGACGCCAAGCCCTCGCTTGAAGAGATTCGCCAGCTTGCGGAGCGCTGGCGGGGCTGGGAAGCTTACGCCACGTTTTACTTGTGGCGAGTTTTGTATTAGCGGCGGCCCCTCCAGGCTACCGGAGCGACGGCGAAAATAACTGGATTTTCTACAGTTAAATCTGGCGAATTCCCCCATTTGGGCAAACTAACTGGATTTTATGAAGCTATTTATGCTGAATTCTACCCTAATGCGCAAAACTGGCGATATTAGCTGTACATTTTCCAGTTAATTGTTAATTTCGGCTAAATGGGATGAAAATAGATGGACTTTTTCCATCTAACGAGGTGCGGAGGGGGCGAGAGGGTGCAGGCCTTCACTCGTGAGGCTTCACACCTACTCCGTCCTCAGACTCCTCCTCGCCAGAGCACTCGAAGCATAATAAAGTTTTATCCGCCTGCACGACGCCATCTAGGAACCCCATTTTGCAGTAGACTGGCTTCTCACATGCACGGCAATGTCCGATGAGCTCTTCCATTTGGCTTTTCCTCCTTTAAACTTCACGCTACCTAACACGATCACGATATGCTTGCGACAAACTTCTACGCTACCTAGCTATTTCCCTCCATTCCCTACGTACAGACAACAAAAGGCTGCCTCGCTCGATGTGATCGATTGTGGCAACCTAATGGTATTTCTGTATGGGCATTGCTAGCAATGCTTAAGTAGCTGAAGGGGGTGCTGGTGGAGAAGGTCTGTGCTCCCCGCCGCGGCCGGGCTTTCCTTTAAATGAACCGCCGTCGCCGCGTGGCTGCAGCTGTGGCATAGGGCGATCTCCGCCTTTGCGTTCGACGAAACTTTTCAGCTCATCTGTCATACTGTCTTTGATCTTAGCGATCAACTGATCCTCTGTGATGCCCTTCGCTGCGGCGATCTCAGTAAGTGATTTCCCTGCTTTACGCTCTGTAGCCAGCTCTTCCTCGGTGATGCCAAGAATCGCAGCGATTTCTTTCGGATTCCCCCATGCACCCAAACCAGGCGCAGGCATTGGCATGCTGCCGCCGCGAGGCATCATCGGCTTTTTATCAAAGTTCATCACCGGTTGCTTCGCTTCCACGATCTTCTTAATGCGATCAGCAATATCCGCTTTGAGCTTATCCGCCTGCTCTTGCTTGATTTTACCCTCGCTAAGCGCTGTATCAATTCTCTTTGTTTCCGCCTCTGTCAGCTTAGCCAGCAGTGTATCTTCAGTAAGATTGGCTTTCTCCTGAGCAATTTGAACGAGGGTTTTACCCGCTGCAAATTCCTCTTTCAGAACGCTCTTATCGATGCCAAGGATGGTTGCAAAATCCAAAACTCCGCCAAAACCGCCTCTACCAAATTCAAAATTGCCCCTTTGTGGCGCTTGATGCTTCTGAAGGCTATGTTTATCCTGAAACTTCTTAGGTACTGATGACGTCGTGTTGGTGTCAGTAGCAAAAACTTGATTATGCTGAAGTACGAAGCCGCCACTGATCAATAAGCCAGCTGCCAGCGTGCCGATAAGCCACGTTTTATGAATGCGCTTCATCCGAGTTACCCACCTTTTTCTATAATTGGTCGATTCTTCTTCAAGTATAAATGATAATTGTGAAAAATATTTGAATATTTCGAAAAAAAGTGATCCCGCTTACGCTTTTTCTCGCGCTAGGAAGACGAAGCAAAGCACGGCTCCAAGCTCCATGAGCGCGATGATAATACCTAACGGCACTGCCGTTTGGCTGCCGCCGAGACCAACAAGCGGGGCCACTAAGCCGCCGATGACGAAGGTCATCAAACCTAGCAGGGCTGCGGCGCTGCCGGCGGTTTTGCCTTGATTTTGCAGAGCCAATGATGAAGTAGATACGGAAATGGGTCCAATGCAGGACACGATGAGGAAAAACGCCGGTAAAATCAAATACAGCCCAGCCCCGCTAAGCGTTGCGATAAGCAGCAGCAGACCACCTAGCACAGCTATCGTTAAGCCTCCAGCTAGCAGACGTTGATTGCTGACTTTGCCAGCAAGTCGCCCTGTTATTTGGCCTGCAAGGATCACGCCTGCACCGTTGACAGCGAAGATGACACTGAACATTTGTGGAGAAACACCAAAAATATCCTGCAAAACAAACGGCGACCCCGAAATATACGCAAACATGCCGGCAAAAACGAGCCCCTGCGTCAACGCGTAGCCCATGAACAAACGGTCCGTAAGCAAACCCCGGAAAATGCGCAGTGTAGTCGTAAGTCCGCTTTTGGTGCGGCGTTCAGGCGGGTGTGTTTCTTTTAGCCCAAGTACAACAATAATGAGCATCGCGACACCGATCAAGCTGAGCACCAGGAACACGCCACGCCAAGAAGTAAACTGCAGCAGCTGGCCACCGATGATTGGCGCAAGGATAGGAGCCGAACCATTCACGAGCATCAGCAGCGCAAAAAACTTCGTCAATGCCACCCCTTCATACATATCACGAACGATAGCCCGGGAAATAACGATCCCTGCGGCACCTGCCATCCCCTGCACGAATCGCAGGATGAGGAAGGCCCAGATGGATGGAGCAACCATACAGAGTGCGGAAGCTGCGCCGTAAACCAAGAGTCCGACTAACAGAGGCAAGCGCCTGCCACGCACATCGCTCACCGCTCCAGCAACAAGCTGGCCCAGCGAGAGACCGAGCATGCAGGCAGTTAGACTCATTTGCGCGAGCGAGGTTGTCGTATGCAGATCTTCCGCAATGACGGGCAGCGCTGGCAGATACATATCTAGGGAAAGCGGCCCGAAGGATGCGAGTAAACCAAGTACGAGCACCATCCATAATCGGCTGCCGCTCGATATTTCTTTCGATTGCGAAGCGATAGACATGAGAGATCACAAACTTTCTTAAGTAATTCATTTAACCTACCATTGGGATAGGTTTTTGTCTAGTTGCTCAGCGTGATGGCAGAAGCTGTTACATGCTGCGGTTACGATGGGTGGGGGGGGCCATCCCACAAAAAGCAAAGCCCCTCAGGTCCACGACCTGAAGGGCTTCACTTATTCTATAGACGTTACTTCGTAACCGTCACCGTCAAGACGTCGCTGGATGTCACGCCTGCGGCGTTGAACAGCTCGACGCGATATTGATAAGCGCCAATGCCGCGACCGGCGATGGCTGTTACAGCGCTTTGGGCGCTAGGTGTAGTTGCTTGCAGCGTTTTGGTATCGATGAGCACATCGTTCTCGTAGAGGCGGTACCCTGTTGCATTTGTCCCCCACCACATGTTCGTGCTCACATTGTAATTGCCATCACCATCCCAATTATCCTGGGATAAGACAGGCTTACCTGGGGATGCGTCTGTGATGGTTACAACGAGTGGCTGACTAGCTGTCGTTCCGAATACATTAATAAGTTCACTTGTGTACGTATAAGTGCCGTTTGGTTTGTCGGATACATCCGCTTTGGCGGTTTGAGCCGCTGGAGTGGCATCAGATAATGTAGTAGTACTAATGAGAACTCCGTTTTCGTACAGTTTGAAAATACTTCCATTATTCCCCCACCACATGTTCATGGTGACGGTGTAGTTACCATTTTTTAAACCGGAATAGCCGTTATTGGAGGATAAAACGGGCTGGCCAGGCGCGCCAAGGGATAATGGCTTTACCACGTTAAACGTCTGTGAAGCACTCGTCGTGTTACCTGCCGCATCCACTACCAGATAGGCTACCGTGTGTGTGCCTACAGCCAGACTACCTGCGGCAATTGTTTGACCGCTTGTAATCGCACTGCCATCCAAGGTCAGGGATTGCTCCGCAACGCCCGAAAGCGCATCAGTGCTCGCTAAGTCGAATCTCACCGCAGCCGTATTCGATACATCGGTAATCGCATGGCCCGACTCGGTTAGGGTCGCTGTTGGCGCTGTTTTATCCAGCTTCACTTGCAGGGATTGGGCTGTTTCCACATTGCCTGCAGCGTCTGAAGAGGCGTAGCTCAACGTTGTCGTGCCCTCGCTCCCAATAGCCACTGGCGCTGTGTAAATAGCCGATACACCACCGTTAATGGCATATTGGGTGACCACTTCACCCTCTTGATCATCAACAGCCGTTAATGTAACGGTGACGTCATCCTTAAACCAACCCGCTCCATTCGGAATTCCCGATAAAGCTGCAGTCGTTATAGGCGCCACCGTGTCAGCCGCCACGCTGAAATCGCTCAAGCCCCGTGGCTTTAATTGGAAGACACCTTTGAAAATAGCGCCAACACCTTGAATCGTCACCTTTTGCCCGGCTGTGTATGGGAAGGTGCTTAAGGACAAGCCTGTTCGTGTATCGACACGAATGTGGTTGCTGACCTCGCCTTTGACAGCGTCGAACTCAAAAGAACCCGTCGGTGATGCCGTGATTATATTGCTGATCGTCACATCGCTAAGTGAGAGCAGCTGCCCTTGATTGTCCGCTGTCACAGCGGAAACAGGCGTTGGTGTTGGGAGCGCAGCGACGCCTGTTTTGGTAATTTCCACAGGATCCGTGAGCTCGAACTCCGTGTTGAAAAGCGCTGTAGGCGCCGTAACCTTAACCGTATCGCCTTGATGGAAGCCGCTCAAGCTTTGGAACACATACAAGCCGCCAGTCGCATCTTGCAAATAGAAAGCTTGCCCGCCAAAAGCTCCCGGCTCCGTCGTAACAACACCCTCAACTGTCACCAACGTACCTGCTGCTTTGGCACGTGCTTCTGCAATGGTGATTTTGGCTGGAATCGGATTCTGTTCTTCTGGCAAGGACTCTGGAGGTACGTTGCCTAGGGTGACACTCTCGGTTTTGATATTCGTACCATTAATTCGCAAGCGCATATTCGCTGGTGCCGTCGTCCCCGGAACAACGCGCACATTCAGATCCTTCGTCGCGTGTCCATTGATATCTGCGGTTACGCTGAACGTGGAACTATAAGCGTATGCCGTCGGCCATGTGCCGTCCGCATTCTGCACCTTGGCGATTTGCGAACCTCCGCTAACCAGATAGATGCCCAGGGAGAATCCCGTTACCGTTGTCGAAGGCGGCAAGTTATCCACAACGACTCTTACAGGGAAGTCCGCCGCATTCGGCAATACGGCTTGTTTTACGAAGCTGTACGTCGTATTCGCTGTAGCTGCAGGTCCGCCATAGGAGCCTGGTTTAAACGTGCTGCGGTCGTACCACTTATAGCCGGCGTTCGGCGCCGCCCAAGGCTCTGGCTGCGGTTCCGTCGAGGCTGCTGGCGCTTCAAAAGGCAACAACGTTGTCGGCTGGTCAAGCTGCAAGCCACTTACTTCCGTGAAGCTGGTATAGCTTTCTTTGGTGGATAACCAGTTCACCATATTCACGAGCAGCGTTCCGTCATCCACTTCTTTAAACCCATCATACGTCGTCTTCTTCGCGCCAGTATCTTCGCGCACATATTTCGGCGTTGCATCCTCAACCGGTGATGAGTCCCCGATGAAGGCAGCCTTTCCTGCGCCAGCTTTTGCAACGGCCACGTAAGGTCCTTCTGCCACGCCGCCTCCGTTGTAGACACCTTGATCTACGGCATTGGCCCACGCATCATTCGTTTGCGGCAAGTACACGATCCCCTTCGCTTTCGTCGGATCGATAATAGCCAGCGTAGATCCCGCATGCATCGCTACACTCGAGACGCCTGTCGTGATGCCAAAAGCTTGCGCAGGCGCTACGATGTTATTCGCATTAATGTCGCCGAGGGCGTTATAGCGAAAACGCAGACCGAACTGCGTCGCCAGCCAGTCCGAGCTTGCGACATCCTGCATGGCTGAGGAGGCTGCCTCTTCCGCGCTCATCCCGGCTGCTGGATTCATCCAGGCGCCTCGGCGATACCCATTGAACACCTCGGAGCCATCCCAGCGGTTTTTGTTACGGTCGGCATTGTAATGATCGCCGATGAAGAAAATACTGCCGCCGCCTTGCACATATTGGGCAAGAGCAGCTTGCTCACTCGTTTTATACGGAACATTCGACTCCGCTACTACAAAAACATCATAACCGCTCAAATCCGCCAACGTAATTGGCGTGGTTTTGCGCAGTTCTTTGACGTAATAACCATTATTCGCCAGCGCATTACCGAAATCCGAAAAAGCCCCATCAATTACCCAATCCGCTGCTCCAGCCGTCTGTTCATGCGTGTTGTCAAAGAGCACTTTCTTCCCGGCATTGCCGTTCACTACTTTAGCTTCAATAAATGGCGCCGGATCTGTCGGTCCCTCGGCCATTACCGTCTGCCAACTGGTGGCAGCCAGCATTTGAAACGGGATTGCCACTGTCAACGCCAACGTTGTCTTCCATAATTTCGCCTTCCATCCTATGGGCCTACTCAATTCAATTCCTCCTTAGCTAATGGGCTGAATCAAAACCTTCTACGTAAGCAGCAGCTTATCGAACAGACAAGCCATCTAAGAACTCCCTTATTCTACCATAGGATAATTGCGAAAATTGCTATTTTATTGTAAAGACATGAAAATTTGTGCAGTAAAACCATTGAATTAGAATATTTCCCAAAAGGGAAATGAATCTACGATTAACAGTCTATTATCCAGTAAATTGTTAAGAATGTTACTAAGACAACAATTCATTGGGGGTATCCGAGTTGGATTTTGTACCAATAATCCCATTTGAGCCAATTAGCACGGACGAATTGCCATTGGGTAATCATTTTACTGGCCAAATCAAATGGGATGGGGTGAGAATGCTCCTATATTTTGATGGAAACAAGACCAAGTTAATAAATCGAAGAGCCAATGAGCGAACATTACAGTATCCCGAATTGACCAATCCACGTGAGTTTTGCACAGCCAATTCTGTCATATTAGATGGGGAAATTATCGCACTTTCAGAAGGCAAACCTTCTTTTTATGAGATTATGAGGAGGGACAGTGCAAGGAAATCAACCACAGTGACTCAAGCCATGCGCAATGTTCCAATCACTTATATGATTTTTGACATCCTCTATTTAGACGGAAAATGGCTGACGCACTTAAGTCTGAAAGAAAGACAAGCTGTGATAGCAAAAATCATTAAACCCAACCATCTAGTTCAAATCGTTACTAACCACAATGATATTGCAGCACTCTTTAAGGTTGTAGAGCAGCATGGATTAGAAGGAATTATGATCAAGGACCTGAACAGCAGTTACTTAATTAACGGTAAAGATAAGCGATGGCTCAAGAAGAAAATTTTCAAAGATCTGTTTGCGGTTGTAAGTGGCGTTACCTACAGAGGTAACCTTGTCAATTCACTATTATTAGGCTTGTACGATGATCAGAATCAATTATGGTACATTGGTCATGCAGGCACTGGTAAACTTTCAGTTAAAGACTGGCAACATCTAACTGAGCAAGTTCAAAGCATGATAACGACTGAACGTTCATTTATTAATGAGCCCGAAAGAGCGAAAGAAGCCACTTGGATAATTCCACAAATCGTTGTGAAAGTAAGTTATTTAGAATGGACCTCCAACAAAACATTGAGGCACCCAAGTATACAATCTTTTGTGAATATGGATATCAAAGAATGCACCCTAAGCCAGAATTAGTTGTACGTAAAAAAGCCGATGATCGCTCTAAAGAGTGATCTATCGGCTTTTTTCATTTATTTCGCTGGAGGAATACTTTGCGGATTGTTAAACACATTCTTAGGGTCATACTTCGCTTTTACTCTGCGTAATCTTTCATAGTTCTTGCCATAGTACACCGGCCCAGAGTCTTTGATCCCTTGGTCTGGCACGTTGATATAGGACCCTATAATATAGGGCTGTAACTTTTTACGTGTTCCCCGAGCTAAGGCAATGTTTTTAGCAGCATGCGATGGTTTAACCCATGAGCTATTCCATTCTACGTAGTAATCCGCTTTTCGCCAGTAAAATGCAGTAGCTCTAGGTGCGACACGGCTGATAGCACCGCCCCAGTTGAGGAAAAAGAATCCTGCTGGTGTGCCCCCTTCTGCTTTCTCTAGAAACTCGCGCATCGCTACAAAAGCTTTATCAGGAAAAGGTGCTCTTCCGAAACCACTAGAAAACTGATTGCTGAACTTCTGAGGAAGTATTGGATCAGGAGCAAGCATAAAATCCACGACTTTCGTGTAAGGGAGCAGCCGCACATCTTTTGTAGGCGTTCCGACAGCTAGGATCGGTGCTAATAATCGAAGAGCCTCATTTTTCGGCCCTAAATACATCCCTAGCATGCTGACATTGCCGCCTTTTTTGGGCCCAATCGACAATTCGCTCCCCAGTTTGGTGCTTATAAAAGGAGCCCATCTTTGCCACTTTTTTGTTACCTCTTCAAACTGGTTCCATGGCCAGGTAATGGTAAAAACAGTTGCCTTTTGTGGAGCTCGCCGTACTTTGAATTTGTATGTTGTATACACACCAAAGTTACCTCCGCCACCCCCGCGAGTAGCCCATAACAGATCGCTATTGCACTTTTTATTGGCACGAATCACTTTCCCCTTCGCATCAACCATTTCAATTTCTAGAAGGTTGTCACAGAGAAGACCGGTCGTCCGTTGAAGTGGCCCAATCCCCCCGCCGGCTGTGATACCGCCGATCCCTACAGATGGGCTATCGCCAAAGGGAGCCAGAATGCCTTGCTTGGCAAGCGTTTTCACTATTCTTCCCACTGTATTGCCTGAACCAACAACGGCTGTTCCGAGTTTTCTATTGAGCTGAATTTTCTTCATATCACTTACATCAATAACAATGCCCCCATTGACCTGGGACAGATTCGTTTCCAAGGCATGTCTTCCACTTCTTGGTCGAATGGGGACATTATTTTTACGCGCCCATCTTATCGCATTTGCCACATCTTTCGTTCCCTGAGCAAACACAAACACTCTCGGAAATCTGTCTGTATGAGGATCCCAATTTTTTCGTGCAGCATCATACCCCGGATCTCCTTTAAAGATTACTCGCCCTGTAAGTCCCGACTTTGAAATCACAGCTCCATCTCCCTATGGGTTATTGACCGTTCATGTTATTCATGAATAAGCCATGCATCCTATAACGTATGATGGACATTTGTCGCGGGTATGGGCTTTATGCATGTAAGGGGGGCTAAACTTAAGGATTTAACTGCAGCAAGTAGACTTCGCAACTACCGGTATGTTTATTTTTGTACAGCAAGAACTGGTCTGGATACTGCACACCCCTGTTTCAGGAAGTACAAGTTCAACTCTCTCCGCAGCTGCATGATCACCGACTAGAGCCGCAACAACGGATCTTACTTGTTCATACCCTGTAGCCATTAAAAAAGTAGGCGCTCGGCCATAGCTTTTGGAACCAACAATATAGAAATTTTTCTCTGGTTGTCTTAGCTCTTTCTCCCCGTGCGGTCTTACTGTGCCGCAACCATGCAGATTAGGGTCAATGAGAGGTGCCAGTTCCACCGTACTCTCCAGACTTGGATCAGTGGTCACTCGGACTTCTCTTAAGAAAGATAGATCCGGACGGGAACCCGTATTTGAAACAATCTCATCTACTCCATGAATATATAATAGCTCATTCTCAACAGAACCGCTGACTTGAATCTTTCCACCATTGTTTTTTAACTCTTGAATATGAAATGACGTTAAAACCTTGACTTTACCTGATTCAACAAGCCTCTGAATACGCGAACCAAGTTCGCCTCTAGCAGCCAACTGATCTTCCTCTTGCCCTCCATAAACATCTTTAAGCTTGGATTTTCGGAGTACCCAAACAATTTCAGTTTCTCGTACTTCATCTTGGAGTTCACCAAGTTCCAAAAGCGTATTAATGGCGGAGTGGCCACTTCCTACAACAAGCACTTTCTTGCCACTATAACGCCCTTTATGCTTACTTAGAATATCTGGCATCCCGTAGTAAATATGGCTGCTTAGAGAATTTTCCTCGGCCGTCCAAACCCCTTCTGATAGAACAGGACTCGGGTTCGCCCAAGTGCCCGTGGCATCAATAACAGCCCTAGCTTCGACCACGATTCTCTCACCATTTTTCTCAACATGGAGTACAAATGGAAGCACGTCGCGGCCCTCTGTTTTCACCTTGTTAAGCCCCTTACGACTCACTGCAACCACTGTTGTATTGAAGTGAACGTAAGGTTTAATTTCAGGCAGGTTGGCCAATGGCTTGAAATAATTTTCAATCATCTCAAGACCGGTAGGTATATCCGAGTTAATTGGAGCTATCCAATCGTGTGAGGAGAGTAATTGGCGAGCAACTTTATCGATATTAAATTCCCATGGGGAAAAGAGTCTAACATGTGCCCATGAAGCAACATTCGAAGCAACCTCGTTCCCAGCTTCAAATAATACAAAAGGCTCCCCACGTGTTACTAAATGCGCAGCCGCGGCAAGGCCGACAGGACCTGCTCCGATAATTGCTACTGGTAATCTTGTTTGCAAGTTATTTTCAGACATTGAGAAACCTCCAAGTCATATTTTTTCAAATCTTAACAGCAAGCAGGTGCGCAACAATTGGGTTGAGTTTTTTTTGTTCTAAATAAGTTAGTAATTTTATCGAATCGGAAACGAAATTGCTTTTTACTTTGAGGCTCCCTCCATTCCAGGTGGTCAACCCTTTTGTCCGCTTGAGATACATACATAAGCTGTGGATTCACATCGTGAAACAACATAATACAACACTCCCTTAATCAAATAATATTGATCTATTAATCAAAAAAAATTGATTATTTATTCAAAAAAATTTTACTTTCCGCTAGGTCTAAAAATACAGCAAAGCTGCTCAGATAATAATCCGTTTACCTCTAATTGATTAATCTCATAGTAACTCCAAGTACCAATGACTTCTTTCGAAATTAGGTTTGCATCTAACAAGATCTTTAAGTGATACGACAGTTTGGATTGAGCCATTTCAACGATATCACATAGGTCACAAACGCACGTTTTACCACGTTGGGTTAACTCATACATAATCTGCAGACGCTTGCTATCCGCTAATGCTTTAAATTTTGCCTCGTATGAAATGAAAAATGAGTCACTTGGTGTTGTATTTATTTTTACTTCATGTATAGGAATAATTGTTTTCATCTGTTCTCACCCGATTCATTAAATCAAATATTTTTGATGTATTGATAATATATACCAAAATGAATTACAAAACAATACTTAATCAAAATAAATTGATTAAATGTGCATGCATAATTTATTCACAAAACCTTAACTTTTATATATAAGTGAATAATTATATAATAATTTACAAATGGATTTCGACGGATGTAAAGGAGCGTGTTATTTTGCCTGATATTGAACCATTATCTGAAGTGTTTAAGCTGCTCGGGGACAAAATGAGATTGTCGATTCTCTCTCTGCTCAAAGAACGTGAACTGTGCGTATATGAAATAGTCGAACTCCTACAAACCAGTCAGCCCAATGTAAGCCAACACATGCGAAAGCTAAAATCAGGCGGTTTAGTCAAGGAAACCAAAAAGGGCCAATGGGTATTTTATTCATTGCATATTGAAGATAAGCTTTATCTGCACGATATCTTTCGGTACCTGCCCTCCCAGAAAGAAAAAGTAGATGCGATATCTTGTGAAGATTTAAATTGTTGTGATTAGGAGGATTTATGGAAAACAAAAAACCTTTAGTATATTTTCTTTGCACGGGAAACTCTTGCCGCAGCCAAATCGCTGATGGCTATTTGAAAGCTTTAGACGGGGACAAATACGAAGTGAAAAGCGCGGGTCTGGAAGCTCACGGATTAAACCCACGTGCAGTAGCAACGATGAAGGAAGCTGGTATCGACATATCAAACCATACCTCTGATGTGATCGATCCTCAAATTTTGGCTCAAGCTGATTACATCATTACTTTGTGCGGTCATGCTAATGACAACTGCCCTGTTGTTCGAAATGATAAAGCGGAAAGATGGCATTGGGGATTTGAAGACCCTGCCAAAGCAACTGGCACTGAAGAAGAAATTACAACAAAATTCCGTGAAGTGCGTGAGTCCATTAAGAGCCGTATTGAACAATTTGTAAAGGAAGGTAAGTAACATGGAGAAAAATTATCAAGCGTTAGTTGAAGACAAAATATTTTTTGGCGGAGCTGCAGACGTCGAAGACATGATTAAAAATGAAAACGTTGAGGTTATCGTTGATTTGCGCGGTGAGGCTACGGAGTTTGCCTATCCTGCAGATAGCGTAGAATGGCTGCAAGTTCCGCTTGGTGACAACGCGGAAGCTCCGCAAGACCAACTGTTCCAACAAGCTATCAATCACGTTGTAGATGCTTATAAGAGTGGCAAAAAGGTTGGATTCCATTGCGGTGGTGGCAAAGGTCGCACTGGCGCTGTAGCTATTGGCACTTTGATTACACTAGGAAAAAGCGAAAACATCACGGATGCTGAAAATTTAGCAAAAAGCATTCGCCCGGTTATTCATGTTAGACAACCCCAACGTGAGGCACTGGAGAAATTATTTGACAAATAATTTGAGTAGCCTATTACCAATTATTTTTTGCTATACAGATAGCCATAAATTTGAGAATATTAACAACGACATTTATATGTTTTTTGCTAGGAGGATCTCATGATTTATTTGGCTATTATAATCTTTTTACTTACGATTACCTTTGTCATTTGGCAGCCGAAAGGGATCGGTATTGGTTGGTCAGCTTCCGCTGGAGCCTTACTCGCCCTCATCTTCCAAGTCGTATCCTTCCAGGACGTCGCTACTGTAACGGATATCGTTTGGAACGCTACACTCGCTTTTGTCGGCATTATTATCATCTCAATTGTGCTAGATAGTATTGGATTTTTCGAATGGTCAGCACTCCATATGGCTAGGTTAGCGAAAGGCAACGGGAAGCTGATGTTCATCTACGTGATCCTGCTCGGCGCGGCGGTTTCTGCCTTCTTCGCTAATGATGGCGCAGCCCTGATCCTTACGCCAATCGTACTAGCCATGGTTAGAGCCATGAAATTGCCGGATGCTGCTATTCTCCCCTTCATTATGGCGAGCGGATTTATCGCAGATACAACTTCACTTCCATTTATCATCAGTAATTTGGTGAATATCTTATCTGCGGATTTCTTCGGGATTGACTTTGTGACCTATGCAAGCCGCATGTTCGTGACGAGTTTGTTCTCGTTAGGGGCGAGCTTGCTTGTTCTCTACCTTTTTTACCGCAAACAAATTCCGGTTCGTTATGACATCACTGAGCTGAGACAGCCATCGGATGCAATTAGAGATCCTAAGCTTTTCCGCTTATCCTGGTGGATTCTCGGCATTCTCTTAGTTGCTTATATTGGGAGTGGATTCGTCGAAATTCCTGTTTCGTTCATTGTCGGTGCTGCCGCAATTGGCTTTATCCTTTCTGCTCGTTCCAGCGCTGTGATCGATACGAAGAAGATTTTGAAAGAAGCGCCATGGGCGGTTGTTATTTTCTCGATCGGGATGTATGTCGTTGTCTATGGGCTGAAAAATGTTGGACTCACCGATGCTCTCGGGGATTTCATCGAAGTTATTTCGAAAGAAGGACTCTTCGCAGCTACGATTGGCATGGGCTTCCTCGCGGCGATTTTGTCCTCGATCATGAATAATTTGCCGACTGTATTAATTGACGCGTTAGCGATTCAGGGAACACAAACAGAGGGCATTCTAAGAGAGGCGCTTATTTATGCCAATGTTGTCGGTACGGATCTAGGTCCTAAAATGACGCCGATTGGCTCGCTTGCTACCCTCATCTGGCTTCATGTGCTTTCCAAAAAAGGGGTAAAAATCACATGGGGCGGTTATATGAAAGCAGGTTTTGTCCTGACCGTTCCTACGCTGCTCATCACGTTGATTGGTTTGTATCTATGGTTGCATGTCGTCGCTTAAGTTGAATGCCTCTCTAGCCCGTTTGAGATCGGCTCGCCAAGGCAATAATTGGTGATACGACACAAGCTCAAAAGGAGCAATGCCAATGGCGTTCAAAGCAGAGAAAGCTACGCTTCTCGTAGAGGGCAACGAGTTGACGATCACGAATCCGAATAAGCCGCTATGGCCTGACTTGGGTATCACGAAAGCAGATTATCTCACGAAATTGAGTGAGCTCTCGCCCTACCTTTTACGCTATTGCCGCAATCGCCATCTAACGACCATTCGCTTTCCGCATGGGTATGATGACAAGTCCTTTTATCAGAAAAATGCGCCAGATCCCGTGCCCAGCTTCGTTAAGCTAGCACCGCTCGACGGCATTAATTATGTGAATTTGGATTCCTTATCCACACTCATGTGGCTGGGAAATCTGACTTGCCTAGAGTTTCACCCTTCTTTTCATTACATTGGCGAGACGCTGCCCGCAGAATGGCTGATTGATATCGACCCGACCTTGGAGGAAGAACCTCGCATCATGGAGGCGGCGCTTATCATCGGTGAAGTGTTGGACTCGTTACGCATTCAGTCCGTCCCTAAGACTTCTGGCGCAACGGGGGTACAAATCTACATCCCCATACAGGCAGGCTATACCTTTGAAGAGCTTCGAAAGATCGGCCATTTCATCGCTGCTTATGCGGTTCAGACGCATCCGAAGCTGTTTACCATTGAGCGTTTCAAGAAAAATCGCGGTGATAAAATATATATCGATTACCTACAGCATTGGTATGGAAAAACACTATCGGCCCCCTACACGCCGCGCGCCAAAAAGGACGCCACGATCTCGACGCCCTTGCTCTGGAAAGAGGTTGAGCTTCGCCCAAGTCCTCGCGAATTCAATCAGCTGAACATTATGAGTCGACTGCGAACTTATGGGGATCTGATTGACCGCGTTTCACCTCAAAATTTAGATGCCATTTTAAGTAAATTAAAAGAGTAGTTCTTTATAGAACTACTCTTTTTGCATCTCCTTAAAACAGAGGTGACAACAAGCGTGCGACTAACTCCTTCCCCTTTTCTCCCCGAGACCTCATTTCAAATTCATCTAACTGAACTTCCATACATTCCGCTAGGTCGTTCTCGAAATCTTCTTCTAAACGAACAATCATCTCGGTATCAAACATCACCGCATTCAATTCGAAATTGCTAAAAAAACTGCGCATATCCACATTCGCTGTACCAACCGTCGCCAAGATGTCATCCACGATGATTACTTTTGCGTGTATAAATCCTTTACGATACAAGAAGAATCGAACACCTACCTGCAGTAATTCCTGCAGATAAGACCTTGAAGCATATTGTACGATGCGCGAATCCGCCTTGTAAGGAAGGATAACCTTCACCTCTACGCCACTGATCGCTGCTGATTTGAGTGCCATGATGATGCTCGGATCGGGAATGAAATACGGCGTTGTGATCCAAATCCGATTCCTCGCCGCGATCAACCCTGCAAAATACATCTCCTGAATCGCATCCCATCTGGCATCAGGACCGCTTGAAATAACTTGAACATAGGAAGAATGCTGCTCCCTATGAGCAGGATAATAGCTGTACCCTTCCAAGCTTTCCCCGCTCACGAAAAACCAGTCCGTCAGAAACGTGCGCTGTAAATCGTACACCGCATCGCCAACCAGCATGACGTGGGTATCTCGCCAGAAGCCCAGCTTAGGATCTCCGCCCAAATATTCATCGCCAATGTTAATGCCACCTACAAAACCAACCAAGCCGTCGACGACTACAATTTTACGATGGTTCCGATAATTTAACCGTTTATCGAAGAATGCGATCAACGGCTTTAAGAAAGGTTGTACAGCAATACCCGCTCGCTTTAATTTGGTGATGTACGCCTTCGAAAGAGAGTGACTCCCCACGCCATCGTAAATGACCCTGATGGTTACCTCTTCCTTCGCTTTCTGAAGCAATGCCTCTTGAAATCGTACGCCAATCTCATCATCACGAATCGTATAAAATTCGAAATGGATATGGTGCTTGGCCTTGCCTATTTCCGTCAGCATGGCCTCATATGTCACATCTGCATTCGTCAATATCTGGGCCCGATTACGCGTTGTAATCGGTGCATCTGGCACGTGCCGCAGCCACGCACGAAGACGCTGTTCCCCAGTCAGAAAGCTGTCATCACTACTTACCACTTCCCCTAAGCAATCGTTGTTATCGCCAGCACTTTGGAGCTGTTTTTTCTCACGACACGTTCTGTTATGCCCATGAACTTTCTTTCGTCTTACATATTCCCTAGCCATGAAAACATACATAATGAATCCAATGATTGGAAAAATAAACAAAATACTTAGCCATGCCACAGACTTGGCAGGCCTTTTATATTCACAAATTAGAATCGTAGCTGCCTGAAAAATAAATAACAGCAGTAATAGAACAAGCCATACCAATAACACCATCTCCTATCCCTGCATGCTCATGCTGAGATAGCTTTTGCTAAGGTTATCTGAGCTATACCTTTTCTTTCCAAGATCAGCTGTGCGAATAAAATTTTCCATCTTTCGTAATAAAATCCTGCTGAATCGCAGAACATAATCTACGCATTCTTATTTCTTTAACTTGATATCAGCAGGAGGTGCCAATCGCTTGACCAAAACATCTAAAAATTTGATGAAAAGCATCCTGCAAAGACGTGCATCTACACAAGTTAGCGAAGGCGAAGGCAAAGACAGCCCTCCTGCTGATTTGGATCAAGCTCTCGAGATTCAGTTTATCGAAGACCTTAAAAAGACCAAGCTCTCGCTGCTGCTGGATGAGAATCATGCCTTCATCAAAGACATGTTTCGGGATTGTTCCGATGTCGTCGTGAGGGAATTCGAAATTGATCCTCATATTCCAGCCCTGCTTCTTTTCGTGGATGGTCTAACCAATACACAGCTACTGAACGATACGATGAAATCACTCATGCTGATCGGCGGCGGTGAAACCTCCATTGAGCGTATCGCCAATGTCATTCTGCCGGTGTCACAGACGCAGATTTCCGATAACTACGGAGATTTGCTTGCCTCCGTCTTAGGCGGGGATGCCGCCCTGCTGGTAGAAGGAAACGCGAAAGCCATTCTGCTCGGCATCCGTGGTACTGAGAAACGTTCCGTCGGTGAACCAGAGACTGAAACGGTCGTACGTGGACCGAAAGAAGGCTTCGTAGAGAGCATTCGTACGAATACCTCTATGATCCGACGCAAGCTAAAGACGCCTCGACTGAAGATGAAATCGATGAGTGTCGGCAAAGAGAGCAATACCAACCTTGTCGTCTGCTACATGGAAGACCTAGCTATGCCTTCGTTAATTGAAGAAGTCGTCAAACGACTAGAGCTCATCAAGATTGATGCCATTCTGGAATCAGGCATGATTGAAGAACTCATTCAGGACGATGCCTATTCGCCGTTTCCACAAATGCAATATACGGAGCGCCCCGACGTGGTTGCTGCCGCTTTACTTCAAGGGCGCGTTGCAATTCTTACTGACGGAACACCATTCGCTCTCATCGTCCCCTTCGTCTTCATTCAAATTATGCAAACGAGCGAAGACTACTATGAACGATTCCAAATTAGCACATTGTTACGCTTGCTTCGTTATGTTTTCATGTTTCTATCCTTAACGACGCCGGCGCTTTATGTAGCGATAACAACGTACCATCAAGCACTACTCCCAACCGCACTAATGCTGAGTGTCGCTGCTTCCCGGGAGGCGATTCCGTTTCCATCTGTGGTTGAAGCTTTCATCATGGAAATTACCTTTGAAGCCCTGCGAGAAGCGGGGATCCGCCTGCCGAAGGCAGTTGGCTCCGCCGTTTCTATCTTAGGCGCACTAGTCGTTGGGCAAGCAGCCGTACAAGCCGGAATCGTATCCGCACCGATGGTTATTGTCGTCTCGATTACAGGTATCGCTTCCTTCACCATTCCAAGATTTAACGGAGCGATTGCGATTCGGATGCTTCGCTTTCCCATTCTCATTGCCGCTGCCGTATTCGGTTTCTATGGCATTTTCTTCTCTATCATGATTTTGATCGGTCATATGGCGAATCTCCGTTCCTTTGGAGTTCCATATCTGTCTCCCATCGGTCCCTTATCTGTTAGTGATATGAAAGATGTGCTTGTTCGTGCTCCTTTGTGGCAAATATGGAAGCGTCCCGAATTTATGGCAGTGCAAGATAACGTTAGTCAAGATGATTCACTTGCGAAACAAATCAAGAAATCCGGAGGCGTAGACGGAAGCAGTATAGAGCACGTACACAAAGCCAGTGAGGAGGAACAGTCGAAATGATACAACCTAAACAGCGTATCAGCCTGATCGTAACCATACTAGCAGCCACGACTCTTCTTACTGGCTGCTGGGATCGTACGGAGACCAATGACCTCGCATTTGTCGTCACTTCTTCCGCCGATTTAGAGGATGATGGCAGATATCGTATCGCGCATATGCTTCCGCTGCCCGGCTCCATGGGTGGAGCAAGCGGCGGAGGCGGGGGCACGTCAGGAGGTAAAAGCTATTACATTGATTCCGAAGTAGGCATTACCTACCGTGATGCTTTCAGTAAGCTCCAATCGCGTATGGCAAGGCGACTCTTTCTCTCACATCGAAGAACGATCGTCATCGGTGAGAAGCTTGCAAAACAAGGCATTCATTCCTTGTTCGATGTGCTGCCTCGTTCAACGGAGAATCGGATGACAACATTCCTCGTCGTTACGAAAGGGAAGGGCTATGATTTGCTCAATACAGCGCCGAAATTTGAACGTTTCCCAGCAGAAGTAATTCGAGAACTGGCAAAATCACGATATGCTATGCCCACCTCCATCAAGGATATTGGCATTTCGCTAAGCTTCAATAGTGACCCGATTATGAACTATTTTGAGCCGAAAGAAACACAAGCCACCAAGGACCCTTCTCAAGAAATCCAATTGATTGGTTACGTTCAATTCAAAGGTGATCGGATGGTTGGTGTCTATAAGAAAATTGAAGCCCAAGGCCTAATGTGGCTAAGAAATCAAGTGAAAGCACAGCAGTACACATTCCCCCTGGAGGAGGATTCTAAAATCTCGGTAGCCGTCATAGGCGGAAAGACAGCCATCACACCTAAGCTAATGGGAGACAAAGTGATGTTCGACGTGGTCGTGGAAGCTCGTGGAGCAGTCAGAGAAGACTTATCTAATAAGGATTTATTCAAATCCGAAAACCTTCATAGCGTGGAAACCAAGTTTGCAGAGCAAGTCAAATCGTCCGTTCTCGCAACGATAAAACAGATGCAAAAAGAAGGCACGGATTCTGCTCAACTCGGTCTCATCGTTTGGCGAACCCATCCTCAGAAGTGGAACGAACACTTTAAGAAGGATTGGGAACATTATTTTAAAGAGGCCGAATTCAACATTGTCGTGAATGCCTCCATACCAGATACTGGCATGATTAACCAAAACGTGACGAAGGGAGGGATCTAAACGATGGATGGGATCTTCGTCATCTCATTTCTCTTCATTTTAATCGGATCCTTCATTGTCGATCGTAAAATGCTGCAACAAGCGGGAATTGGGAACAAAATAACGTATGGTCTCGCCATCGGGATTATCACTGTCCTGCTGATTACGAAATATCTACATGTGATTATACCCATGCCATCCTATTTTTTCGTGCAAGTGGTTTCTCCCTGGATCGTAAAAGTTCTTGGTATTTAAGCAGAAAGGAGGTTTTTCTCATCAATAGCAAACAAGTCATTAACCAGCGTCAACTCTCATGGCTGGCTTCTTCCATCGTGACTAGCGGAGGCATCCTAACCTTGCAAAATGAATTGATACGGATCAATCAAATGGATGCTTGGTTCAGCTATTTACTTTCTATATTTTATGTATTCCTGATTGCTGGTTTCTTTGGCTATATGGCCAAGCTCTATCCGCAAAAGAACATTTTCGAAATGTCTAAAGCTTTATTAGGACAATGGCTAGGCACTTGTGTGAATTTACTTATTTTGTTTCATTTCTGGCAGATTGTAGTCCGGGACATTTCCTCCGTATCTAGATTTAGTTCAACCCTGCTGCTGAGCACAACACCCTTAGAAATCTTAATTTTACTCAACTGCTTGTTGCTCATGTATTTTGGCAAAACGAGTGTAGAAGTCATTGCACGTGTAAATGACCTGTTCTACCCACTTTTCGTCGCGACCATTACCATTATGCCGCTGCTCTTATCGAACGAATTTTATTTGCGACTGACGACGCCGATTCTGACCATGCCGCTCCAGAACTGGACGGCAAGCTCCTTTTTGACACTCGGAAATGCTGGTGACATCTTCATATTAGGTGCGTTCCTTCATATGTTGTACAATGCCAACCATATCCGATCGGCCATTCGACACGGCTCCCTGCTTGGTTTTTTTCTACTCACACTCGTTCTTTTCGCTTTAATCGCCGTACTCGGCCCTAAGATACCTGCGAATTTATCATATCCCAGCTATAACTTAGTCCAAACGATCCATGTCACTGACTTTCTCGACCGTCTTGATCTCGTCATGCTGATGATCTGGTTTCCGACAGTGGGATGTAAAATCATTGCCATTTATTTGGCACTTCTGCTCGGGATCAGCTCTATATTCAAACAGCGTAATTATCCGATGATCAACAAGCCTATCGCGCTGTTACTGGCACTATGTACTTGCCTTTCCTTCAAAAGCACCACCGAGCTGCTTTCCTTCTCCAACTACAGCTCGTCGGTCATTGTTATGACTTACCAACCCTTCATCATGGCACTACTCTTCATCGCAGGGGTCTGGAAGCGAAGAAAATATCCGCATGCCTTTCCTCCTCCCCCCGGGGGAACACATGCCAAGAAGGATCCCGCACAAAGTGCAGCTAAACTAAGCCAGCGCCTGACCTATATGCAATGGCTACAAGGAGGAAATCTGGTACTGCTTCTTTGCGTTTCATTTGTCCTCGTAGGCCTTATGTTCGGTGAGAAATCTCCGCTAATGGGGATGATTTGTGCAATTGGTTTCGGCAGTTGCCTCCTGCTAACGACTTTGACTACCTATATGGAGCTCACCAAACTCAAGCAAGCTGAAAGCAGCAACTAATGTGAATTCATACATTAACGTGAAATGAGTTGTGGAGGAATGCTTATACAAATGAAAAAAGCACCTGCCTATGCAGGTGCCTCGTTATATTAAACAGGAACGGATTGGTTTAAACGGCTTTTCGCTACTTTCAAGTAGCCATGAACGTTTAAGTATTCGCTCTCATTCGTGAAGCGTAATTTCATCGCTCCCGCAGCGTCTTGAATGTAAGGCTTCAACGCTGCTGCACCGCCGCCAATCACGTAAAAGCATTGAATATCTGGGCATTTGCGCCAGCGTTTTTTAATCATTTCGACCATGCGCACAGCAGCACGACGGAAATGCTGATCCACGATCGGCCGAATATCCACTTGGCCTTCCCCTGGAAGCTGAATCGTAAATTGCCGATTCTTCACGCGCTGCGCAAGCTTCGCACGGCTTGGGAACAAGTGGCCATACGCATCTTCCACATCGCGAATGATGGCATCCAAATAAGTTGCGATACCAATTTGCTCGCCATGGCTAAAATGATTATCAATCGCCATCCGCTTGATGACCGGGAAATCTGTCGTCAACGCACCGATTTCACAAACACCGATGCAGCCGTTGTAAATTTCTTCGTCTCTCACCTGCAGGCTGTCATGCGTCGCCAAGTGGAACATAGCCGCAGCGCCTTCAATGGAGACCGCTACTTTGCGGATCGAAACTTTGATTTTGCGATTATGGAATTGCGGTGTGGAAAGGAACGTCACTTCGTGCTCACCCAGAAGTCGATGCTCGAAGGATTGATGATATTTCGGAAAAGAACGAACAGGTAAGCCCGTACCAATTGTGTATTCAACTTCATCAACGTTGCCGTAGCCAGGGTTAGCCACTTGGTTTGTGAGACCTTGATAAGCAAGTGCAGTCAGTGCAACAATGAGGGATTGATCCGATAGCGCTTTATTATCTGTATCTTCCAGCTCTAAGTTATCTTCGTGCTCCAAGGCAAGCTGCCCTACGAAATAACGTTGATTCCTTTGTGAAAGGCTTGGACTGTAAATGACAACATCCAACGCTTTCCAAGGTGAATCTTCTTCTTGCAAAATGTGTCTCTCGTAGCCAGGCGCAATGATATTCGGTATCACTAATGGTTCTCTAGACCCATCTAGCACCAACTTAATACTATCGTTCCCTATGTCAATACCTGCAAGCTTAATCATGTGTGCCTCCACTCCAAATCTACAGCTTTCTGTAATTGTATTAGTACATTCGATCATATACGACAGGATTCCTTCCTACTTTAGACTCAATTTACTAGGACTAGTAGGCAGGAAGGCAGGTTTTTGGCGCAATATGACGAATGTTGTACAGACCACCCATTACCAAATTCAACCACGACAGGAGATAATCTAGCCCTTATGAAGCTCAAGTGGAAACCCAAAAAACTGACACTGGTTATCATACCAGACGCTAATCAATCGGTCGTCAGGTTTCGCATTCCCCATTTAGCAGCCTATATCGCAGCTGCCTTCGTTTCCTTGCTGCTGCTGATTTCCATATCGATATATGTTTTACATACACATAGCTTGAAACAGGCGAGTGATTTACAGACCAAGCTGAGCGGTGCCAACGAGCAATGGAGCGCAGCCTTATCCTCCAAGAACGAGGCGATCGAGCAATTGCAAAATGAAGTGATTCAACTGTCCCAGCAAGCGGAACAGATGAAATCGCAGGTCGAAGAAGTGAAGAAGCTCGAGAATGATCTCAAATCGATCGCAGGGATTGACCCAGAACCAGGTAAAACTGCCATTGCAAGCGCCTCAACCGCAGGTAAGGATAAGAAAGATGCCAATCAGCCAGTTGCTGATGCATCATCCGCTTCAACCGGTGTGGGAGGAAGCCCGAATCCTGTATCGCAAGATGTCATTCTTAAGCTAGGTCAAGATACACTTGCCTCATTTACGGCACTTAACGGGGAAGTTCAAGCGTTGCAAACGAATTTGACCGCAACCAAGCAGAAGGTTGCCGACAAACAAGAGCAGCTGCGCATAACGCCAACACTGTGGCCAACTAGCACAAAGGTCGTTACTTCCCCTTTTGGATATCGATCAGACCCTTTTACCAAAATACCGAGTTATCATTCTGGCATTGATTTCGGTGCTCATGAGAATGATCCCGTATTTGCAACCGCTGCTGGGAAAGTCGTCAGTACAGGGAAAGACATTTACCACGGCAACAACATTGTGATTGAGCATTCCAAAGGCTTACGCACCTGGTATATGCATTTAAATAAAATACTTGTTAACAAAGGAGATACTGTCGAAAAAGGCAGCACGATTGGTCTAGTCGGCTCCACTGGCCGCAGTACAGGTGCACATCTCCATTATGAAGTTCTTAAAAACGGTGAAAGCATCGACCCCAAACCTTATCTTAAATCGATTCGAAAGGATGATAACTAACATGTTCAAAAAGACAAAAAATCTCATGAATCCTAATACAACCGATACGCTGATAGGGGAGGGAACCAGCTTCGAAGGCCGTATTAAATCGGAGGCTAGCATCCGCATTGAAGGTGGAATTACTGGCGATATCGATTGTGCAGGGGACGTTATTATTGGCGAGCACGGCGTTGTGAAATCCAATATTAATGCGCGAGATGTCGTTTTGGCTGGAAGCGTCCATGGGAATATTACGACCAAAGGCAAGCTGACGATTACCTCCACAGGCTCCCTGCATGGCAATATTAGCGCAGCCTCTTTCATCATTGAAGAAGGCGGCGTATTCCAAGGCAGCAGCAAAATGGATACAAAATCAACCGTTGCAGCGCCTGTGCCTAACAACGAGCCTGAGACAGGGAACAGACCTGTTGCTGCACCTGAACCTATGTACAAAGGCAACACCGTTGCCATGTAATCCCGAATGCTAGGATTGCAGCTAGCCGCATGGTATACTGGTTGGACAATTATTTCTAACTAGTATAGGAGACATAAGGACTATGAGAGAACAATCCATCCTATTTGATCTTGATGATACATTGGTGCATTGCAATAAATATTTTGACTTCGTGATTGATCAGTTCGTTGATCTGATGCTAACTTGGTATTCAGGACACGCTCTGACTAAGCAGGACATTAAAAAAAAGCAGTTGGATATCGACCTTGCTGGCATTCAAATTCACGGCTTCATGCCGGAGCGCTTTCCCAAGTCATTCGTTGAGACCTATCAATGGTTTGCACAGCACTATAATCGTCCTGTCAGCGCCAAAGAAATGGACTGGCTTATGCAGCTCGGCCACACGGTCTACAGCTACACAGTTGAGCCTTATCCATTGATGAATGAGACCCTTCACAGCCTTCAACAAGCAGGTCACAACTTGTTTCTATATACTGGCGGAGACGTCTCCATTCAATTGAAAAAAATTAAGGACGTTGGCCTCGACGAATTCTTTCAAGATCGTATCTTCGTCACCGTACACAAGACCCGTGAGTTCATGAATACGCTGATGCAGGAACAACGTTTTGACCGCCAGCACACTTGGATGATTGGCAACTCGATTACGACAGATGTTCTGCCAGCGCTTCACGCAGGCATCCATGCGATTCATATTCCTGTTGTCGATGACTGGGTGTTTAACAAGGGGACGATCGACGTCACACCAAAAGGCGCGTTTTATCAGCTGCCGTCGCTTCTGGAAGTGCCAGAAACGATTCAATCGTATATTCAAAAATAAAAGAACGATCCCACGGTGAAAGTTGAACCGGAAGGATCGTTCTTTTTTACGCTATTAAGCCGCGACATCGCGTCTACGGAATATTTCCCAGGAAAGTACATTGAACAGTAAGAAATAAAATACGAGCATCGTGATGGAGAAGCCCATCGTCATCCCCTCAGCTAACGGTCTATCCTCCAGATACGGCGTGAGATCAGTATTGGCAAATAGGAAATATTTCCCCCAAGTGTATCTTAGGAACAATAACGTAATCACTTGCCCTGCAAACATGATAAATATGCTGAGACCGATCGCAAGAGATGCGCTGCGAAACACTGTCGAAAACATAAAAGCTAACGTAACGATCATCACCAGCTCGATTAATTTAAATCCATAAGTCGCAAATACATAGAACAGCATGCTCTTCTCCTGTACTTGACCTGCGGCATTTACAATTAGATGCGGAAGGGTTAATCGCCCAAAGCCATACATGAAGCCATTCACGATCAGAGCTGTGATGAACAAGATCACCAGCAGTGTAGCTGCAAAAAGTAAGGTTGTCAGGTACTTCGACAAAAGAATCTTCGATCGACTCGCAGGACGAATGAGCAGCAGTTTGATGGTTCCCCAAGTAAACTCACCGGCCACCATGTCTCCGGCAATAATGACCGTGAACAGTGTAACCAGAATGATCAGACCTGAAGCGGTCATCATTCCGCCCCACAGCGTATTCTCCATAGGTGGATAATTATGATCCAGCATGTGTTGCTGTAGTGCATTTTGTTCCCTCATCTGCTTCTTAAAATTTTCGGGAAGGTCTGGACTCGCAAGCTCCTTCTTATTATGCTCAATAGTTTCTGAAGCTCTTAGTTTCCAGCTATCATCTTGGTTATAATCCGAATGCGATAATATCCCCGTAAGCACGACAATGACAACTAATAATATTGCTAAAATCCAAGTTCGAAGTCGACTGTAAATTTTCATCTGTTCATTTTTGATTAGGTTAAGCAATAGGATCACTTCCCGTCATTTCTAAGAATTGATCTTCCAGTGACTTCGCCGATTTGCGGATGCCGTATACAGCAATTCCTGCCTCAACGAATCGCCTATTCCATGCAGCCGTTTCTTCCTTATCTAGAACCATGACGAGGAACTCTTCGATCACTTCCACGACTTGACCTTGTGCGGAAGCTAACTGAAGCGCGCGATCGAGCGCCTCTACCTCGAAGACAACCCGCTGTTTGCCATCCTCTTTTACATATTCTTTAATCAGTCTGACGTCGACTAGCTTCCCATTCTGAATAATGGCAACACGGTCGCACATAAGCTCCATTTCCGCTAATAAGTGAGAAGAAACGATAACGGATATCCCTTCATCTCGTGTAAGTTTACGCAAATGATCTCGAAGCTCCCGAATGCCGGCAGGATCCAGCCCATTCGTAGGTTCGTCCAGAATCAGGACGGAAGGCTTATGTAAAAGCGCTTGGGCGATGCCTAATCGTTGGCGCATCCCGAGGGAGTAGGTTTTCACCTTGTCATGAATGCGATTCGTCATCCCAACAAGATCAATCACCTCTTGAATCCGATCCTCTTCAATGCCTGGAATCATCCTGGCGTAATGCACCAAATTTTTATAACCGCTCATAAACTTATACATTTCGGGATTTTCAACAATCGCCCCAATATAACGAATCGCCTGTTCAAAATGCGTCCGAATGGAATACCCGCCTACGCGTATATCCCCTTCTGTGATCGACATCAATCCAACCATCATGCGGATGGTTGTTGTTTTGCCCGCACCATTCGGCCCCAAAAAACCGAACACTTCCCCTCGCGGCACATCAAAGCTTAACTTATCAATAATGGTCTTAGAACCAATGCGTTTGGAAATACGATCCACCTGCACGATGGGCGACGTAAGCGCCTCTTGCGATGCTGACATGCGATATCCTCCTCATTTTTAAAACCAATATAATCCAATCCTACTCTATCCTACTTCGAATGTCTTGCCCAGTGATAATTGAGTCATAATGAAGTCACAATTGAATCATATGACTGCGTTCACTATGGCTTTTCCCTAAATTTATGTACAATGGAAAGATACGACCCGTTAGTAAAGGAGCTCATCTATGATCCAAAGAAGACCCTGGCATGGTGTAGAATGGTCGCTGTTTATTGTTTTGACCGGTGCTGCACTGCTTGGTTTACTGTATAGCTGCCTTCACATCTATGAACAAACGTTCTCCCACATCCTGTTAACCATACTAGCTATTTTGCTGTCTTACGGAGCCCCTTTTCTATTTTGGCGCCCTCAGTATATTAACTCGACTTTGTACCCGATAGCTGTTTTATTAACCGGTATCCCCTTGCAAATATACTTGGCGTGGATGGAGCAAGACGCTCTACTTACCATTAATTGCCCAATTATGGTCATTGGATTCCTCACCGACCGAAAAAATGCTTGGTGGACCGCCCCGATCTTCATGGTAGGGATGCCTGTCACTTACTTTTTCCTGCTGCATAGTGACATGGGCGTCGGGCAATTATTTAGTTTTATCCTGAATGCCGTCCTCTTCTTCGCCATCGGGCTCAGCTTACAGCGTGCTGTCTCCTCGAATGAGAAGACCGAGAAGCTGCTAGAGGAAAACCAACGTCAATACCATTTGATTCATGAACAAAATAACGTGCTAGAGCAGTACGCGAATCAGATTGAACAGCTTACCTTAGTTGAAGAGCGCAATCGGATGGCCCGCGAACTGCATGATACGGTCGGACATACCTTTACATCCGTCATCATGGGCATGGACGCCGTATCTTATCTCATCGAAGTTTCGCCAGAAAAGGCGAAGCAAAAACTCGACGTCCTGCGCAACGTGACTAGAGGTGGCCTAGAAGAAGTCCGTCGCAGCATTCACCAGATGGTCCCCCAAGAGGGAGATACCCTGCTATCTCAGCAGCTTTCCCGTTTGGCAAATGAATTTGCCTTGCACACGGGCACTCAAATTCACTTCACGACGGTTAGTGAAGAATTCGAAATTCCCAAACAGACCAAGCTTTCGCTCATTCGCTGCCTGCAGGAATCATTAACAAATGCGAAACGCCATGGAAAAGCAACCTCAATTGAGATCGTGCTCACCTATGCGGACAACCAAATTTCCCTTCGCATTGAAGACGATGGCATTGGCACGGATCAGCTGAAAGTAGGCTTCGGTATCACCGCGATGCAAGAACGAATATCCGCGCTGCAAGGTACCTTGCAAGTACGCTCCTTACCTGAGCAAGGGACGGTTGTCCATTGTTTCATTCCTGTAAAACGTTTTCCAACCTTTTAATCGCTGTGAGGAGGATTACCTATGACTGTTAACCAAGCTATACTCAAACTGCTCCTGGTAGATGATCAGGATTTAATTCGTGAAAGCTTACACATCGTGCTGGGGATGGACCCTGATATTGAAGTCGTTGGTTTAGCCGAAAACGGAGACGTCGCTATCAAGCTATGCGAAGAAATGCAGCCCAATGTCGTGCTCATGGACATTCATATGCCGATCATGGATGGTGTTGAAGCCACTCGCCAAATCAAAATCGCCTGGCCGAACATCCGCGTCGTTATTTTGACGACCTTCCAAGAGATTGGCTACGTTGTAGACGCTCTTAGCGCAGGGGCCGAAGGCTATTTATTGAAAGCCATTCATCCCAAGGAGCTAGCTACTGGAATTAAATGGGTTCATCAAGGCGGCACGTTGATCCCGCATGACATTGCCAAGATGCTCGTTCAGCAGGCGCGAGACGGGGCAAGTGGGGCTGGAGCTTCCTCTGAAGATAAGGAAGTGAGTGTTAGAGCAGATTCCTACGGGCTCAGTGATCGTGAATTGCAGGTGCTCCACTGCATTGCCGACGGCCTTAATAACCGCGAGATCGCTGAGCGTCTATTTTTGTCCGAGGGTACGGTGAAGAACTACATCTCTAACATCTATTCGAAGATGGACGTCCGTGACAGGGTTCAAGCTTCGAAGAAGGCGCATGATGAGGGGATGTTGTAGTATTAATAAACAAAGACCGCTCTTCACTCTGTGAAGAAGCGGTCTTTGTTTAAGCTATTCGAAGAGCTTCTCGATGAAGCCCTTTTTTCTTTTGCGAATTTTGCTGTAGCTCTTAACTCTGGAGAACGGTAGCTGCGGATCTGCTTCCTTCGTGTCAATCGAGGTTTCCCTCTTGGGACTGACTTCATCGGGAGCCTTTGCAGCATGGTCTACTTGATTAGAAGATTGCTGATGTGCCGCCATCGTAGTGACTAACTGCTCATACAGCTTGTTCTCAAGCTCGTGCCTACAGAGTCGTAGAAATTGCTCCTGCCGGCTATTCTGGAGTTCAATCTGCTCATGAAGCTGTCTTTGAAGCTCTAAGACCTGCTTGGAAAGATGCGTCACAGATCTTTGCAAAGAAATCAGATCTTGCGCCCCAAGTTGCTCATCGTGTTCAAGCTCCTCCGCAATCTCATCATTCCCCGCCAGTAACGCCTGCAACTCCGCTGGTGTTAAGAGTTCTTCCCTCTTCATGTGCATTCCTCCATTCCGTACGTCATGCAATCCCTGCTTGGACTTATACTTTCTCTTATTGTACATGAGAATTCGGAAATGTTCACGTTTATCTAGTGCATGCAGGCGAAGCAGCTGATTTAGTCCTATCGGACTAATGCATGTGCAGCATATTTAGCGCGATAAAAAAACTGCTTGCAAGTAGATTATCTACCTGCAAGCAGTCTCACAATCTTATGGTAAATTCGACGATCCCATCAAGAAGCGATCCACTTCACGCGCTACCGCACGGCCCTCGTTGATGGCCCATACCACGAGACTTTGCCCGCGGCGCATGTCGCCAGCAGCGAAAACCCCTTCTACGTTCGTAGCGAACTTCCCGTAGTCGGCTTTTGCATTGGAGCGCTCGTCTTTAGCTACGCCAAGCTGATCTAAAACAGTGCTCTCTGGTCCCGTGAAGCCCATGGCAATCAACACCAGCTGCGCTGGGTAAACCTTTTCGCTGCCTGGCACTTCAACCGGCACGAACGCACCCTTCTCGTTCTTCTGCCACTCGATCAGAACCGTGTGCAGCTCCTTCAAGTTGCCGTTCTCATCCCCCACGAATTTCTTGGTGTTGATCAAGTACGTACGCGGATCTTCACCCTGAAGCGCAGCTGCCTCCTGTTGACCATAGTCCACTTTCAGCACCTTCGGCCATTCCGGCCAAGGGTTGTTCGCTGGACGTGTTTCCGGCGACTTCGGCATGATCTCGAACTGCGTCACACTCTTACATTTATGACGAATGGAAGTACCTACGCAGTCAGTTCCTGTGTCACCACCGCCGATAACGATAACGTCTTTGCCTTCGGCGGAAATGAATTCACGATCGGCATGCTCGGAGTCGAGCAAGCTTTTTGTGTTTTTGCTGAGGAATTCCATCGCCAAATGCACGCCGCCGAGCTCACGGCCCTCGATCGGAAGATCGCGGCCTTTCGTAGCTCCGCCGCACAGGACGATCGCATCGAATTCCTCTTGCAGTTTCTCAATCGGATAGTTCACACCGACATGCGCACCTGTAACGAACGCTACACCTTCAGCTTCGAGCAGATCCACACGGCGCTGGACATACTTTTTGTCCAGCTTCATGTTCGGGATACCGTACATCAGCAAGCCGCCAACACGGTCGGCCCGTTCAAACACAGTAACCCAATGCCCAGCTTTGTTCAGCTGCGCAGCTGCCGCAAGCCCGGAAGGACCTGAACCAACAACCGCAACCTTTTTCCCTGTGCGCGTTTCCGGCGGTTCAGGCTTGATCCAGCCCTCATCAAACCCTTTATCGATGATGGCTTTCTCAATGCTTTTAATCGTAACCGGCGTATCCTTCAAGCCTACGGTACAAGAGCCTTCACAAGGCGCTGGACACACACGGCCCGTAAATTCCGGGAAATTATTCGTTTTGTGCAGACGATCCAAAGCTTCACGCCATTGACCGCGATACACGAGATCATTCCACTCAGGAATGAGGTTGTTCACTGGGCAACCAGCGGCCATGCCGCTGATTAATGCCCCTGTGTGGCAGAAAGGAATCCCGCAATCCATACAACGGGAGCCTTGTGTTTGTAATTTATCTTGCGTGAGCGGTGTCGCAAACTCTTTCCAATGGCCGATTCGGACCAGAGGAGAAGCTTCGGATGCCACTTCACGAGCGTGTTCTATAAAACCGGTTGGTTTACCCATTTACGTTTAATCCCTCCTGAGTTTCGTTAGTTTCCACCGACGCGGGAAACATCTCTCATATTCGCCTCGAAAGCAACCATGACCGCTTCTTGCTGGCTAAGACCGGAGCGTTTCACCTTCTCGATAGCATCAAACATCCGTTTGTAGTCCTTCGGTATAACCTTCACGAACTTCCAAACGTACTCATCCCAGTGTTGAATGACTCGGTGGGCAACGCTGCTATCCGTAAATGTGGCATGATGCTGGATCATCGTTTTCAATTCATTCATCTCATACGTTTCTTCCAGCTGTTCCAGGTAAACCATCTCTTTATTCACTTTGCTTTGGAAGTCACCCTTCTCATCCAATACGTAAGCGATACCGCCTGACATACCAGCAGCAAAGTTGCGCCCTGTTGAACCAAGAACAACAACACGACCACCTGTCATGTATTCACAACCATGATCGCCAACACCTTCAACGACAGCACGCACACCACTGTTTCTCACACAGAAGCGTTCGCCCGCGATACCACGGATGTAAGCATCTCCATCTGTTGCACCGTAGAAAGCGGTATTTCCGATAATCACGTTCTCTTCAGGTACAAAAGCGGACTTGCTCGATGGGAAAATAGCCAGCTTACCGCCGGACAATCCTTTCCCTACGTAGTCATTGGCATCACCTTCTAGGGACAGTGTGATCCCTTTCGGAACGAATGCGCCAAAGCTTTGACCTGCTGAGCCTTCAAAATGAAGACGAATCGTATCGTGCGGCAGACCTTCCACGCCATGACGGCGAGTCACTTCACTGCCCACAATCGTTCCGACAACACGGTTAACGTTCGTAATTGGCAGAATCGCGTGAACGTGCTCTTTGCGCTCGATCGCTGGCTCACAAATCTCAAGCAGCTTCGTCATGTCCAGGGAGCGATCTAAGCCGTGATCCTGCGCCATTTGGCAGAAGCGACCGACTTCTTCGCCCATGTCTGGTTGGTGCAGCAGCGGCGAAAGATCGACGCCTTTGGCTTTCCAATGCTCGACGGCTTGCTTGGACTCCAGAATATCTGTGCGTCCAACCATCTCCTCAATCGTGCGGAAGCCAAGCTCTGCCATCATTTCACGCACATCATTCGCGATGAACGTCATGAAGTTAACAACATGCTGTGGATCCCCAGCAAATTTCTTGCGAAGCTCCGGATTTTGCGTAGCGACCCCAACCGGACAAGTATCCAAGTGGCAGACGCGCATCATCACGCAGCCGATTGTAATTAGTGGTGTCGTTGCGAAGCCGAACTCCTCGGCACCGAGCAGGGCAGCTACGACAACGTCGCGCCCTGTCATCAGCTTGCCGTCTGTCTCGACGACGATACGGCTGCGCAGATTGTTCAGGACGAGTGTCTGATGCGTCTCCGCCAGACCGAGCTCCCACGGCAGTCCCGCGTGACGAATACTCGTCTGCGGTGACGCGCCTGTACCTCCGTCGTAGCCGGAGATAAGGACAACGTCCGCTTTCCCTTTGGCTACGCCGGCAGCGATCGTGCCAACACCCACCTCGGATACCAGCTTAACGCTGATTCGTGCCCGTGGGTTGGCGTTCTTGAGATCGTGGATCAGCTCTGCGAGATCCTCGATCGAATAAATATCATGATGCGGCGGCGGCGAAATCAAGCCTACGCCTGGCGTAACACCGCGAACCTCGGCTACCCAAGGGTACACCTTGGTTCCCGGCAGCTGACCGCCCTCGCCGGGCTTCGCGCCCTGCGCCATCTTGATCTGAATCTCGTCAGCGTTGACGAGATAATGGCTCGTGACGCCGAAGCGGCCGGACGCCACCTGCTTAATGGCACTGCGGCGAAGATCGCCGTTCGCATCCGGTGTGAAGCGTTCCGGATGCTCCCCGCCTTCGCCGGTATTGCTCTTACCGCCGATGCGGTTCATCGCAATCGCGATCGTTTCGTGCGCTTCTTTGGAGATGGAGCCGTAGGACATGGCTCCCGTCTTGAAGCGCTTGAAGATCGATTCGATCGGCTCAACCTCTTCGATCGGAATCGGTGTGCGCCCTGCCTTGAAGCTCAGCAGTCCGCGCAAAGCCATATATTTCTCGTCTTCACGTTTGACGAGCTTGCTAAAGTTCTTATACATCCCGTAGTTGTTGCTGCGAACTGCGGATTGCAACGCATGCACAGTTTCCGGGGTATAAATGTGATCTTCCCCGTCACGGCGCCATTGCAAGTCTCCGCCTGTATCGAGCACACGGTCGCGGCCCTCTTGCTCGGAGAACGCGCGGTTGTGGCGCATGATCGCTTCCTTCGCGACCACATCGATGCCGATACCGCCAACTGGCGTATACGTCCAAGTAAAGTAGCTGTCCACCAGCTCTTGGCTCAAGCCAATCGCTTCAAAAATTTGCGCTCCGCGATAGCTCTGAATGGTGGAAATCCCCATTTTCGCCAATACTTTAACTACACCCTTCGTAACCGCTTTGATGTAGTTGTAAGTAGCCTTCTCATGATCAACGCCAACAAGCTGCTTACGCTGAATCATGTCATCTAGCGTTTCTAGTGCCAGATAAGGGTTAATCGCCCCAGCTCCATAACCGAGCAGCAAAGCAAAATGATGCACTTCACGCGGTTCACCCGACTCCACGAGCAAACTAACTTTTGTTCGAGTGCCTTGGCGAATCAAGTGGTGGTGCAAACCTGACGTTGCCAATAACGCTGGGATCGGTGCGTTAACACGATCTACGCCACGGTCAGACAAAATAAGAAGCGTAGCTCCGTCCACAATCGCTTGATCCGCAGCCTTGTACAAAGCTTGCATCGCACTCTCTAGACCAGCTGTACCAGCTGATGCTTCGAAAAGCGTTGGCAACGTGACCGTTATGAAGCCATCACGCTGGATATGACGCAGCTTCGCCAACTCTTCATTGGAGATGAACGGCGATTTCAAACGGATTTGGCGACAGCTCTCTGGCTCTGGCTTAATCAAGTTGCGCTCTGGTCCAATCGTCGTCCCCTGTGCCGTAATAATTTCCTCAAAGTTCGCATCAATTGGCGGGTTCGTTACTTGTGCGAACAATTGTTTGAAATAGTTATAAAGCAGCTGCGGACGGTCTGAAAGCACCGCAAGCGGAGCATCCGTACCCATGGAACCGATCGGATCCACACCTGTTTTGCCCATAGGCTCAAGGGTCTTGCGCAGTTGTTCGAAGGTATAGCCAAACGCTTGCTGACGCTGCAGTATCGTGTCATGGTCAGAGCCAAGTACAATTGGCGCATCTTCCAGATCCTCTAACGAAACGAGATGCTCGTTCAACCAATCCCGATACGGCTGCTCGCTAGCGATGCCGCTCTTGATTTCTTCATCCGTCACGATGCGGCCTTCCACGGTATCTACAAGGAGCATACGTCCCGGTCTCAAACGGTCTTTGTACAAGATGCGCTCAGGCTCGATATCCAATACGCCTACTTCAGAAGCAAGCACGATCAGATCGTCCGTCGTGACATAGTAACGCGAAGGGCGCAAGCCATTGCGATCCAAAATCGCGCCGATTTGGCTGCCGTCTGTGAAGGCAATCGCAGCAGGCCCATCCCACGGCTCCATCAAGGTGCTGTGATACTCGTAAAACGCTTTCTTTTCATCATCCATGCTTTCATGTTTGGACCAAGGCTCTGGCACCATCATCATAGCAGCATGCGGCAAAGAACGACCCGAGAGCATCAGAAACTCAAGCGTATTATCAAACATTTGGGAATCGGAGCCATCGGTATCAATGACAGGAAGAATGCGTTTGAAATCTTCACCAAACAGTTCGGACTCGCACATCGCTTGACGCGCGTGCATCCAGTTCACGTTTCCGCGAAGCGTATTGATTTCACCATTATGAATCAAATAGCGGTACGGATGCGCACGTTCCCAGCTTGGGAAGGTGTTCGTACTGAAACGAGAGTGAACGAGCGCTAAGGCAGAGTCTACCTTTTCGTCTTGTAATTCCACGTAATACGCATCCACCTGCTCAGGTGTTAACATACCTTTGTAAACAATCGTTCTGCTAGACAAGCTAGAATAGTAAAATTGCGCTCCCGGCAGGGAATTTTTGATAGCGTTTTCAGATAATTTACGAATAATATATAACTTGCGCTCAAAATCCAGATTCGTTGCAATATCCGCGCTTTGGCCGATAAAGACCTGACGAACATAAGGTTCCGCTGATTTCGCCGAATCTCCTAAGGAACTGTTATTTGTTGGAACTGTTCTCCATCCAAGGAATTGCTGGCCTTCTTGTTTGACAATTCGCTCAATTGTACTCTCGCAGGCTTGACGCGCCTCTAATTCCTGAGGCAAATACACCATGCCTACGCCATAGCTGCCTGAAACTGGAAGTTTAATGTTCTCTTGTTCACAGGCAGATTGGAAATACGTATCTGGAATTTGCATCAAAATACCCGCGCCATCCCCCGTATTTTGTTCACAACCTTGCCCGCCGCGATGATCCAAATTGCAAAGTACACGAAGCGCTTGCTTGACGATGGCATGAGATTTGACACCCTTGATATTGGCGACAAAGCCTATACCGCAAGCATCATGCTCATTCCTCGGATCGTACAATCCCTGTTTGGGAGGTAATCCATTAATAGTCATGTTGTGCAACCTTTCTTCCCTCGTTTTTGCTGGACTTTGTTAAACGCCTGCTTTAAAGTGCTAAAAAGTAAAGATTGAAAGCTACATATTTCGACTACAACCGCAATAAGTAGAGGAAATATTCTCAATATTTTTTATATTATATTAACACTTGGTTTCCCATAGTTCAATTTAAAAATATTTAAATTGAAAAGGTTTTCATATTAATAGAATTGCCGCCTAAATCATATTGTATAGACGCGAGTATTTATCTCTTTTCCTATATAAATACGACAAGCTGTGCATGTGATAGCAAACTTTCTATGTTTCATGCTATGATAACAATTACCGCTGCAAGAACAACATCCAGATCCCACATCTTAGGAGGAGCTCTGTTTGAGTATACAGCATACTTTTGTGGACGGCATGATTAGCGAGCCTCTGTACCAATGGCAGATAGAAGCTCATCCGGTTGAAATTGAGCTATTTCGCTCAAAGCCGGTTCGCCGTTTAAAATTTTTACACCATTTCGGAGCATCTGCTCTGTTTTCACCACTTACACATTCACGATTCGAACATACGGTTGGCGTTTGGTCACTCATGGCTCACTTTTGCCCGGAAGAACCACTTCTGCGCATCGCGGCGTTACTCCATGATATCGGGCACTTGCCCTTCTCCCATGCGGTTGAACGAACACTTGGGTATAATCATCACCGTCATACGGAACAGCTGATCGGGCAGGGCGTTGTTGCTGACATTTTGATTAAGCACGGCATTTCACCACCGACCATTATCGAGCTTTTGAAGCAAGAAACACCGCTAACGAACAAATCAACCATTATCGGTTTTGATCATCTGGATAGCTTTCTGCGTGACACCTACTATGCTGGACTGCGGACAACGATGTCACCCTCTGAGCTTGTAAAAGGGCTTCGCTTACGCGGCCCCTACATCGAAGCGGATGAGGCAGCCGCTACAGCGCTTGTTGATGCGATTGTGGAAGATCATCGCCTCTTCCTTCACCCGCAATTTCTTGCCATGGATGCGCTGCTGGCAAAAGCAACGGCTCATCACTGCGAGTCCAATCCAAGCATGAGGGATCGTATTCCTGCATTGATGGATCACGAATTGATCCAGGAATTGCTGCAGAGTAACAACGAAACGGCACGAGAAACCATTCAGGTGCTCATGTACGAGCCGCATCGTATTCAAATTATGCAGGAACCTGTTCCTGGCAGCATTGAAGTCAAGATCGGGAAGCTTTACAAGAAGCAGCCTTTACTTGGCGATAAACCTGCATCCGAGGTTAGCTTTGACATTGCCATGAAGCTGGCTGAGTTGGATAGCATGGCGGCGACATACTTTTTCACGATATAATTCGCATTTCGCATTTATTGAATTTACATATCATACATCCGCAGAAGGGACTGTCCCAGTTTTGGCTAAATTGTATTTTCGTTATGGCACAATGAACAGCGGTAAATCGATTGAAGTCCTACGCGTTGCTCATAATTATGAGGAGCAGGGCAAAAAGGTGCTTCTCCTCACTTCCGTTGTGGACGATCGCTTCGGAGTTGGTAAAGTCGTTTCCCGCATTGGTATGCAAAAAGGAGCCATCGTTGTCGATGAGCATTTAGATATGGTCGCCCTCGCGCAGACCGAGCGTCCGAATTGTATTTTGGTCGACGAGGCTCAGTTCTTGAACAAAGCTCAGGTCGCTCAGTTGATTGAAGTGGTCGATGAGCTCGACATTCCAGTCATCGCTTACGGGCTTCGAGCTGATTTTATGGGACAATTATTCGAAGGCAGCAATTCTCTTTTAGCAGTGGCTGATACAATTGAGGAAATCAAAACCGTTTGTTGGTATTGCGATAAAAAAGCCATCATGAATATGCGCTGCAAAGACGGCACACCTATTTTCCATGGCGAGCAGATCCAAATTGGCGGGAACGAAAGCTACGTGCCAGTATGCCGTAAATGCTACGCGTCCAAAAAGAAAGCTGCTCAAATCTAGAGATGACAAACATTGAAAGGTGAGTTCCTTGCGTAAAAAACGGATTTTGCTATTATCTGAGGGCTTTGGGAAAGGTCATACACAAGCTGCTCACGCGTTGTCTGGCGAGCTTCGGCAATCCTCATCAGACATGATTACACGCGTGATTGAGCTTGGCGCTTTTTTGCATCCTACCTTAGCACCTTGGGTCTTCTCGGCATACCGCCGCACGGTGACTTCACAACCAAGACTGTATGGTATGCTTTATCGTAATCACTATGACAAAAGGCCGAGCCGCGTAGCCAGTCTCGTGCTGCATCGCATCTTTTACGCGCAGGCGAAGTCGGTCATTAAGCAGTTAAAGCCGGATTTGATCGTCTGCACACATCCATTCCCGAGTATTATTGTTTCTCGGCTGAAACGCGCGGGACTCCAGGTTCCGCTCTTCACCGTCATCACGGATTATGATGTGCATGGCACCTGGATAGACTCGGCCGTTGACAAATATTTGGTGTCCACGCCGCTTGTGAAAGAACGTCTCCTGGACTGCGGCGTGCAGGACAAGCATATTGAGGTAACAGGGATTCCCGTTCACCCTAACTTCCGCAAAGCGCATAGTAAGGAACATATCCGCCAGGAATTCGGACTTAAAGCCATGCCAACGGTCATGGTGATGGGCGGAGGCTGGGGCGTTTTCAAGAAAGAAGAAAAAGAAGAGCTTCTGACCTACTTAGCGAGTTGGAGCAAAGATATTCAACTGCTCATCTGTCTCGGCACCAATGAAAAAGCGCGTCTGCAGCTGCTGGAAGAAGATGCTTTCCGCCAGCCGAATGTCCACCTCATTGGCTACACAACGGAGATTAGCAAGCTGATGGACATTTCCGATCTACTGATCACGAAGCCGGGCGGAATGACCTGTACCGAGGCGATGACCAAAGGTATCCCGATGCTGTTCTACAACCCGATTCCTGGACAGGAAGAGAAAAACTGTTCCTATTTCCAGGAAAATGGATACGGACAACGCATCACATCCTTGTCGATGATTGACCATTGGTTCAAGCTGCTGCTTGAGCAATATCCTGAACTGGATAAACGGAGAACGGACATCCGTGAAGGCAACAATGAGGATGGAAAAAGCTGCGCTGCAGCTATCCTCGCCTATCTCGAACAGTCGGATAAGCGTTCCTATATTCAGGCATCATCAAAAACACCGCTCATACAATGGTAGTAATCATTGTGAGGGCGGTGTTTTGTTATGAATCCCATTCACCGATTCGGCAAGCAGGCTATTTTCGGCTATTTAATGATGTGGTTTGTCGGCAGCCTATGGATGATGGCTGTGCTAGGCAGCACAACCTTTGAGAAAAAGGTGATGGGCGTTGATTTTCTCCTCTTTCATGAGTATGCGATCTTTGGCTTTGCAGGAGCGCTAGGCGGTTCCTTATACGGCTTACGCATGTTTCATGAGCACTATCAAGAACTTACCACACAGTGGATCTACTGGTACCTCATGCGGCCTATTCTTTGCTTCGGCTCTGCGATTGTTACCATTATTTTATTCCAGAGCGGGATTATGATTCTCGAGGTCGACGACTCTATGCCAGCGCGTATTTCTCTCGCCTTTTTGACGGGCTATGGGTACGGGAAGTTTATGGAGAAGCTTCGCGATCTTACATCGACGTTCTTTAACGGGAAAAATACGAATGGCACGAACGGAAATGGAAACGGGAGTGATACGCCTACGAAGTAAGTAGGCGTTTCACTCCCGTTTCATTCATACGCTTAACATTGGCCTGCTAGCTTCAGGGTGCGTTTCACGAATCGCGCGGCAAACACTTTTAGCGCAGCATAGTCGGAGATGTTAATTTCGTACTGGCCTTCTACTAGACATTGCCGCAGATCATCAATGGTTTCGCATTCCTTGAATAATCTATTTCTGACACAACCAAACTGTACGGGCAAGTGCGAGTCACTGCCGCATACAACTGGTTTGCCTAGCCGCTGTCCCAACTGCTGTAAGCTTGCGATCGTATCTTTCTGCTTTGCGACATCTTTCCCGTTCAGATCAAACGCATCAAACCGTCGTAATTGCACATCACTCAAATGGGTTAGCGGAGTGGAAATCCGCGTAGGATGAGCACCTATTTTAAGCACATTGAATCGTTCGGCTGTACCTAGTACATCCTCAAAAGTCGGAAACTTCGCTTTTTCTGTTTTACCCTTAAACGCCTTGCGTATGGTCCCAATGTCCTCACGGTTCCCGATTAACAGAATATGCCCCTTCTCCCGAATATCCACTTCCATCCCAGCGAATACCTTAAACCCATCCACATCATAGTAATCATGGTGATACGGGAAATGTTGATTGAGCGTCGTGTAAATATCTTCATAGCGTTTCGTGTTAAAATGCTCCGTTAAGGCTAACGCATCTAAACCGTTCTTTTGGGCGCTGCGCACCATTTTCATAAAATAATCGAGTTGAAAATCGATCTTTTTGGACATTTTCGTATGGGTATGAAAGTCTATCCACATGATCTTTCCCTCATTTCTGGTTACAAATAAAAAATAGTCCCTATCACATACAGGCCTATTACATACAGCAATGTGCCTCCAATAAACATCGCATCTTTATAAGATAATTGTAGATAGGATAACTTCATTCTTTTGGCCTCTTTACTATGAAGGGAGTACGTAAAACCTTTCACCTCAAGCGCCTCTACCGTCGTACGTGTACGTTTGGCCGTATTCAGCAGCATCGGATAGAAGGCAAGAATCGCAATTTTACATAGATAAAACAGCTTTCTCACACTTCCTTCCGGCATGCGGCCTCGAAGACGATACGAGTATATAATATGCTGGTACTGTTCGATTAAAATGGGAATCATACGATATCCATATGATATGCCAAAGCATACTTGTGCGGGCACCCCCAGACTTAATAGCGCGTCGCTGAATTTCTCCGGATTGAGACTGGTAAAGACCGCAACACTGACTAAGGCGACAGACAACAGCTTTAATGTCAACGTAATCATAGCCGTGAAAGCTTGTATATCACCGCCGAGGATGAGCGTCAGCACAATTAAATACAGCAAGTTGCATATGGTGCTAACGGCCATCAAGGCCATAACGAGTCCACTGACACGAGAGATTAAAGCAAGTACGAGCATCGTCATAAATAAGACGATCAGCAACGCTTGATTATACATAAACCAAGGAAGGATGGCGAAAAGCATATACCACAGCAATAACACGCGCGGGTCAAATTTGGTTAGAAACGTTGTGTTTGGCACAAAAACTATTTTGAGTAATGTCAGCTTGAGCCGCTCGATCGATAGATTAGTTAACAGCTTGTTGATCACGTGTCTCTTCCTCCCTCAGCAAGCGCTGCCTGGCGCAAAACGCGTCTACACTTAAGGCAGGCGGATGCATGCCTATAGCAAGGCTAAGCGATACAATTTGCGGAGGCTGTAACCCCGCCTTGTTCATGAGATGAGTGTCAGTGAATAAAGCTTGCGCCGTCGTATCAGCCAACACTTCTCCCTGCCCAAGTACGATAATTCGGTTTGCCCAGTCTGCTGCCAGCTGCATATCATGGGTTGCAATGATTACCGTTTTCACCTTGCTGCCAATTCGACTCAGCATGTTTACAACTTGCTTACGGCTAGCTACATCTAGACTGGCTGTTGGCTCATCCAGCAGCAACAGCTCTGGGCGCATGCCCATACCAATTGCAAGCGAAGCTCTTCGCTGTTGTCCACCGCTGAGTAATCTGCCGTCCTGCTCTTGAATTTCCTTCAAGCGAAAATCTTCGAGTAATTGATCCACATCGTCATTGTAGTTGGAGACGTTACGTGCTTTCTGAAAAAAAGCAATATCCGAGCAAATGTTATCCGTGATGAACATTTCCTCGGGCTGTTGATAGATGAAAGCCACATGCTCGGCTAATCGCTCTGGCGTAACCTTGCAAGTATCGCTGCCCCGAACGTAAACCGTGCCTTGGGATGGTTTCGTCAACCCCGTCATTAACTTCAGCAACGTCGATTTTCCAGCTCCATTCCCACCCACAAGTGCGATACGTTCTCCCTCAAAGAAATCAAGGTTGATCTGATTCAGCACGGTTTTTTCGGAACGCTCCAACACCGTTAGATGCCTTTGAGAAACGTTACGAAACTGAGCAATGAAATCCCGTTTTTCTTCGTGGATTTGGGGTTGAACACGATTTACTGCAAGTTCGTCTTTTTGAAACACCTCTACGCCTTCCAGAAGTCGAACAGGGTAGGGTTTACGTTCTGGCTGTAATTGATAAGCCGCTTGGGTAACCTGCGGTGGATAGATGTTGCGCGCAAGCAAGGCCTCTACCTCATTGAGTGCACTTGCGGTTTCCTTTTTCCAGACCAGATTACCTTGATCCATCAGAATGGCATGCTTACAATATTCCGCAATAAATTCAGTATGGTGCTCTATGACAATAATCGTTGTACCATACCTTAAATTCATCGTTTTAAGCGCTTCGTAGATATGAACGGCGTTCAGCGGGTCAAGTTGTGCGGCTGGTTCATCCACGACGAGAACAGAGGGCTCCATGACAATGGCGGCTGCAAGAGCCACCATATGCTTTTGTCCCCCGCTCAGCTGCCATATGTATTTATGCTGGATCGAGGTTAGACCGAGCAGCTCCATGATTTCCAATGCTTTTTCACGATAATCTGCATATCCGTAATTCATTCTGGCAAAAATCAGCTCTTCCAACACAGTAGGCCGAACTAACTGATTCTCGAAATCCTGATACACATAACCTACGTGCTTTGACATCTCCGACACCGTGCTTTGCAGCGGATTTAAAGAACATACGTTAATCTCGCCATCAAAGTCACCTGCATAAAAGTGAGGGATCAGTCCATTCAACGCTTTACACAGCGTGGATTTGCCGCTGCCATTGCTCCCCATGACAGCAATAAAATCCCCTGCATTAATTGTCAATGTAACCTGGTGGAGCGCCATGCGCTCCGATCCAGGATAGCAGAACGAGACATCCTTGAGTGCAATAACACCCTTAAGTTCAACAACACCGTCTGTTGTCATCATACTCTCTCAGCACGAGAGCCATTTCCACGTCGTGAAGCAAGCCCGATTAACGTGACAGCGACGGCAACCAATGCTGCAATTCCGATACCAACCCAGATAAAGCCGCCTCCGTATTGATCAACAAAATCTGGTTTCCACTCGCCAAGCTCAATGGATTCACCCAATACACCAAGCAACACGGCAAGGATAAATACGCCAACACTTAGGGCAAGTACCGTTCCTGCTGCTGCGCGATACATCCCGTTGGTGCGCGGTTTCATGCCCAGCAACGGCTCCAGCTTACCGTGCAGCTTAGGAATCATAAACATGGCTGGGATAATCCCTACAATTAATCCTGCAACGATCCACTCATTCAAATTTTCGATTAATTCAAGAAAAACGATACTTTGCGGTAACCCCTCAATGGCTTCAAATTCTTTTACACCAACAGAGACTTTAATAATGTCGGAAACCCCGCTCAGCATCTGGTCAATGCCAATACCAATCATGCCTGCAATAGCAATGTTCACTTTACTTTTGGCATTGGTAACTAACAGGCCAGCAATATAGAGACCGATAAATAACGTTAGGACACCTTCAAACTCCCCAATCCCGCCGAAATCCCCCATCAGTAAATCTCCAAAAATAACTTCACCGATTGCCGCGCCGAGGGCTGCGTAAAAAGGGTTGAATAACATAACTAGAATGAGTGCAACAAACCCGAAGTACGGGACACCGATTTCAATCGGTCCGAAACCGACATCAGGAATCAACTCCGTTACCAAATCTGCTAATCCGAAAAGAGCCATAGATAAAACGAAGACCATTAAATTTTGTGACTGATTCCGCTGCTGTTGATTCGTTAGTGTTTTACTCATTCCCATAACCTCCCAATTTCTTCTTCTCCTTCATCGTAATTGGGAAGTGTTAAATGTGCGTTAAGCTAGTTTGTTTAATTTGTAAAAATAATTTCATTATTATATTAAGTGAAATATTTTTTACATTTATCTATTGAGCTATGCATGCTGTTATGGTAAAACTAAGCTGACGACGAGAGGATGATGTGCGTGAAATCCAAACGATTTGAAGCTGAAGCCTTATCCGCAGGACATCAAAAGATTGCTGATTTCATTACAAAGAACACCCATCAGATTGCTTATATGACCGAACAGGACATTGCCGACCAATTAGGCATTAGCATTGCAACTGTGTCCAGATTCTGGAAAGCAGTCGGCTACTTGAATTTCAAAGAATACAAGCGCCTGCTGCAAGAAGAAGCCGTCCCTACACCTGCGTTAAAAATGAAAGATAAGCTGCAAAAAGTAGCCGACGACGATATCGTTGGAAAAATGATGGAGCTTGAAATGAATCATCTGGCTGTGACGATGGAACGGTTATCGCGCGAGGATTTTAATCGTTCCGTGCAAGCGATTATGAAAGCCAATCAAATCCTTGTGTATGGTTCCGGGCCTTCGTATGCACTGTGCGAATTGCTGTATTTTCGATTGAACCGTTTCGGTTACCGTGTCAACCATATAAGCCGAGGCGGTTCTGAGCTGTTCGAGTCGGTCTCGCAAATTAGAGAGAATGATGTGTTGATTGTTTTCGGCTTTTCCAATACACCGCCGGAAGCCAAGCTTCTTCTTGAAATGGCGATGGCCACGCATTGCACCTCTATTCTTGTCACAGATCTCTTAGTATCCGAGCTTGTGGATGCGGCAACCCATGTCTTATATACCTGCAGGGGTGAAAAGCAGGAATTTCATTCTATGGTGGCACCTGTAGCACTCATAGATTCACTAACCATCGCGCTCGCTAAGCAGGACGAGCAGCGCGCTATTCCTCATCTGCAGCGATTATACGATTTGCGTCAGAAGCATGCTTCTTCGTTGCAGTATAAGCGTTAGTTTTAAGGGGGGCGGCTGGCTGTGCAATCAGGGTCAGGTGTTTCTGGAGGACAGTTAGTCGGTTTCATCGACTAAAACCAGCCTCAAGGCCACTTCTGATGCCGAGTTAGTCGGTTTCGGCGACTATCTCCAGCCCAGGGCCACTTCTGATGCCGAGTTAGTCGGTTTCGGCGACTATCTCCAGCCCCAGGGCCGCTTCAGATACCGAGTTAGTCGGTTTCGGCGACTATCTATTGCCTTAGGGCTGCTTCTGGGAGGCAGTTAGTCGGATAAAATCGAGTTACAAGTAGCGGCAGAGGCTATTGGAGTAGCCTAAGGCGATAGAATCGAGTTACAAGTGGCGACCGAGGCTATTGAGGTAACGTAAGGCGATAAAATCGAGTTACAAGTAGCGGCAGAGGCTATTGGAGTAGCGTAAGGTGATAAAATCGAGTAACTCCTACATGCCAGTCGCCTCCCTCGACTGCGCCACAAAAAAAGCCACCGCGCAAAAACAGCCGCGGTGGCCCATTACATCAAGGTGCATCAAACGTATGCACCTTGTTCCAGTTCACACCACCGCTGCGGGTGGTGTACATAACGCTCGGCTGCTCATTATCATTCGTGATGAGCCAGCCGCTATTCGCGTCTGCCATGCCCAGCAGCAGCTCGCCATACCCCGTGAACGACTCCGTGCCGTTCACCCAGGTCTTGCCGCCGTCCTTCGTCCAGCCGACGGAGTTTGGCTTGTCGCACGCCGGGCAGCTGCCGCCCATAAAGGCTACGTCGGTGTTCAAGACGTAGAGCGGGCCGGGCTTCGAGCCCGTGTTCTTCGGCCCCTTATTCTCCCCGCTAGGGAAGCCTGGGGCCGGGCCGCCGCCAGCCGTGCTGTTCACCAGCACGGTCTGCCAACTCTTCCCACCATCCCGTGTATGGAACAGCGAATACGACGTTTGTGACATCCCTGATTCCCCAATCAGCTCGATCCACGCGTCATCTACGCCCGCCGAGCGAATAACGGTGCCAGTCAATGTCGCCACGGTTGAGCGTGACATGACAGTTTTCCAATTTTGCCCGCCATCTTGCGTCCGCAATACCTCGATCTTATCCTTCACTTGTCGAACAGCCCAGCCATTCTTACGGTCATGAAAGTAAGCATCCCCAATCGTATCTGCGGGAACTGGAAGCTTCACCCATTTCACTCCACCATCTACAGTCTGCGCATTGCCGCTAAAAGCCTCCTGCTTCGACACGAAGTGGAAAAACGCTTGATTCGGTACTGTCCCTACAGCTGACCAATGTGCACCGCCATCATGGGTACTTAACAGCTTCCCTGTTGCCTTTTCGGTGGCCCACGCATCCTGATCATTCAGAGCAAAAATCTGCCCGACTTCACCAGTTCCCGTAACTTGCACCTGCCACTTCCCACCGCCATCATCGGTGCGAGCGATCCAGCCCTTGCCGCCAATCCAGCCTTTCCCCGCATCAGCAAGCCTTACAGCAGTTACCCCTTGCATACGAGGTGCTGATGTGCCTTCGTTACCTTTCGTAGGTGCCGTTGTAGGCTCAGGCGTCGTAGCAGTTGCTGAAGGCGTCGGCGAGGCCACCGCACTCGGTATTGGTGATTCCGAAACCGTCACGTTTCCGCTAGACTGTCCAGAAGATTTACATCCTGTTAGGGTGAGGGTTGTTAGCGCCAACAGCAAGATTGTTCTTTTTAGCATCATCATTACTCCCTTCACTTCCATGTGTAGTTGATACTTCATTGACGTTATCTAGGAGGGAAAAGTTGAGGTTACATTCTACCATCTTCTCCATTTTGAGAGAAAATAGGCATGACTCATCCCGCTGTGGAATACAATCGTAAACAAGAAGGGGGACATTGTTACGGAAAGGGAAAGGGAGGAGGATCTGTTGAAATTCATTTGGGGCAAAAAGGAACTCACCTTCATGATCATTCCGGGTGCCAACCGCCATACCGTAAGATTCAAGCTTCCGCACAGTAGTCTTTATATTGTGCCAAGTGTGATCCTGCTTGTTTTGATTGGTTTTACGGTGACGATTTACTTCATGAATACCCATTCTCATCAAACTCAAAACAGTATGCAGCAAGCTTTCGATGGACAAGAACGTCAGTTGGTTGATCAAATCACACATAAAACAAGTGAAATTGAGCAGCTGCAGATTGATTTGATTGATCTGGCTCAGCAGGCCGAAGAGTTTAAGGTCAAGTTAGAAGAAATTAAGAAAATAGATCATGTCATAGAGCTCATGAGTCAGCCGGAAAGCACAAACGGGACAAGCAAAAAAACAGCTGCTACGAAACCAGTAAATGGAACTGGATCAACGCTCGATATTGGCGGAAGCGACACTCCGGTCACTTCAAATGACGTATCATCCCTCGTGAGCTCGACCAAGCAGGGGCTTTTTTCATTAGTTGGCGATATTAATGCGCTTCTCGACAATTTGAGTAAGTCGGAAGCCAAAATTAAAGAAGCCGAATACATGCGCAGCATTACGCCTACGATCTGGCCCATCACCTCGCACAGCATTACCTCTGGCTTCGGTGTCCGCATTGACCCGTTTACTTCAAGACCCTCCATGCATACTGGATATGATATCGACGGCGAGTACAACGACCCTGTTTATGTAACGGCTGCAGGTAAAGTCAAAGCTGTGGGCTATGATGGCGAGTTTGGCAACTATATCATCGTTGATCACACGCGAGGCATTGAAACAGAGTATATGCATTTGAATAAAATACTGGTAAAACGCGGAGAATCTGTAACAAAAGGTCAACAAATCGGTCTTGTTGGTTCTACCGGACGCAGCACGGGCTCCCATCTTCATTATGAAGTTCATAAAAATGGTATCCAGATTGACCCTAAACCTTATCTCATTTCAGATCGAAAGGATGAACGCAAATGATAGGAAGCTCGAAATTGAAACGGATAGATGCAAAAACAACGGATACCCTGATCGGAGGCAGTACGATCTGTGAAGGCAAAATTATGTCTGAAGCCAGCCTTCGAATTGAGGGCCAAATGAACGGCGATATCGAATGCGCCGGTGACATTACGATTGGTGAGAACGCTGTCGTCCAATCGAATATCCACGCGCGCGATGTGATCGTAGCTGGCAAAGTAAAAGGCAATATCTACACAAAAGGCAAGCTGATCGTGACCAGCTCAGGTGTGTTAATAGGGAATATTGATGTGCGATCCTTCATTATCGAAGAAGGCGGCATCTTCCAGGGAAGCAGTGCAATGAATGCAGCAGGAGCGGTACAAGTGGATAAAAGCAGTGGGGATAAGAATAGTGGCGGCAAGGTCATCGATGCCAAGGCGCATAAACAGCAAAAAAGCGAACAACAGGCTGCTTCCGGCGGGAATTAACCCAGCGGTCTACATATACAAAGAGCTCGTCCTATCCCCTCTAAGGGGATGCGACGAGCTCTTTCTCAATTTCCGGATTTCACCTCGGCCAACATGGAGAGGTCCACGAACTTGCTCAAGTCCAGCTCCTCCGGCTTGATGCCTTTGATGTACCTAGCGCCGATGGACACCTTCGCCATCTCCTCCATCACCTTGACGTCAACTTCAGTGGTCAGCTTCAGACGGCTGAGCGAGGCCTTGATCAAGCTCTTGTCCATGCCCTTTCCGCTATATTGCTTCAACTGATTGTTGATCAGGTCAAACGCTTGGTCGGGACTGTTCTGAATGAACGCGATGCCGTCCATGTTCGCTTTGATGGCACCTTTCACGATGTCGCGATGCCGTTCGATAAACTTGTCACTGGCGACCATGATGACCGTTGGGTAATCGCCATGGTTTGGCGGGATCGCCTGCCAATCGGCGACGACTTTGCCGAGCCCTGCCTTTTCAATCTGCGTTCCCCATGGCTCAGGGACTAAGGCGGCATCGATTTCTTTCTGCCGGAAAGAGATCAGCGTATCTGCCGGTGAACGGACGATGAGATGCGCGTTATCTGCGCCACGTCCGAGTGAGATGCCAGCTTGCTGCAGCAGCAAGCGCAGCGATATTTCATTCGTGTTCCCCTTGGCGGGGATTGCGATGGTTTTATCTTTTAAGTCCGTGACGGCTTGAATACCTGTATCCGATCTCGCTACCAGCACGGCGCCGCCGTTATTCGAGCCAGAGACAACGCGGAAATTTCCGCTTTTTAAGAAAAAGGTCGTTGCAGGTCCTGGTCCTACAAAACCGACGTCAATATCCCCCGTCGCCATGGCGATAGACAGATCCGAACCATTGTCGAAGGGCGTCACCTCGATCTTCACTTCAGCGCCCCATTCGCGGGCAAAATACCCTTTTTCCAGCGCGATGTAGGCGGCGGCATGGGTCACATTTTTGAACACACCGACCCGAACAACCTGAGGCTTACCTGAGGCGGTCAGCTTCTCCTCACATGCGCTCAAGAGCGTAACGACAAGCAAAAGCAGAAAAAGTGGAAGTACTTTGATGCGTCGTTTAGCCATCCCGTCCACTCCCCTACGACTTGGAGCCAGCGAGGCCGTAGCGCTCTAGCACTTTATCTTCTAGTTTTTTGAAGCAGAAATGGTCTGAAACCGTGCCTAGCACAGCGATAATGATGACGATACAGAGCATCAGCGAGGTGTCTCCGAGATTCCGTCCGTCCTGCAAAAGCTGACCCAGCCCAGCACCCTTGGCGATCAGCTCCCCCGCAACGAGTGCGCGCCAAGCGAACGCCCATGCGGTACGTACCCCATTAATCAAATGCGGAAAAGCAGCCGGAATCATCACTTGGAGGAACAGATTGAACCCATTACCCGTTCCCATTGTCTGGGCAGCACGCAAATAAATCGGCGGGATGTTTTTGATCCCTGTCCGGCTTGCCAAAGCCATCGTCCACGTGGCACCAAGCGTCGTAATGAAAATAACCGAAGATTCGTTAAGACCGAACCAGATAATGGCAAAAGGCAGCCAAGCAATACTCGGAATCGTCTGCAAGGAGACCACGAGAAAACCGATTGTATCATCAAGCCAGCGATAGCGGGCAAATAAGAACCCTAGTGTCGTCCCTATGGCGAGGGATAAGGCAAAAGATAAGAGCAGCCGCATCATACTCGCTCCAGCTGCTTCCAGCAGCTCTCCATGCACGATGCCGTCATAGAACGCTTGCAGCGTCTGTGTAACGGAAGGGAACTTCCAGCCCCAGCCGAAGACTCTATATCCCGTCTCCCAAGCTATCAAAAGTAGTACCAGGAAAATCGTTCTTCTTAATGCTGTACTCATCGCCAGTCTCCTCTCTCACAACCTTCTCCAGCTCATCCGCCAGTGCGTCCATAATCAACGCCTCCATATGATGAAGCACGGAATCTGCGCTATCGCGGGGTCTCGCGGCTTTGACAGCGAATTCTTTTTTGATCGTGCCAGGGCGTGTAGACATCACCAAAACCCGATCCGACAAAATAACCGCTTCGCGAATATTGTGGGTAATGAAGAGAATCGTTTTGCGCGTACGCATCCAAATTTCTTCCAATTCTTTATGCAAAATAAGGCGTGTTTGCTCGTCCAGTGCCGCGAAAGGCTCGTCCATCAGCAAAATTTCCGGATCCATCGCCAGCGCTCTCGCAATGGCTGCCCGCTGTTTCATTCCCCCTGAAAGCTCATGCGGATATCGGTCTGCGAAGCGGCTGAGGTGCACAGCTTTGATCTGTTCCATCGCCATCTCATGGCGCTCTTTCTTCGCGATCCCCTTCTGCTTCAGGCCGAAGGCAACATTGTCTAGCACCGTCAGCCATGGAAACAGACCATGCTCCTGAAACACGACGACGCGATCCGCTCCGGCGCCTGTTACCTTTTTCCCATTAACCTGAATGGTGCCTTCAGACTGCGTATCAAAGCCTGCGACAAGGTTCAAAACTGTCGACTTCCCGCAGCCTGAAGGGCCTAGCAGGGAGACGAACTCCCCTTTTTGAATCGTTAGTGTGATATCATCCAACGCTTTGTAATTGCCGCCGATACGCTGGTTGAACGTCTTGCTGACTCCCTTAATCTCGATCAAGCTCTCTCATCCCCCACGTTGTCGCGTTAGAATAACATTTTCAAGCCTGCCAAGCCGATTCCGATAATGAATCCACAAATGGCACCGTTCACCCGAATCCATTGCAGATCGCTGCCGATCTTGTCTTCCATGAGTTCCGTTAACTTCTCGTTATCGAGTTTGTCTAGGTTCTCTTTGACCAGTTGGCCGATTTTACTGTGATTTTGTTCCACATAAGACGTGATTTGCTCTTGAATCCAGTTCTCGCCGCGGTGCAGCATATCGGGATTTTCACGGATGGAAAGCAGCATTTTGCGGATGATTGGCACCACGTGCTGAGGGACAAAATCCGGCTCATCGATGAAGGCTTCTGCCTTCTCTTTTAATTTGGTGAGCATAAGAGTTAGCTTCTCATCCAGGTCAAACAGTTCAGGAAGCTTGGTTTTCAGTGACTCTAACTCCGCTAAAAGCTGTGGATTGCGTTCCAGCTTGTGCAGCTCATTCCGGATAAAAGTAAGCACGGATTCCCGACGCGGATGGTGCTTAGTACGCATTTGGTCGATGTAGCTTAACACGAAATTCTGGATGATACCGCCGATTTTCTCCTCGTTCACCATCCCAATAAACGCATTCACGGCAAAAGCCATGAAGCCATTGGACTGCAAGCCTTCGAATGCTTTAATCGCCATCGCGCCTAGTTGGTCGCGAGTATCCGCTTTGATCGCCCATGCTGCCACTTTGTCGAGGACAAAATCAAACGTTTTGCCGTCGTAGCCGCCGTCTTCGATGCTATTCACGATGGTGCGTACGAGACGACTCGTATCTACATCTTGGAGCGCTTTATGAATTTCCTCTGCTAAGAGCGGAGCTAATTTCTCTAGGTCAATCGCTTGGAGCGCTTGCTTCGCTAGCGCAGTGAGCCCTTTGTGCAGGGACTCATTGTCCAGTTGCTTGTCCGCCAGCTCAAGGCCGCGCTCCAAGAACCGAATTTGCTGCAAACGTTGTCGAATCGTTTCTTTGGAAAGCAGCTCGTTCTGCACGGTGGAGACAAGCGCCTTCGTGATCTTCTCCCGGTTGTTCGGCAGTAGCGCCGTGTGCGGGATTGGAATACCAAGCGGGTGACGGAACAAGGCGCTGACTGCGAACCAATCGGCTAGTCCGCCGACAACGCCGGCTTCGAAGCCTCCTTGCAAGAACGCTCCCCATACGGTATCGGATACCGGAATCGTAGCCAAAAAGCCCGCGCCCATAACGCCTAGTGAAACCGTTGCTATATACTTTGCTTCTTTTTTCATCGTCGTAACATCTCTTTCCGCGTGAGGTTGATGAATCATTCTTTTTATTTTATCACAAATTGGAAGGAAAGGTGGTAGCGGGGTTAGAGACTTACTCGTAGCTCTACAAATCCAACTTTGCGCCTCGGTCGCGCTCATTGTTTTCAACTAATTTAAACTTTATGTGACTCCGACTCATCCCTGCTCGCCCATGCATGTTGAAATAAGTGGAGAATATGCAGCTACAGTAAATCGGTATAAATGGGGGATTCTGCAGATTTAAGTGGAGAAATCCAGTTATTTGTGGTTAGGGTTGGGGAAGGTGGTATGGGATAGGTGGTATGGGATAGGTGGTATGGGATAGGTGGTATGGGATAGGTGGTATGGGATAGGTGGTATGGGATAGGTGGTAGGTGGTAGGTGGCAGGCGGTCGGTTACTGGGGATCGAGTAGCAGTTAGTTGGTATAGAAATGAAGGTGAACGAGTGACAAATAGTGTTATTAAGCATTAAAACTATTGTGGAACTGTGGGCACCATAAATCAACTGGCGCCGGCAACCAGCATACGCTCCAGTGGTTGAGAAATGCAAAAAGGCAACTTTTCCCCATCAAATATACGATTTCAACTAAAATTGATGCAAAAAGGCATCCATTTTGGTGTTTTCAGCTCTTTTCAGACTTTTTCAACCCAAAAAGTTGCCTTTTTGCAATTTTTTTTATCATCGTATTAAATAATCGTGTAAAGGATGCTCTTTTGCATCTTTGACACCTAAGCACTGGGCATAAATAAAGGTTGAGCATTCGCTCAGCCCAAAACTTGAAAGTGCCCCAAGGTTCAGGTTCTCCCCACACCTTATCGCTCGCCTTCCCACTCTGCATAAAACTGCTGCAGATACAGCTCCATGAAGCGATGTCGCTCCTCCGCGAGCTCCCTCGCGTAGGCCGTATTCATCAGCTCCTTCAGCTTGAGGAGCTTCTCATAAAAGTGATTAATCGCGGTGTCATTGCCCCCGCGATACTCCGCCTCCGTCATGTGCTCGCGCGCAGTGACGGAAGGATCATGAATCGGGCGGCCTTTCCAGCCCGAATAGGCAAACACGCGCGAGATGCCCACCGCGCCAATGGCATCCAACCGGTCGGCATCCTGCACGACCTGGCCTTCCAGCGTGCGCATCGGCGGCCGCGCGCCGCCCTTGAACGACATCGTGCTGATAATTTCCAGCACGTGCGCCACCTGCGCCGCCGGCGTGCCGCTGGCGGCGAGCCAAGCCTCCAGCTCGCGCTGCGCAGCGGCTGGATCGGCGTTCAGCTTCTCGTCGACGACGTCGTGAAGCAACGCCGCAAGCTCGCAGACGAAGCCATCTGCGCCCTCTTGGGCGGCAATGCGCTTCGTCGTCTGTACCACGCGATAAATATGCCACCAATCGTGGCCGCTGCTATCGCGCTCCAGCTTTTCCTTCACGAGCGCTTCCGCCGCGAGTAGTATTCCTTCTTGCTCTTTTCCAAACGTCATTTCTTTTTCTTCCTCTTTCCTTGTCCTGACTTTCCTTCTTCTGTCTTTCCCTGTCCTGACTTACCTGGTTCTAACTTCCCTTGTCCTGTCTTACCTTCGTCTATCTTGCCCTGCCCCGACTTATCTAGCTCAAGCTTTCCTTGCTCCAGCGGTTCTTTCTCCATCGTCTCTTCACCAGAAATCCCCTCATCAAGACGGAGACTTCCCAGCTCTCCAGCGACCTCATTCCCCGCATGAAGCTTAACTGCAACTAATTTACCCTCATCCACTTTCTTCGGTTCAGGCACTTTGCCATCTATATGTTTCTGAATGATCTTCTTGAAATTTTTGCCGTATTTATCCTCAAGCTTTGTACCCATATCCTGCTGAAGCTCATGCAACACAACACTACTGCAAAAATGATTAAACAACATCTCCACCATCGCAGGGTGCTCAGTTAGCATGGCCACCGTTAGATCCTGCCCGCCGCGTGTGCCAACAATCGCAAGTTTACGATCGATCAGCATCGCAAATTTACGGCCCTCCAGCCCCTTCAAACCTTCACTTCGTTTACGTGCAAAAGGATAAAAACCCGCCCCCGCGTCGCGTGTCGGCATGACGATTACGCGCACGCCCTGTGCAGTCGCCACACGAATGTCCTCCTTCAGCAGCTTTGCTTCTTCTGGTGACAGATCGCAGAATGCCTCTTCCTTGGCTTTTCTCAATTCCGAGCGAACACGCTCAATAACCTTGGTGTCGCCTTCCAAGCTAAAGTACTCGGACCGATGCTCTTCTTGCTTGGGCAGATGCTCTTTCACATAGCGGATGGAGGCTTGCAGCTCCGCTTCCATGCGCTCGCCGATTTCCTCAATCGGCACGCTTTGATACACCGTAGGCTCACCATGACTCGTGAGCACTGCACCTTTTTCCGCGAGCTTTTGCAAAGCTGCGTACACGTTCGAGCGCGATACGCCAAGCCCCTTGGCGATTTCGTAGCCGGTTTGTGTGCCGTTCACGGCAAGCACGTGCAGACATTTGGCTTCCAGATCCGTGAAGCCAAGGTTTTTCAAATGCTGTAGAACATTCTCCATGGCGCGCAGCCCCCTTCATATCCCTATTGTAGCACGTTCTCAGGCCTAGTCGTATCGGGTTACGGTACGAACAATCTAAATATTTATGTTGACAATGATAATCATTATCAACTAATATGGTGGAAGTTAATGGGTTGGTTTATTTACCCTATAGGAGGTCCACCATGTCCAAAATTATTATCGTATACGCAAGCATGTCAGGAAACACAGAGGAACTCGCAGAAGCGATTGCAGCCGGTATTCAAGAGGCAGGCATCGAGCCTGTTCTCAAAAACGTGATGGACGCGAACGCCAGTGAGCTCGAGAACTATGAAGGTGTTCTACTAGGAGCTTATACGTGGGGTGACGGTGATTTACCGGATGAGTTCGAAGATTTTTACGATGATATGGATGATTTGAATCTGCAAGGACGCAAGTTCGGCGTATTCGGCTCTGCTGACTCCTCTTACACGTACTTTGGCAAAGCCGTGGACACACTCGAAGAAAAACTCGCTGAAATTGGCGGAGAAAAAGTATTTGAAGGCTTCAAAGTTGAACTTAACCCATCCAAAGATGAGAAGCAATTATGCCATGAGCTTGGCCTTAAATTTGCAGCAGCCATAGGCTAACAGCTACATAGTCCAAAAGAAAGACCGGAAAGCAGCCTCTGCGGCCACGATCCGGTCCCGTTCTCACAACGTTTCAACTTCGGCAATCTCGATGTACTTCATACTTTTCATTTCATCGTACACCTCAGAAGCATATTTGCGGTCAACGTACACGATGAAGTTGAGCTCTTGCAGCTCCTGGTTCAATTCTTTAATATGAACACTTTTCATTTTGTACCCTTTGGCAATAATCTCTTTGATAATCGCCGTTAAATTCCCGTCATGGGAAACGATCAGTCGTACGCGGAGATCTTTCATGATCAGCGGTCTTGGCCCCATTTTTTTAATAAAATAAGGCAAAACAATAACGCTGACGAGAATTAGCATCAGTCCGAAGAAAGCTTCCACATAGAATCCCGCTCCGACTGCAATCCCAAGGCCCGCCGCTCCCCAAATCATCGCAGCTGTCGTCAAACCGATAATGACATCATTATGCTTGCGGAGAATAACCCCTGCCCCGAGAAAACCGATCCCGCTCACCACCTGCGCAGCCAACCTCATCGGATCCATCACATGTAGTCCGGCTACAGCGTATTTATTCGCGGATTCAATTGACACGATAGTCAGCAAACAGCTGCTCAAACAAATGACAAGCGAAGTCTTAAGTCCAAGCGGTTTATTCCGAATTTCCCGTTCCAATCCAATAATAAGTCCAAAAATGGCCGAAATCCCAAGCTTCATTAAAATATGTAGATCTACTGTAAATTCCATCGTCGCCTACTCCTCATATTAAGTAACCTTTACAATAGCTTAACAATTTAATGAAGTAAATAACCAATTGTCGATGAGGAACATTTTTATGCTAACAACCAAAAAGCCTGAGAGGCGTTTGGCAACTCTCCCAAGCTTTGTATAAGTTAAATTCGGAAGCGATAGCCCGCTCCCCAAATCGTTTCGATATATTGTGGATTCGACGGGTCCTGCTCCACCTTCTCGCGAAGCTTGCGGATATGTACCGTTACTGTGGCGATCTCCCCCATGGCATCCATGCCCCAGAGCAAATCGAAAAGCTGCTCCTTGCTGTATACCCGATTTGGATTCATCGCCAGATGGGTCAGCAGGTCGAATTCTTTGGTCGTGAACATGACCTCTGTGTCATTAACGAACACGCGCCGCGCTGTTTTATCGATCATCAAGCCCCGTATACGAACCTCATCGTTCTTCGACTCTCGTCTTCCCATCAACCGTTCGTACCTCGCTAAATGGGCCTTCACTCTAGCTACCAGCTCACTGGGGCTAAAAGGCTTAATCATGTAATCGTCCGCACCAAGACCGAGGCCGCGTATCTTGTCGATGTCTTCCTTTTTAGCTGAGACCATGACGATTGGAATGTCCTTCACGTTACGAATGCGTCGGCAAATTTCAAAGCCATCCATAATCGGCAACATCAGGTCGAGTATCACGAGATCATAATCTGTCGTCAAAGCCCGCTCCAGCCCACGCTCGCCGCTAGTTTCGATGTCCACCTCGTACCCGTTAATTTCCAAATAATCACGCTCTAGCTCGGCAATGCTCTGTTCATCTTCTATGATCAAAATCCGACTCATGCTTCGCTTCCCTTCCCCTGAACAAGTGGCAGGGCCATAAACACGGTAGTGCCCAGCCCCAGCACGCTCGTTGCGCCAATGCGCCCGCCATGCTCCTCGATGATTTGCTTCGCAATTGCAAGTCCTAACCCGCTGCCTCCTGTTGCCGTATTGCGTGAAGGATCCGCACGGTAGAAACGGTCAAAAATATGCGGAAGCGCCTCCTCCGAGATGCCCTGGCCATTATCTTTGATTTGAATAACGGCGTAATCGCCTTCTCTCAATACACGTAACGTTATCTGGCAATTGCCCTCTTCACTGTATTTGACGGCATTTTCTATTATGTTCAGAAGCACACGTCTAAGCTTATCACGATCCGCGGTAACCAAGATTCGCTCTTGGGGCAGATCGACAAGTGTAAACTGGACTCCTTTTTTCTCCATATCAAATTGCAATTCCTGCGCACAATCCTGCACGTAGTGCCCTAGATCCACGGTTTCGAATTGAAACGGAACTTTCCCCAGATCCAGCTTAGAAAATAGAAACAGCTCATCAATCAGCCGATCCATATCCGCTGCTTTGTTATAAATCGTACGCACATATTTATCCAGCTTATCCGGCGAATTCGAGACGCCATCCATGATGCCTTCCACGTAGCCTTTGATTGCAGTGACTGGCGTTTTCAAATCATGGGAAATATTCGAAATAAGCTCTTTACGATTTTCCTCATATTGGAGCTGAAGCTCTACGGATTTCTTGAGTTTACGACGCATTTCTTCAAATGCAACGCTAAGCTCGCCAAGCTCATCCTTGCGATGAGGCACGATTTCGAAGTCCAAGTTGCCTTCTTTAATGTCTTCAGTCGCCCGCTTCAAAGCGCGTAACGGTCGAATAATGCTGCGTGAAACCAAATAGGTCAGCACGCCATTGGTAGCGATGAGGATGAAGATAAATGTTAAGAATACCGTTTTTGAGAATTTGTGCAAATATTTCTGAAAAGGCCCGCCATCTAGAAACACGAACACAGTACCTTTACTCTGATCCGAAAATAAGAAATCCTGCTGTCTAGTTATCCACAGGGAACCTTGATTCCGCTGAAATTTCCCTGGCGGTGTACCATAGAGCGGGAGCAGCGAGGTGTTTCCAGCTTCTTTTTCCTTCAGATAGGAAGATAAATACGTAATGGTTTGATCCTTCCGAATGATCAGTCCCATATTAATTTTATGAAACCGCTCGTTCAAGTCCTTCACAAACGTCTCCTGCAGGAAGGCATCGGGATCGGTTTCGATTTTTGCCTTAATATAAGCGACATTTTCTGCTTCCTGTTCAATGACGCGCTTAATGGGGTTGCCATGCGAAAAGTCGACATCAAAGACAGATTTCATGCTGCCGAAGGTGGCGATGCTGATCAGAATGACGGCTAGCCCAAAGAGCACAAGCGGTACAAGCAGCATGGCAATATAGGATAGAACTAGCCGTACGCGAATCGACATCGAGTTATAGCTCCTTTTTATCGAACAAATAAAAACCTGCTGTAAAAAATAGTATACTGCACGCTATTAGAAACATAAAGATCGACATGATCTTGCTCATGACCATCGTACCGCCAACCCAAAGCATATGCCAATCCATATACGCTGTAGGCGAGTAAGTTGCCAGCTGCGGTATGAAAAATGCCGCTACTTTAAACGCCAAATACACAAGGATACTCACCGTTAACGCGGAGCTGCTGCTCGAGAAAAACTGAGCTAAACATACCGCTGCGATGCTCAGTACGAGAAGGGGAACGAAAGCCGAGCCGTACGCCAGAAGCCAAGTCGCGAGTGTTCCTATGCCTCCGAAATGTTGAAACAGCAACGCCGAGAGCATTGAGGCGATGAGCGCTACGACTAGATAGAGCGCAATATAGATGGCCAGCGCCAGTTGTTTAGATGCAAACACTTTGAATCTGGAGAGAGGTCGGGTTAGGATATTTTTCATCGTGCGATCCCCCATCTCGCCAGAGAACACATCAGCCGCGCCCATGAACACGAATAAAGGCAGGAAAATACTCGTGAACAAGCCTAGCATCACAATGGGAAAATCTTTCGCGGCGATCGCGCCAATGCCGATACCATCTTGGAACCTCGAGAGCAAGATACCTGCCAGAATGGGGAGCAGCAAGGTGACGGCTAGAAAGAAGATCGTTTTCTTTTTGTAGGCTAATTTCAGCGTCTCATTCCAGACATTAGCGGTTAAAATACTAGGCATTGGCGGCAAGCCCCCTGACTTCTTGAATTTCTCGTAGGTAGGCGGCTTCTAGAGAGGGGCTGCCTTTAGTCAAATCCGACACCATGCCCTCGCGGACGAGCTTCCCCTGATGGATAATGCCAATGCGATTGCACATTAACTCCATTTCGTGGATGAGGTGAGAGGAGATTAGGAACGTAATCCGTTCCTCACGCGCTAACCGCAGAATAATTTCACGAATGTGCACCATGCCCTCGATATCGAGACCGTTCGTCGGCTCATCGAGTATTAATAGTTCAGGCTTAGCCAGCATCGCGGCCGCTAGTCCCAGCCTTTGCTTCATGCCCAGCGAGTAACCCGCTACCTTTTCATGCTGATAGGGTGTCAAATCTACGATGTCCAGCACTTCGTCGATTCGCTGTTTACGCACCTCTGGATATAAACGCGCTGCCTGCTCCAGATTTCGTCTACCGCTCATATAGGTGTACGCTTCTGCCGTTTCAATCAACACGCCGACCTTCGCCATCGCTTGCTCATACTGCGTTTTCACATTATAGCCAAACAGCTTTACCTCTCCCTGTTGGGCTTGGGATAGGCCGGTCATGATCTTCATGACGGTCGTTTTCCCCGCGCCATTTGGCCCAAAAAAGCCATAAATATCACCGCGCTGCACGGTCATAGTAACCCCATGGATGCCGCGCAGGTTATTGAAGATTTTCGTCACATTGTTCAGTTCAACGACGTGCTTCACATTGCTTCCGCCTTTCAAATAGGAAATGAGGAGGTCAACCGAGGTTGACGACTCCTCTTTAATTTCACGGACGATTAGCGCTTCTTAGTGCTTGTCGCTCCATTTTTTGTGGTTCGCCATTTCGTCCAATTTCACATTCTCCACTTGCTTCCCGCTCAAATCAACGGTATCGGGTGTCGTCGAATTCAAGCTGGAAAGTGTCATGTCAATGCGAAGCACAACATCATGCTCCTCGCCTTGCGCATCTTTACCAGACAAGTGAATTTGGGCTGATTGACTCGTAATGTGATCATCGCTATCCACGCTCGCGTTTACTTCCACTTCATCCATCGAAATGTCGGAAGCAAGCTGCGGCAGGCTATTCCTTAGTGTCGCGAGGTCAATCCCCAGCGTGTTCGCTTTCGTTGGCATTGGCTCGTCTTTGGCCATCGTGCCATGTTTGATCACAAGTGAACCGACTGTGTTAACCACAGGGGAGATCTGGCTTCCGGAAAGTTTGAAATGTATTTCCTTGCCGTTCCCTGCTGTTTCGTCCATCGTGACATAATTTTTCAAATTGCCGACTAGCGTATCTACCACATTTTCAACTTCGCTGATCGCTTCTGGTGTTGCCGTATGATTGCCTTTGTTAGGTCCTTTGAACTTTCCAGGCGCGTTGTCACCTTCAATGACTTTGTACACGTCTGAATCGGCTGTTTTAATAATCTGTTTGCCCTCTTGGCTGTAGAATTGAATTGTTTGCTGTTCATTAGTACCGCTAACGACATTCACTTGTGCACTTCCAGCGTGATCGGTTCCGCCAGTTTTGATTGTCGATTTCACTTGGAGCAAGGAAGCTCCGTTATCCTGTAGGGACACGTTCACTTGACGCGTGACGTTCTTAATCGTCGCTGTTTGCTTCACAGCTGTTTTGAAAGCCTCATATCCGGGCGCTTCTCCCACACCTGCATATACGGAAGTAACTAGCATCATGCTGCCTACTGCTACACCTAAACCCAACATCGCTAACTTCTTATTCATCTCGTCCTGCCTCCGCGTAATCCATACGCTATCTCTAATTTGGCTGCGCTACTTGCGCTTCCATATTGACTATCTTAGCCCTCAAGACTTAAGTGCCACTAAAGCGCCTATTAACACGGCCTAAAACAATTCTTAATTTTTTCTAAACTGGGGTGGGGACTACTACAAAAATAATAAAGCCGCCCCTGAGCATCGAACCGTCAGTAGGCAGCCTATTTATAAACTAATATTGTGTCGTTTTTTCTTTCATCTTGAGCATCCCAGAGTGGAGAACAATCACTTTCACCGTAATGTTGCCGAGCTCATAGTCACTTAGCGGTTTTTCACCATAGTTGGTTAATTTCGCCCATTCCTTGAATTCATCTCTATACAAAACATGCTCTAAAGAGTACACATCAATTCCGCGGCTTTTGCCAAGCTTAAAAGTCTGCTCTATCTCCTCCTTGATTTGATTGGATATTATCTTTTCCAGCTCACTCTCCTCGATCTCTTTAAATAATTCTGCAATACCAATTGGGGCTTTAATCTCAATATCGAAGATAGCTTGCCCTCCCTGCGTTCGTACCTTAATATGAGACTTCGGTTTGGTATTCACAGTTTGAACGGCCTTCCCCTCTAGATACACAACTAGTGGGGTACGAGTCGTATATTTATTCAACCATCTAGCACCGATAAATTGCTTATCCGAAAACCATTCTATTTTATCTCGTTTATCCAAGGAGTAAGCGCCGCTCACTCTTAATTTCGGATCTGGCTTTTCATTTTTGGCCCATGTCTTTTTTTCGATGTCTAACGTGGGGAGCATCAAGGTATACCCGGGTTCCCGTAATTTCGAAGCTACTCCAAATAAGCGATGCGGAGGAATGAACGAATGTTGTCGATAATTTTCTACCGGTTGCATTAATATGGAGCTCATGGGTGAGACATTAAAGAACGGGATAACGGAGAAAACAGCCTCGATCGACTCATCCGTGCTATACACCCATTGGGTGAATCTCGTTTCACTATACCGAACGGATCCGTCCGTAAATTTACCAATGCCCTGTTCAAGTGCACTCTTTGAGAACAAATATGCACCGACATGTCCCCAAAAAACGCGTTGCTGAGACGTACGATACAGCTTATTGAACGCGTCGCTTACTGTTGTACCTTCCTCTCTGCCAACCCAAATCAAAGGCACTTGTGACGACTGCCCACCTTCTTGTTTGGCCACGCTGGCGAAATCAAGCATTTGCCCATAAACAATGTATTTCCCATCTTTATAATCAAAACCAATCGCTGTCATGTAATTCGTATCTTGTATGGTTTTCATATCCCAACAGCCAGTTTGGCTGCTTAATACGACTACGCCCACTACCAATTTCATAAGAGCTGTTTTCCTCATGAAGGTTGCCCCCCTTGCCGGGAGTCATCTTTCGGGCTGAGATCATGCGGTCTTCGTTTTAGCTTCTTCCAAGGCTTGGCCAACAGAGATGCAATCATTTCCCCGAATTGAGTTGGTGACCATGGAGAGAGGTATGGAACGCCAAACGACTGGAGCGTAGACATGAAAAGAACAAGACCCATGAGGGACATCATAAAACCATAGATACCAAATACCGTTGAAATCAAAAGAATAACGATACGCAATACCGTAATTGTCCCTGCGAGCGATTGATTGACCAGTGTATACATCGAGATGGTAGACAAGGAAGTAACAACCAGTGTTGTCGGACTAGTAATACCCGAACGGATCGCCGCATCCCCTACAATTAGACCACCTACTACCGTGACGGTTTGTCCAACAACTTTAGGTAACCTGGCACCCGCTTCTCGAAACAATTCAAATAACAGAAGCATAATAATAAAATCCATTGGCCCCGATAATGGCAAACCTAGCCTTGAAGAAGAGATCGTGGCCACAAGCTGATAAGGAATTTGGTCCAAATTAAAACTGGAAACTGAAATCCACAGTCCAGGTAATAATACCGAGATCATTAAACCTATCATTCGCAGCACACGTTCGAAAGCGACGAAAAAGAAGGAATTATGAACATCTTCAGGTGAATTCAAAATAAAGCTCAAGCCAGCTGGCGCAATGAGTGCCATCGGAGATCCGTCTACGATGATTGCAAAGCGCCCGCGCAGCAGGCTATCCGCCACAAAGTCAGGCCTTCCTGTGTAATTTAACAGTGGAAATATTGAATACGTTCGCCCTGATAAGACCTCCTCGAGCTGTGCACTGCTAATAACTGCATCGACATCAATTTCTTGCAATCGGTCTCTCGCCTCTTGAAGAACCGACTCATTGATGACGTCGCCTAGATACAATAAGGCAACAACTGTGTTGCTTTTTCGCCCCAAATGTATCTTCTCACAGCATAAGCTCGGTGTGGCCAATCGTTTACGAACTAAAGCGATATTCGTGATCACATCTTCTGTGAATCCGTCGCGAGGTCCTTTAATGGATGTTTCCGTACTTGATTCTTCTGGAGAACGATTCGGTGGAGAAGCAATATCCAGTGCATACATCGCTTGGGTATTTTCAAAAAATAAGATCAGTTGTCCCGCATAAGCAGCTAATTTCATGTCGGCTACCATTTGTTTACCTGTCAACTGCACAAATTGCAGCATCGAGCTTAGATCCAAAGCATCCTCATTTCGATAAAAATCACTGTCAACAAAAGCCTGTAGCTTAGGCAGCACAAGACCATCGATCATGTTGGTCCTAACCATGCCTTCGCAATACAGCATCGTAACACGCTGGACCATTTCACCGCTTGTGACTGGATATGTTTTGATAATGATGTCGTCCGAAAGAGCAAACCATTCGCGAAAATCTTGCTCATTCACTAAGCATCCTTCTCCTTTCTCCGTACAGGCAGCATCGAGACCACAAGCAAGAACGACAACAGTACCAAGCCAACTACAAACATTGCCGTATAATAATAGGTTTGCAGCCACAGTACCATATGGTTATCGGATACGGGGTACGTACCTAGTCCAAACAGACCTAAACTGATCCAAATGAGGATGTGTGTTCTAGTTGATTTTTTCTGAACTTTCATCATGTCTACACTCATGAACATTAAGATCGAGGTACGCATGCAGGCCCCAGAAATCCATTGAAAAATGGATAGAAAGTCCAAATGGGAAATATATTTCCCAAGAGTCACCATGCGCCATTGTTCAAAAGCTGGAAATCGTATATCTGCCGCCTCGAAGGGACCAAATATGGCGATCGCCCCTGTTAATGGACCTATTGTAAGCCCAATGACACAAGTGGACAGAATTAACAACCCTCGCAACCGGATACGGGTTCGAACATGATGCTGTATAACGAGAACACTCATAATCTCGAAAGAAGCACTGCAGGTTAGCAGCACACAAATGAGAGTCGGACCATACCCATGTGTAAAAAGTGGCATGAGCAGCGTGTAATCCTTGTATTGAAAGTTTGCCCCCATGACAAAGTACCCTAGGATAATAACAACCGGTAAAAGAATACCCGAAGTAATTGCAATCGCCTGAATGCCTTCTCTTGCTGCAAAAAAGCAAAATAAGATAAACAAGAACATAATCATAAACATAGGAGTTCTTGGCAGATAGGTAATATGGGTCCACATGGTGACATCTTTGATGGTAATCACGGCGTGCGTAAAACAGCTTAATAGGATAATCAATTGAAAGAAATACGTCCCCCATCTTCCCACTCTCATTCTGACCCACTCGATCAACTCTCCCTGTTTCGTTCGTCTCACCAGGAAATAAATCAGACCGGCTATAAAAAGCATGGGGATAATGGCCAATGAGGCCCCAAACCAGGAATCCCTCTTCCCGTAGTGCAGCAGCACAGGGATTAACAGGACGTGATTCGTTATAGCAATTGAAATAATCACGATACAATATAGTTGAAGTGTAGTAATCCGGTTTTTTACAGGCATAAAGTTCTCCCTCTTTGGTATGAGGTGGACATACAACAACAGGTATCGTTAACTTTTCCCGTAACTGGGAATTTATGCGTAAACACGCAACAAAGCCGCCTTCCTACAATCGGAAGGCGGCTTATGCGGTCAACTACATTAATAGAATGTTGCCAATATGATAACCAACAAAATGTACAGTACCAAAACAACTGCTGTGCTGGAGTATCCAACGTTTGACATGGTTAGTTCCCCCTTCCGCCTGCTAGACCTGATCTTGTTTGCTCCATGTATTCTATGTTAGGCAGGGCGGATGGGTATGGACGTATGTCTATCTGTGCGGAAGAAAAGGGGTTAATTCACCTAGATAGATGACATCTAAATAGTGAAGAGCCCGGGTGCAAGCCGTGTAAAACAGCTTGCGTTCCTTCGCCTCCGCGTAGACAGCTGCTCCGGCGTCGTAGAGAATGACCGCGTCGAACTCGAGCCCTTTGGCGAGGTACGCCGGCAAGATCATGACGCCTGCCTCGTAGTGCAGCGTATCTTTGCTGATCCGCGTGAGGTCCGGCAGCAGCGGCCTCAAGCGTCCGTGCGCAGACTCCGTCTCGCGCTCGGTCTTGCAAATGATCGCGACGGAGCTTGCGCCGCCGTCGCGCCTCATGGCCGCCGCCTCGGCAACGAGGCGGACCAGCTCTTGCTCGCTTGCTGCGCGCAGCAAGCGAGGCTCTTCGCCGCTGCGGCTGAACGGTTCCACCGGTTCGCCGCCCGGCAGCACCTGACACGCGAAGTCCGTGATTTCGCGTGTCGAGCGGTAACTCTTGACGAGACGAATCGTCTCGGTCTCGTCCTCGCCCATCAGCTCACTAATCGAGCTGTAGCCTTGCTCTTGCTTTTTCATTTGACCAGCTGCGCCTGCCCCTTCGCCAGAACTGGCGTTCGCATGCGTGAAGATCCCTTGGTTCCAATCGCCAAGCAGCGTGAAGCGAGCGCGTGGAAAGAGCTTTTTCAAATACGCATAATGGAATGGGGAATAATCCTGCGCTTCATCGACCAGACAATAACGGATCGTGCCCACACGCAGTTGTCCCTCGACAAGTCCCTTCAAATACACAAGCGGTGTGGCATCCTCGTAGCGTAAATGACCTTGCTCCAGCGCTTCCACGGTGAAGGTACTGATCTTTGCCCATGCTTCTGGCAGCGGCTGACCAGCGAGCTTCACAAGCTCCTGCCCAAGGCTCGTATCGGTGAAGAGCTCTTTGTACATGCCGAGCACGTCGACATAAGCTAGCTTTTGCGCTTTTTCCCTGAGCGGGGTGATCGCTTTATGCGCTTTGACACGGCTCATTTTCTTCATCTCAGGCTCTGTGCCCATATATTTCGGTTCACGCACAAGCTTGCGATAAAACCGCTTCTGCACATCGGCTTGAAACACGTCCAGCTGCTCCAGTATCCACTCCGACAGCTGCTCCATGCGCTCACCGATCGCAAGAATCGAAGGCTTACCGTAGAAACGCTCGCTCAACTCAGCTGCGGTGATCAGCACCTTTTTACCAACTGCTAAATCAACGAATCGAATTCCGCCCTGCTTCAGCTTCTCCCCGTAGGCTTCAATGACACGCAGGAAAGCCTCGGAGGTTTTGTAGGTTATGCTCTGCAAGCGTGCAGCGTAAACGGGATCCTGATCATTGCCAGTCAAAATAAACTCCAGCTGATCGTACGGATCCTCCAGCTTCAGCCCCGTATCGGTTAATTTATGCGTCAAATAATCCTGAAAGGTCGTTTGCTGCATCGTCGCTTCGCCCAGCTCTGGCAAGACGCGAGATACGTAATCGCTGAACAGCGAGTTCGGCGAGAAGAGAATCATATTATCGGCGCTAAGCGTCGTCCGATACTTATAGAGAAGGTACGCGATGCGCTGCAGTGCGACGGATGTCTTACCACTGCCAGCCGCACCTTGGACGACCAGCACCTTGTGCTGATCATCGCGGATGATCTGATTCTGCTCGCGCTGAATCGTCGTCACGATGGAGCTCATCTTCTCATCTGCGCTGCGGCTGAGCATCTTCTGCAGCATCTCATCACCGATCGAGATGCCCGTGTCGAACACATCCTGCAGCTCGCCAGCCTTGATGATATATTGACGCTTCAGCCATAGCTCGCCGCTGACGTCCATCTCTGGCGTGCGATACGTCGCCGGGCCCGGCGGATAGTCATAGAACAAGCTGGCGATAGGCGCACGCCAGTCATAGATGAGAATTTCATCGGTTTTACTATCGATAAACGAGGTCAACCCGATATAGATTTTCTCCCGCTCTTGCTCGCCCTTCTCTTGAAAATCGATCCGGCTAAAATACGGCGCATCGACGACTCGCTCTAGCTTGCGCAGGGCATCCTGCGCAAGACGGTAGCTGCGCTCTTGCCCTTGCAACACGTGCTCCTGCTGGGCCATACTCGCTGCTGTTTCAATCAAATCATCGTCATTGTCTGCGTTGACGGAAATATCGTCCCAGAAGCTCCGGCCAATCGCCGTCGCTTCTGATCTGCGGTCATCCACCGTTTGGCGCAGCTCTACGATACGCTCTTTAATCTTGGTTCGCACCACAGAGACGCGCTGCGCTTCCTTCTCTCGTTCTTCATTCCCTATCGCCATGGCTTCATTCCACTCCCAAGTGATTTCTGTAAAATATCAGCATTTATATGTTTCACTTCCTAATTATGCTGAATTTCTAGATAAACGCTCCCGTCCTTGAAGGACGGCGTAGCCGTTTATTTCGTCTATTAAAGGTACACGTTTTGTATCACTTCTTCAAATTCTGGTTCTTCCATATGGACATCGTCCATATCACCCCAGCCGCTCACAATGCGCAGCACGTCCATTGCCTTCAGCTCTTGACGGTTGCAGGCAATCGTCAGCAGATTAGCTTCTTTCTCCACCACGCGAAAAGGCAGCTCCCAGCTCTCAGGTATTTGAATCTCACCGCGATAGGAGACCTTCATCATCGTTGGTAAGCCAATTCGATCTCGCAGCTTGTCTATGGAACCATCATAACCAATTTGTCCATGATTAATGACGATAACCCTTGGACATAGCTGTTCGATATCGTCCATATCATGTGTCGTCAGCAAGATCGTCTTCCCGAAATCCCGATTCAACGTTTGCAGGAAGCCGCGAATATTCCGCTTCGCAACGACATCCAGACCGATTGTAGGCTCATCTAGGAACAAAATATCCGGATCATGCAGCATCGAAGCCGCCAAATCCGCTCGCATGCGCTGACCGAGGGAGAGCTTGCGAACGGGAGTATCTAGAATTTCTTTTAAATCCAGTAGCTCTGTCAGTTCGCCTAAGCGACGCCGAGCATCCGCCTCTCCCACGCGATACATCGCAATGAGGATTTCGTAGGAATCCTTCACAGGCAGATCCCACCACAGCTGGCTTCGCTGTCCAAAAACAACCCCAAGCTGCCGAACAACCTGCTTCCTTTGCTTCTGCGGGCTGCGACCATGAATGAGCACCTCCCCTGAGGTTGGATGCAGGATGCCTGTCAGCATTTTGATCGTCGTCGACTTCCCCGCTCCATTAGGTCCAATATACCCGACGAATTCGCCGGTTTCAATCTCGAAGCTCACATCGCGCACGGCTTCTTTTTCTTTATATGCCCTGGAAAAAAGGGTCCGAATCCCCGAAAACTTCCCTTCTTGGATGACGGGGGATTGAAAGGTTTTGCGTAAATGTCTAACCGTTATCATGGCTTGCTTGCTCTCCCTTTTTGAACATCGAATTAACTGCCTGTGCTTTGATAGCGTGAAAGTCCTAGCTTCCAGAATCGCATGGCGAGCCACATTACAACTACAGAAACCGCTAAAGTACCTAGGGGAAGGCCTACGCCTCCTTGATGTCTCAGTACATAGAGAGCAGGGATATAATTAACGAACCCTACCGGTACGAGCACTAATAATGCGCCTTGCAGCCATTTGGGATAAATGCTGAGTGGATAACGCGCTGCTGTTTGTGAGGCGTCTTCGGTCATATTTTGCAGGGACTCAATGCGTGTGAGCCAAAAGCCGGCCGCCGCCGTCGCAAGCCCAATTGCGAATAGAATGACCGCGCCTGTGAGGATAATGAAACCTGTACATGGGATGGCGCTCCAGCCAATTTGCCCGCTTGCTAACAGCGCTTTCATCGAGATAAAGAGCAGAATCAGCCCTTGTCCGATTTCGGCAATTAGAATCCGGGAATTTTGCGTCATCAGGGCAAGCAGTACGGGAACTGGGCGAATCAGTATCGCATCCAAATCTCCTGAAACGAGATATTTTTCGAGATGATGCACATCGGAAGCAAGTGTGCGATAGATCGCTTTGGAAATCATCATCACCCCATACAAGTAGCTCACCTCGTACAGTGTCCAGCCGTGGATATGACCAAATTTCATCATCACTAGCGCTACCATTAAGAACTCTGATATTTGAATGAACGAAGCCATGATCGTGGAGAAAATAAAATTGAACTTATACTGCATACGACTTCGAAAGCTTGCTTTAATCAGCAGCATAAACAGCCGAATCGAGATCATCCGCCCTGCACCTCCAGCTTCTTGCGAACCATTTGGGTAACGGCCAAACAGACACAAGTAAACCCGATGCTCCACAAGAGAGAGCCGAGCACAACAGTTCCATGTTCAAGTCCGAGGTAGATTCGTGTTGGGTAGTAGAGTAAATAAGGGTAAGGTGTGTACGTGCTGATGGTCCGGAGCCAGCCCGGCAGCCATTCTACAGGGATAAAGAAGCCTGATAACAGCATCGCGAACGAGTAGTTCACCCAGTAAAACCAGCGAGATTCGGTCGTCCACAGTGCAGCAACCCCAATTAAGTAATTCATGCTGATCGAAATATAAGAGGCCATAACGAGCGAGAGTGCTGTCCACCCATACACCGAAGCGTGCTGTGGAAGCTGTAAGGAGAAGATGAAGATGTAGAGGACATAAATCGGAATGCTTTTATATAAAAATTGATACCACACTTGGCCCCATTCACGGCTCATCGCTTGGTAAAATAAATGCACCGGCCGCATCAGATCGACCGCTATTTGGCCTGTCCGAACCGCTTGCTCGAGTCCGAGTCCGTTCGTCGTAAACTGTGTAATCCACAGTATGGCCTGGTTGAAAGCAATATAGCTCACGATTCCGTGGGCACCGTACTCACCGAGCGATGTGTCGCTGCCAAGTCCCATCCAGATGCTGGCATAAATGAAGCCAAACACTGCGCTAACTGCGTTATGCAGCATATGCGAGCCACGATACTGCAAATTCCTTGCGTACGCCTTGCGCGCTAAAACCGCGAAAAGCATAAAACACCTCCTGTTTTGTCGTTCAAGATCGGTTAGCCTTTTCGTTTGCCGTGCAGTCGCCGCGTAGAGACGGAATCTCATATTACCAAAATAACCCTGTTGTTGGCAACAGTTATTTCTTCCCCATACTCCCTCTTACTTGTCTAACTGATTGGGGTTGGGGTTGGGGTTGTTGTACAATGTATCCAAGACGCCGAGACTTCCTATTCCGAAATTATTTTTGAAAGGACGGATATCATGTTGAATACTTCCTATTGGTTAACAAATGTGAGATTAGAGCAAGGTTATGTCATAGAAGATGGACAAGTGGTTGGTACACATACGAAGATTTGTCATGTTAGGATTGAAGGCAGCGCTATAGCCGAAATCATTGGAGCGGAAATGGAACCTCAGAGCCATCTTCCTAGGTACGACTGCAAGGAGTTCCTGCTGCTGCCCTCTTTCGAGGAGGCGCATATTCATTTAGATAAAACGTATTTTGACGGACCGTGGAATGCGGTGAAAAAAATCTCCAGCATTTTCGAGCGGATTGAAGAAGAAAAAGTTTTATTGCCTAAACTACTGCCTACGGCAAGACGGCAAGCTGAGAGCATTTTGGCGCTAATTCAGGGGTTTGGAGCCACGTATGTCCGCAGCCATTGTAACATCGAACCTGTCAGTGGACTACGCCGGTTAGAGGCAACTAAGCTAGCTTTGGAGACTTTTTCTGGTAAAATCTCTTCCGAAATTGTCGCTTTCCCGCAGCATGGGCTGCTTCGATCAGATTCTGTTGGGCTCGTAAAGCAATCCTTGGCAGAAGGAGCAACCCTTGTCGGCGGGGTAGATCCATACACGGTTGATGGCAATATTGAAAAGTCACTGCAGACCATGGTAGAGCTAGCGGTGATGAACAATGTCGGCATTGATTTACACTTGCATGATCGACATGAAGAAGGGAAGCAAACTTTGCTGCGGCTGGCTGATTTAACGGAAGAAGCTGGCTTGCAAGATAAAGTGACCGTTAGCCATGCGTTTTGGTTCGCTAGTGCTCCTATTCAGGAAGCTGAAGAAGTCGCTGCAAGAATGGCTTCGCTTGGCATGTCCGTTGCCTCGACGGTGCCTATCGGAAAATCTACAATGCCTCTCCCGATGCTGCATAACAAGGGTGTTCATGTGAAATTAGCAACAGACAGCCTGACGGATCACTGGTCTCCATTTGGCAGTGGCGATCAGCTGGAGAGGGCTGGGCGATTCGCTGAACTCTACGGCTATAACGATGAGTACGCGCTCTCTCAATCTCTTGGCTTCATTACTGGCGGGATAATGCCGCTCGACCCAAAAGGTGAACAAGTATGGCCAAAAGTTGGTGACACCGCAAGCTTTGTGCTCCTGCCTGCCAGCTGCTCGGCCGAAGCCGTAGCGCGAAGAACGTCGCGTCAAGCCGTATGCTTCAAGGGATTGCTCGTAAGCGGATCTCTGTAAAAAGCACAAAAAGGCCCCTCCCAAGCAACTTCTTGAGAGAGGGCCTTAATTATATCCTAGCTACTGCGTACTTGACGACTTCGCGTCGTTGCTGCCCTGCGCTTCGGTTTTTACAGCGTCCGTGCCGCCAAACTCGGCATTGTAGTCCGCTTGTGTGCCTTTGGTCAAATAATCATGATCCAGATAGTCAGCTAAATACTGCTTACCGAACATCAAATCGTACTGCACGTTCCGATAATCATCGAGCAGGGTTGCCGCGGATTCCGGCGTAGTTGCATGCAATTGTCCCTCTTGGTCAACGACCAAGTTGCTTAGCAGACCTGGTACTTGCTGCGCAAGATCCGCATTCAATGCGAAGTTCGCTGGCTTTTCCATATCCAGCATATCAAGGACATGAGCGCCTAAAAAGGAATCACTCAACAACGGAATATCCTGCTTCGGGATGTCGAAGTTGGACCATGTCACAAGCGGAATGCTGTGCATTTTCTTTATTTCTTCCAACGACCATTTGTTAGCATCGCTTGTTGAAATGAAGCCCGCTTCTTTATAAACCTGGTAATCCATACCTAGCATTGGCAAATGGTCACCATAGAAAACGATCATCGTCGGTTCATCGGAATCCTTAAAATGATCAATCATCATTTGCAAGCTTTGATCTGCGTCATGCGCGCCTTGCGTGTATGTTTCTAGAATACTTTTTGCTTGCGCGGAAAGATCGCCTGTTGCTTTAAACTGATTTTCCCCATAACGAGGATCATCATACGGTCCATGATTTTGCATCGTCACGGTGTAAATGAACATTGGATTTTCCGTTTTATCCACTTCATTTATCACGTTTCTTGCGACCTCAGCATCAGAGATAAAGTAACCCTTCGTTTCTGGATTCTCGAAATGCTCACTGCTTTTAAAGGATTCAAAACCTAGCTGCTTATAGACGTTGTTCCGATCCCAGAACCAGCCTTCGTAGGAGTGAATCCCCATGCTCTTGTATCCTTGATCAGCAAAATAACTGGCTAAGCTCGGAATTGGCTTTGAAATGTACTGCTGATACGGAATGGATCCGCCAGGAAGGAAGCTCATCGAGTTCCCCGTCAACACTTCAAACTCCACGTTACTCGTACCGCCACCATATTGCGGTGACAGCAAATAACCTGAGCTAGACTCTTTCTGCAAACGGTGAATCGTTGGCAGCGGATCTTCACTGAATGTGACATTCGTCAACAGTGTGGGATCCCAGAAAGCTTCGCTCATGACGAAAATTACATTCGGCTTCTTGCCATCTGCAACGGTCGCTTTCGCTTTACGGACCCCTGTATCCTGTTGCCCCGCAGAAGCCTCTTGAATTGTCGCCGCAGCCGCAGCCAGTGCTTGCTCGCTGTAAGTCTCCGGCTTCTGAACGATCGAGTTTTTCACATTGAGGGTAAACGCTAATGTGAGACCATTATTCGCATAGTTTTGCTTCTGATCCCAAACAATTTCATCAACACCCGCGTGGTCTAATACTTTGCCTGCTAACGGCGTTTTGATCCCAAATGCATACAAGGCATAGAGCGAAAATAGCCCTAAACCGATTCTAGCTATAACTGGCAGTGTAACACGCGGGATCACCCATCTCAGTGCCAACACGATAAGAATGGCTGCGGCAATGGCACCAATTCGAATTAATGCTGCCTTACCGGTAACTAACGAGGCAATATCCATACTCTCTTTGTTAAGCAATATATCCCAAGGGAAGAACGGCTCCCCAATCATTTTCACTTTCATATACGAGATAATTGCCATCAGACCCAGAAGTAATGTCGTGATGGAGCCAGAGATCGCCAATGATCCTACGAGCGCATAAATGAAGGCCAGCAGACAGAAGGTTAGCCCTACATTTAGCATAAATAAAGATTGATTACCAGTAATCCATTCCATGGTTTCAGATAGATTGCCACGTTCAAGAAACTCCATACCAACAACAGACAGAATCGGTAAACCGATCATAAATAAAACTAGTGAAATCGATGCTCCCAGACGGCTTGAGCTCTTCTTACTCGAAAGACGCTTCCGGGGCTTCAAATTCAAGTGCATCTTACATCACTCTCCTCATGCCCCTTATTGTAAAACTTAATTGTGAAGGAATTATGTTGCTTACCTTAAAGGAACCTTAAACTTGCCATTTTATACCATTTACTTCAAACCGGCCAACCAAGTTGCAAGTGCTTTCAATTCCTCTTCCTTCATCGTGACTTGAAACGGCGGCATCCCGCCACCACCCTTTTGTATCCGCTTTATGATTTCGGCCTCATCGAGGCGTTCTCCCACTTTTTGGATATTGGGACCTTGACCGCCTTGTAATTGATTACCATGACAGGAGATACAATAATTTTGATAAAGCTTTGGAACATCCACTTTCGTAGTAGCGCTCGCACTCGGTGTCGCCGATGGCTTGTCCCCACATGCCGTTAAACCTATTGCTGCCACCAGCATCAAACCACTCATCCAACCTGCTCTCATTTTCATGTGCCCATGCCCCTTATAGTCTCATTTCTATTATCATACCAGAGCATGGATTCATAAATAAAGATGAGCCGCGGCACCCTCACATGGGCAACCTCGTTGAACTTCTCATTCGAGGCTTCTCATATGATTATTATGGGGCGAAATGCGGCTTTTTATAGCATGGCAATCCACTAAAATGCGAATTCCCTTGTTATAGTCTTGAAAATCATCGCTACAGTGGCGCGGAAGTAAGATTTGATCCTCATAGTGATAAAATACATCACTACAAGTACGAGGCAGGCAGCGTTGGATGTTTCCACTCCCTCCCTTACGCTCACGGATTAAGCACTATGAACGCTCATATCACCACTCTCAATCCTACGCCCATCTTCCACCCCCTTCGTCCGCCCCTCCGCAAGACGCAAATGCTTCTTCCTACGCCAGCGAAAAGCCACCAGAGCACCCCGGAAATACTCATCGCACATCATCGCCACATAGATACCCGCCAACCCCCAGCCATAGTGTAATCCCAACAGATAGGAAAGTCCCGCGGCAACGCACCACATCGAGAACAGCGAAACCACCATATGAAATCGGGTATCACCAATCGCATTCAAAGCATTGCCGAAGCCCATATTAATCATCCTTCCCGGCTGAAGCACCGCTGACAGCACTAAGCAGGAGAGGGCTAGCTCAATAATCGCTTGGTCTGAACTGAAGAAACCGAGAAAGCTTTTTCCTATGATTAAAAGAAGGACACTATTGCACCCGACTAAGCCGAGTCCAATCCATGTGCCGCGGTAGCCCGCTTTATACGCCGCCTGCGTTTGCCCAGAACCGAATAAATGAGCAATCTGGATTTGAGCCGCGAGAGCAATCGAGTAGCCCAACATGAAGCAGATGGATTCCAGCGTGTTCATATAGGTTCTAGCTGCCAAAGCCGAAGCGCCCATCGTTGCCAAAAAGGAGTAAATCGCGAGCTGGGAGAGCACCCAGGACGACATATTGACGCCGAGCGGCCAACCGATTTTGATAATCTCACGAAATAATTTCCGGTTGAAAACAACAAGATCACGCCACTGAATCCTGCGATCAAAAATGGATACAAACATATAGAGAAGCAAACAAGTCGCAAGCAACCGGCTCACTAATGTTGAAATTGCAACTCCGGTTAAGCCTAACTGCGGAAATCCGAAAGCGCCATTAATCCATACGTAGTTCAAAACCACGTGGATCACATTCATCCCGATCGCAATAATCATCGGTCCCTTCGTGTTGCCAGTGTTCCGAATCGCTGTGCTGAGTGTTGCTGTTAATGCAGTTAACACCATGCCGCTGCCGACAATCGAAATATATGTCTGAGCTAGCGGAAGCAACCGCTCCTCTAATTGAAATAGCCTCGCCAGTGGAACAGCATAGACATACAAGATCACACTAAGTATGGCACCGATGAACCCGCTTATCGTCACGGCCATGATCCCCACCGTTCGTGCGGAATCCTGCTGTTTTGCCCCAATTTTCTGAGCAATTAAAATCCCTGCGCCGCTCGCCACCGTCATAAATAAAATCATAACTGCTTGAAAGATCTGATTCGCCAAGCCGACCACAGCTACCGCATCATCAGAGACTCGGCTCACCATGAGCGTATCAACGGCCCCAAGTAACAGCTGCAGCAGTAATTCTACAAATATAGGCCATGCTAAAAACCATAAGGAAAACTTATTTTTCTCAGCCGTCATGTTCACGCCACCATCCAGTACATATCTCTATTTGTTATGAAAATGAAACTTTGTAGTCAGTTCACATTATAGCTGGTATAGTTGACTTCATGTATCAACATCGCAACTGAAACTTATACAATTCCAACTTTTCATTACAGATAAAAGAAGGTGCGTTCCATGGCATTTCTGGAGATTACTATCCCTCCTCTGCCTCACTATATCGCGAGTGGATTGAACTCCATCCCCAAGGGAGGACAGCACCCCAGTCGCAGCAATATCCAAGTGTTTGATCTCCTAATCACAACTTCCGGCTGCTTCTACATCGGTGAGGAGGATGCCCGATTCGAAGTGGGGGTTGGACAGGCTGTCATTTTGCTGCCGGACCGTTACCATTTTGCGACTAAGGTATGCTCGGAGCTAACTCATACCTACTGGCTGCATTTCCATGTTGGCGGCGCATGGGAGTTAATAAAACCTACAGTGGGAAATATTTCCCTTGAAGAACCTCCTCCGGCTTCAAATGTGATTGAGGCTTTCGTTATAGAACCCTTTACAATGCGCATACCACAGTTCACATCGCTGCAGCACCCCGAGAAAATGTACGAGGTCTTCGATCAGCTTCTGCAGCTTCAACCCCGTGCGCATGTGAGCAGTGTGCGTTTTGCCCAACAGCAATTATTTCAAGAGATCCTGCACCAGCTGTCTGCGTCTGCCGAAACGGATCATACCTCCGCCTCCAGAGCCTGTGCTGAGAAAGCGGCCTCCTATTTAAGGCAGCACTTTCGCGAGCCGGTTTCCGCTAAGCAGCTTGGTGATGAAATCAATTTCCACCCAGTCTACATAGCCCGTTGTATGCAAAAGGAGTACGGCTGCTCGCCCGTCACGTATCTCCTAAAATTACGAGTAGCACAGGCCAAGCTCCTACTCTTGCAAACCGAACGGCCCATTGCACACATTGCCCAGGAGGTTGGGTTTGAGCAGGCTGCTTATTTTGCAGCTAGTTTTACCAAACTGGAAGGGATGTCCCCTCGGAGCTATCGGCAGCAGTTCTCACACGGGTCCTAGTTGCTTGGGGATCACGCCATTTATGATATACTGAGACAAAAAGAGAAGGAGTCCTCTCATGGCAACCCCCTTACATTGGAAAAAGTCATTATGGATACTTTGGGGCGCGAACTTCTCCATCACGTGTGGCATGAATCTGGTTCTTCCGTTCTTACCTCTCTACATCGGGGAGTTAGGGGTACACGATCTAGATGATGTTGTCCGTTGGACAGGCTGGATCGTAGCTGCCCAATTCATCACGTCCTTTTTGACCCAGCCACTATGGGGAGCCATTGCCGATCGACGCGGACGCAAAATCATGCTGTTGCGCGCAGGATTCGGAATGGCCATCGTAACCGCACTTATGGGCATCGTCACATCGCCTTGGCAGCTGTTGTCGCTGAGATTGCTGAACGGATTCTTCTCCGGCTTCATCTCGATGGCGGTATCTTTGCAAGCCTCCCTAACGCCGCGGGAACATTCGGGCAAGTCACTCGGCACACTGCAAACAGGAGCGATCGCCGGCACACTCATCGGCCCCTTAATCGGCGGTGTACTGGCTAGCTTCCTTGGGTACCACCATGTGTTCTTCTTCACGGGAGGGCTCATGCTATGCGCCAGCATTATCGTGATGGTTTTCATCAGGGAAGAGCGTAAGCCTTCCACCACGAAAAAAACGCGACAGCGCACACAATGGCACTTATTCCGCCCCTTGCTGCCCGTCTTTGCTGCATCCTTGATCACTCAGATCGGAATGATGAGCATCGAACCGATTGTAACCGTGTATGCCAAAACCATCTACATGGGCAAACACTTAGCGTTTTTCGCCGGACTTATCGTCGCAATTACGGGTATCGCCAATTTGGTCGGCGCCCCGACATTAGGTCGACTTGGTGACCGAATCGGGCAGCGCATGACGCTCGTTATCGCCTTATCGATGGCGGCTGTCGCCTTCATTCCGCAGGCTTTTGCCACCCATATCTCGACGCTATTAATCGGCAGATTCATGCTCGGATTGTTCATTGGCGGGATGATCCCTTCGTTGAATGCACTCGTCATGAAGCTTGCACCTGCTGAGATTCAAGGGACAGCTTATGGATTCAATACTTCCTCGCTGTTCCTTGGCAATCTGATTGGCCCTTTGCTCGGCAGCCATTTAGCTGCTGCGTATGGCTTCACTTCCGTGTTCTATGTCACGATGAGTATTTTGCTGCTATGTGCTGTGTTCGTGTATGTGAATCGAAATTTGGATGCAACCATACGGCCTAAAGAAGCGTAGAAATATACGGGAATTTTATCATCAAAATTAACTAAATTGGAGGATTACGATGAAACACGAAATCTTATATAAAGGTGCATTTCCTATGCTGCGCGTGCAGCTTGAAGCTGGAGAAAACATTAAAGCTGAATCCGGTGCCATGGTGTCCATGTCCCCGAATATCGAGCTTAAAGGAACGGCAGACGGCGGGATAATGCGAGGACTTGGACGGATGCTGAGTGGCGAGAGCTTCTTCTTTCAAGAATTAAGCCCTAACCGTGGATCAGGCGAAGTGCTTCTAGCTCCCGCTGTTATCGGTGATATTGAAGCTGTTGAATTAGACGGCTCGTACAAGCTATACGTACAAAAAGACGGCTTCCTAGCCGGCACCTCAGGCATCCAAGTGAACACCAAGATGCAAAATCTAGCTAGCGGCTTCATGTCAGGCGAAGGCTTTTTCATCGTCGAGATTAGCGGTCGAGGCACTGTGTTCCTCTCCTCCTACGGCGCGATCCATGCGATCAACTTGGCGCCAGGCCAAGAGGTCGTGATCGACAACGGGCATCTAGTTGCATGGCCGGATTATACGCCGTATACGATTGAAAAAGCCTCCAAAGGCTGGATTTCCAGCCTTACGAGCGGCGAAGGCGTCGTCTGTCGCTTCCGCGGCGAAGGCGTTGTGCTCATTCAAACGCGGAATCCGAAGAGTTTCGGCGGCTGGATTAAGCAGTTGTTGCCGGGCAGAGGCTAACAACCATGCAAAAAAAGCATGCAAAGACGGTTACCGTCTTGCATGCTTTTTTAATTGTGTGCCATTTGAGGATCGGTGATAAAGTAAGACTGGAAATCACTAACGAAGTGACCTTTATATTTTACTGACCACTTCCTTATTCTGTAACAAAGCTACCAGATAAGCCAAGGTTAGTCCTTGACCCCATCCTTGTACTCTCTTCTTCGAGATCACCTTATAATCATCTGCTGAATACATCACAGCCGTACCCGCGGATACATTACGGACGGAGCCGTCTTCATCAATGTTTGCCAAGATGCCTTCATAAGCTTTAGCCATATAGTTTTGATGCATCGGATGTCCATATGAAACCAGTGCTGCGGCAATACCGGCGGAGGCGGAGGTTTCCTCATAGGATGTTTCATCATTTAATACCGTACGCCATAGCCCATTCGGTGACTGCAGCCTAGCCAGAGAGCTTAATTGATCGCCGAGAGCCCCTCCGATCTGCATCCACATAGGCATAAATGGATTCAACATTTTATAAGCTTGAGACATCGTATAAGCGGCCCAAGCGTTGGCTCTGCCCCAGTAAATAGCGGAAAGATGATCTTGTCTCACATTGTCCCAAGCGTGATAGAACAAATTTGTCTTCGTGTCCTGTAAATATTCTTCATGCCAGTAAAATTGTTTAAGCGCATCGTCAATATATTCCTTATTGTCCAGTTTGAATCCAAGCCTTAGCAGGAAATAAGCGGCCATGAACAACGTATCCGCCCACGCCTGCTCTGGAAAGTCATTTTTGGAGGAGACTGTATGCTGGAAAACACCATCACCAAACCGGATGGCATCTTTTCGTAGATATTCAGCCTTCAACAGAGCCAAATCAAGGTATTTTGAATCTCCTGTGGCTTCATACAGGGTTAACATGGTATGCCCCATGGCACAGCTATTTACCATCAAAGTTGGTAGCCCGAGCTCCAAATATTCGTCCACCCATTTGACCAAAAAATCGATATACGCTTGGTTTCCCGTGACTTCCCAGGCTTTGCTAATCCCGTAATAAGCAACCCCACAAGACCAATTCCAAGTGAAATCCATATTCATCGTTCTGCGGACTACCCTATCAATAAGTTCTTTAACTTCATTTTCATTGCATTCGAATTTTTTCATGACCTATTCCTCCTTATACTCAGCGCGATGAAACTTATAATCTTCATCATAGCGTGATACGACAGACACATTTTTCATGACAAAACCTTCTATATTGTAAGCCTTAAGTCCATAGTTCCCAATGGCATTCACATTTTCCAAATGGATGTTTTGTAAAGGGCTTTCCGGCAAGCCCGCCAGGAAAATAGCGTTCCCACCATAGGTATCCAACATAATATTTTTTAAAACAATATTTTGGATAACAGGGGTGCCTTCATTAATCTCTTCTTTTTTATCCAAATCATAGTCATCATGACTATAAAATTGATCTATATTAATTGCACCTCTAAACCACTTACAATCCTTGTGATCAACGTCGGTATAACGTAAAGTACAATCCTCGTATCGGATATTATCTATTTGGGCTCCTCGCCCTCTTGGTGCTTTGACAGTGGCAATGCTAAACGTATTTTCAAATTTACAGTCTTTGATGAGCACATTTCTTACGCCTCCGGCCATTTCACTTCCCATTGCAACTCCAAAACCACTTTTAAACGTGCAGTTTGTAATCTTAATATTTTGTGAAGGGATACCGACCTTTCTCCCCTCTTCATCACGACCTGATTTAATAGCAATACAATCATCTTGACTGGCAATCATGGAATTAAAAATATAAATGTCACTTGATGAATCCGGATTCAAACCGTCACCGTTGAAAATATGTTGATATCTCCTGCCATGCTCATCATATTTAGTATGTATGCTGACATGATTGACACTTACTTGATTACAGTAAATAAGATGCACGCACCACGCTGGTGACTGTCTAATTGTAATATCCTTCAGGTAAACATGATCGACATTTCTTAAGCAGACCGCTCTCCCCCGGAAACCCTTAGCTTCAGTCATTTCGTTTTTAAATAGAGCTGAACCATTGGCGTCAATTTCCCCTTCGCCTTCAATCGTAATGTTTTCTAGTCGGCCATCTAAACAATCCTTCGTATTAATTAAACTTGCATAGCATAGTTGCTCTTTGCCTTCCCATCTGTAAGTCATTACTGGATAATCGGATGGTTGATCGCTTCCAAGCAACACTCCCTCTTTTTCCACATATAGAGTCATATTACTTTTTAGGAAGATAGCCCCCGTTACGAATGTGCCCTTGGGAATATAGACTTTTCCACCAGGAGTACATGCATCGATGGCTGCCTGAATGGGTTTTGTATTAATTATTTTCTGATCAGCTATTGCCCCAAATTCTGTAATATCGAAAATTTCCGCCATAGGCTTGGTTGAGATCTTTACTGCATTACTTGGCTGGGAGACATCGCCTTCCTTGGAAACAGAACAAACATAGGCTTCATACTCATTGGATGCTTCCAAACCTGTTACTGTATAATCCGTATAAGTACAAATTCCATGGACGCTCCCATTCACGTAAATTCGGTAGCAGCTAATTTCAGATGATTTATTTGGCTTATCCCATACTAAAGCTATACTCGTATCTGTTTGTGAAGCAGGTGGTGATATCAAATTAAGCGGGGTAATATCAAATTTGTTGTTGTTTTTCATGGTGATACCCTTTCTTTTACTAAATATTATACTCTTGCTCCAAAATGTACATGAAAATAAGAATAATTTCTCCGCATATATACGCCGTATTCCCCAAACACCGCAAATATTGATATAATAGTTGTAGGAAGAATAACCCTGTGGAAGGAGTGCCTCATGAATATTCAATGCATTCCAAACATGCTACGCTTCGGTACGTGGAGCGACCCATTATGGATCGAATTTGACCGAAGAGTCGGTCAACATTCCATGCAAAACACCCATTACCATAAGGCGTATGAAATTTATTATCTATTTCATGGGGAAAGAAAGTACTTTATCAAAGACTCGATTTACCACGTTCATCCTGGTGATATGGTGCTTATTGATTCCAATGCCGTTCACAAAACTTCTGAGTTGAATGAGCCCAATCACGAACGGGTCGTCTTACATTTTTCTCAATCATTCTTTAACGGGTTCTCACCTGAGGACACAGACCTACTCCTGTCCCCCTTTGCTGATGCCCATCCATTATTTAGGTTGAACCTTCAAGAACGTATGCATGTAGAAGAGATTTTTGTATCTCTATTAAATGAATTAAGCGAACGCCCCCTAGGCTATCAATTACATATACGAAACATGGCAAATGAGTTGCTTCTATTCACAGCTCGCCACATTCATAAACGCAAGTCTCTCCCCACTGTCGAGCTTACGCCAGTCCAGCAAAAGGTAACGGACATTATCCGTCACATTAATCTGCACTTTAGGGAGCCTTTGAATCTGGACGCCCTTGCTAAGCAATTTTTTATTAGCAAAGGCCATTTGTGCCGGGTTTTTAAGGAGGTCACTGGCTTCGGCTTTACGCAATACATCAATATCACCCGAGTAAAAGAAGCCGAACACCTCCTTAGAGAAACGGACTGGAGTGTCACTTTGGTATCAGAACACTGTGGATTTGAAAATTTTTCTCACTTTGGTAAAGTGTTCAAAATGCTGTCTGGTGTGTCCCCCCGTGCATATCGTAAACGTGAGCACACTCGAAAGTGAGAAAAAAGTGGTTGAACTGGAGTATCTCCATGTTCAACCACTTTTTAATATTTTACTGTTTCACCAATTTAAAATAGTCCATGACAATCGAGCCAGTACTTGTCGCCACAAATCTAACAGGATAGGTGCCCGCGCTTGCAAAGGTTGCCTGACCTAAATTGACCTGGATATATTGATCTGCTGTAGAAGCATTTTGGTTAACAGGGGAACCTTTGGCCGTACCATTCACATAAGCCTGGACGGTCGCTCTTCCCGATGTATTCGTCTTATATTGATAAGACAAATCGTATGTGCCCGCTGTTGGTACCGTTACATTAAATTCGATCCATTGCCCACTGGCAACGCCACTCGCTTGCAGATAATAGATACCATTCGTTGAAGAGGTAGTCACGGTAATCCCCGAGGTACTTTTCGTAACCGCATTTGCACTAACTAATGATTCTCCTTCAACCTGCACAATATTATCAGAAACTTTAACAAGTTTTGTATAATCAATTACAATCGAGCCACCACTAGTAGCAGCAAATCGGATTGGATACGTACCGGCGCTTGCAAAAGTTACCTGACCTAGATTAGCTAAGATATATTGATCGGCTGGAGAGCTATTTTGATTAATCGCTGGACCTTTGGCTGCTCCATTCACATAAGTCTGTACGGTTGCTCTTCCTGTCGTGTTGCTCTTATACTGATACGACAATTGATAAGTGCCTGGGGTCTGAATGTTTACATTGAATTCGATCCATTGCCCGCTGGATACACCATTAGCTTGCAAATAATAAATGCCATTTGTTGAGGATGTTGTAACCGTAATTCCTGAAGTGCTTTTCGTTACTGCATTTGCACTGACTAGCGCCTCTCCCTCAAGAACGATATCTGGGACAGTAGGTGCTGGTGGATCATTTTCAATTGGGTCGGTAAAAATATTAGGTTGCGGCGGTGTGGTCATTCCGCCACCTAAGTAGTAGCTTGTGTGAGGAGGCTGATTGTAGCCGACATTTTGCCATGCGATGCCAAGACGGTAAACTGGATCGTGCATCAGTGTATGAAGTTTCGTGCTAGTGACACTCGTTGTCGTATAAAGTCGTAGTGCCGTGCTGTCTGTTGTTCTCCAAATCACTTCTTCACGCCAGTCTCCCAATAAGTCTGCCTGTAAGCTCGGCGTTCCTTTGCTATGATTATTTGACAATGTACCTGTAGCCGTCAATAAGTTAACTAGTGTTCCATTTGTGTAGTCCCACTTATCAATCTTTCCGATACCAGTCGAAGTTGCTGAATCCCAATTATGATCGAGCAATTCACGTTGCAAATCTCCATCCCACCAGATGGCATAATTGATTGAACCGGGATTTGAGCTACTAATTTGTATCCCTGTTACGGAATGAATACCTACATTGGTCGCCCAGAGCTCAGCGCCTTTATATCGTGGGTCGATATCAGCTGCCAATCCACGTCCGGTATCAATGCCTGTAAATTGGCCCCAGAGCACTTGACCAGTACTAGCATCGTGGATTTCGGCCCCAAATTGTGCAGAAGTACTCTCATGTACCCCGAACACTTCTAATCCTGGACGGTCCGGATTCAGATCGCTAAGATGCATGGCATCTCCGTGTTTTAGCCCGGTATTATATAACTTTGTACCGTTATCATCTATTCCAAGAGCGCCGTAATGAATTTCGTCCTTGCCGTCACCATCTACATCAGCAACTGACAATTGGTGATTACCTTGTCCTTCTGTTCCCGAATAGTTGTCGCTATCGAACGTCCATCTTTCAGTAAGCGTACCGTTTCGCCAATCATAAGCTACGAGAACAGTACGCGTGTAATAACCGCGTGCCATGACAATACTCGGACGTACACCGTCGAGATAAGCAACTCCCGCAATGAAACGGTCGACACGGTTGCCGTAACTATCGCCCCAATCGGATACCGTGCCTCTCGGTGGCTCGTAATCAACAGTTGTAAGCACACCTCCCGTTTGTCCAGAAAACACTGTAAGTTTCTCTGGGCCACTAAGTACATATCCGTCGGAGTTGCGATAATCTGCACTCCCGTTTCCGATCGTAACTCCTGTTCCGTCGACGGTTGCGTCAGCCGTTTTGCTTACAACTTCCGCTTTTCCGTCGCCATCGAAATCATACACAAGAAATTGAGTATAGTGTGCGCCCGCTCGAATGTTTCTCCCAAGGTCAATTCTCCAGAGCCGTGTACCGTTCAATTCGTATGCATCAAGATAAACATTCCCAGTATAACCTTCTTGAGAATTATCTTTTTGGTTGGTCGGATCCCATTTCAGAACAATCTCGTAATCGCCGTCGCCGTCAAGATCACCTACGCTCGCATCATTGGCTCTGTACGTATATGCTATTCCGTCAGGAGTCGTACCTCCTGCTGGTTTCTGAATCGGAATGTCTTTATAATTGGTCCCCCATACGCTCGCTATAGGTGAATCCGATTGTTCAACGCCACTGACAATGGCCCGCACCGTATAGCTAGATGAAGTGGTACCAGCTGAATCCTGATAGTTTGTGCTGTTCGTAATTGGTGTGGCGTTGACTTTAGTCCCATTGCGGTACAAGTTAAAGGAAACAGCAGTAGACTCTGTACCAAGCAACCGCCAACTAACGAAGACACCAGTGTCAACTTTAACAGCTACAACTCCTCGGTTCAGAGGTTCCGCTTGACGTGCTTGATTGGCTGAGACGGTCTGCATAGGTAAGACTGGACTCGCGAAAATAGAGAAAGCAAGGGCAAACATTGTAGCCAATTTAAACTTGGTATTCAATTTTTTATTCATTACTATTACTCCTCCAATCGAATAAGGGCTGTTCGCTCTTTAAAATATTTGTTAGATAATTTTCCTTGAAACTCTTTCAAAGTTACAAAAGAAACTAAATATTTCACCTCCAACTCAAACTTGCAAGCGCTTACTGGAATATATTAACACATTGTTTTAATTGATATCTCCGCGTTTGTACACAAGATTTTTATCAAGTCCGCAAATATTGATATGAACAATAAGTCCCAAAAGCTTTCTAATCATCGGTTTCCACCAATCATCAAATTAAAAATAAGAAAGAACCATCCTTGCCCAGGATGATTCCTCTCATTAAAGTTTCCTATACTCTTTTACAGAGTTGGCCACTTCTTAACCAAGCTTCTCCTTCAAAGCTTTATTTAGAGACCGAAACCGTAGCAGATTGTACAGTTTTGTTTCCAGCTAAATCAATAGCGTTATAAGTAATGGTGTATGTGCGCCCAGATCCATTACCAGATCGTTCAGCACGAAGCATAAATTCAGTGTCTAAGGTGCCGATCTGCGCACCCTGGATGTCATCTGATGTATTTCCATCACCTGATTCATTATCTGCTTCATTACTCGTGATAGATGAAAGAATAATCGTTCCGTTGCCAGAAAGACTATCACTAGCGCCAACAGTTGATTTTATCGTCATCATTTTGTGATTGGCCGGCCACAACTGCGTTTTATCCAGAACCAAATTTAACGTAGGTGCGGTCTTATCAATTTTTACGTATATGGAATGTGGAAGTTCTGTATTACCATTTTGATCAATACTCCAGTAAGTTAACGTGTGAATCCCTTCTTCTGAAAAAGCAACTGAAGTCCCTTGTCGCTCTGGACCTCCGTTTACCTTGTAATAGGTACCACTCACACTGGATCCGCTATCAGTTGCCATTAAGGTTACGGTAACATCTTTATTCATCCAGCCTGATGGAGCGTTATCTGTCGTAGTTGGTGGAGTGCTGTCTGGACTATGTGGCGTACCGTTCACGAAGACAGCCTCCGCTTCCATTCCATTTGTACCTACGACGATAAGCTTTACCTTATAGGTATCACCATTTGTCAGACCGCTAAGTGTCGCTTGCTTCGCGCCAGGTTCGGCATTAACGCTCACCGTTTTCGTATCCCCCGCATAAGCAGCGACATAAATATGCTTCAGCCCGCTCCCCACTTCCGTTGGATCTTGCCAGCGAAGGACGAGTTGGCCGTCGCCTTCCACAACTTGCACTTCACTTACTTGGCCAGGTGCTGTCGGCGGCTCTACTGGACCACCTGCTTGCGTTGTGTATCTATAGTTGTAAGTAGGAAGATCAAAATTCAAAACTCTATTTCTGCCAATCTGATCCTCGCCCAGATAAAAACTGGTGTGATTAGGCTGATTGTAGGAGGTATTCTGGTTTGCCACCGAGTTGCGATAGACAGAATCATGCATCAGCGTGTAAATCATGTATTCTGTAGGTATGCCCGTCATGTAAATACGCAGCTCTTCATTGTTGGTAGAACGCGCAAAGATTTCCTCTCTCCAATCGCCCAGAACGTCCGCCATGAGGTTAGGGTTATTCTTCGAGCTGTTGTTTGTGAGCGTTCCGTTAAACGAACCTATTGCTTCTGTTTCTCCAGTTACCCAGTTGTACTTGTGCACGCCCTGCGGGAGCCCGCTCTTGTCGGCGCCGCCGGCAGGGTTGGAGTCAGGCAGCTCTGATAGCAAATCGCCGTCCCAGAGCCCACTCCATGTCTGAACTGCAGGCCTTTTGAGCGGATTGCCATTATTGGTTTCAATTTCTCCATAAGCATTGAAAAGCACATCAGCCTTTCTGCCGTTTACGATTCCGGACGGGGTGCTAGCCCAAATATCATACCCTGCATGAGGGGTGACGTTAGCCAGCATAGCTCTTCCTGTATCCGCTCTGCCGAAAGTAGTACCTACTACACGTCCGCCATTTGCGCCGTTCGTAAGCGCAAAATTTAGCATTGTTGATACCGATCCGTCTTCTACAGGCGTTAAAACATACAGCTGATCACTGTCGGGAAATATAGCAGTCATATGAATCATGTCTCCATGCTTCATGAAGTCTCTATTATATTCACCATCCTTAGCCCATAAGATTGTACCGTCGTGATCAATGGCAGTGCCGCCAAGATACAACTCATCAAAGCCGTCATTGTCCAGATCACCAGAAACCATATTATGGTTTCCACCGCCATTAATCTCATTAACTGTGTCTATATCCCAAGCAAGCTTTATCTTGCCATCCACGAGTGTATACGCTGCTACCGTAGCTCTAGCATAATATCCTCTTTCCTGTAAGACAGCGGGGATTGTTTTCTTTGAATCAGAATCATTCAAATCTGCTGGGATATAACCGATTGCAATGTTAAACCGATGTGCAGTGTGTGGCCCATCCGTTTTTAACATTTCGGCCGTTGTGTACTTATAGTTAACACTATCAATGATTTCGCCGGTCTTACCTTTGAAAACTGTAAAATATTCATGAACATCTGAACTCTTGAAACCGTCTGTTTGCATATTAACACCTTCAAGAGCGATGTCGCCTACGGTGTCAACCAAGTAGTTATCATCCAACATTGGGCTGCCATAGTCGCCAACATACGCAAAGTCATAGCTTGGCGCATTGCTCAGCACGTACCCTTTTCCATCCGCACTCAAGGCATACTGACCCGTACTTTCGGAATTGTTAGGATCTGTAGGCTGGAAAACATATCCGTTGCTCTCGGTTGTTAGATACCTAAACTGTCCATTCTCGTCTGGCTTATAGGTTCTTGTTCCGTCTTGAGTCAGGATGGAGAACTCTGCTTTACCATCCTGATCCAAATCATAGAACATGAAGTTATCGAAGTGCTGACCTGATGGTGATGAATAACCCATATATAAGCGCCACAATGCAGTTCCATCTAATTTGTAGATATCGATAATATGTGGTGACGACATTCGGTTAGCCGTAGTCGTGCCAGGGTCAAAACCATTGCTCGGATACCATTTTACTGCAATCTCATACACACCATCTCCATCTACATCCGCTACCTCAGTGTCGTTTAGCCTATACATACCGAAATTACCTGTTTGGCTGTATGAAGGTAGCGGCCGCTGTAATTTAATTGAGATGTAATTGTCTGCTAGAGCTTCTACCTCTTTACTAAATGATTCAGTACCATCCTGAATAGTCTTGATTAAATATTTATCTCCAACTGTACCCCCAACATCAAGATAGTTTGTCAAATTATCCACAGTGGTAATCTTAAAGCCGTTGCGGTAAATATCAAACGTAATGTCTTTGCCATTGTTCACCTTGGCATATTCATCCACTAATGTTCTCCACGAAAGGAAAATGCCGCCTTGCGCGCTGTCGATGTATGTTTTTGATACTGTGTCGTACACCTTATTTTTGATTGCGTATAGACCTCTGTCTAGATATTCGATAGAACGTTCAAATCCATTCAAGTTATTCTTAGATGAATAGTAGTTAACTCGTGCCTCCACCCAAATGTCACTATTCACTGTATAATGATCAGTTGGCTTAATCTTTGCCTTGTAAACATAGATGCCTTCTTGATTTGGGTTAAATTCCGGTGAGGCGAATTTCGCACGAGGTGGTATACTGCTTCCTAGATCTTGAAGTGTAGTATATGTTGCTGTCCATGTTGCAGAATCGATGTCAAGTTTAATAATTTTTCCGTTACTAAGTACCCCATATGTCTGTGTGGGAAGAAGACTTTTCAACTCGTCAACACTAGATACAGAGCCATAGCTGAGTTCCAGCGTTGTAGGATCATATGCCCCCGTCGCATTATAGCTGCTTATATAATTAGCTTTATAAGTTAGAGTTAAGTTTTTCGGGTTTTGAATGCCATCAGGGATTATCAACGGAGCTGTCCATGTATAATTGGTGTACACATCTGCATCAAAAACCGGATTGCTGGTCCACGCTCCGATCGATAAGTCTCGTTTTGAACCGTCACCCATTGTAGCAACGACGGTTGTTGGACGGCTATTCACATGCTGTTGCCAATCAGGCGCTGTAACCATTACATCCGATGGTTGTGCAATCGATGCTATACTGTTGGATGTGGAAAGTTTGTTCCTAATACCGAAGTTATCCAGACCCATTGATATTGTACCTTTCCAACCACCTACAGCTATAATGCCTGAATTGGCCACTGAGGCATAAATCGGGATATCGGCTCTTTCATAAAGTACAGTTGTTGGATTATTTTTTTCAACTATTTTTAAATCAGCATTATGATGGTCATAGTCAAATGAAATCTTTACAGTGTACCAAGTTGAACCATTAGCTGTAATACCCGTTGGTACAGCCGTTGATGATGTGTAAACCGAATTTCGCACGGATGCACCTTGAAGATCTTCAGTCGAGTAGGTTAATCCGTAACCGGCAGCGACATTTTCACCTTTAGTATAATATAGTATTTCCCTGTTTTTATTGAATTGCAGGCCAAAATAGGGATAGGTACTACCTGAAGCTATAAAGGCTACGTCACCAAATCGGCTATCGCTTGCTTGAGCACTAATAGGCAACCAATCCAACATCACATCGGAGCTTGAGAACGCTTGATTAGGTAGGTCTAGCTTAGAAACACGATATGCCCCACTGCTGCCAGCACTCACTTGCATATACTTGTTTGCTGAACTGCTTTCCTGCACCTGAGACAGCGTAGCACCGCTTGATCCGCCCTCGGCGATGATACCAGTTCCAATCGCTTTACTTTCCCAAATTCCAGCCTCGAAATCATTCCAGTAAGATGTATAGTATTTCGAGGGGGAAATCTCACTTAAATACTTCACCCCAAAGTTGTCGATCCCGTATTGTGGAATTCCTTTGAACGCCGTTAATAACAATTTGTTCAAATTACCCGCCGCTGCGCGAATCGGTATTCCATTTTGCGTAAATGTTTTCGTCGGATCACTCTTATCGGTAATCGTTAAGTCTGCAAAGTGATTGACATAGTCAAAATAGATGCTAACCGAATACCAGTTCGAGCCGTTTCCTTGCAATCCTGTGTTTTGTAACGCAGCTACCCTTGTATCATTGGTGCCGGTTGGCAGCAAATTGCCATTGAGATCAACACCCTTATACAGATCAGTCGTATAATTCACACCCGGTGTATTATAGTAGAAGAGCTGTAGGTTTTGATTAAATGTAATATTAAAATAAGAATAGTTATCCGCCGAGCTTAAGAACATGATATCCCCATAACGAGTTTCTCCGTTCGTACTAATCGGCTTCAAGTCAAAGACAACTTCAGCACCGCTTGTATTTGCGCTGGATAGTGGCAAGTAGGTAGCGCGCCAAGCAGATGCATTGTTTCCAGCTGCTTTCATAAATTCATTGCCGTTTGTTTCGGTCTCATTGGTTAGTGTCATCGAAGCATTCGCACTTCCGGAAATTTGCGATCCTGCCGCTGATTGAGGCCAAGTATTACCCTGCTCAAAGTCCCACCACACATCATAATAGGATGGCGGGTTTACGCTTGCTTCCGCTTTTCTTATCTGTCCGAAATTGAAACTGCTTACAAAAAACAATACAGATAACAATACAATAAAAAGTTTTTTGTTGTTCGCCATTTTCTTTCCCCCATTTAACAATTTTGGACGTTAGGTCATTTCTGGTGAGAATTAGTTGAGTTTCCCTTTTTCCAGTCACCTCCTGAAAAATATTTCAGGAGTCTTGATCTCGTTCCTATGCGCACATTTCTCAATTCATACACGTACATCTAATTACGTTTCAGCTTTTAAAGATATCACCAATAGATTAGTAAGCGGTTACAATTCCTCCTTTAATCGACTCACCGTACAACGAATAATAATGACTCTACATATTTCCAACAATAAGATTATTTTAAAAATGGCTACAACAAGATAATATTTTTTTAATTTTCTAATACTTTAATAATTCATCTAAAAAAGATGCTGATAGAGGCTTCTCCCCTGGAATTAAGTGCAAAATTGCAATATGTATAGAAAATAAAAACAAACCGGCACCCCCTTTCGGAGTCCCGGCCCTTCTCTAACTATATAATCCGAGGAATTCTACCTCCGACGATCTGTCTATTTAAAGCCTAGCCAACGCAGATCCGCAAAAGGCATCCACAGGTGATTTGCCAACGAAAGGCTGTCTGCCAAGCAAACAATTCATAATCTCCTGTTGAACAACCGACGAGGCATTATAGCCATTAATCATGGTCGGCATCGTAGGCATCTCATATAAGGTATAGGGGTTACCCAACGAAATGAACAGCGTCGGTACATAGGTAGGGTACCAAGTAAAGATACCTCCTGCCTCCTCAGGTGACAACCTCAGCGAACTCTGCATAAAGTTCGGCGACTTTTGCGTCACATATATGACCAGATCAATATCATTTTCTTCTTGTTTAAGGTGATAATTTCTAACTACTTCAAAACCTTCCATTACCAGCATCTGCACAAAGCCGATGCCGCCTTCACCATTCTCTGTGAATATCGAGCCTTCGCTCCCAGATGAAATGAGCAAAACCCTCTTATGTTTTGCAGGTGAAATGGGCAATAAGTTTTGAGTGTCCTTTACTAGCGTAACAGAGTTTCGAGCTATTTCTTGGGCTAAATTCACATGTTCATCCCATCCTGCACAAACTAAATCTTGCAGATCTGGTCTATCCATATGCAGCCCCAACGAAGCTTTCAATGCAAGTACTCTTGTAACTGCCTCATTCAAGCGTTCCTCTGTAATAATGCCATCTTTGACCCCCTGAAGCATGGCTTCGAAATCGTATTTGAGATCCGCTGTGAATAGAAACATATCTACACCAGAAGCAATGCATTGAGGAACGATTTCATGTCGCGGTCCCCAGCTTGTCATGCCCACCATCGCTGTTGCGTCGGAAATGATTAACCCGTTAAAGCCGAGTTCTTCTCTAAGTAATTTCACATTGAGTTCATAAGAAAGCGAACCTGGCGTATGCTGCATTCTAACATCATGAATGCCAAGCTCCTCATAATAAGCGGGAAGCGCTATATGGGCGCTCATAACACTTTTTACACCGGCATCAAAAGCTGAACGGTACACTTGTCCATAGGTTTCTCGCCACTGATGCATTGGCATGTCGTTTACAGTCAAAACCTTATGCTGATCGCGGTCATCTCTTCCATCTCCGGGCCAATGTTTTACACAGGCTGCCATTCGCCCGCTTTCCTGTACGCCATTTAAAACTGGGATTGCGTACGTTTTTACAACTTCAGGGTTGTCTCCGAAAGCACGGGTATTAACAATTGGATTTTGATAATTATAGTTAATATCCAGTACAGGCCCGAATACCCAATTAAAGCCGATTGCTGAGCCTTCAGTTTCAATTCCTCTACCAAATGCTTCAGCCAGTTCTGGCTTGCCCGTAGCCGCTACCTGCATGTTCATTCCAAGATTCGTTCCATCAACAGCGCCGCCAAATCCGCCAGACTCTAAATCTCCAGTTACTAGCAAGGGCAGCTTGCTCCGGCTTTGCATTTCCGCTATTTTCCCCTGTTGATTGACCTTTGTAGCATCAGGGCTAAAAGCGAAGAGATGCACACCACCTGGTTTAATGCTTAATATATCCTCAGGTTCTAGTGAAAATGGCTTTTGAACCACAACAAATAACTGTCCGACTTTCTCTTCCAAGCTGAGTCCATCACGCGTTTCAATCACCCAAGAGACGTCAGACTCTGTTAAATAAAACGGTTTTTTCCTGAGTTGGTCCTCTTTCATTTCGTGTACGACCTCCCGTTACAGTAAATACTTTCGAATAAAATAAGTAGGTGTACAGCTCCATGCATGGCAATAGCTATTAATTAAATTACTGCCATAAGGCGATAACTTTTTATCATTAGGGTTGTAAATTTCCCAGAAACAATCCGCTCCGTCTTTGACCATTTCTCCCCAATACGCTCTCATTTGCTCCAAAGCCTTCTCGGGTCTGCCACTTTCAAATAAAGCCTCAATTAAATGATGGTACATATATGGCGTTGTCATACCGATTTCTGGCGAGGAATCAAAAAGCCGATCCATCAACTGACCATTCTCCTCCTCGTTCAACACACCTGCCAGAACCATCCACACCTGAGATGCCCATGAAACCTGCTTATTTGCTCCACTTACAAAAAAACTTGTTTTCTCATCCCATAAAAGCTGCAGTGTACTACTGGCCACAAGATCAATTTGTTCGGAAATGAATGTAGCCTCTTGATCTTTTTCCAACTCTTGCGCTAGTACAAGGCCCCTTCTGAGACAATACAACAAAATAGCTTGTGCTGATGCTTGTTTATTAAGCTCTGGATGCCAATCCGTGAAGCACCACCACGTTTCATCATCACGCACCAATCCATATTCATCTAGTCGCTCTAAGCCTATCTGAATTTGTTTTAGAGCAACCGGCCATAGATCAATTAACGCTGCCCTATCTTTGGAAGCCTCAAAATAATCAAATAGAGTCGCAACAAAGAATAGTGAGTAATCATAAAGCCGCGTATCATCAACTAACGGATTTGGCTTTTCAAAGACACAGGCACCAACAGCACTGTCATCAAGTGTCATTCCGCCAAACAAATATAAGCATCGCTTCACCAGATCATAATGATGAAAGGTCTCATAGTTTGCCAAAGCTTGTAATCTTAAATCCCCGATCCATAGCCTACGATCCCGCTTAGGTCCGTCCTCAAACACAGTTTGCATACAGTCCTGAAGAGTCTTGATGCTTATGGCATCGATAGCCTGTAAGTCTGCTGGAACATTTACTGGCAGAGGCGTTAGTTCCCTTACGTCGGCGGAAGTAACCGCCGTGCAATGAATATCGCTAAAAGAGACGGTAAACTTACGGGATGTATCGATAATCAGCATTTTTACATATCGGAAACAATATCTACGAGGCAACTTTACGACTGTAGGAAGTACATCAATATAGATCGTCTCTTCCTGCAGCCAAGATTTGCTTAACCAACCATCATAGCTATCAAAAGACTCCGCCACCTCACATGGCATCTCGCCAAAGATAAGCTTTAACCCAAGTGGGGCATCTTGCGGACTCCCCACAGACTTGATTGAAAGTGAGATATAACCCACCTGATGATCACCAAAATCCAGAATGAAACTTTCATCTTTACCAAAGGATTTTGAATATAAATCTGAAATACTCCCCGATTCTTGTGTTCTCCACCCTTGAAACGCCTCATCATCAGCAACAACCTCAATAACTGAATTAGGCAAAACAATAGACTCATGCAAGTCGGGAGTAAGCTTTTCAGCTAACTCTACAAATTTTTGATTAATTCCCATAACACTCCAACACTCCTATCTAATCTTTCAGACCACTTTTATGAGTACTAATTTTGCGAGCAATTACGAGTTTTCCGTAGGCTCATTCCCAGTAAATTGTCCAATGTAATTCTCCTAATCAACATCCCCACGTTTAACCTTTAACCGAGCCTGCTGTCATACCTGCTACAATTTTTTTGTTAAAGAAAATGAATAAGATGAGAGGCGGTAAAGTGATTAGTAAAATATTCATAAATAGCAAATTCCACTGCGTGACAAACTGACTCTGGAAGTTATACAAAGTTAGTTGTACTGTCGCATTTTTAGCTCCAGGGAAGAAATACAGCGGGTTTGTAAAGTCGTTAAATATCCCGACAGATGATGTGACAATAATGGTTGCCGTTACGGGCTGTAGAAGTGGCAAAATGATTCTATAGAACAGTCCAAATCCACTACTTCCATCCACCACAGCAGCTTCATCTACTTCACGAGGAATGCCTGCCATAAATCCTTTGTACAATAAGACGCCAAAAGGAAATCCAAGTGCAACCTCTACGAGAACCAGTCCTGGCAATGTTTTAAACAAACCAAGCCCATCCAACACCCAGATTGTAGGTACAATGGCTGGTGGTATTATTAGTCCAGACAGGACAAGAAAATTGAGCCATGGAGTGGCGCGGTCACTTCTACGCTGCATTACAAATCCAGCCATGGCGCAAACAAGAATCAACACAATAATAGATAAGATCGTTAGTAAAGTACTGTTATAAAAGGCACGCAAAAGCATATAGTCCCTAGCTGTTATCACTTCCTTCAGATTATCCCAGAGATGAACGGTTGAAGGCCATGCTAAATTTAATAAAGAAGATTCTTTCTTATCCTTCAATGCATTGACAACAACAAAGTAGAATGGAATCCAGAAGATAACAATGGTCAGAAGAATGGCAATGACTTCAATGCCTAGACCTTTTATTTTTCTGCTCATAGTTCTGCCTCTTTTCTGTTCAGGTAAGAATACAGCGGAAGAGCTAACGCCGTTACCACTATGAATAAGATCACATTCCCCGCTGTTGCCAGACCATAATAACCACCTTGATACTGTTTATAAATAATGGAAGCGATAAGGTCTGTCGTAAAACCAGGTCCACCTTTCGTCATAGCCCAAACGAGATCGAAGGAACGCAAGCCACCGATAAAGGATAAAATAATTACAGAATTCGTTGCTGGACGGCTTAACGGAAGAATAATGTTCCAAAACTTACGGAACGCCCCACCACCATCCATTTCAAGGGCTTCATAATACTCTTGAGGAATGGAGAGAATACCTGCTATATAAATAACAGTAGCGAAACCTACGCCTTTCCAAACATCCACAAGCGCCACGGACAGTAGGGCTATACGGGTATCACCTAACCAGTCAGGACCAACGATTCCAATTCCCGCTAATGCTGTATTGATTAAGCCCTGTGTTGGATGCATCATCATGCTGAATGTAATTCCGACTGCAATGGTACTTAGCAAGGTTGGGAAAAATATGACAGACCGCAGATATCCCTTGGTTCTTATTTTTGAAGTTAGAAAAACGCCAAGTAACAATCCCAAAACTACTTTCAATACACAAGTAACTACGGCATATACGAGGGTATTCTTAAATCCTATTAATAGTGAAGCTTCTTGGAAAAACATTTTAAAGTTATCCAAACCGATAAACGTCCAGCTCGTCAAATTCCATCTTGTTAAACTAAAGAAAAAAGACATTATAGTAGGAAAAATGAAAATTAATAAGTAAATAATGGCTGCAGGAATAAGAAAAGCATATGAGTACGTACGTTTGAACACCTTTGCCACCGAGATCACCCCTAAGTTTAAGAAAAGAGTCGGTCCTGCATGAACCTCGCATCGCCGACTCCTTCTAATTAATCTTTTGTTATTACCAACCTTGAAGACCTAATTGTTTAGCAGTTTTTTCAACATCTTTATCATAGACCTCTGCACCTTGTTTGCCCGTTTTAATCGCTGCACCGACTTCTGTTGTAATTTGCGGCAAGCTTGCTCCTTTTATTGGCGATACGAATTCCAAAGCTGGTGCTGTTTTGTTGCCATCAAAATAAGGAGTCATATCTTTCACTGCTTGTGCGACGTTATCTGGGAGCTTAGAACCTTTAATTGGATAAGGACCTGATGGCATGGAAGCAGCCGACTGAGCAGCAACACCATCCATGGAAGCGATGAATTCAACGAATTTTTTAGCTTGCTCTGCATGTTTGGTTGCTTTATAAATGTAGGCACCACTCGGCATCCACACAGTCAAACCATTCGTCGCCGCGCTATCCCCTGGCTGTGCAAAGAAGCCGATATCCTTCATTTTATCTGGGAAATTCTGCTGGAGCGCTGGTATTGCAAAAGATAACATCGGATATTGAGCACCTTTGCCCTCCGCAAGCATTTTTAATCCCGCATCATACGTTGTTGCTAAGAAATCTTTGTTCATGTACCCTTTTTTCGCAATTTCCTCTAACTTTTCAAAGCTTTTCAGTGCCGCTGGATCTTTCGCATATTTAGCTTTATTCGCTGTATAATCATCCGCAAACTTCGGATTGGTGACTTGTACATTGTAATAATCCGCTAAAACAACAAGTTGTGACGTCCAATCATCTTTATAAGAACCGATGACAGGCGTGATACCGGCTGCTTTAATTTTCTCGCTATTCGCCATCAATTCTACCCATGTTTTCGGCACGGAGAGGCCTAGGTCAGCATAAATCTTTTTGTTGTAGAACCAACCGCCAGCCATTGTTGAGCCAATTGGGCCCGCATAAACTTTGCCTTTAGAAGAGACAGTTGGTTTATAAGAATCAATCACATTCGCTTGGAAAGGCTCATTAGTAAGGTCAAGTAGATTTTGTTCTGGGTTAAGCGCTTGCATAAGTGATCCACTGTTATAGAAAAAGACGTCGGTCATATCTCCCGTAGCTAGACGGGTTTTGACAATGTTATCGCCTTCACCGCCACCTGGACGAGTTTCTTGTTCAACATGAATGTTCGGATATTTTTTTTCAAATGCCGCGATAATCCCTTTGGCAGCATTGACAGAATCCTGTGTATTATCGATTAGAAGTGAGATGGTTACCTTCTCATCTGTTTTTTTTGTAACCGTGTCTGTTGATTTCCCTTTTGTATCTTCGGATGATGTGGATGTCGTTCCACAGCCAGCTACCACACTAGCTAATAATACAGAAGTGGACATTGCGGCAATCCATTTTGTTGTCTTTTTACTCATCTTCAAATCCCCCTTAGTCATCTTGGTTAGGATCAATTGATTCCTATGTTCGACACGAGTTCGTTTTCCCCGTGCTTTTATCTTAATCGCTTTTCCTAACCATAGGCAGTGCGTCATACTTCTGATCGATGTCCGTATTTTTTAGATTCCTGAGGGGTTGATTAGCTGATCTTTAAATTGCCCAGGTGTATATCCTGTATATTTTTTAAATACTTCAGAGAAGTGTCTATAAGTATGGTACCCAACTTTCTCACTTACATCATTCACTCTCAAGCCGCGGCTAAGCAGCGTCTTGGCAAGTTCCATGCGCATACGTGTCACATGTTTAATGTACGATTCACCTACTTCCTCCTTAAATAACATGCTGAAATAGGTGGGATTCATACCGACATGCTCTGCTACCTCCTGGAGCGTAACATCTCGCGTATAGTTTTGTTCCAGATAATTACGAGCATGTGTGACGGATGAATGCTTAGATTGCTCACGAGTATCAATCGCACTACCTAGAATCATCTCAAATTGACTGCGAAACCACTCCTTCATTTTCCCTCTCGCCACCATTTCCCGAAACTCCACATGCGGACGGTATGCTTCAGGAATGTGACTCACATTGTCCCCCGTTGACTTTCTCGCTTCTTCGAGAGTCAAATAAAGCAGCTTAAGCATCTCATGCTCAGCTACTTCACTATCAAGCTTTTCCATTTGGATCCACGTAATAAAACGGTCAATATGCTCGAGCATGCCTTTTTTATTTCCAGAACGCAAACTCAGAATAATGGCTTCCTCTCGTTCGTTTAAGCCCTCTGGCCGCGTGATCAATTCACCTAAATCCTCAAAACGTACAACCCCTTTTTCTCCGAGAAAATGAGCTGATCGCAGCGCACGCAGTGCCTCTCTAAAGCTATGTGCTGCATCTTTAAGCTCAGCATAAGTCCGACCGCTTCCAACAGAAATTTCAGCTTGCTCGGACTCCAATTGCAGTTGCTCCCAGAACTCAAGGGTAGGCTGTTGTGTATGCACACATACAATTAATCTCTCATCACCATGACGCAGCGGAATTACTGAATAGTCCGTATTCTCTGGCATGTGTAACCGTTCTGATTCACTTGCGAGGACCGTCACTCCAAAGATGGGTTGTGTACCCACTCCATAAATGTGCCTCCACTTCTCTTCCGCTTCTACACCGATAAATAGTAAATCGAATGTCGCTTTCTCTATAAGATCTCGTTGGCTGCTGCTTACTTTCGTTTTAAGCTCCAATACTTCTTGCTGATGGCTGATCTTATCCATCACCTTGCGGATCGCTTTCTCAATCGTTGGAATCGTAATTGGCTTTTCTAAATAATCAGCGACACCGAGATTAATAGCTCTTTTCACGTATTCAAATTCATTGAACCCACTGAATACAATAAATAACGTTTCAGGCGCTTCCCGCAAAATCTCTTCGATCAGCTGAAGCCCATCCATACCCGGCATCCGTATATCAGTCAAAATTAGCTGAGGCAGATGCTCGCGAAAAACTTCGAGTGCTGACAGGCCATTGTCAGCCGTTCCAATGAGTTCAATGCCAAAGCTTGTCCAATCTATCATCTCACGTAGGCCTTGGAGCACGATATATTCATCATCGAACACTGCAGCTTTAAGCATCAGTATCCCTCTTTTCACCGAATAATTGAAAACGAATCTGGATCTGAGTGCCTTGATTAACCACACTCGAAATTGTTAACGAACTGGTCGTTCCATAGAACAAGGTCAATCGTTCTCTTACATTTTTCAAACCATAACCTTGTTCCGTCGCAGCCAAATCGGCTATCCCTACACCGTTATCTTCCACGGTAAAAATAAGATATCCATTTTCCCTCTTCCCAGTAAGGCGAATCATACCCTCTCCTACCTTAGGTTCTAAGCCATGATAAATAGCATTTTCAACAAGAGGTTGGAGCAAGAGCTTCATAATTTCCATACCCATTAAGGCTGGCTCTACCTCTTCAATATATTTAAACCGATTCTGATATCGAATATTCTGGATCGTCATGTAATGCTCAATATGTTTTAATTCCTTATAGACGGAAATGGTGTCTTTTCCTTTATTCAGGCTTAATTTAAAGCTCTCTGATAAGGAAATTGCCATCTGAGCAACATCATGATTCTTTTGCAAAGCCGCCATCCAATAGATCGAATCTAATGTGTTATATAAAAAATGCGGCTTAATTTGCGCCTGCAGCGCCCGAAGCTCCGCCTCTCGCTCCTTTAACTGTGAATGTATCAGCTGCTCGTTTAATTCTTTATTTTCTGAGACAACGCGTTTAAAGGTTTCCCCTATCGTCCCTACCTCGTCCTGTTCGAAAGTCTCCTCAAATTCACGAGCTCCTTTCGTCCAATCTACCATCATTTTTTTGATCTGAAGCAGCGGACGGGTAATACTGCCGGATATAAAAATAGAATACAACAGTGCAATAACTCCCATAGAAACAGCTATGAGTGTTGTAATTGTCCTAATTTGATTCGATTGCTTGAGTAGTTCATTCACTTTAATTAAATGAATAAATGTCCAATCGGTCGATTGGTTCTGGTATTGGCTAATGAGATAACCCCGTTGCTCCAATTGCTGAATAAGTGATGTACTGTCTCCTTCTTTGAGCACGGAATTGTCTGTTAGACCGTTATTAAACACGACTTTACTTCTTTCAGGTGAATTATCCAGCGCCATGAAACCACCGGCATTGCTATTTTCATTAAAAATATTGGTGAAAATGTCGGTTGATATATTCACAACTAATAGACCAATCGTTTGTCCACTTGGGCTTGATGCATCTCGAAATAACTTTACTGTTGAAAATGAATTCTTCGAATTATCTAGTACATCATAACCAAGAAAAACAACCTTTCCCTGGTCCTGTAAGGCACTTTGGTACCAAGCAGTTTCCCGAATGAGCTTTATTTTATCTGGCTTTTCATAAACCCCTGCATCATCAGAGCGTCCCGCACAGAATGTCTTGAATTCCAAATTAAATACACAGATAGAGTTTACAAATTTGGTATCAAATTGATTGTTATTGATTGCTTTTTGCAGCTTATTTGAGTTCCATTCACTTGACAAATCAGGTTCAGTACTCTTCGAAGTATTGCTATTGGACAATACTTCTCGCACCTCATTGTTCACTACAATGGAGCGATTCATATTAATAATGCTGCGAAATAATAAATCCGCCACTTCACTGGATGTTTCCAAATGATTTTCATAAGTTTGCGCATTCGTTTCCATCAGTGTGTTCTTGGCAATATCAAAAGAAATATACCCTACAATTATAATTGGAGGCAAAGAGATAACGATCATAGCAACGAGAAACCGGCTTCGAAGCCGCTGTAACCGGAATTTTGATATGAGATACCGCAATCTGCTCTTCATATTGTGCATCCCCCATCCATTTTTGTATCTAATTTGAGATAGCCAAAGCGCTATACAGGTATTATAACTAGATCAACACTAATTACATAATGTGCTTATTTTTTGGGTAAGTGTCCGTTTTTTTTGGTTATTGGATATTTCAAAAGCCCTACGATTTTTTCGTAAGGCTCAATAATAAAATATTACCCCTTCAATGCAACAATACTCATCCTACAATCGCTTTAATTCTCTACCGCTCATTATTGTAGAATCACCGTTTTACTCCATTAAGATGTACTGGACCAAGCAAACCAGAAGGATACGATTTACTATCGTAACAATTAGCCAAACTGTTTGTAACAGAAACCCGAAGGATGTTCATTCCACTACTCAACTCGCGGCCAATATCAAAAGTATACGGACTCCACATTCTAACTCCAATTTCCCGATCGTTCACCCATAATCGGACCAACTCATGTGCCGAGCCTAGGTCAAGTTCAACCCCCTTCCATTGGAACAACTCTTCGAGTTCAAAGTATTTCTCATACATGACCGTCCCTGAGAATTGTTCCATACCGCCCCATTCAGTCCATGATGCTAGAGTCGTTATCTCCCTCGGGTTAGGTCCATCGAGTACGTTCCAGCCCTCCGACAAGTCCTTAATCAACTCTGCCGTGTAAGGCTCCGTAATAAAATACGAGGACTCTCTGCTCGAATCCACAGCTATGATCAAACATTCTCTGCGTTCAATACGAAGTGTTAAACGTTGTCCGTCAACTATTCTTTCGCTCGGCGCCTCTTCGCATTCACCTGTCCATGGATGCCAAATTTCTGTATATCCCAAGCGCTTAGTTAATAGCGCACCTTCGTAAGCGTCCTCCCCCTCGTTTACAAGGGTATAGAACATAATACCATCCTTAGTTACACAGCTAGTTCGAATCGACTCAGACACTCGTTCAATCTCGATTTCTCTTCCTAGTGCACATTCCAGCTCTTCTGAAATTCTCTCCACCTGTTCGATTCTAATTTGGCCGATATTTGGCGTATTTCCGTGATCTTCAGGTAGTTCGATGACCAAACCACCATTCTCTCGAAAGACTTCAAGCTGTCTCCAACTTTCTGCCGAAAAGCAGCTACCACCTTCAATTAGAATTGCTTTGTATCGGTAATCACCAATTTCTAGTGTCCCGTCATTACATTGACCATGATTGCACAGAAGAGACTCTTCCAAATAGTTAAACTCAATTTGTGACTCATATAGCGGTTTAGCAATCTTCCACGGAAGATAGTCAGCTCCAGCAAGAACTGCTACTTCCGCACCGTTCTTACTATCAGTCATAAGCCAGCTCAACCGTTTAATATATCTTGAGAACTGTGCATATTCTGGCCACCAAATATTATTCGGACCGACGTCAGGCGGCCGTTCGTCCCTTCGCTCTCCACGGATTGAATAGTAAAAAGCGTGCGGGCATATCAGATTGACACCTCTCACAAATAACCAATCCAAATACCACTTCATGTTGTCTGCGGTCAGCGACCAACCTCCTTCGATTCCGCAGACACCGAAGCTTTCGTTCATGTTTCTTCGCTTCCCACGATGTCTTGCACTATCGGACGAGCATTTGGCCATCGTACTATGTACGCCCGTTAATGATTTGCCACCCTCCGGAGCAACATATCGCCATACAACATCTTGACCAGGAATTTGAAAATCTGCTAGCAGACCGATGTCGTCACTAGCAGCCGGATGACCTGTCAATGCGATTCCGTGAGCTTCGCACCATTTGGCAAGTGGCTTATAGTAAGTACGTGACAACCGATTACGAACCGTTGTGTCGAAGGCATCGCGAATTCTTTCAGTCGCTTCGCCAGCATCGAACCAAAGCGCCGACAATTCTTGCTCGCTACCGCCATTCGCATTGAGCTCGTTCATGAACCCTCGAGTCCATGGCTTAAGACCCTTAACGTGCCCACGACCGAGCAAATCTGGCTCGTCAGTAAACATCGCGAAAATCGTCGTTCCGAAATAACAGCTTAACTTCCTAAAGTACTGTTCATGTGTCAGTGTAATAAAGGCTTGTACCGCGTCCGGGTTGAGCAAGTCCGAGGCTAAGGGAGCATCAGGTTCCCCATCGTCCTGCCCGGGATGTACACCACGAACAGTCCCCTTGGAAACCGTATCAATAAAAAGAAGCACAGACCACTTACCGGTATCCGGTGGTATGAACTGAACACTTTCTTGATCTACGCCAAGAACTATCGTACTCTCCAGTTCAATTTCATTTTCATTCAACTTCCTCAAAGCTTGAGCCGATACAAGGGTCTCCTCTGGAGACAAGGAAATCGGAATTCTTACCATTCCTTCCCTTCCCTCACAAGGATACTCTCTAAGCTGTAGTCCACGACTAGCAAATTGAGGATTACTCTTTACGACCATCCCACATGCGGAGCCTGAAGGATACATACCTTCATCGTAAAGAATGACTCTCATCCCTAATCGATCGGCTTCGGCAACAGCCGTTTCGACCAACTCGAAATATGATTCCGATAAATAAGGGATTGCGCGTGGCAATCCCATTCTTGGATGAATAACAAACCCGTCCACTTCCTTCAAATGGAAGTCTTGAATTTGTCGTATAATTTCCTGACGTGATAAATCGTCGTTCCAAAACCAAAAAGGAATAGGGCTGAATTCGGTTGGCGGATCTAAAAATTGTTGCTTCAAATTTTCCAGTTCTTTCAACGTACAGCCTCCTTTACTAACTGTAATTCCAGCATCTCCCGAAGCTTGGCCGTTTCAATATAATTCAAGCTCCACTGTGAAATCCCATTCGTGTTAGCATAATCAACTTCCTGGATCATTCGGATATATTCCGTATCTTCAACTTCTGTATAAACAAGGCTGCCTTCTTCATCCATTCGGCCCGGTGTATTTGAGCTATGGTCTGCTTCTTGGTCCAGCATCTCTAACGCTTGCTGCAAGCGTACAGGGTTCCGATACCAATAACCCGCATAAGCTACCATACGTATAGCGAATCTCAGACCGCCCCAAGACTGATCATTACTCTCATTAAAGAGTCCACCCGATTTCAAATTCCTTTCCTCTGGGGTCATAATAAAATACTCTCCGAACTGTGCAAGCATATCTTTGAGATCATCATCTTCTATGAGATCCGCTAGCTCGAACCATATTTCAGGTCCCCCAAAACAGATCACCATATGATACTGGTAGTTTCCTTCACTCAGATAGTTCATCTTCCCACTCTCTGGATCATAAAGAAAGTGTGAGCCAGAAGAGAGTCGATTCGGCGCCTGCTTAATGCTATTTAGACCTGCAAGAATCTTGTCGCGATATCGGGTGTCCTTAAATCGTTCCCAACGTACCATCCAATTGGATACGAATGATGACCAATCCGGTCCCGTACGGGCTTGAACATATCCATCTTCCGTACTTTTCTTATCACGCATGGCATAATCAGCATCTTTAACAAAGTCCATGACATCGCCTATTCTTTCATCACCGGTTAAATAATAATAGAATCGATGATGACCTGCCATGGAGATACGTACTTCCTTCCATCTGCAGCCCCAATGTCGTACATTGTGACGGCTGCCAAGCATAGCATACTTACCTAGATGGTACATATCCACCTCACTTGTATGCCGCGACATCGCCCGTGCAAAACGAAAGATGTTGTAATCTCCGGTACGCAAAAATGCAAGCCAGTTGACATAGGTGTTGCATAGCTCCGTATTCTGCCAGGCAAAGCCACCGGCATCATAGCGCCAAGTATGTCTTATTGGATCGTAGGTGTGCATGACGTCACCGTAATCCCAAAAACCAAACCACCTACGCTGCTCGACTTCCTTGATGTAATAGTCAAGGAACTCTAGAAACGCCTTCTCATGTTTTGCGTTACGGTATTTCTCTTCCTTCGGTTGACACCAATAGGTACCAAATACCTTGGTATTCTCATATGAACTTAAATCGGCAATCAATAGAGAATCCGTCTGTACGTCCTCGGCGAAATCAAGAATAGCCCTCTTACCTGGCATCTTATCAAACATTTTGATAAAAATTTCATTGGTATTGGCAATTCCCTCTGGATGATTGTCAATTTCCCCGTAAGAAAACTGATGCTGAACTGTATCATAAGCCCTGAAGTCAAACGCTTCTGCATATTTGCTCCATAGCCAGACGGTTAAGGTAGGGCACTCTTCCGTCGCGCCTGTAATCTCAAGTGCCATCGGACACTTCTGCCAGAAGTCCTTAACAGCAGCTGACAGGATTACACTTTCATTTCCGAAGAATACCGCTCCTTTGGAGCGGTTCCCTTGTGCTGCAGGAATGAATGCGCATCCCGGCTTGGTACTTTTCACAACGCTGTAATGGTCACAGGAATCCTGTTGCAGCCTAAAGTTCCCCCACGATGAATTATCCCTTACATTTTCCAAAAAACTAGTCTCCTGGATAGGATCAATAAAGACGAATTGCGCTTCTTTTTGCTGCTTTTCATAAAGTGGATGAATGCCGCGATACGTGTACATAGGCTGTACAGCTTCATAGAACATCCCCGTATCTCCGGCAAAGCCAACATGACGGTTCCAGAGTTCTCCTCCGGCTTGCATATGGAATTGGACAGCTAGTCCTTTTAAATAGTCCTTATTGGGATCTGCATTAAATACAAAGCTGTGCACCATTCTGATCTCATCGCTGTCCGCAAACAAATAGAGCCTAATGACAAACGGAAATATTTCCTCGTCACGATTCACGTACTTATGGGCACCTTCTATTTTCACTACTACCCGTAATGGTCCTTCCTCTTCTAGAGTAATTTTATTTGTTTGGCCAACAAGTTTGTGGACAGAGATTGCTTCTAAACCGTTCTTCTCTTCTCTGTTCTCGATATAGGCGGTCAACTGAGCAGAGACGGGCATTTGATCGGTATTTTTTCGGAGCAAAGAAGTAATCAGCATGCTTCCCTTTTGAATTGTGCATGAAAGGAGATCACTTTCTACAATTACAGAACCAGCTCCTGTCTGGGAAGCTGAAATACAAGTCTTTGCGCTTACGCCTTCGCCTTTGTCGATACTGAACGTTTTGCTGCTATCTAATACCGCACTGTGGAGCAGCCATTTCACGGAACCGTCGGGCCAAAAGGCGTTGATTTTAGTCTGAATGGGGATGCCTTCCCCTGCCTCATCCTTCATCACTACCGATTCTCCGGGCGCCAAAGCGCCTCTAGACCAAGGCGTGCCGAAGCTGACAGCGGTTTTTGAAGCATTTCTTGGCGATAGCCATCTTAGATCCAATTTCGACATCGGATGTTCTCCCTTCTGTCTTTATTTACGCTATTTCATCCAGAGCTTCAACGAGCAGCATCAACACGACACCAGCCGTATATTGCGTGGTCCGATATGGAACTTGCAAATAGCCCTCTTTGGCCTGACAGTCGGTGCCCCAAGATGCATGTAGGACCAAACCGTCTAAAGCGAGATGGTTGGTAATCAATTCATATGTGATCTGTATACCCCAGATCCTGAATTCATCTCCCAGCAGTCCGAGTCTATGACCCTTAAGAGCTGCAAAAGCAAACAAAGCAGAACCGCTCGATTCCAGATAAGATTCCTCTTCATCCAACAACGTCCGAAGCATACCGTCTTTCATCTGCAACTGATAGGCACTCTTCATATGCCGCTTGAATAGTTCAGCATAACGATCTGTATTATAAGGCTGCCCGTGAAGCAGGTCCAACAGCTCGATCAGGCTGGCCGCTGCCCACCCGTTACCTCGTCCCCAATGCTGCCCAAGTGTTGTTTCATCCACACAATGATAGCCATGAAAGAATAAATTACATGCGGGATCAAATTGACAATCGATGTGGATATCGAATTGTCTTAGTGCTTCATCGATTAACGCGGTGTTCTGCTCATATATACCGAACCTAAGCATGAAAATGCCGGCCATGAACAGCGTATCGATCCATAGCTGATTTTTGTAATCCTCGAGTCCGCCTGCTCCCGGTCCCCATACATGAGCGAAGCCTCCGTTCGTCGTGCGCAATGCTTTATTCAGGCACCAATCCGCGACGTCCCGACAGGAGTCGAGATGTTCGGGATTACTGCTTTGTTGATACACATTAAGCAGCACATTCGCCGGAACAACCCAATTTACTGAGCCGAACCTGAGTTTGTTGGCATTCTCTTCGGTCCACCTCTTTAGAAAGCTACCGAAATGTTCTTGCTTGGTCCCCTCATAGGCTTTAATAACACCATACATTCCCACCCCTTGGGCCCACTCCCAACCATCTAGGTTGGGAAGCTGCTCCTTGCTGGTCATCCAATTCCATACCCGATCTATCCCGGAGAGTACCTCGTTCCTATGCAATACTATGTTCACGTTCATTGGAGTCCTCCTTTGGGTGCCTGCTTCGATATCACAGGGATTTCAGTGGTTACGTTATCAAAACCTTCAATAGCAACTGTCAGATACGAAATGCCCGGATCATATCCTGAGCGGACTACGGCAAGCAATTTCCCTTTATATGACGTAAACTCGCCTTTTGTATAGTTTTCGTCGGTCTGTGGCCTACCCGTGCCGAAAGCCGCTAACGTTGCTGCTCCTTCGACCCTCGCTGTCGCCTTCATTTCAGCAGTGGGAGCAACTTTCCCGTCAGTATCGATAATTTCGACGACCGCAAAACATAAAGATTGTCCGTCTGCTACAAGCTCATTCTTCTCTAAGTGAATACGAATCCCAGCAGGAGTGCCTGCAGAAGTAAGGAGGTCTGACGATACTTTCTTGCCTGCCGTATAGCTTATTGCTTCCAACGTACCATGTTCATAAGTCGTATCAAACGTCGCCGTGTAGCGGTTTTCCTTACCAACTTGTTGTCTTCCCAAGCTCTTTCCGTTAAGGATCAATTCAACTTCCTCTGCAGCAGAGTACACATCAACCTGTACTGGTCTACCTTCAGAACCGGCCCAGCTCCAAGCATTTTCGCAATTCGGCCAGCCCCATTTCCCCAGGATCTCCTTTTTGCCATAATGTTTCGGATTCCGGGAAGCAATGAACGTTTCAATAGACCCCCACACGATTCTTCGGTAAGCATGCTGCGGCCGGATGAACCCGCAGAGATCAAAGTCTGCATCATTGGAAAGACGCCACGGAAATTTCACTTTTTTTAAATTATTCATATCTATCGTGTCACCGAGTTCTATATATTCCGCTCTACCAATTCCTGCTTCACCGATATAATCGTGGCTCGTCCAGGTGAAATCACCGATAACATGTGAATTACGTTCCACGGCATCCCAGTACTCTGCCATCTCCAAAGCTTTACTCTCTGAGCCGCAGATGACCCTATTCGGAAAATTCTCCCCATCTATTTCGTAACGGTGTGCCAAATAGTTATATCCCACAACATCTAGCGGCGCGCAATAGGCTTCTGTAAGGTCTCCCCAAATTGCCTTAGCATGTTTGGATTCAAAATTTTGTATGCTTCCAGTTCTTTTATATTCCTCCAGCATCTCTTCTTGACAAGCTGCCAAATCCTCATCATCAAGTGCGTTAAAGAACCCGCAAACTGCATTCGTTACCGGGCGTGTTGAATCAAGTTCCCGCACCCATTCCGCTAACTTTGTAGCCCACGTATATCCATCGGACAGGCCTCCCCGTTCCGAAATTTCATTTCCAGTTGACCACATGATGACGCATGGATGATTCCGATCGCGAAGGATGAAGGCCTCCATATCCGACTTCCAATTCTCCTCAAAGTAAAGGCTATAATCATGGGGGCTTTTCCCCATCGTCCAGACATCGAAAGCCTCATTTATAACTAACAATCCTAAACGATCACATGCTTCGAGCATATCTCTTGATGGCGGGTAATGAGAAGAGCGAATGGCGTTGTATCCGTTGTCTTTATGGATTTTCATCTTCCGATATTCGCTATCCATAAATGAGGCCGCACCAAGGATTCCATTATCATGATGCACACATCCACCCTTCATCTTTATTGTACGTCCGTTTAACATAAAGCCGTTTTTTGTGTCAACTGATATCGTCCGTATTCCGAATAAGGTGCTATCACTGTCAAGAGTAGTCTCTTGATCGGACAGTTGAGCTGTAATTTTATATAGATGCGGCGAATCGATATCCCAGAGCTCAGCATTCTCAACAGCAAGCATAACCCGGGCTACAGATTTCTCCCCAGGCTGTGCATGGACTCTTATTCTTCCTTCCGCTGCTAATGTGCCGCCGCTCTCCTTTTCAATTCTGACGTTCACCCAAAGATTATCGAGTTCAGCCGTATGGTTTTCTACGGTAGTTTCAACAATGATAAACGCAGTACCGTTTGCAACATGAGAAGTTCTGGCGTAAATTCCCCATGGAGCGATATGAAGCCGCGGTGAGGTAAGCATATCCACATGCCGGTATAAACCTGATCCGGTATACCAGCGTTCATTCGGTTCAGCCGAGTTGTTGCAAGTCACGGTAAGTCGATTAGGCTTTCCGAGCTTTAAGTAAGGAGTAAGATCGGCATGAAATGGCGTGTAGCCGTAATGATGCTTTGTCACCTGATGTCCATTCAAAGCTACGATGGTGTTCATATATGCCCCATCAAATTCGAGTAAAAAGCGTTTTCCTTTATCTGATTCAGGAATGTTTAATATCTTTGTATAGGTACCAATCCCACCCCTATAATACCCTGATCTAGTTCCGCTGGGTGCTTCAGGAAAAGGATCTGTTTCTATCGTAAAGTCATGTGGTAAGTGTACGGTCTTACCCGGCTTTTCTTCCTGCAGAGCTGCATTTATATATCCTCCTGCAACTTGACCCAGGGAAAACTGCCACGCTCTATCTAAATTCTCTCTATTCATGTTTCTCAGTCACTCCTTCAAAAGTTCTTACATCTAAGCTAATATCTTGGCGGGTTAGAGACAATAGTACTTTTTTAATTAGAACAGTATAGAAATAGTATTTATTTAATTTTGTAGTACTTTATTATCGGTATTTAATTGACAAAGAAGAGACAAGGTTCCTCCTTGTCCCTTACTACAAATAACTTTTTCGATTCATTTCTCTAAACTCCCTAGGAGTGATTCCTAGTTCCTTCTTAAAAATACGATTGAAGTAGCTATGTTGATTATACCCAACGCTTTTAGCAACATCCTTTATTAGTGTATCAGTCTGGATTAGTAATTCTTTCGCTTTTACTAAACGTATGTTCGTCAAGTAATTAATAAAATTCCAACCAGATACATTCTTGAATTTTTTACTCAAGAACGGTGGATTTAAGCTCGCTTCATCAGCACAAGCTTCCAACGAAATATCATCCATATACTTTGTTTCTACCATCTTTATAACCTTTTGGACAATCAAATGAAGGCGCTGGTCTTGCTTAAGAGATAATTTATCTTCATGCAATGCTGCATGTATATATCCACCTGTAACTTGTCCTATAGAAAACCGCCACGCTCCATCCACACTCTCTCTACACATGGATCTCTATCACTCCTTCTAACTTACTTCCTTCTACGCTAATTGTTTGAAGAGTTAGCGACAATAGTATTTTTTTAACTTTAAGCGTTTAAGTTAATTGTATTTATTTATTTTAGTAGTACTTTATTTCCGTTATTTATTAGACAAAAAAAAAGAGACAAGGTCTCCCTTGTCCCATACTACAGATAATTTTTCCGGTTCATTTCTCTAAACTCCCTAGGAGTGATTCCAAGTTCTTTTTTAAAAATACGATTGAAATAGCTATGTTGATTATACCCAACGCTTTCAGCAACATCCTTTATTAGCGTATCGGTCTCGATGAGTAATTCTTTCGCTTTCGTTAACCGTATGTTCGTCAAGTAATCAATAAAATTCCAACCAGATACATCCTTGAATATTTTACTCAAGAAGGATGGATTTAAGTTCACCTCGTTGGCACAAGCCTCCAACGAAATATCATCCCTATAATTCGTTTCTAACATCTGCATAACCTTTTGGACAATCAAATGAAGGCGCTGGTCCTGCTTTTGTGATAATTCGTCGATCATTGGCAGAACGACTTGTTTCTCAAACCAATCGCTGATCTCAGCTGGATCCGTCAACTTATATAACTTTTCATATAGATTCGCGCTACTATTTACTACATTCTCGATCAGACCTGACTGAAGTACAATATGCAAGATGCCGCTTAATAACTTGAAGGCCATCTGACGAATCATAACTTCGTTAACGTTTTGGTCTTCAGACGTCATAAAAAATTGGTGAACAAGTCTAACCGCTTCTTCTTGATCCCTTTGCCGGATCGCCTGAATCATTTCTTTTTCAAGGTCAAACCGATATTCAAAATGTTCTTGATTGTTAAGAATATCATCCAACTTTTTGATTTCAATAATTTGATTATCTTCTTGCAGATTTCGATAGCTTAACGCAGTTTTAGTCTCCTCGTAATTGCTGTGAATGGCTTTTAACGAGTCTGCAGTTCTACTTATTCCAACCGAAACATTCATCTTACAAATGTGATTGATTGTTTCAATTAACTGCTCACAAAATCCACGCACCTTCAAATCAAGCATCGGCGTTTGCACATCTTCGTTGTAAGAGAACAAGATCCCTAGCGATAAATCATGAAAGTTTATTACGTCAGCATCCAAGTCAGATGCTTTAAGCAATTCTTCAGCAATATTAACCGCCAAGAATGTGACTAACCCTTCATCTCCTTCTAGATATCTGTCCATTAATTTTTTAAAACCAGACATACGTACAAAAGCAATCATATATTTCTTGCCAGTTGGATTCGAACCAAATTGTAGCATTCGATCCTTCAAATCTTCATCTCGATACGCGTATAAATACCCTTGTACTAACTGGAGAATAAACCCTCCACGCAGATGAGGCATTTCCTCTTTCAAGCGTTTTTGTAAATCCTCGCTTTCAGAAGACAAATGATTAAGATGCGTTTCGATCATTGTAAACTCATTCGATAATGTGCGTTGGTTTCCGCTTATCTTACGCGTCAGTTTTTCAATCGGGGCATATAATTTCTTGGACACAAACAATGATAAGAAAATCGCCAATGCAAAGACTAGTAAGTTCAAGAAAATAAATACTTTAGAAATAAAAACAACAGGAGCTGTAATTTTGGTCATCGGTGCAATCGAAACATATTTCCATTTCTCACCTAGTCTAGAAAATTGCTTATAAGTGACGGTATATTTAATATTTTCAAAATGAAATACAAACGGCTGTTCATAATCGCGTTTCTCGATCTCATTTATAACTTGCAACTGGAGCGGTTTCGGACCATCTTGACCCTTTTCTCCAAAGAGCCACTGTTTATCATCTCGCAATATAAAGACAGATCCGTCTTCATAAGGGGATTTCAAAATCTGCTGGAAGCTTTCCTTATCTAGAAAAACAATCAAAGAACCAAAAGTAGTAACTGAATAGTTATCTAAATTATGAACCATAACTAATGGCGCATAACGATCCTTATACCCCACTTCAATACTTGAAACGGAATGGTCCCAAAATAATTTTTGGTTACTTTTCAATAATCTTTGATAGTTTTCTACTTGATTTCGATCCTTTATTAACGTATAACCCGACTCCGTGTAGAGCATGGGCTGAGGTTGATTCAAAAACAACTCCACTCGGCCAATGAATGGATTATACCCTCTCATCATGCTTAGCTCATTATAAATATCTTTAATTTTCTGGTGATCTCTGACTAGATCTAAATTGCTGTAATCTTGTTTATTCGCATTAAAAGCCATGTTAGCCGTTAATAATTCTAGATTTGAAAATTGCTTTTGAATAGATTCAATTGTGTTGGAAAGATGGTTTTGATGAATCGTTTGCAATTCATTTTCCATTTGAATTTTACTTACGAAAAATAACAAAAAACTAAATATAATACCAGGGAAGCTAGTAATAAGAAGAAATATAACTAATGTTTTTCTATATTTACCATTAATTCGTAACAAGCGAACCACCCCAGTTGCAATAAAAGAATATTTACAGTTTACTATACTGAAAACAACTGTCAAATTGAAAAAACACACAAACACCCTCAAGAATTTTGCTCTTCAGAGGGTGCTTGCTCCATCATTTACTACTTTCTGGATTTATAAGACTCATTCATCTCTTTCGTATACTGTTGCATCTGAGGATCCTTCTTCACTTTTTCTAATTGAGTATCCCATGCTGTAATAGGTTCATGGCCCAGAATAATTTTTAGTTTCAAGTCAGTCAAATCTTTAGTCAGCTTCGGCGCATAGATTTTACCTACTTCAGAAGTCAATCCTACAATAGGAGCGACGCTTGTTTTCGCACGCTCATCTTGGATACTACCAAATAGCTTTTTGGCATCTTCAGGGAAGTTTGATTTATAGGCATTAGCATATGGATCCGCTACGTTGACGATTTGCGTATATTCACCAAGCGCGTCCTGTGTTACTTTCTCAGTATTAATTACAACTTTGCCACTCGCATCGACTGTATGATGAACATCTTTGAGTCCTTGTGTGTGGAGTTTAAATAAATCATCCGCGTTCCAACGATCAAGCATAGCAAGAATCTTTTTCATTTTATCTTCCGAAACCTTCTTCGGAATGGCAAGTCCCCCGTTAAAGCCTACACCCTTCGGATTGTAACCATTAATATTCGTAGCAGGAATCATGTCAGTTAGCTTGAAATCAGGCTTGTTTTTTACTATGACGTCAACATAGGTTTGGAATACGGAAGAGGCATCGATTTTAACTCCCACTTTACCCGCAGCGAAAGCATCGTTGCTTTGTTTAGTCGTCATAGACGGGAAGTCTTTCAGGATTAGACCTTCTTTGTAAGCCTTTGCCAAAAACTCAAGTGCTTTCCGTTCCCCTGGTTCAAAAGCGTAATAAGAAAGTTGACCATTAGTATCTTTCCAATCCCCATTGATTCCAGTGAATATACTTTCGAATCTTTTGAAATCACCAGCATCTGAATCACCGTTGAATATACCGCCAAAACCTGTTGTATCGTTTTTGCCGTTTTTATCTGGATCATCAAGAGTAAAAGCTTTCATAACTTTATATAGCTCTTCATCCGTCGTTGGAACCTTTAATCCGAGATTATCAAGCCAGTCTTTTCTAAAAATGAAGAAGAAATCACCTTCTGATGGACGCGGACGTGGAACGAAATAAGTCTTCCCTCCAATAACATTCGACTTCCAAGCAATATCAGCAATATTCTTTTTTAGATTGGGATAGTTTTGAATATATGGTGTGAGGTCCCAAAGGGCGCCGTTTTGAGCTGCCTGCACAAATACATTATTCGTTAGTGGAACTCCATTCGGAATTAATATAAGATCCGCGAGATCATTCGAAGCAAATGCAACATTAAGTTTATCAAGATAGTTGTTAGAGGCATTCCATTGAATTTTTAATTTTGTGTTTGTTGCTTTCTCGATTTCTTGTTGAACAGCACCATCTTCTTTTGGAGGTGTTGCACCAAAAAAATGAGACATGATGGAGATTTCAGTAGGCTTAGCAGGAGTCGCAGTACTTCCTGTAATCGTACTGCTTGCAACATCCTTATCTCCATTACTACAAGCCGTTACAAGCATGGATAACCCTACTACCGTTGTTAAAATTGTCTTTTTCATTTGTTTATTCTCCCCTTCGGACAAATATCGTATTCTTAATTACCGAATCTTACGTATCCCTTACTTATCCTTTCACAGAGCCAATCATCACCCCCTTAGCGAAATGCTTTTGTAGGAAGGGATATACACAGATGATTGGCGCAATAGCTAATACAACTGCTGCCATTTTTAACTGTTGGCTCGGTGGAGGTGTAATGGTCGTATCGACATCGCCCAAGCTGCTGCCTGATGAATCAATGAGCATATTCTGAAGAAGGACTTGAATAGGCCATTTCGTATGATCGTTTAAATAGATTAATGCGTTAAAGAACTGATTCCAATTCCCGACGGCAAAGAATAAACCGAATGCGGCAATAGAAGGCAGGGATAAAGGTAAAATAATCTTAACCCACGCTGTGATGTCTGTACACCCATCAATAGCTGCTGCTTCGACTAACGCATCTGGAATGCTGTCGTAGAAGCCTTTCATCAAAATGACATGCCATCCACTCGTCAGTGCAACTAAGATAACTGCCCACAAACTATTTATCAGGCCTAAATCTTTAACTAGTAAATAATTTGGGATGATTCCTGGACCAAACAAAATTGTAAATAGGACAAGCATCATAATAATTTTTCTGCCCTTAAACTTCTTCCGCGATAGCGCATAGGCGAATGATGTTGTAACCAACAAGCTGAAAAATGTGCCTACAACTGCCAAATATGCGCTTACTCCAATCGATTTCATAAAGCTTGGGGCAGATAATAAATATTTATAAGCGGTTAAGGACCAATCCTCTGGCCACAATACAACCGTTTTTCGGACAAACTCCGAAGGTTCCGTAAAAGATACGATAAATACCCAATATATTGGAAACAAGGTGACCAAAGCTATGAGCCCAAGAATGACTACGTTAGCTATGTTAAATATCTTTTCTCCCAGACTAATCTTCACTGTGTTCACGCCTTTCTAATATAGACCTTCTTCTCCAAATTTCTTTGTGACTCGATTAGCAATGACAACTAGCACTAATCCTACAAAGGACTTAAATAAGCCAACCGCCGTGCTATAACTGAATTGCGCTTGTTGAAGACCAACACGATACACATACGTATCAAATATTTCAGATACATCAGATACCGCACCGTTATTCATGAGGAATACTTGTTCAAAACCAACTTCAAGTACATCCCCTAATTTTAGAATCAATAGGATAAGGATGACGTTTCGAATTGTCGGTAAAGTAACATGCCAAGTTTGTCTGAACTTGTTCGCACCATCCATTCGAGCTGCTTCGTATAGTTCCGTATTCACCCCAGCGATCGCTGCTAAAAAGATGATGGTTCCCCATCCAACTTCCTTCCAGATGGACTGACCAGTTAATAAAAACCAAAATACATTTGGATTTGTTAGAAAATCAAATGTTTCAAATCCCATTAGATTTAGAGCATAATTAACGATCCCTTCTGATTGACCGAATAAAATAAATGAAAGACTCGCAATTATGACCCAAGACAAGAAGTGTGGCAAGTAAACCATAGATTGTACCACTCTTTTATAAAACTGGTTCTTAAGTTCATTTAACAAAAGCGACAAAATAATAGGTAAAGGAAAGAAAAATACGATGTTCAGTAAGCTAATCGACATTGTATTTCGAAGAATGATCCAGAAATCTTCTTCTCCAAATAAACGTTCGAAATGTTTAAATCCTACCCAAGGACTACCTGAAACCCCTGAATAAATCGAATAATCCTGAAAGGCAATAAGAACTCCGTACATCGGTAAATATTTGAAGATGAGAAAATAAAGAATCCCGGGTAAAGCAAGGAGGTAGATATATTTATCTCGCATTATTTCTCTTAAGAACTTCTGCAATTTGCCATCTTTCCTCCGCAGGACGCTTATTGTCTCCGCTTGCTTTTGGCCACTTACTTTCATGCCTAGCATCGCTGTCCACTTCCTCACGAGTTGTTTTTAGGTTGTATCACTTCTCACACTTTAACCTTATTTGAACTCAAACTTCCCGACAATAATACTCTTTTTAAATAGGGTTACAGACGCCTTGTATTTTTTTATACAAGTAAGATAATTTTAAAACACTGCTAAAGCCTTGATGTATCAACGTATTTGTAAGCAAAGATGGAGAAAGCGGAGCCTAATGGTCATTAGACTCCGCTTTCTCCATTATTTAATATTTATGACTTGATTCCATTAAAGTCTTCACTCTAACCAATCCCTCCCCAGCATCGAAAGACGGGAAGTTCTAATGCTAATCTCTCTAAAATTAGAAAAAGACCAATCAGAATAAGATCTGATTGGCCAAGCAATACGCTCTATTTTATTCTTAAATCCATGCTTAGCTCAACCTGCAGAATATCTTCTTGGCCAACACCAACTACCGATAAGCCCGCATCGCCTTTCTTAACTCCTTCAAGCTAGGCCGCTTGCCATACATCAACACGCCGGTTCGATAGATTTTCGCCGCTAGCCAAGCCATCGCGCCAATGGACAACAACTGAATCGCAATCGATAGCGCAATCTGCCAGAACGGCAGGGAGCTCATACCAATCCGCAAGAACATAATCATAGGCGAGAAAAATGGCACAAATGACATCGTAACCACAAACGGTGCATTCGGATGATTCAATCCGAAGATCGCAATCATGAACGCCGCGACGATGATGTAGGTAACTGGCATAATGGCTGGCCCCACATCCTCCGTGCGACTGACAAGCGAGCCTACCGCCGCGAAAATCGTCGCATAGATGAAGAACCCGAGTAAGTAAAAAATGATGAAATAGACGAGAACGGATATTTCTAAATCGCTCCAGCTGAGATTCATATCCTTGATGGCCGATGCATCACTCAACTGAATATTCAGAAAGGCAACAGCGATTAATGCGGCAATTTGCGATAGAGCCAGCAAGCAAATACCAATGATTTTACCAAACATCTGCTTCAGTGGTGACACGCTAGTAATGAGCAATTCCATAACGCGCGTGCTTTTCTCCGCTGTGATTTCCGTTGCAACGAGATTCCCGAATCCGATGGCTCCCATGTAAAGCATGAAGAGCAGGATATACACCAGCACGTAGGACAACCTCATTTGGGACTCTGTTTTGCCCTCAGCAGTTTGATCTGATGTGGATATTTGCACCGTTTCCAATGAGATAGGCGTTTGAATATCGGTTTTCAACGCATCAGGCACACCAGCACCTTGCAGCACCATATCCATCTTAATGAGCTGAAGAGCCGTTTGCAGCTTGTTTTTCGGCGAATCCATTGTTCCTGTGGATTTATAGATCATCTTCGGGAATCCGCCTTGTTTCCCTTCCGTGAACTCTAGGTATCCCTTGATCTCCTTATCTGTAATTTGCTGCTTCCCATACGCCTCATTGGCTTCTACACTGCCTTGATCGGAAAGGGGTACAATTTGTATCTCTGCATTCGGCTGATTCTTAAAAAAAGCTTCTAATTTAGACGCCACAACCGCTTGCTGCTTACCGAAAACCCCTATTTTTGTCGCCTCATCGGATTCGAATTGTTGGATAATGGATGGCAGGTGAATTAATAGCGATACCAAGATTAGCAAGATTAGACTCATCACTTGAAACGATTTGATGCGAAAACGAGTCATGTACGTAAATTTAATGACTGTCCATATACTATTCATGCTGGCTTCCCACCTTCTGGATAAAAATTTCATTCAAGGTCGGTTCCATAATTTGAAAACGCTGTACCGTGGATCGTTCCATTGCATATTGCAGAATACGCTGCGCGGCTTCTGGCTGCGTAATGCGAAGCTCGTACCCATTTAACCCTTGGTTCACCGATGTTACGCCTTGAAGCTTCTCTAACCCATCTACGCTCGTCGCAGTCTCCAGCACGACTCTTTCCTTCGGAAAGCTCGCTTTAATCTCCTTTAAGCTGCCTTGAAGAATCGTATTAGATCGGTGCAAAATACAAATATTCTCGCAAAGCTCCTCCACATGCTCCATGCGATGGCTGGAAAAGAGAATTGTTTTGCCCTCATCTCGCAGGCTTTTCACTGTTTTCTTCAGCAGCTCCACATTCACCGGATCCAGTCCGCTGAAGGCTTCGTCCAGAATAAGAATCTCAGGGTTATGTATGATCGCGGCAATGAATTGAATCTTCTGCTGATTTCCCTTGGACAACTCCTCAACCTTCCGGTTGTAATAATCAGGGACCTCAAACCGTTCCAACCACGACTTCAAGGCTTGATCGGCCTCGCGTCGCTTCATCCCCCTTAGCTCAGCTAAGTATAGGATCTGCTCACTAATTTTTACTTTGGGATACAATCCTCGTTCCTCAGGCAAATATCCCATTAAGCTGCGAAGTTCCTCCCGATATCCTTGCCCGTTCCACGTAATGTTACCTTCATCGGGGTAAATCAAACCGAGCGCCATCCGCATCGTTGTCGTCTTCCCAGCCCCGTTGGCTCCTAATAATCCATATATCTCGCCCTGCTTCACACGCAGCCCAATTCGATTCACAGCTGTTTTATCTCCGTACTGCTTCGATACCTGTTCAACAACTAATGGGTATGTCATTCATGAGCCTACCTTTCATCACGAAGTTGCTTACGCTCACTATTTTACATGATATTGGAAAAAGAATGAACTCCAACAAAAAAATAGCACAGAACGATGCTTTTTCACATCATTCCGTGCTATTTCAATTACAATCCGAAAATGGCATCAATCACAGGCTTCGTCGTTCCACCTGGATACAGGATGTACAACAAGACGTAAACCATCACACCTGTTGGTGCTGTTAACAGCCACACAATTGCGGCAACTTTACCAATTTTCTTATGTTTAAGGAACTTCTTCTTGTACGCGAACCACAACGTGACGAGACCAAGTACGCCACCTATCGTTGCTAAAGTAATATGGAAGAATAGGAACAAATGATATGGCAGCTTTAAGCTTTCAGGCCCGCCAAATGCCGTATTTCCTTCAAATAAGGTACGGGACATGTAAATGATTAAGAACGCTAACGCGAAAATAGCGCCTAGCACCATCAGCTTCTCATGCGTATCCCGATTCCCTTTCACAATATGATACCAACCGAACCCAACAAAAATGGCACTAATTACGATAAACATCGTAGAAATCGTGGGTAAAATGTGCATCTTTCTAATCCTTTCTCTAAGCGCGATTCCAATTCCCGCCTTGATTATTATTCATGCTTTCTTGTGATGGAAGTGGATCCAATTCGTCCTCATCCTTGCGCTCTCGGCGATACCAGCGGAAGAAAATATAAGCCAATGTGGCGCCATAGATAATTTCCTGCAAAATTTTCATAATGACACCACCGAGCTGTTGATCATCCAGTGGAGACAAATGAGCAAAAGGAACCGTTACATTGTCATACATATCGTAGATAATCGTATCTGCAAAAATGATGAGCGCACATGCCGGTGTCAGTAAGACGCCATTCCCGAAAATATACGCCATTTTCTTCAAATCATTTAAGCGGTTCAGCTCAGGCAGCGGACAAAATACCGGGAACCACATGATAAAGGCCGTCACCAAGAGCATCGTATGATAAGCAAAAAGCGGTACATCATTCTTCATCAAGTAATCCATAATAAAAGGCATATGGTAGATGGAGAAGAGCATGTTGAACATGAATAATGCGATCAGAGGGCGAGTTAAAAAGGAAAACAAGCCGCGAAAAACTACATTTTTCATACATGCACGTACGATCCAAGCCGGTGTTCCTAACCAAATGAGGATCGGTACGATGAGGTAAAGAATCGTTTGCTGCAGCATGTGCATACTGAACAAGTAATGATGCCCGATATATGAAATTGGACTACCCTGTCCTATGTAAAATAAAACGAGCCCGGAGTAGAATAGCAGCTGCTGAGCGATCGAAATTGGCTCTGATTTCGCAGCACTCCCACTTCCTTTCACGACAAATCTACCATAACTATATCCGATTACGATGACGATCAATAATAAAACAGGATTCCACAAATCAAAAAACGAACCAATCTGACTCATACCTGCATCTATCTCCTTTCAAGCTAAGTATTTCCAAAATAACTCTCCTTAAAAAAAGAGGAGGCACTTTGTCTAGACAAAGTTGCCTCTTCTATCTTTTTTACCACCAAACCCAATATACGGCTGTGATTACACCGGTAAGAGCAACGAATGCTCCTGCGAAGATAAAGATTAGAGGGAACAAGTGTCCTCTCTCTTTGGCATGCATCCAGAATAGCAACTGAACAAGCGCCTGCACGATCCCTAGGGATACGATGAAAATCAAGATAAACGAACGATCCAAGTCTCCGTATAGTACGACAGCGAATGCCAACATGGTGAGTAGAATCGAGATGATGTAAGTCAAATAGTGATTCACTGGTGAATCGTGTTTCACTCGCTTGCTAGGTGCGTGTGTATCATGAGAATTGCTGCTCATCTAGTGACCCACCTTCCCCATCAGATAAACAACTGTGAAGATAAATACCCAAACTAAGTCGATAAAGTGCCAGTACAGTGAAGCGACATAGAACTTAGGTGCCGTAACGACTGTAAGACCTTTTTTCATACCTTGGAAAATCAACAGTGTAATCCAGCAAACACCGAATGCTACGTGAGCACCGTGGAAACCAACCAACGTATAGAACGAGGTTGAGAAAGCACTTGTTGTAAACTTGTGGCCTTCATGAACATACTCGAAGAACTCGTAGATCTCCATTCCTAAGAAGGAAAGACCGAACAACACGGTAACTGCCAACCAAGCTAGCAATTGACCTACTTTTTGACGGTGCATCGCAATAATTGCGAATACACTCGTCAAACTTGATGTCAAGAGAATGAACGTTGACCAACCAACCGTTTTAAGTTTGAAAATTTCATCAGCGGTTGGACCATCCGGAACAGAGTTCCGAAGAGCAATGTAAGTTGCGAATAAGCAACCGAACAATACAACCTCTGCGCCTAGGAAAAGCCAAAAGCCAAGAACCTTATTTTTCCCTTCGAGGGTAGCCGTTTCCGGATTAGCAGGCAGTGCGCCCGTATGATGAGTACTCATGCCTATGCCTTACCCCCTTTATCGTTTTCCAGTTCTTCTGGTTCAATATGCCAACCGTGGTCGTCATATACGGAACGTAAGAACATGGCAATGAAAGTAACTACGATACCTGCAGCAGCTACATAGTAATTTGCGTACATAAACCCGAAACCAGCGATGAACAATCCAACAGACATCACAAGCGGCAAGATCGATGCGGAAGGCATGTGGATCGAACCGATTGGCTCTGCTGGCGTCATTTGCTTGTTACCAGCCATTTTTTCTTTCCAGAAAGCATCCAAACCACGAACAAGCGGAGTTTGTTTGAAGTTATATTCAGGTGCAGGTGAAGGAATTGTCCACTCCAAGGAGCGTCCATCCCACGGATCTGCAGGAGCTGTCATTGGTTTTCTTGCTGTAGCGATGATGTTGATAATGAATACCAACGTACCGATACCCATGAAGAACGCACCAACTGTTGAAACTAAGTTACCAACTTCGAGATCATATCCTGGTTGATACGTATAAACGCGTCGTGGCATCCCCATTAGACCCAAGAAATGCTGCGGGAAGAATGTCAAATGGAAGCCGATGAAGAACAACCAGAAATGCAATTTACCTAAGCCTTCACTCAGCATACGACCGAACATTTTCGGCCACCAGTAGTAAAGACCTGAGAACAAACCAAGAACTAGACCACCAACGATTACATAGTGGAAATGCGCTACTACGAAATACGTGTCATGATATTGGAAGTCAGCCGCTGGAATCGCAAGCATAACCCCTGTTGTTCCACCCATTACGAAGGTTGGAATGAAAGCAGTAGCGAAAACATTCGCTGTTGTGAAACGGATTTGACCACCCCAAAGCGTGAACAACCAGTTAAAGATTTTCACACCTGTAGGAACTGCAATCGCCATTGTAGCAATCGCGAAGATCGAGTTCGCTACTGGGCCTAAACCTGATGTAAACATATGGTGAACCCAAACCATGAAGCCTAGGAAACCAATTAGCACTGTTGCAAATACCATGGAGCTGTATCCGAACAGACGTTTTTTCGAGAATGTAGAAACGATCTCAGAAATAATACCGAATGCTGGAAGAATCAAAATGTAAACTTCGGGATGCCCGAAAATCCAGAATAAATGCTCCCATAGTACGTTGTTACCGCCTCTGGCTGCATCGAAGATCGCTCCGCCAAAGACACGGTCAAACATAAGAAGAACTAGAGCAACTGTAATTGCCGGGAAAGCAAGAACGATCAAACCTGAAGTTACAAAAGCAGACCATGTGAACATAGGCATACGCATGTATGTAAGACCAGGAGCACGCATGTTGATAATCGTTACAAGGAAGTTAATCCCCCCGATTAGTGTCCCGATACCTGCAATTTGCAAACCAAGCACGTAGAAGTCTGTACCTCTTACGTTGCCTTCAAGCGTTTGTGCCCAGCCTGCGTCTGTGATCGAGGATAATGGTGCATATCCCGTCCAACCCGCGTCAGGAGCGCCGCCCAAGAACCAACTTGTGTTCATGAGCACACCGCCGGCGAAGAATAACCAGAAACCAAGTGAGTTAACGAAAGGGAACGCAACGTCCCTTGCACCAATTTGCAGAGGAACGATGGCATTCATGAAAGCAAAGATGACCGGCATAGCCGCAAAGAAAATCATCGTCGTTCCGTGCATCGTTGTTAATTGGTTAAATGCATCGCCTACAAAAATTTGTTGATCAGGATAAGCGAGTTGAATCCGAATCAAGATCGCTTCAAGTCCTCCGATAAGGAAGAAGAAGCCGCCCGCTAGTAAATACAGGATACCGATTTTCTTATGATCGACGGTTGTAAGCCAATCCATAAGCCCGGTATGTTTTTTTACTGGATGAGAGTGAGCCAACGTATGAACCTCCTTTACATCAAGAGTTTATTTCAATGTTTGTAAGTACGTAACAATATCATTAATTTGAGCGTCATCTAATTTACCGTTAGCTTCTTTACCGAAAGCTGGCATTTTATTGCCCGGTTTAAGATTTTGCGGATTATGTATCCATGCGCTCATGTTCTCAGGTGTTTTTTCCAAGATGCCCGCAAGTGTATCGCGATCCGCGAAACCTTTAAGGTTAGGAGCAACCCCTGGGCCGCTTGCATTAACAGCATGACAAGACATGCAATTTTCTTTGAATAGTGATTCGCCCTTTTGTGCAGTTGCAGGCACAGTTGAAGGAGCTTTCATTTTCGCAACCCATGCATTAAAGTCTGCTTCAGACTTCGCAGCAACGGTGAAGTTCATCAAAGCATGTGAAGCTCCACAAAGCTCCGTACATCTACCTTGGAACGTTGCGATTTCATCAGCTTGCAAGTAAAGCGTATTACGGACACCTGGGTTTGTATCGACTTTACCACCTAGAGATGGTACCCAGAAGGCATGCGCTACGTCAGCAGAAACAACATCAAATGCAATGATTTTATCCTTAGGAATCACAAGCTGTTGAGCTGTCGCGATACCAAGGTCTGGATATTCAAACTGCCACCAGAACTGGTGCGCAGTGACTTTCACATGGATAGCGTCCTTGTTCTTGTTGTAATTCTCGGAGTGTTTGAACGTGTAAGATACTGTTGGTACCGCAAGCACTAACAGCAAGAGAATTGGAATTACCGTCCAGATAATCTCCAAAACATGACTTCCTTCGACTTGTTTCGGAATACTTTCGTCGCCTTTACGTTTGCGAAAGCGAACTAAAACGTACACATAAATCGCAAATACGACAATTACGACAAAAATCATGATAAAGAGACTTAATTTCATTAAATAAAGCTGCTCTGTCGCCACAGGACCCTTAGGCACTAAAGCAGATAAGGTTGGGTCTCCGCACCCAGTTAGCATGAACGTCATCACCGCTAAAAGGGGTAGCAGACGCCAGAACTTTTTCAATTGACTCATTGTATCAACCCCACTTTTAAAACAATATTTTTACCACGAAGGCCATGCCCATGTCAATTCACTTTAATAACTATAAATTCGTGAAAACTTTTTGTCAATCGCTGTAGGAGAGTTCACAAATTGTTCTTAAACAGCGGTCTGTAGCGATATATTTCCCTCTATGGTAATTTCCATACACCCACCTCTTTATGCATAAAAGCCTTTATTTGTGAACACGAATAATTAGCCAGAAACATCTCATCCTATAGACATTAAATCGCATTGGGAGGTCTGTTCACGATGTTCAGGAAGTTAGGTTTTCCGATTTATGGAATGATATTCCTCTTGCTCACATTATCTGCATGCGGTGCTAACGGCAAAGAGTACAGAGGTGATCGCGATAACTCCACGAGCTCGAATTTTGGCGCTCATGTCGAAAAAGCGGAGCAGCACGAAAGATCCTATCAAGTTCAGCAGCTCTCCGGTCCAGTGACGCACAACAATACTACGCTTGAATACAGTCAATATCTATCAGATCAATTGCACGCCTTAGATGGAGTAAACACAGCCTTCGTTATGATTACCAATCAGAATGCCTATGTTGCCTTAATGATGGACAGCAGCGCCATTGGTACAAAAGGCTTGACCAAAGAAACGAACAATGCAGGAACCAATGCGGGCTACTACAACGCTAATAATCCCTATGATGATTCGTTACCGTCTAATGATTTGAATAAAGGTTACAATAGTTATGAAACGGCGGTGCATCATGACCTGCTTTCTCATCGTTTTAAACAAGCCATTGCTGAGAAGCTACGAGTTCTTAAACCAGATCTGATGGATGTCTATATTTCCGCAAATCGCGATTTCCTTAATAAAATGAATAATTACGCACAGGAAAGCTTCAAGGGCCATTCCCTCATGCCGTTACTGACAGACTTTAATCAGACGGTTACACGCGTGTTTGGGACTGCCCAGGTGTTGCCGCACGACTAGTATGATTCGGGCCAGCCTCCTATTAAGGAAGCTTACTTCTAAATAGGGGGTCTTGCCATGCCATTTGGAGCACAACCAACACGAATAACTTCTATTAATAAAGTAGTTTATTTCTACTTGTGGGGCGGCTCCTGTTTTCATTTGTCTTTCATTCCTGTACAATGAGGGAATCATCTTTACAAAGAAGGAAAAAGGGAGCTGGCCAATTACCCATGTCAAATGGATTTGCCTCATTAGGTATTCGAGAAAGTGTCGTTCAAGTTTTGCAAAATCAAGGTGTCGTAGAACCGACCCCCATTCAACGGGAAGCGATTCCTGTACTTTTAAAAGGATCGGACGTTATTGCACAAGCGCAAACAGGTACAGGTAAAACCCTTGCCTTTGTGCTTCCTATATTAGAAACCATTGATGTAGAAAGCTCAGATGTGCAGGCGCTTATTTTAACGCCTACGCGTGAGTTAGCGATTCAAATCAGCAATGAGTTGAAAACCCTTGCTCCGGTTACGGGTGCAAAGGTTCTAGCAGCCTACGGCGGCCAAGATGTAGAAAAACAGCTTAGAAAGCTTCAAGGTAACATACATATAGTAGTAGGAACACCGGGAAGATTGCTTGATCATCTTCGCCGCGGTTCTATTAATTTCTATAAGTTGAAAATACTCGTATTAGATGAAGCGGATCAAATGTTGCATATGGGCTTTTTGCATGAGGTTAAGGATATCATTGCGCAAACGTCCCCTTACCGCCAAACGCTGCTCTTCTCTGCCACAATGCCAGAACAAGTCGTCAATCTGTCTAAGGCTTATATGAAGGAAGCAAAAGAAATTAAAATTCAAAGTAAACAAGTCACTTTGGCTGAAATTCAGCAGGTGCTTGTTCCTACGACGGATCGTGATAAACTAGATGCTCTCATTGCAGCAATCAAGCAGTATAGACCTTATCTTGCGATGATTTTTTGTCGGACCAAAGCCAAAGCGATTGCGCTCAATGAAACCTTGCAAGAAATCGGGCTAATGTCCGATGAGCTGCATGGGGATTTATCGCAAGCTAAACGCGAGCAAGTAATGAAACGATTCAGAGAAGGACGTATTGAGCTCTTAGTCGCTACCGATATCGCGGCTCGCGGTTTAGATGTGGAAGGCGTAACGCATATCTTCAACTATGATGTACCGCAGGATGCGGAAAGCTACATCCACCGAATTGGCCGAACAGGCCGTGCCGGAGAGTCAGGTGTTGCTGTAACCTTCGCTACACAACGAGATATGCCAACGATCGAGTTGATTGAAAAAGGAATCAAAATGTCATTGCGCGGAGCCGATGGACAGCAACGTCGCGTTGTTCGTTCCAATACGGAGGACTACGCTCAGCCTGAAGGCAGAGGGTCTGCTCGTAAAGGTGGGACTGGCGCTTCTTCACGCGGTGGCAGACGCAATGACCGTGGCGGTGCGCCTGAACAACGCAGCGGCGGACGTGCTGGAAGACCTGGTGCACGTGAATTGCGCGGAGATCGTTCGAATATGCAATACGGCAGCGAGCGGAAAACGGGCTTTGGCGGTGGCAAAAGTGACAAATTTGGTTCACGCGGCGGTGCAGCTGGGTCAGCACGTACCGGTGAGAGACCTGCAAAAGTGAATTCGGAACGCAATCCGAATACATGGGGTCGTGCAACAGTCGTCCACGAAGCGGCAACGACGAATTCAGCTCCAGCACGCGGTGCGAACATGAACGCTGCGAAAGCACGCGTAACTGGTTCGTACAGCGGCGGCGGAGAAGGAGCAGAACGCAAACGTTCTGCTCCACATGGCGATAAGTCTTACTCGCCATACAACAAGTACGCTGGCGCAGGTCGTGAGGACGCGGCTAGCGCATCTCGCACACTTCGCGGCGGCAAGGGCCGTGGCGACGCAGCTCGCGGTGGCGCAGCGCCTCGCGGCGAAGGCTTCGGCGCTCGCACTGGCGCAGCACCTCGCGGTGAGGGCTTCGGCGCTCGCACTGGCGGTGCGCCTCGCGGGGAGGGCTTCAGCGCTCGCACTGGCGCAGCACCTCGCGGGCGGAGTGATGAGCGTGGTGCGCGTGGCGCAGCACCTCGTGGCGACAGCTTCGGAGCACGCGGCGGCGCGCCTCGCGGCGACAGACCAAGTAGCCCGCGCGGCGGGCAAGGCGGCGGTCGTGGAGCTGCACCTAGAGGCACTCGCGGCGGCGGCGGAAAACGTTAAAAGAAATGAAGCGATTTCATGCAAGTCTTTACCGATGAAGCCTAACGTTGTAAACTATAGGTATGGTTAATTAATTTTCCACAGATCCAAAAATCGTTTCAACCCGTGCTCGCACGTAGGATTTACCCCCCATCCAATCAAAGGAGGTATGTTCCATGTACGCATTAAAGGATAAGGAAATGATTTTTGTATTCACTGGCCCACACGGGGCTGGTCGTAAAACCGTTGCGGAAATGTCCGGCTCTACGCTCGGGATGAAACAAGTGATTTCGTACACCACACGACCTCCGAAACCGACAGAGGAAGATGGTCAAGATTATCATTTCATCTCTCCCGCTCAATTTGTTCAAGCACAAGCTGGCGGCGAATTTATTGAGGTTAGCACCGTTAATGACCATCTATATGGAATCAAGAGCGCAGATATTGAGCTCATGTTCCAGCAAAGCGGCAGCATCTACTTGATCTTAAATCGCTTCGGCGCCGAGACGCTCAAAAAGCTGTATGGCGACCACGTTGTCCAGATCTTCATTTATGCCCAGAGGGACACACTTGAAGAACGGATGAAGGAAAGCGGCGATTCGGAAGAAATCGCGTCCAAATACTTGTCTGATTACGAAAATGAATTAGCCTACCGTGACCAATGTGATCATGTTTTTGAAAATGTGGACTTGGCTCATACGGTATTTGATCTTACCAAAACATTGGATCACTATTTAAATCGGAACCTAGTTGACCTAGACTAGAGATCGAAGGGTATGATCCACTTAGACTTAAATGAAAAACTAGGGCACTAGCTGCCGATAAAAGGCCTGGACGCTTCCCGTCCGGGCCTTTTTCTCAATGAACGGCGAAGTCGTACTTCGTCCGTTCCTACTAAGGAGTTGAACGTTATGAAAATCATTTCCATCGAGCCTACACCTAGCCCGAATTCGATGAAGCTTAACATGGATGAGTCCTTACCGGCCAGTGTGCGAGAAACGTATACGAAAAAAAATCTTGGCGACGCGCCTCTAGAAGTACAAAAATTACTCGCTGTGTCCGGCGTTATCAGCGTGTTTCACGCAGCCGACTTCATCGCGGTAGACCGCAGCTCAAAAGGTGACTGGCAGTTCATTCTCGCGCAGGCGCGCGAGATTTACGGCGAAGCCCCGGGCGCGGCTAGCGCTGGATTGCCAACCGAGCAACCCGCGGCAGAAGCCGCGTTTGGCGAAGCGCAGGTGCTCGTGCAGATGTTTCGCGGCATTCCGCTCCAGGTGAGGGTGCGCGCAGGCGCTGAAGAAGCGCGCGTCGCCATGCCGGAGCGCTTCACACAGGCCGCGGTGCGTGCAGGTACGGCTTCGCCGAACCTGATCAAAGAGCGGAAGCTCGAGGAGCTCGGCGTCCGCTACGGCGAGCTGGGGGACATCGCGGGCGAAGTCGTCCAGGAACTGGACGCTTCTTACGACGATGCCCGCATCGAAGAGCTGGTCTCCAGCGCGATGCAGGAGACGACAGATGCCCCTGTGGAGGAGGCCACCGCCACAGGGGACCTTGCCGCAGCCGCGGAGCAGCTGCGACAAAGCGACTGGAAGCTGCGATACGCCGCGCTTCAGAAGATCCAGCCGTCGCTGGAAACGCTGCCCCTTCTCGTCCATGCGCTGCAGGACGAGAACACGTCGCTTCGGCGACTGGCTACAGTGTACCTCGGGGACATCAAGGAACCCGAGGTACTGCCCTATCTGTATCGTGCCCTTGAGGACGATACACCATCTGTGCGTCGGACGGCTGGCGATACGCTGTCCGACCTCGGGGATCCTGCCGCCATGCCGGCCATGGCCAAGGCGCTCAAGGACCGCAACAAGCTCGTCCGCTGGCGAGCGGCGCGGTTCCTCTACGAAGTCGGTGACCACACCGTGCTCAATGATTTGAAGCAAGCGGCAGACGACCCCGAATTCGAGGTGCGGATGCAGGTCAAGATTGCTCTTGAACGGATCGAAGGCGGCCACGCCGCTGAGGGCTCTGTTTGGCAGCAGATGACGCGCAGAAACGACTGATCCTATGGCAAAAAGCACGAATGCCTCCTACAAGTGTAGGTGCGCATTCGTGCTTTCTTTTTAGACTAGCGTTACTTCGTAAACTGCTCGAGATACACGATTCTCTCCACGATCGTTGGATGAGAGCCGCGGAACCATTGCACCAGCTTAGGCTGGGTAACGGGGCTGAGATTTTCCAGCGCGATTTGCTGAAAAGCGCGAATCGCCGCCTGCCCATCTCCCGTCATTTGCATCGCATAGACATCTGCTCGGTGCTCGATCACCCTGGAGAAAGCGTTTTGCGCTGGTGCCGAGACGAAGCTCATGAGCGAAACGAGCAGCAACAGAATCGGTAATGCGGCTAAATCCCGCTCCCCGCGCATTCCCCACAGTGACCCCCAACGCTGCAAAATCAAACGGTACGCATGAAAGGCCAGCCAAAAGCCGACGAAACTAATGGCTACACCATAGGCGATTCCCCAATAGATATGGCGTTCAACGTAATGCCCCATCTCATGTGCCATCACAGTCAAGATCTCGTCCGGCTGCAGTTTGTTCAATATCGTATCCCACAGCACAATGCGCGCATTCCCACCAATGCCATTCACATAGGCGTTAATCGCATTCGTCCTCTCTGACATGTTGACTTCGTAAACTTGATCCGTCGGAATGTGTGATTTGGCCGCAAGTTCAAGAATTTGCGCTTTCAGCTCCTGATTTTGAAGTGGCTGAAAATCATTGTACAACGGGTCTAACACGACAGGCTGAATAAAGGTTACAAATAAGATCAAGGGGATCGAAATTGACCATAGCCATACCCACCACCGCTTAGGGCTCCACTTACTGATCCATCTAAAAATCCCTACCATTAAGACCGTACCCACGATATCAATGAGGAACGTTTTTGCAAAATCTTTAAGAAAAACGATAGGCGTCTCATTTGAGATGCCGTAGGCTTGATCGATTTTAAACAAAAAGACATCAATCGGAAGAAATAGCACGTCCATAACGAGCATAAATAGAACCACAAAAAGAAGCATTTGCAGGAAAGAAGCTCGGAATACTTTCTCCGCGAGTTGACGGAAGCTCACGGCGATGCCGAATAAGGCTACTGTCACCCCCATTTGCAAGGGAGCGCTTAAGAAGAAGGTTAAAGAATGAATCCGAGAAAGTGTCTCCGCTTTGGCAATCTCTGCATGGGTCATAAACATATTCGGATCAGCTGCGGTTCCCACTAGCGTCGCAGGAATTTGAAATATATCGCCTTTTAAAAAATAGGCCAACACAACCGCTGTGTAACAAACAAAAACAGCTGCACACCACATATAAAAACGTCTCATTTCATGCCTCCACGTTAGGTCCTCATATTTTCACCGATTAAGTTCTTAGACATGCTTGTTTACCTAGTCTATGCGAGCAGAGGAGCGTGGTATGTGTCTATGGGCATATTTCGGATGCGATGTATTGCTTTCTCTGGCAAGCCATGATGTAATAAAAACATCGACAGGAACGGACGTGCGATATGAAAAAATGGCTCACACTTCTTACGCTGACAGTAGTCAGCTTTACGATGATTCTACTCTTTCAAGGGAACCTAGAAACTAACTCCACGAATAGACCTGTCGCTTCGCCGACGCCTTCTTTCCTTTTAACTAGTCCCGTATCTACTTCTACTGCCCCACCTGCTATTTCGGTTACTCCCACGGCAAACAATGCTTCTTTTGAAGCAGCAATAGTGGAAACGCTATCCATATCTAGTACAACGTCATCTGAAACTGCAGCCACTACGCCAACCGAGCATCATTTTAAAATCCATACAGTTCCCGCCCTCTCCCAGCTGCCTGAGCTGCCAAATGGATGTGAGGCTGTCGCAGCGACGATGCTGCTGAATTGGGCTGGACTGCCGATAAGCAAAGAAGAAGTAGCTCACGCCCTGCCAACCGGGGACATGCCCTACGAGAATGAATACGGAGCCTTCGTTGGCGCGAATCCCAAAGATGTGTTCGTTGGCGATCCGTTTGATGTCGGCTACGGGATTTATCATACCCCCATCGCGAAGCTGTTGAATCAGTGGTTGCCAGGTCACATCCGCGATCTGACAGGAACGTCCTTTGACGATTTGCTTGGCGTCATCGCAGAAGGCAGCCCTGCCATGATTTGAGCAACGGAGCATATGGATACCCCTTATCTAGATTTGGAATGGGAGGACGAGACCGGGGAGCTGGTTCCGTGGTATCAGCCTGAGCATGCCCTTTTGCTCATCGGGTGGGACGACGATTACGCCTATATGAACGACCCCATGACAGGTAAGCAAGAGTCTTACCCATTGGATGCTTTTAAAGAGGCTTGGGAGCTCATGGGGTCTCAGGCTATCACGATTATCGGATAGTGGCTAATGAGCTTGTGGAATTTCAAAAATGCAAAAGAGCACTTTTCGATCAGGTTTCCCTTCCGTAATTGAACATTGATGCAAATAGGCATCAATTTAGAGCGATTTGAGGAAATTCTTTTGAAATTCGTTAAAAAAGTTGCCTATTTGCACGCATTTTCCAATTTCGACGCTAAATTAGTAGAAAAGGTTGTATTTTTGCATTTTTGAGAAAAGCGGAAGAGAGAGAGTATGTGAAGTATGAAGTAGCTGTACCAAAAAAACATGAACAACCTATAGGTTGTCCATGTTTCGCTTACAAAGGATCCAACTGAACCGCAGCTTGCTTGCCGCTTAGTTGGATGCCTGTGTGCTTTTTGCCGTGGGAGCCCAGCTCCTTCACTAGCGTTTCAAGCAGTTCCTTCGCTTTCGCGCCTTCCTTGCCAGAGATCTTCACGACTAGCAGGACAGCGTCCCCGCCCTTCAGAATGCGCTCCGCCTGCTGGCGCTTCGTCTCGAGATCGTGATCTTCGATGTTCGCCGTCAAGCGAAGCTCTTTGACTTTCGGGCCTTGCTCTTGCTTCCGTGCCTGCTGCTTTTCCTGCAAGGCCTCCTGCTTGGCTGCGCCCGCTCCGATCAGCTTGCAAGGCGGCGGACTGCTCATGAGCGAGGTGCAGACGAGGTCGACTTTTAGCTTTTTAGCTAGCGCCAGCGCTTCTTTCGTCGACATCACACCGAGGTCCTCACCCTGCAGTCCTGTGAGATGAACTTCGGACGCTTTTATTTTCTCATTCTTAATTATCATTGTGAATACACCTAATCTTTCGCTATAATGAACCCATCCACCGGTAAGTCGATTGAGGTTGGTTGTATTTTTCCGTGTGCTGTATAGAGGTTGTATAAGGAGATGTCTGTTACCCGATGAATAATAAACAATTAGAAGAACAAATGATCGAAAATTACAAGCGTGAAGAGCATATGATGATTTTGGTGTTTGCTCAATGGTGTATTAACCATGATCTAGACCCCGCAGCACTATATCATAGTGCCTATCCAGACCAACCGAATAACGAGGCCTTACAGAAAGCGCTAGAATTAACGGTACCTAAAGAGGAAGCCGGCGAGGTGCCGGATGACACGTTGCTTGGCGTGCTTTCGCTCTTTGGCAATGAAGAGCTTGCGTTCATTGTAACGCAGGAAATCGATAAACGACCGAAGCGCCATCGCTAAGCGATCGAATATCCTTCCAAGCAGCGCTCCCCTTACCTATATCACGTAACTGTGCTGATGGCTGAGTTCAAAAGCTTCCGCCAACAACTCCACCGTCCGCAGTCTCGTTTCGACTTGGTGGCCGCCGGCGACGATCATGACTTCGTCAACCCCATAGCTTTCGGCAAGTCGACGCAGCTGATCTCTGACTTCGCCGGGATTTCCCACGATCATCCGAGAGCGGTTATCCCGCACGCGCGTCTGATCCCAATCGGAATACACGTATTCCGCTGCTTCCTTCGGCGATTTCACTCCGGTGAACTCGCCTTTTTCCATTTGCAGAATACGCAAATCGATCGAGGCCGCAAGCTCCTCCGCCTCCGCTGACGTTTCGGCGCACAGCACATAAATACAGACCGTCGCCTGCGGCACGACATTGAGCGCCGACGGCTGGAACGAGCTGCGGTAGCTGCGCACCGCATGCTGGCCTCCCGCGCCGTTGATGAAGTGCGCGAAGCAGAAGGCTGCGCCTGCCTGCGACGCATACACCCCGCTCTGCCCGGTGGAGCCGAGCAGCCACACCTGGGGCATCGAGGCCACCAATGGGGTGGCGCGGATGCCCTCGAACACGTGCCCTGGTTCCACCGAGTCGGTGAGGAACCGCAGCAGATCCGTGACTTGCGCCGGGAACCGCTCCAGTCCCTCGAACAGATCGGCGCTGACGCCACGCAGCGCCTTGGCCGTATGCGGCGTGCCGCCGGGCGCACGCCCGATGCCTAGATCGATGCGCCCGGGATACAGCGCCTCGAGCATGCGGAAATTTTCAGCGACCTTGTAGGAGCTGTAATGGGGCAGCAGCACGCCGCCGGAGCCAAGCCGAATACGGCTTGTGCGAGCAGCCAGCGTGGATAATAATACCTCTGGCGAGGAACCGGCAAGCCCTGCTGAGTTATGATGCTCCGACACCCAGAATCGGGTGTAGCCGAGACGGTCAGCGAGCTGCGCGAGCGCAATCGTTTGTTGTAATGCCTCACTATGGGTAAATCCGGATGATACCGGTGACTGATCAAGAATACTTAGCTTCAGCATAATCATCCCTTCTTTCTATGGTGTCTGCAGATGATACTGATGATAATTATACAACGCCCAGCCCGCAAAAGAAAAAAGGACAAACCAAAGTGGCGTTGTCCTGAGTTTCATACGGGTGGCGAGTTGTTATCGTGGTAGTCATGTTATGCGCTTATTTTTTTCCAATACAAATCGAATGCACCATAAGTCGCTGCCATAATAGTCAGAAGTAATGGCATTCTCTGGCAAGGTAAAATTACGATCTCCGACTAATTGCAGCCCCGCATCATCAATCAAACTTAAAAATTGCTCAATATGAACGTCTGGATAATCAACGGTAATAATCATTTTCCCCTGATCTTTGAGAACTCGCTTAAATTCTTTAAGGGCACGAAACTGCACCTCTGTATCGACATGCTCCATAACGGAAATACAGAATGCCACATCGAACATACCGTCTTCATATGGCAATTTGGAAATGTCAGCAATCGAGAAAGTAGGCATACTTAGAGCAGAATGGTTAATTTGATCTATATGCTCTTTCCCAATATAATATTCCAGCTCTTTCATAATTTCGTTGTGGTCTAAAATACGTTCATCCATGTCGCAAGCGTACACTGCTTTACACTTATCTGTGAGGTAGTATTTAAATGGATGACCTAAGCCACATGCGGCATCGAGCACAATGTCATCTTTTCCAACAAATTGGGAAGCCCAAATGTATTCATAATGTCTGCTCCACCAGTGATCAGGCAAACGATAAAAGATGTCTTGATTCTTCGTATCCTCATAAGTAAAAAAGCGTGATGTGTAGGCATCCATATCTTTTCCCCATTCCTATTGTCATCGAAAACATTGGGAATTCATTCCAACTCAGATGTGTATTCTCCATAAATGTCTACTTTCCTTCTTAAAAAGACATCTCCTATGTACACACCAAGGATGTATATTTACTGGGAAATTCGATGGCTATTACGATTCAAATGGTTAACCGTATTTCGGCTATCTTTGCGCTGTCTAATCGTCCGAACCGCATGCACACAACCGATAAGCACAATAGCTCCGACCGAGTAGCCCGCCAGCACGTCACTTGGGTAATGAACTCCGAGGTAAATACGACTAAGTCCAATACAGATAATAACGAAAGCAGCTAACGTTGGTATCCACCACGCTGCTCGCCACGTTTGACGCACATTCACCCATAACAAATAAGCAAGCAGCCCATAGAAAAGAATGGAAACCATGGCATGTCCGCTCGGGAAGCTAAATCCATCGACCTCGACTAACCATGTATCTGCGGATGGACGGTCGCGCTCTATAAGCTTTTTAAGTACTGTGTTCAAAAGCCAAGCGCCAAGCACACCGATGAAAAAAACAAGTGTTTCCCACTTATGCTTGAATTTAAAGATGAGAACTGCTCCAATCAGAAAAAAGAGAATAAATTCCGTCTCCCCACTTCCCATGAAGGCGAATACTTTCGCAACAGCCGTCCATAGATCACCTCTCTGCGCTTGGATGTACTCGCTTACATGTTGATCGAAGGCTTGCAGCCATTTCCCCGTAAAGCTCTGCGACAACACAATAAAAATAAGGAGCAGAGCACCTGCTCCCCCAAAACTCCATGCCAAATCCCTTGCAACAACGTTCCCCTTCATCTTTTCCATGCCTCCCACGGCTTCTACTTTTACGCTGCTTGGCGCACTTTGCGGTCTTGTCTTTTCTTTATCATCAGTGGAACGATAGCAAAAACAGCATACATCGCTACGGCGCCGAGAAACTTCCATGACCATATATCATTTAAGGAAGCGCCAAATACGTTGTACACAATGGCTCCAGGAATAATCCCGATAAACGTAGCCCACGTATAGTCCCAGAAGCGGATTTTCGATAAGCCAGCCCCATAACTGATCCCATCAAAAGGAAAGAAAGGCATAAGCCGCATATAGAGCACGACCATGAAGCCTTTTTCCTCTGCTTTTTGATCGAACGATAACAGCTTTGGACTTCGTAAAATGCGTTGAAAGCTGCCGCGGCCCCATCTTCTTGTTATGTAGAATGACAGTAATGCACCTGCACCCGCACCGATAATATCGTAAACCGTCCCCCAAAATGCACCAAATACATACCCCCCATAGAGGGTCAAAGGTGTTGCCGGAAACAAGACTAACGGCCTGAGTGTATACGCCAGGATATACAGCAGTCCGCCTAGCGGGCCTAAATCACGCAGCCATCTCGTGACCCAATTCAGATCCACGTGCTTCCAAACACCTGTCCATTTCAATATCAACAACCCCAGAATGGCAACAACAAACCAACTAATTAGCAACCAAAGCGGCTTTGAACGCGCCATGGCTCGCCTCCTTCATACCCCTAATTCCATTCCCAATTGTTGCAGACGGATCTTTCCCTCCATCTTACACAAATATATTACTCGATATCAACTTCGCGAGAGACTTGGGTATTCCACGGGAATCCCCTAATCAATCGAAGTAAAGTTCCTAAACAAATAAATAAAAAATGCTACATATAAAGCGCCAACGAATAGATTTGATACTAAGGCCCATTTCGCATGCTTGTTTTTATAATGACTAGCACTTAACACGATACCTACCACGAGAAAAACCAGGACTAGAAACATCGAAAAGAAGAAGCTAATACAGGATAACGCTGCTGCTCCAAATGCCAGTTTTATTCGTAAACTCATGAAAAGCACCTCCCCTTCGCGCTTGGCTAAACGTCACTTCATTTTGATTGACACAACAAAAGGTGTGAACTTACACTATAGGAATAATTTAGGTCATTCCTTTCGATGGCGTCAAGCCCCGCAAACGTTGTTAAATCCAACAAGTTGGGAGATGCGCACATGAAGAAGATTGTCGTTTTGCTGCTATTAATTGCGTTATGCCTCTGGCAGTATGCGAGTACCTTTGTCGCTGGAGAAGATCCCTTCCTACGATCGGATTACAGTAAGCTTCGACCCGTGAAGATTGAGCGCGTCATTCCAAGCAAAGAAGTCCAGCAGCTTCAAGAGATTGTACAGGAAGCCCGCGAGAACGGGCTCAAAATTTCCATTGCTGGCCAGCGGCACAGTCAAGGCGGTCACACCTATTACAAGGACGCTATTGTGCTGGATATGACGCCGTTTAACAAGGTTCTGGCCTTTGATGAAAAGGCAAGGACGATTACCGTTCAGTCCGGGGCCACTTGGGCCGATGTGCAAAAGTACATTAACCCGTACGGGCTTGCGGTGAAGACGATGCAGTCGCAAAACATTTTTACCATCGGAGGCTCGATCTCGGTTAATGCACACGGCCGTGACATTCGCAACGGCTCTCTCATCAGTTCCGTCGAATCCTTCCGACTTTTAGGCGCTGAAGGCCAAACACGGAATGTTTCACGCGCTGAAAACGCGGAGCTATTCCCACTAGCCCTAGGTGGCTATGGCTTATTCGGTGTCATTTTAGATGTCACCTTGTCGCTAACAGAGGATGAAGTGTACGCGATGACGACTGACACGATGACAACAGAAACGTATACGGATTATTTTCTTAACCAGGTTAAAAAAAATCCCGATATCCACATGCATCTCGCACGGATTTCGATCGCGCCGGATTCCTTCCTAACCGAAATGTATGCTTCGAATTACACTTCACGGCCTGATCTCCCCATCACTGATTACAATAAATTAAAGGAAAAAGACAGCTTTGTCCTGCCTTTGAAGCTATTATTTGGTCTCAATCGCTCCTTCGATTGGGCGAAAAATGCGTTCTGGGACTTACAGCAATATTTCCTCGTCGGAAGGAGTTCGCTGCTATCTCGTAACAATGCGATGCGCTCTGAATCTGACTTCATGGACTATAGTTCAGCTACCAAAAATGATCTCCTACAAGAATATTTCATTCCCGTGGAACATTTTGCGGCGTTTGTTAACAACATGAAACCCATCCTGCAAGAGGAACAGTTAAACCTATTAAATATTACCGTTCGTTACGTTAATCATGATGAGGAAGCAGCACTGTCGTATGCCAAAAGTGACATGTTCGCCCTCGTGTGTCTGTTCAACACCCCGCTGAGTGAAGCGGCGCAAGCTCGTATGACGAAAGGCATTCAGCGGATCATCGATCAATTAATTCCTTTGGGTGGCTCCTATTATTTGCCCTATGCTCCCTTCCCATCAGCCCTGCAGTTCCAGACGATTTATCCTAAAGCGGAAGCCTTCTTCCAAGCCAAAGACAAATGGGACCCGCAGCATGTTTTTATGAATCAATTTTATGACGATTATAGGGGGCGTTAAGTTGAATGTTCGACTGCTCATTAGAGCTCAAAGCTTAGCGACATTGGCGGCAGGGATGATTTATCCGTATTATTTATTGTTTTTGAAAAATCTCGGCAGTACGTACTCGGCATACGGCCTCGCTTTTGCTGTATTCACCATCAGCTCTGCAGCATCCGCCCTATGGCTGGGTAAGCTCGTAGATCACGGCTCAATCAAGCTAATGGCCGTTAGTTCATTCGGCATGATGGCAGCGATGCTCGTCTTCCCTTGGATTCCTTCATACGTCTTCGTCCTGCTCATCCAAGCTTTCATGGGTGTATGCAACGCTATGCAGAAGATGAGCGAGCGCGGATTACTCGCGGATGGAACCACGACTGGACAACGTGGCGATACGCTCGGTAATTATCACTTCTGGACATCGGTATCCTCCGGATTTGCCGTACTTCTCGGCGGTTATATCATTGATTGGCTGACGATCGATGTGTTGTTTTACATGAGTGCGGGACTTTATGGCTGGAGTGCGTGGATGACGCTTCGAATGCGTAATCGCACAGCCGAGAAACATACACTTTCATAGCTACTGAAAGAACCTTCATGACCGCTGCCTTGCGGTTTTGAAGGTTTTCCCTTTGTTCACAGTTGCCAAGTAATTCTTATGGATTGTGATCTTGCAATTTAGTATAATAACCGTTGGGCAATTATCTTTGTAGAAAAATGTTTGATTTTGTCGAATTGAAAAACAATTCCTTTGACTATATCCGACTTTTTTAGTAGGATATAAACACAGTCATCGGTTACATAAATTCATATTAGATATAGAGGAGAGAAACACATCATGAAAAAAGCGATATTTTCAGTTCTTGCCGCAACTGTTTTACTAACAGGCTGTGGGGCAGCAAAGACAGACACAGCTTCACCTGCAGCATCCGGCGCGCCAGCAGCGGCAGCCAAATCAGATAAGAAGATTATTCTGATTACGCCAGAGAAAATCGGTGTGAACCCGTTCTTCTCACAAATGGATGAAGGCGTAAAGAAAGCTAGCAAAGAATTTGGTGTGACAGTTAAAACCGTAGAATCCGCTGATGCGAGCGCGATTGAGCAAAACTTGCGCGCTGCAGTTGCTGATAACTATGATTTGATCATCACAAGCTCTTTCACAGCGGAAGATGCGCTTAAGAAAGTAGCTACTGAAAACCCTAAAAAATCCTTTGCGATCATTGACACTGTCGTTGATCTTCCGAATGTTCGCAGCGTTGTATTCCGCGAGCACGAAGCAGCTTACTTGCTTGGAGCAGCAGCTGGTCTAGCTACAAAGAAAAACGTTGTAGGTATGGTTGCAGCCGTAGACATCCCACTTATTAAGAAATATACAGTTGGCTTCCAAGAAGGTTTGAAATCCACAAATCCAAATGCTAAATTTATCGTTAACTATGTAGGAAGCTTCACAGATCCAGCTAAAGCGAAAGAATTGGCGTTGACTCAATTCTCTCAAGGCGCAGACTTCATCGCAGGCGCATCAGCTGTAGGTGATCTTGGTGTGTTTGAAGCAGCGAAAGAAAAAGGCTTCTTCACTTCCGGACAAGATATTGACCGCACGGTAACAGATCCAGAGCATATCGTCCTTTCCCAATTGAAAGGTACAGATGCAGTTGCTTATCAAACAGTAAAAGATTTCGTAAACGGCACGTTTAAATTCGGTGCTGTTGACTACGGCTTAAAAGAAGATGGCGTTGGTCTTACATTCGTAACGAGAGAAACAAAATCAGCACTTAGCCCATTTGTTGGACAAGCTGTTGTAACGAAGGTAAAAGCTATACGTGATGATATCGTTTCTGGTAAAGTAAAAGTAGAAAATCCAGTAAAATAATCATCAGTATGTTAATCACATAGGTTTGACTTGGAGACTGTTTACGGCGACGTAAGCAGTTTCCTCATGTCTAGGTAGAGGAGCGAAAAACCGTTATGCTGCTTCAAATGCGTCAAATAACAAAAACATATGGCAATTTAACAGCGAATTCAAACGTTGATTTCTCGCTGCGTCAAGGTGAAATTCATGCATTAGTTGGGGAAAATGGCGCTGGCAAAACGACCATGATGCGCATCTTGTACGGCATGGAGCAGCCTACGGCTGGCAGCATTCTTCTGAATGGCAAAGAAGTTGTTTTTACCAATCCCACGGATGCTATTCGTCATGGCATCGGTATGGTTCACCAGCATTTCATGCTCTTCCCTTCGTTTACCGTGGCTGAAAATATCGTAATCGGCAATGAGCCCAAAGCTGGGCTTGCCTTTGACCGTAAAAAAGCCATCTCACAGGTTGATGAGCTATGCGCCAAATATCGCTTGCCGATTGATCCGCGCAAGAAGGTGGCCGACTGCCCGCTCGGTTTGCAGCAGCGCGTTGAGATCCTGAAAGTGTTATACCAAGGGGCCGACATCATTATTTTGGACGAGCCCACTGGGGTGCTCACGCCGCTGGAGGCCAAAGAGCTGCTCGTCATTATGAGGAGCCTGGCTAATCAGGGCAAGAGCTTCATCATCATCACGCACAAGCTGCACGAAGTGATGGAGGTTGCAGATCGGGTTACCGTGCTACGGGACGGGAAGGTTACGGGAACCGTTGACGCTAGTGCTACGAACATTGAAGAACTATCCAAGTTAATGGTTGGACGAGATTTGAAACAGCTGAAGAAACGAGCACTGACCACAGGCCAAACTGTTCTTCAGGTTCAGGACGTTTCCATCCACGGAGATAAAGGCAAGCCTGTGCTCGATCGTGTTAATTTGCAAGTAAAAGCCGGAGAAATCGTTGGTATTGCTGGTATTTCAGGAAATGGCCAATCAGAATTGATTCAAGCAATTTCAGGTCTCCAACCGATTGATCAAGGAGAAATTCAATTATTAGGCACGCCTGTTCAAGGACGCTCCGTTCGCGAAATCAGAGACATCGGTCTGTCTCACGTACCGGAGGATCGCTACCAATGGGGTGCGGCCAAAGAAGGCACTGTGTTAGATAATGGCACGATGGGTCATCATAAAACCAAAAGCCGCTCAGGCCTTTTAAAAGGAAAAGACCTCCGCGATATGGTTAGTGGCTTCATCCAGCAATTCCAGATTAAAGCGGGCTCTCAAGAGGCCAAAGTGAAGTTTCTGTCCGGCGGTAATTTACAAAAGCTCATTGTCGCTAGAGAGATTGCTCAGAAACAGCCTTTTCTAATCGCTGCCGAGCCTACTCGCGGTGTTGATATTGGGGCTATGGAATTGATTCATGAAGAGCTCCTTCGTAAACGAGATGAACAAGGTGCTATTCTTTTAGTATCCTCGGAATTAACCGAGATTCTTAAGCTGTCAGATCGCATTGTTGTCATGTACGAAGGACGCATTGTCGGCGAATTATCAGCCGAAGACGCAACAGAGGAGCAAATTAGCTTATGGATGGCAGGAGGAAATTCAGATGCTTAAAAGTCGACTCAATCTAAGCGCTTGGATTCAGCCCTTGCTTGCCGTAGTCATCGGTTTGCTCGGTGGTGCGATTGCCATTACGCTGATTGGCGGGTCCGTCATTGAAACGTACACTGAGATGTGGAAAGGTGCCTTCGGCAACTTTTTCTACTTCACAAATACCCTAACGCGAGCGACTCCACTTATTCTTGTTGGGTTGGGCGTATCGATTGCCTTTCGTGCTGGATTTTTCAACATGGGGTCGGAAGGCCAAATGATTCTTGGCGCCCTATCCAGTGCCATGGTTGCGCTATACCTGCCTGGGCCTCCGCTATTTAAATTGCTAGCTGCCATTCTTGGCGGAATTCTGGCAGGCGGAATTTGGTCAGCGTTCGCTGGCTGGCTCGATGCGAAATTCCGCATGAATTTGATCATTACAACGTTGTTGCTTAATTATATAGCGGCTTTATTCGCAGGTTATGTGGTTGCCTATCCGTTCAAAGACAAATCGGGTTCAGCAGCACTCGCTCAAACGATGATGATTGATAAGGGCGTTTGGCTTCCTAAGCTATTCCAAGGAATGAGCGTCCATGCTGGCTTTATCATCGCCATTGCGCTAGCCGTTCTCCTGTTCTTGTTCATTAAATATACCGTTGCCGGTTATGAAATTCGGATGCTGGGCTATAATCCGTTATTTGCCGCTTATGGCGGGGTAAATAGACGAAAAGTGATGCTAACGAGTATGTTCGCGAGCGGCGGCTTTGCCGGACTTGCTGGAGCCATCGAGGTGCTCGGTATGCAGTATCGTTATACGGATGGCATGATCTCGAATCCTGGATATGCTTGGTCAGGCATCATGGCGACTCTGCTTTCGGGGGCCCATCCTCTAGGTACGGCTATCGCCTCTCTTCTCCTTGCTGCTTTGCAAACCGGAGGCATGGGTGTTGAACGCAATACAGACATTCCACTGCAAATATCCAGTGTTATTCAATCATTGCTCATTCTCTTTGTAACTGCTAAATTCAGCTTTACCCTATGGAAACGTCGGAAAGGAGGCAAGAGCGATGGAGCATCTTCTTGATGTGTCTTTATTTAACTCCATGCTTCGCATGGTCGCTCCCATTCTTCTTGCAGCACTCGGCGGGGCGATCTGTTCGCGGGTCGGATTGTTTAATGTTGGTTTGGAAGGGTTCGTCTTGGTCGGCGCCTTCTCGGCAATTGTTGGCAACTACTACACAGGCAACGTATTCCTTGCCGTGATCATAGCCATTGCCGTAACCATGCTGTTTTCATTGATTTTTGCTTATATGAGTATCCATTTACAAGCAAATGTGATCGTCGTCGGTATTTCGTTTAACTTTCTAGCGCTCGGCTTAACAGCGTTTTGTTTGAAAGCCATTTTTAATGTCAAAGGCGCTTACTATGATAAAAATATGATCGGACTTCCGAAGTGGGACATCCCCTTCATTCAAGATATCCCTGTCATTGGCGGGATTGTGTCCGGGCATTCACCGCTCGTTTATCTAGCTTTTGTGCTTGTATTCGCACTTCAATATTTACTCTTTAAATCCGTTATTGGCTTCCGCATGATCGCTGTCGGGGAAAACCCTGTTGCGGCGAAAAGTATCGGAATCAAGGTCAATCGGATGCAATATTTGGCCGTGCTCATCTGCGGTGTCCTTTGCGGACTAGCAGGCGCGCAGCTTTCATTGGGTCAAGTGACCATGTTTACCGAAGGTATGACAGCAGGCCGCGGCTTCATCGCGCTCGTTGCAACCATGCTGGGACAAGCCAATCCGATTGGCGTCATGGCTTCCAGCTTGCTGTTTGGCTTAATGGATGCGTTCAGTATCCGCCTTCAAGGCTTCTCATTACCAACCCATTTCACACAAATGCTGCCTTATATCGTGACATTGCTGGCGATGCTGTTCTTCCGTAAAAGCAATTACATGGCGGATGCACAGAAAGCGAATGGCAGCTCGCGATAACAGAGATACGCATAAGCTTAGGAGGATGGCAGATGCATAAAGACACCAAAGCGGAGCGCATCAAGCGCATGCAAATTCCCGCTGTAGACGTTCCACAAGAGCTTGCAGGTCGAATTCCACCAGGCCAGGCGGTTACGGAACGCTTCCCCATTTTGCATGAGGGCGAAGTACCGAACTATGATATGGCGGCGTGGTCGCTGCGCGTTTTCGGACAAGTTGCCGAAGAAAAAACGTTCAGCTACGACGACATACTTGCCCTGCCTCGCACGCAAATCCAGTGCGATATTCACTGTGTGACCCGTTGGTCCAAACTGGATACGGTATGGGAAGGCGTGCGCTTCAGAGATTTCCTTCAACTAATCGATGTAAAACCCGAAGGAAAATATGTCATGATTCATGCCGACAATGACTATGAAACGAACGTGCCGCTTGCTGATCTGATGGGCGATGACATCCTGTTGGCTTTTGCTTATGATGGACAACCGCTTACGTTAAAGCATGGCTGGCCGCTTCGTCTTGTCGTCCCTCATCTCTATTTCTGGAAAAGCGCCAAATGGATTCGCGGCATCGAGTTCATGATGGAAGACCGTGAAGGCTTCTGGGAACGTAATGGCTTCCATAATGTCGCAGATCCGTTCCAAGAACAACGCTTCTCCGGCGAAGCCATTCCAATCCCAGAAGATGAATGGGTCAGAAAGGAGTTCGATTAAGTTGTTTTTACCTATTTTACAAGTGAATTCGGAAGACTTAACTCCATATGCCATCGTGTGTGGTGACCCGTTCCGTGCCGAAGCTATCTCACGCAAGCTGGACAACGCACGCGAGCTTTCCTTCAGCCGCGAATATCGGACATTCGTTGGCGAAAAGAATGGCGTACCTATCACCGTTGTCAGTCATGGTGTCGGGTCGCCTGGCGCGGCAGTTTGCTTTGAGGAGCTCATCAAAGGCGGCGTCAAGACGCTGATTCGCGTGGGCACTGCTGGCTCTTACTCAGCGGATGTCCCGCCAGGTAGCCTCGTTGTAAGCACAGCAGCGGTACGCGAGGAAGGCTTAACTCGCCAGCTCGTGCCGCACGGCTTCCCTGCGGTAGCTGATCACACCGTTACCCGCGCGCTGTATGAAGCGGCTTCTGAAACGGACGGAATCGTGAAGCAAGGGATTACCGTGACGTTGGACGCTTTCTTCCAAGGCGTCGAGGAATTCCCGCATCGTAAATACAAGCAAGCTGGCGCATTAGCCGTTGAAATGGAAATTGCCGCGCTCTTCGTCATCGCATCGCTTCGCGGTGTGCGCGCTGGCGCGATCGTCGCCCTAGACGGCTACGCAGACGCTGATCTGCGGGAAGTGTACAATCCGCATACGGATGTCGTATCTGGCGCTATTGAGCGGGAGATTGATGCTGCGATTCGTGCGATTGTGAAGCTGCAGACGTAAGGCAAGTAGCGATAGCCTAGCTAACTATTCAGTTAGCAGCGCCACCGTATCGCAACCACCTGCCGTACACCCCATCTTGGGCTGTGAAATGCAAAAAGGCATCTTTTTTCTAACAAATTAACGATTTTAAAAGAAATTGATGCGAAAAGGCATCAATTTCTTTGTTTTCAGCCCTATTTAGACCTTTTCAGCCGAAAAGATTGCACTTTCGCATTTATTAATCACACTTAAGTTACTTCCTCTGAAAAAGATGTACTTTTACATTTTTACCACCAATAAAGCGAGCACAGAAAAAACCTTCAACCCCACTTTCCCGTGGTGTTGAAGGTTTTTCGCTCTTATACGTTTAAGCCAACCATTGCTTAACTTTCGCTGAGAAGTTATTCAGCATCTCAATTGTGCCGAATTGGCAGCTGAAATCTTCGATACCGAGGTATCCGTCGTAGCCAACTGCTTTCAAATCGTTAAGCACTTGCTTCCAGTTCACGATACCCGCATCAATCGGTGCCCACTCGCTTCTCCACAGCTTGATGCCGTCTTGTTCCTCGCCTGTAAGCGTCCATGCAGCGTTTTTGACATGTACGTGTGCAAGGTAAGGTCCGAGCAATTCAAGGCCCATACGGTGGTTCTCGAAGCCCTCATGCACCATGTTGCCTGCATCGTGAAGTACGCCAATGTTGTCTGGGTTGAAACCAGACACAAGTCGATGAGCCAAACCAGCACTCGCAGTAATCGTGTTGTGATGCGTCTCAACTAGACCTTTTACCCCATATTGCTGGGAAAGCTCTTGGACATGGTGAAGGTAGTCCACTGCTTTAGCGAACAAATCATTATAGTTTTTGCTTTTATCGTAACCAGGCACGCCTACGCGGATGAACGGAACGCCAACTTTTTGAGCCGCTTTGAAAACATGCTCAGTTTCCGCTACATCACAGTTGTTCAAATAAGGTGTAATGCTCAGGTTCACAAGGTTTTCGTTAAGAGCTGCTTGCTTAAAACGCTCAAGTTCTGCATCAGAAGAAGCTGGATCGATCGAGCACAGATTGTTGCCCCAGAAGGAAGGCTTTTGTCCTACAGCGTCCGCAGGAATATCTTTGAAGCGCCACTCAATGCCAGTAATCCCGGCAGCAGCAGCTGCTTTAGCAAGCTCTTCAGGTGTTAGATCTGGTGTTGCGACAGTAAATACGGATAATTTCATATATAAGCCTCCTAAAAGTTTTTCGCTAGAAAAACTAGCATCGTAAGCATAAGCTTCAGTATAAGCAAGAATAGGTTGAATGTTTAACTCATCTATATTTTGCAGTATAATAAAAACGTATTCATTGCATTAATTGGGCAAAAGTTTGCTTATATTGACTAGGGCTCACATAGAGGAGATCTTCACATGCAGGAAATGTATAAAAATCTCAATCAGCTGTTGACCTTTCGACATGCTATAACCCATAATCCGGTTCCACTGGATTTTCATCAGCATCAAGACCAATATGAAATCTACTTCTTTCTCACAGGTGACGTTCACTATTTTATCGAAAAGCAAGTGTATCCCTTGCAGTATGGCGACCTGTTGATCATGCATAGCAATGAGCTTCATCGGCCTAATTTTCAATCGAAAAAACAGCGCTACGAAAATGTTGTGATTCATTTCAATCCAGCAATCCTAGAAAGCTTCAACTCTCCACAGTTCAACCTGTTGGACTGCTTCACGAATCGTGTGTTTGGTGAGCAAAATCGGATGAGACTGACGCCGCCACAAATTGACGACATTATGAAGCTCTACGATCGTATGGAGATGCATCGCCGTCCACAAGCACTGCCCGGATCAGAGATCCTGTACGTATCAACCTTTATCGAGCTGCTTGTTTTTATCAATCGGATCTTCCAGAATCAAGGCAAACAAGAAGAACAGGTCATGATGCCAGACAAGCTTTCCTCCCTATTCACCTACATTGATGAAAATCTGGATCAGGATCTCTCACTTGAGGTATTGGAGCAGGTCGTCTTCATGAACCGATCGTACTTGTGCCGTCTTTTCAAAAAACATACAGGCAGCACGATTCACGAGCACATCTTGTTCAAACGTATTGCCAGAGCCAAGCATCTGCTTCGCGAGGGCTCCACGGTCACTGACACGTGCCAGCTCGCAGGCTTTAATGACTATTCAAATTTCATCCGCACATTTAAAAAGGCTGTCGGCCTTCCGCCGCGGCAGTACCAGTCGCAGCAGCGACGGGTTTGATTCAGATAATGAAAAATCCCAACCCATCCATAGGAGTTGATCCGCTTGTCACAAACTCAGATTGAATCCGCTCAAGGACTCGCCCTAGTTGCCAGAATCCGCGATTTTTGCACGAAACTTCCAGAAGTAGAAGAAAAGGTAGATGGCTTTGGCCATACTACCTTTCGTGTCAAAGACAAACCATTTGTTTTTATGGGCGAAACAGATGGCCAAATCTCAACATCACTCAAAACAAACCTTACTACACAGGAGTTCCTCTTAGGTCAGGAGGGTACCGCGTACGAGAAGACGCCTTATATCGGCCGTCATGGCTGGGTTAGTATTCAGAACGTTGACCTTGTGCCTTGGTCCGAAATTCAAGATTTAATCGTAGAAGGATATGCCCGGACCGCACCTAAGAAGCTTGTTCAACAGCTAAAAAATACAATTTCATAAACTTGACTGCAACATAAAAAAGGTTGCCCACGTCTATAACGACGATGGACAACCTTTTTCTATAGAACAGAAAACTTATTTCAGGTTCTCTGGGTTCAAGACTAGAAGCTCAGGCAGTACGAACATGCCGTCCTTACGAATCAACACATCATCAAACCAAATTTCGCCGCCGCCATACTCAGGACGTTGGATGTTCACCATATCCCAGTGCAGCGAGGATTTGTTGCCGTTGTAGGCATCATCATAGCAATTCCCTGGTGTGAAGTGGAAGCTGCCGTCGATTTTCTCATCGAACAGAATGTCCTTCATCGGGTGCTTGATATAAGGATTCACGCCGATAGCAAATTCCCCAACATAGCGTGCACCTTCATCCATGTCAAAAATTTCGTTGATGCGATCCGTATCATTCGCTGTCGCTTTAACGATTTTTCCGTTTTCGAAATGCAGCACAACGTTCTCGAAAATAAAGCCATCATGCGGTGACGGTGTGTTGTAGGAAATGACGCCGTTCACGGAATCACGCACAGGAGCGGAATACACTTCGCCATCTGGAATGTTCAGCTCTCCATCGCATTTCACGCCGCCGATGCCTTTGATCGAAAACGTCAAATCCGTACCAGGGCCGACAAGACGCACTTTGTCCGTGCGGTCCATAAGCTCTTTCAACGGATCCATCGCTTTGGACATTTTGCCATAATCCATCGTACATACATTGAAATAGAAATCCTCGAACGCATCTGTACTCATGCTAGCAAGCTGCGCCATGGAAGCCGTTGGGTAGCGAAGAACGACCCATCTCGTATCCTTAATACGGACATCGAAATGAACCTGTTGATAGTACACCGAGTTGTACAACTTCATCCGATCCGCCGGAATATCCGACAGCTCATAAATGTTCGCGCCGCCGCGTACGCCTATGTAACCTTGCATTTGTTTCATTTGGAACGCATCTGCGTCCGCCCACGTTTGCATTTGCGCTTCTGTGCCATTCATAACAAGTTCGCGAATCACAGCGTGATCCCGCAGGTTTACAAAAGGATGCGCACCAGCAGCATGCACCTTCTTCACAATTTCTTTCACCAGCGCGGAATCGATTCCGTACGCTTCAATTAGAATGTTTTCGCCAGCTTTCGCTTTTACGGAATAATTCACTAGTACGTCTGCAAGCTTAGTTAGTCTAGGATCCAACATGAATTATCTCTCCTCTTCAGTCGCGGATTCGGTGACGTTTTCGATGGGGTCAAAGCCCCTTTCATGCGTCTGAAAGCCGACCGTCGTCAAATAGAACCATTCCCCATTTTCTTCCTGCTCGGCATCCAGCTCATAAATAAGGGCGCGGAATTTACTTATCCATTCGGCAAATTTCGCTTTGCTCATTTTTGCTTCAACCTGCGTCATGATAATCGGCCACTGGGAACGGTCGGGCGATGGAATTTGAAACGCCTCTTCCGGCGCATGAATCGCTCTGTTTCTAGCATGTCCAAGTACACTTAATGTACGTTCACGGTAATAATTTTCTACCTCTGAAACATACGGAAGCAAGTTCTCGCCAGGTACAAAACCACGTGCAACAGCACGATAAAATTTTTGTACAATACCATTCTTAAGCTCCGTACGAACAACAAAAATCAAATTATGACGCTCAAGCTCATTCAAATGATAATGCACCTTTGCGCGCGCCATCCCTAACAGTTTAGCCAACTGCTGGCCGGTATAAGCTTTCTCTATGAGATAAAGCAGTACTCTAGCGCGAAGTGGATCACTGATAGTTTTGAGTTGTTCAAGTTCTTCAATGATATAAACAGGTTGCAGTTTCATCGTGGATCCGACCTCCCTCTCTAGTACCAAGGTAAACGTATATGCCAACACTAGAACGAGTATATAATCTCGAAAAAGCCTTGCGACATGCGCTGCTTGGTCTACTTTTAATCTCTTATGAGATTAATTAAACGACGGTCAAATCTTTTTAACCGTATCATAATGCTAAACAGAATCGATGTCAATTGCCGTTTTGAGTACCCAATGAATCAGTTCGAGCCCTTTTTCCATGCGACATTTCACCGCTTTAAAGGATTACCGAAATTAAGCTTTCTACTATGGTAGCAAAAAGGGACGTTTCTGTCACCCAAAAAGGTAGAAACGTCTCTATTAAAATAAAAAGTTAGTCTGAAATAGCCATTTCATCTAACAAAATATGATATTTGTCATTCGTTATCCTAGGACCGGAGTGAGGGATGGGTGCCCGGCTGAAACTTGGGCGTATCATCTATCAATTACGCAAAACCCACAATTTCAGCTAACAAATAATGAATTTTGTCATTCGTTATTCTAGGTTGTGAGGGCGGATAGGATTGCTTCGGCTGATACTCGGGCATATTCATCTTTCAATTATTTAAAACCCACAATTTCAACTAACAAATAATGATTTTTGTCATTCGTTAACATGAGCGTGGAGTGAGAGATGGTAAGAAGCTACTTGCCAAGCTGCGCGCGCAACGCCGCAGCAGCTTCCCTCGGTGAGCGCGCGCCGGAGATCGCGCTCACGACCGCCACGCCGTCCGCGCCCGCGCGGATGACGGCGCCTGCATTGGTGGCATCGATGCCCCCGATGCCCACAATAGGCAGCTGGATGCCGCCTGCGCGCATCCGCACAATGCCGGCAGGCCCCTGGACCTCACGCGCATCGAGCTTCGTGCGCGTGGCGTACTGGGGGCCTACGCCAAGATAGTCGGCTCCTTCGGCCAGCGCCGACTGGGCTTCGCCCAAATCGTGGGCCGATACGCCCACGATCATGTTCGGCAGCCGCTTCCGCACGGCGGCGGCTGGGGCATCGTCTTGGCCGATGTGGATCCCATCGGCCTCCAGCTCTAGAGCTAGCCGTTCATCATCGTTGACGATGAACGGAATCGCGCGCTGCGCGCAAAGGCTGCGCAGCCGTGCGCCGAGCGCGAGCAGCTCCGGCCCCTGCAGGGCGCCGGGGCCCTTCTCGCGCAGCTGAAACATCGTGATGCCGCCGTCGATGGCGGCTTCCAGCACTTCGTACGGATCAGCCCCGCCACAGTTTGGACTGCCCATCACTAAATACAAACGCAGCGCTTCGCGCAGCTGCACTTCATTAAAGTTCATAGCACACCTCGCGCAGCTTCTTGGAGCTCAGCAGCCCGAACACCCTGCTGATACGCCCAATGATTCGTCGGACCATGTCCGCTTCCGATATGTAACGGCTCCGAAATCGCCGCGTGGATGAAGCTTTTCGCCAGCTGCAAGGACGCCTTCGTCTTGTGTCCTTGCGCTAATCCCGACGTCAGAGCAGCGGCAAATGTGCAGCCTGTTCCATGCGTGTGCGGGGTGACTAACCTTTTGGATGTAAATTCCGTAAAAGAAGATCCATCATACAGTAAGTCCGTCGCCTGCTCCGTATTGGCCTCATGTCCGCCTTTGATCATCACATGCTTACAGCCGTAAGCATGGATGCGTATCGCTGCCTGCTTCCGCGTATCCCCATCTGTAATCCGCATTCCGCTTAGCGTCTCCGCTTCGGGGATATTTGGTGTTACAACATCTGCGAGCGGCAGCAGTTCCTGAATCATCGCGTCAATCGCCTCTTGCTGCAAAAGCGAAGCCCCACCCTTAGCAATCATCACGGGGTCTACAACGATTTGCTTCCAGCCGTATTGCTTAATCGCCGCAGCCACAACGCGAATAATCTCGCCGCTGAACAGCATCCCCGTTTTCAACGCATCCGGTCGTAAATCTTCCCCAATAGACGCTAATTGGCGTTCGATCGCTTCCGCGCTCATCGGGTAAACGCCTTGCACACCCATCGTATTCTGCGCCGTCACTGCCGTAATCACGGACATGCCGTACACGCCTAGCTCTTGAAATGTTTTCAGATCCGCCTGTATACCTGCACCACCGCCGCTGTCTGAGCCAGCAATCGTCAATGCTTTATAAATCGCCATGGTACTCCCCCTTTGCCTTACACCCGGCTCAACCCATCCATCGGACTGCTCGCCGACGCGTAACGCTTCTTGGGAATGCGCCCCGCTTCAAAGCCTGCGCGTCCCGCTTCAATCGCGAGCTTCATGGCGTAAGCCATTTTGACCGGATCCTTCGCACCCGATACGGCCGTGTTCAGCAGCACACCGTCTGCGCCCATTTCCATCGCCAACGCTGCATCGGAAGGTGCACCAATCCCTGCATCCACGATAACCGGAACCGTCGCTTGCTCGATGATGAAGCTCAGGTTCAGCGGGTTAATAATCCCTTGACCTGTACCGATCGGTGATGCGCCTGGCATAATTGCATGTACGCCGAGGGCTTGCAGACGTTTGGCCAACAACACATCATCCGATGTATAAGGAAGTACAATAAAGCCTTCCTCTAACAGCATTTCGGAAGCTTTCAGCGTTTCAACTGGATCAGGCAGCAGGGTCATTTCATCGCCGATGACCTCGACTTTGATCATGTCGCACAAGCCTGATGCTTTCGCTAAACGCGCGATGCGAACGGCTTCTTCGGCTGTTTTGGCACCAGCGGTATTCGGCAGCAACGTGAAATTCGACGTATCCAGCATCGACAAGAAATTGGGCTGACTCGCCTCAAAAATATTCATCCGTCGCACCGCAAACGTCAAAATTTGCGACTCGCTGATATCCACCGCTTGTTTTTGAATCTGAAAATCTGGGAACTTCCCCGTACCTAGCAGCAAACGTGAACGAAACTCATATGGACCGATTTTTAACATGTGATTATCCTCCTCCAACGAAATGAACGATCTCAATTTTGTGACCATCTGCCAACTCAGCGCCAGCGTGATCCTCTTTATGTAAAATGGCTGCGTTATGCTCAACCACGAGCATTTTGTCGCTTAAATCGAAGTGCGCGAGCAGCTCCACAACGGTCCGAATTGTATCGGGTACATCTACCTGCTGACCATTAATGTGCAGTTTCAATACTTATCAATTCCTTTCCTGTAGCTGAAAAAATGTCATGATCCCGATGACGCGCGGACTCTGGCGACAGATCAGGGCTGAAGGCATTCAGCCAAGGAGCTATCGCTTGTATCCCCTGTTCGCCTGCGCCATCTCCGCCTAAAATCCAATCTGCCATCACCTTACCAGTGATGGGACTCAGCAAAATCCCGTTGCGATAATGCCCGCACGCTGTATACAAGCCTTCCATCGTCGGCACCTTGCCGATGTAGGGCAGTCCGTCTGCGGTCTGCGGGCGCAGCCCCGACCAAGCCTTCTCCCACTCGGCGTCGCCGAGCGCGGGCATCAGTCCCCTCGCGCGCTCCATTAGCTCGGCTAAACCCGAGAGCGACACCTTGCGGTCGTAGCTGTGGGGCACAACCGTCGCGCCGACCACCAGCCGTCCGCCGGCTTTCGGGACGATATAGCACCCTGGCGAGAACAGGGTTTTCTTCAATACAGGCTTCGGCGTCCTCACGGAGAAGCACTCGCCTTTCACCGGATACATCGGCAAGTCGATGCCGATGCCAGCCAGCAGCTGACCGCTCCACGTGCCTGCGGCAACGACGACGTGGTCGCTGTAGAGCGGACCGGCGGCCGTCTGCACGCCGATGACGCGCTCCTTCGCGGTCAGCAGCCCTTGCACCTGGGCGAACGGTTGCACCTTCGCCCCCAGCACTTGCGCTGCCTGCGCGAAGGCCGCCGCCAGCAAAGGCGCATCCACCTGCCCATCACCCGGCAGGTACAACGCTCCGCGCGTAGCTCCGCTCAGCGCGGGCTCTATGGCCGTGGCTTCAGCGGCGCTGAGCCACTGGGCCTGCTCGCCTGCGGCGCGCTGGAGCTTCTCCCGCGCGCGCAGCTCTTCCTCTTGAACGTCGCTGAGCGCGACGTTCAGCAGCCCCTCACGGACGAGACCGATGTCGATGCCCGTGAGTTCTCGCAGTTCCCCGCTTAGCTCGGGGAACATAGATCTACTCAATCGCGCCCACTGAAACAGGGCGCCGGTGTCTTCCATCTCAGACTGCGCGCCGAGCATGCCCGCTGCCGCAGCTGAGGCTTCCGTACTCAGCTGGCTTCGTTCAAGCAGCGTGACGGATTGCCCTCTTTTAGCCAAGTAATAGGCAATCGAAGTACCGATAACACCGCCGCCAACGATGATGACTTCTGATCTTGCTGCTGACATTTAACTCACCTCTATCTGCCGAAGCTCATTGTAATAGGCCTGAACGGCTCCGAGAGGATCCGCTGCTTCCCATATTCCGCTCATCACTGCGACGCCAGCTGCTCCGGTATCCAGTACAGACCTAACTCTCGCAGGCGTCATGCCACCAATCGCAATCACTGGAATGTTAACGTGATTAACTAAATCCCGTAATTGTTCTAAGCCTCTGGGAGGCGCTCCCTGCTTCGAGTTTGTCGCAAAAATATGACCGAACATGACATAGTCGGCGCCCTCTTTTTCCCGACATTTTGCCTCATCTGCCTGATGAACAGAAACGCCGATGCGCCCAATCCCCCGGCATAGCTCATCCTGAATTACTAGCGCTGGCGTCGAGCCTGGCAGCTGCAGCCCGCCGGTTTGTAAGGCTAGCGCAATGGAAGGAAAACCGTTGACATACAAGCTTTTAGCTGGAATCCCTTGCTCCAACAAGTACTGCACACCGATAAACACTTCGTCCAAGGACTTCGTTTTCTCGCGAATATGAATGGCCGTGACATACGGATGAATCTGTGCCGCAACCTTTGCTATCTCTGACCATGTAAGCTTCCCACCCGATATGACATGCAGCTCTTTCTCTAACATCGAAGGATGATCGACTCCTCTCTACCTGACGTTGCCCTTGAAACACAAAAAAACCACTTTCCTCCAGAAAGTGGTTGTAGGCTGCCGCATCATAAACAGATATTAAATCGGCTCCAAAGCTCGTTCCACTTTCCTCCGCTGGCATAAACCAGATCAGGTTCAAAGGGTTCAGTCTACACTGTCTCAGCCTCTCGGCGCCCCTAGGGATTCATTCGTATGCAATTACTCAATATCATAGCATGACAGTCAACTCTTGGAAATAAGTATTTTCCTGCTGAAACCATTTCCAAAACTTCCCGTATAGCATATCAGTCTATCTTATAATTGAAGGGGTGTTTTCCGTGGAACCATTTGTACTGCCAGAACCCGATCGACGAAGACCTTCCTCTCTTCCTCCTGGTTTAGTAACCAAAATCATTATCGGCCTCATTATCGTTCTTGTCCTCATCTTTGGTAAGTCCACCTTCTACACCGTGCAGGAGCATGAGAAAGCAGCCATTCTAACACTCGGCAAATACACAACTGAAAAAGAAGCCGGGCTGCACTTTAAACTCCCTTTTCCAATTCAACAAGTCATTGTTCTTCCTGCTAAAAAGACACAGCGTATCCAAATCGGCTTCCGTGAGGCCAATGGTAAAATCACTCCCGTCGAAGAAGAAGCAATGATGATTACGGGGGATGAAAACATTTTATCCGCTGATGCCGTTGTGGAATGGAATATCAGTGACATGCGCAACTACTTGTACAACATTGATAATGCCGAATTGTTTCTTCGCAACTCCGCGAGTGCAGCAATTCGTTCAGTAATCGGCGCTACAGCGCTCGACTTTGCCATCACAGAAGGAAAAACGGAGGTCCAAGGCAAGGTCAAAGAGCGATTGATTGAAATGCAGACGAAATATCAAACTGGTATCCATATCGTCGATTTGAAGTTCCAAGATATCGAGCCGCCAGCTGGCGATGTGCAGAATGCTTTTAAAGACGTTACGAATGCTCGCGAAGAGAAGAACACGAAGATTAACGTAGCGACGAAATACGAAAATGATATCCTTCCTCGGGAGCGCGGTAACGCTCAGGCACTTCTTGAGAATGCGGAAGCTCAGAAGAAATCACGGATTTTGAATGCGCAGGGGGATGTTGCGAAATTTAACGCCCTTTATGCGGAGTACGCCAATAATAAATCCGTCACAGAGAGCAGGCTTATCATCGAGACGTTAGAAAAAATATTGCCGAACGCGAAAATTTTCATCAGCGACAGCACCGGCGAAACGGTTAAATATTTACCGATCAATGAACTGCTGCGCACACCTGCTGCTGCAACGGGCACGACGCAAGGAGGGGCTGCGAAATGAGTATGCAACGTAAATGGATTTTCAGATCCATCCTTGGGGTAGTTCTCTTGTTTTTCTTCCTGATCTCCATCTTTATTGTAAAAGAAGGTCAATACCGCGTCGTGCTCAAATTCGGTGAGGCCGTTCGGATCCAAACCGAGCCTGGCATTCATTTTAAAATACCTTTCATCGAATCCGTACGCACGCTTCCTAAATACCAGATGGTGTATGACAGCAAGCCTACTTCTATCCTTACGAAAGATAAAAAGCCGATCGAAGTCGACAACTATACGGTATGGCGGATCGACGACGCGCAGCAATTCCTGCGTACGATTCAATCGATCACAGGCGGGGAAGAGCGGATTGATGCCGCTGTGTACAACACCGTTAGGCGGAAATTATCGGAAATCAATTACAGTGATATCATTAGCGAAAATACGCAGCGTGGTAATCTGAACGATGAAATTACGAAGGAAGTTTCGGAGTTGATGGAGCGCGATAACTACGGTATTCAAATCGTCGATGTGCGCATCAAGCGCACGGATCTGCCGGATTCCAACAAGCAAAGCGTGTACAAACGGATGATCTCCGACCGCCAATCCATTGCGGCGAAGTACTTGTCCGAGGGCGATGAGGAGTCCAAGAAAATCACTTCCAAGGCCGACAGACAGGCAAGCGAGTTGATCGCACAAGCTCAAGCGGATGCGAAGAAAATCGTGGCTGAAGGCGAGCAAGAGGCGGCTAAAATTTACAACACGGCTTACGGCAAGGACCCTGCCTTTTACAATTTCTACCGTACCTTGGATAGTTACTTGGTGTCGTTTAAAGGGGAGCCTGTCATCATGCTGCCTATCGATTCTCCGTACACGAAAATTTTACTTGGTAAATAATTTAGGTGTATTTAAGAGCATGTCATCTTCGGATGGCGTGCTTTTTTTTGTTTATGACGTTAACGATTGTCCAATCGACTCTTATCTTCTGTTTATTGATCTGCTACAATTGAAAAATCATCATCACATCGGCTTACATATGCACTTGTTCTGAGCTATTTACGAAAGGAATGGTCACCTAGATGCTGCCTCAGTTGAATCGTCAATTAGAAAAAATCATGCCGCTCATCACGCCTATTAGTGTTCTTATCGGGGTTCTGCTCGGAAGCCACTTATCGGGATTCACCTATTTATCACCGTGGTTGTTTGCTTTCATGACCTTCTCGGGGAGTATCGCCTCCAGCTTTCGAGAATTCATCAAGGTTGTCGTACAACCACTGCCGCTGCTTACGACTTTATTCATTCTACATGTCGGGATGCCGCTAATTGCGCTCGGTCTCGGGCATGTGGTTTATAGTCATGAACCGTTGACGATTACCGGACTTATTTTGGCCGCAGCCATTCCAACGGGGATAACTAGCTTCGTGTGGGTCGCGATTTATCGCGGCAATATCGTACTGACGCTTTCGATCATCCTGATGGATACGATTCTCTCGCCTTTCGTCGTGCCCTATACGCTCTCTGTGTTAGTCGGCACCAAAGTGCAGCTCGATACGTTCGCGATGATGAAAGGATTATTCTTCATGATCGTCGTTCCTTCTCTCATCGGGATGGGGCTGAATCAATGGACGCGAGGAAAAATTAAGGAGCAATGGGGCGGCCGTTTAGGGCCTTTTTCTAAAATTTTCATGGGCATCGTCGTTGCCATTAATAGCTCCGTCATTGCGCCCTATTTGCGTGATTTCAACGCTAAATTGTTGGGATTAGCCGCTTTTGTGCTCATCGTAGCCTCGCTGGGCTACATGCTCGGTTGGCTCGTTGCGAGATTGTTCCGCTGGGAACAAGATGTCGTGGTTGCCCTTACTTTTAACAGTGGTATGCGCAATATTAGTGCGGGCGCGGTACTAGCCGTAGCTTATTTCCCGCCGCCCGTGGCGATTCCAGTCGTGCTTGGCATGCTGTTTCAGCAGTCGCTCGCATCCCTCTTTGGCTTTCTGCTTAATCGGAAATATGCGTTGAAAAGTGACACGCCAAGCTTAACTGTTAATGGTGTTAAACAAATGTAACTGCTATGTTTGGGAGAATGATTGCTCAGTCGTCTTCATAATGTCATTCAATTTATCACTTAGCGCACCTAATAAATCCGCTAACTGCGACGTTTTGCAAATGAGCTGATCCTGCTGATCAGTCCGCTTGCTGACGGATTTCACGTTCTTCGCCAGCTGTGTAGAAAGGTGCGAAATTTCCTCCATCGTCACGCTGAATTGCTGTGTGCTTGCGGAAACCTGCTGGGATGCTCCGTTAATATCTCGCATTTGTACGGCAATAGAATGAACAGCTTTGGCTATATGTTCAAAAGCATGCCCTGCTGCAACAACAGCGTCATTTCCGTGCTCGAAGGTCACAATAACCCGATCCATAGAAGCGATGGATGCCTCATTATTCGATTGCACATCTTGAATGAGATCAGCGATCTGTTTGGCAGAGGAACTCGTCTGCTCGGCAAGCTTCCGGACTTCACTGGCTACGACGGTGAAGCCTTTGCCATGCTCTCCAGCACGCGCAGCCTCAATGGCAGCATTCAGCGCCAGCAGGTTCGTACGTGAAGCGATATCTGTAATCAAGTTAACGATTTGGTTAATTTCTTCCGAGCGTTCGCCAAGTACTTTCACCTTTTCGGCAGTCGTATGTATCGTGTTATTCATCGATTGCATTTGGTGGACAGCCAATTGGATCAGTTGATTCCCTCTTTCCGCTTCCTGCGCGGCTTGGTTAGAAATTTCGGATACATTGGACGAATTCTCTGCGATGAGTGATGTATCTTTTAACATTTCAGTTACAGCCGTTCTGCTCACTTCTACCCCTTGCTCTTGATGGATTGCCGCTTGCTCAACTTTTTGCATCGTTTGAACGACTTCAGATGTTAAGCGATTCAATTCGGAGGATTGCACCGAAAGTCCATTGGAATTCATCCTTACTTCCTGCGAAGTATCAAAAAGTCGACCGATGATGTCTTTCACGGTTTGCTGCATTTTATCGTTTTGAGCGGATTCGAAGGCTTTAGTTGCCATTCGGCCTGAGACGATTTGGTAAATGACTGCTCCAATAAAGAGAATCACGAACACTAAGTGAATGGTAACCATTGAAAACGCATACACTTTTGCCCCATATACCAGTTCTGGAAAGAAGAGATAGCCTAACAGATGCTGTGCGGCAAATAACACGGTGCTGAACAAGAGTAGTTTAATGTTGTCATAATACATCAGAATGGCCAACACCATGAAAATTGAAAAATGGTACTCAACCATACCTTGCCCCCCAGCAATAATGGAGAAGCTGCAAAAAGTGAGTGATAATGTATGTAGGAATGGCAGCCAAGCATGATCTTTGTGGAACATGTAGACAATGAAACTGAGACTAACAAGGGCAATAGGCAACCAAAATAACCATTGAAACAGGAACGATGATGTGGGAGAAGATGCTGTCAGTGCGTCATGATGCATGGATCCATGTGTAAAGCTTGATAGGCCATGTACGAGTAAAGCCAAGATCAGTGTTCCGATAACGATGAATTGCATGACACGTTTTTTTGCTCTCATGACAAGCTTCCCCCTAGAAAATGGTTGTTGATTTGTTACACAAAAAAAGACCACCCCGAATTAAGGATGATCCCTTCAAACTCGGCAACCTGTCAACCGTAGCATACAAATAGGTATGCGTTAGGCCATGGCTTTGCGTCTCATTGTTTCCAATGATTTGCCCTTTTCTATTAGGTTCGTTTTTCCAATAAAAACCTTACATCAATCACTCTCTGTTACTTTAGTCACATTACTTAAGTCACATATCCTATTGCTTATTATAGGTAGCAAACAAATTTGTGTACATAGCGATATTTGTAAAATTTTGTCGATTGTCAAAAATTTTGACCGCAATGAAAAAGACCACTCAGCGAATCGCTGGCAGTCTATAAATAACCTTTTTACTTTGAAAGACGGGTAAAGATCACATAGGAATACAGAACAGGTATTAAGGAACTGATGAGTATTGCCGCTATAAAGATGATGATGGCGATTGAGGGCATTACAAATGCAGCAATAAACGAAATCACTCCGCCCACCATCATCAGCGGACCGCCCAAACGATGTGTTTTTCTCCAAATTTCTTCATTGGCGAGCGTCCATGGTGTCCGTATGCCAAACGTATAGTTGGGCTTCACTTGCGTTAAAAAATTGCCCATCACGGTAAACAGCGCGCCTATCAAGATCATGGTGATTTTCTGGAAATCAAGGCTATACCCTAAGTTAAAGAAAATGATCGCCCAACCTACGACAGCTAAAAGGATGCTAACCCCGAACCGCGTCACCTCAAATGCCGCAGGAAATTTCTCGTAATTCGCTTTCTTTGGATCAACATTTCTCAATACCCGCATGAATAGCGGCAGCAAACCCAGCAGCACCAGCATGAGAAGCGACATTTCTTTGCTCATCGTACCGTTCACTTCATTATTCAGGTCAAAGTGGCTCGCCATCGTATCCGGAAGACGACTGTACAACACTAAGCCACCTATCGCTGGGGAAAGGCTAACCACATATAATAAAATCTCCTTCCATTTTTTCATGATTGTTCCTCCTCATCTTTTTTGTTAAGTATGTTAAACATCCATCCGATGACGTCTTCAACAACTGTGGTGTGCAAGGTATACATGATATGTTGCCCCTGACGTTCATCAAGTACAAGTCCCGCCTGTTTAAGCAGGTTCAAATGGTGCGAAATGCTTGGCTTACTAATCTTAAAATGATCAGCAATATCACCAGCATTCATACTCTTTTCTCGCAGCAGCTGTAAAATTTCACGACGAGTTGGGTCCGCTAGCGCTTTAAATGCCTCATTCAAATGGGTTTCCTCCTTATTTAGATATTTATCTAAATATATAATAAATTGTACGTTCTATTTTGCAACCTGTCAATTGGCAAGTGCCCTAATTCGTTTTGGCTATTAGACGATGTAGGTTTATAATAGAAAAATCATACTCATATCTCGCCTTTAGTCAGGATGAATCCACATGAACGATAAAATTGTAATGCCCGTTTGGACAATAGGCTTATTCATTGTTGTCATGAATACGACGATGTTCAACGTCTCGATTCCAAGTATTATTCAAGATCTCAGTATAACGGCCGATCTCGGATCATGGGTCATCTCCAGCTATTCCATTGGCTATGCTTTATCAACCGTCCTATACAGTAGACTTTCCGACGTGCTCCCGATTCGCAAGCTCCTAGCCGTGGGGCTTATTGTGCTTGGGCTTTCCTCTGTATTTGGACTATTCGCGCACGAATTCCATACCTTGCTGGCGGCTCGTATTCTACAGTCCGCAGGCGCAGGTGTAATGGCCGGCCTTGGGCTGGTACTTGCCAGCCGCTATATCCCGATTGAACGGCGAGGCTCGGCGATCGCGATGATATCCGCGGGGAGCGCAATGGCGTTCGGGCTAGGTCCGATCGTCGGCGGCTTAATCAGCGAATATTGGGGATGGAATGGGTTGTTCACAATTACCTGCTTGGTCTTAGTCATTCTCCCTATTCTGTTGCGTTTGCTCCCCAAGGAGCAGCCTGTACCATTCCAGTTTGACATGCTGGGGGCGCTATTGACGGTCGTTAATGCCGCGACCTTATTACTTGCTGTCACACAAATTTCTGGCGTATGGCTTGCCATTAGCGCCATCTCCTTTGGTGTGCATGCTTGGCACCTGCGGCGATCAAAAGACACATTCATCAACCCCGCCTTGCTGGCGAATCCAGCTTATCGGAAGCTTGTCGTGATCGGGTTCTGTATTTTGGTTTTGAACCTTGGCAACTTGTTTCTGATGCCGCTCGTACTGGCCAAGGTGTTCAATCAGTCGCCGATGACCATCGGTCTAACGATTGCGCCGGGTGCGATCCTCTCCGCGTTCCTGACCCGCTTCGTTGGCCGTTGGATCGATCGCTTCGGCAATATGCGTTTTTTGCTGATCGGACACGGGTTTCTATCCATTGTGATGATTGCATTCTCGACGCTGCTTGGCACTTCGCCGTTGGTCATTCTGATCGGCTATCTTTGTTTCTCTCCTGCATTTTCCGCAACAATTGCGTCGTTGAATAATGAAACATCACGGATCCTGCCGAAGCACCTCATCGGCTCTGGTATGGGATTGATGCAGTTGATCCAGTTTTTCGGCGGATCGATGTCGGTCGCGATCTGCGGCATTCTCCTTGAAATCCAACGGAATACGTCGCTCCTTCATTCGTATAAGCATGTGTACGGTTTGCTTGTCGTGGTTGGGCTTTGTTCGTTGGGGATGCTTATGTGGTACAGACTGACAGGGGTTCGGGTTGTTGAAGTGCAACGATAGAATGAAATGAAAAAGGGACCCTCCAGCCATGAATGAACATGGCGAGGGTCCTCTTTTGCATGGGGCTGTGATGGCTGAAAAAGTGCAAAAAGGCAACCTTTTCTAGTGGATGGACCACTCTATCAAAAATACGTGCAAATAGGCAACTATTTCCGCCGCCACACCCCTTCTGAGCACTTTTCGCTCCAAAAGGTTGCACTTTCACTCTTATGCCTCCGTTCCTCTGTTTTTCCTGAAAATAAGTGCCTTCTAGCACCTTTGACTACTGACGTGGTCACTTCAAACATAAAATGATTGGTTTTACCCATTGGGTCACGCATCATAAACAGCATCACGCAACTTCTCATCCATTTTATAGTAAAACATACTAAAGGTTTGAAATGATGCAGTGAGGAGTGACACACCATGTGGAAAAGAATATTCGCCATCGGACTTTGCGGCTTAGGATTACAACTAGGTATGTGGGCCACTTCAGGATACGCCTATGAATATGAAGATACACCAACAGAAGTCGCGGATGGCATTGATATTCCTAAAAAGCTAACCCTACTGGAAGACATCCCTTATTATGCGATTCCGAATGCGCTGCTGAATAAAGCGGAAGGGTCCATCTCACCCCAAACCGTTGATGTCATTGAAGCGGAAACCCACTGGTCTGGGGCATGGAATTGGTGGAAAATACATACCGATATCGGAGATCGGTGGATTAAGACCGCTCCGTGGCAAATCGAGGTGCCTCCTCCTCCTTCAATAACCCTGATGACTGAGACACCCATCTATGCGAAACCGTCGGAAAACATAAAACCCTCAGCAGCTCTTTCGCCGCAAGCAGTCATTGTCGTTGACGCAGAAAAAGCTTGGTTCAGAAACAGCTCGGGTGCAAGCGAAGAGTACAATCCGAAAAGGTGGCTTAAAATCCACACAACTTGGCTGGGGGATCAATGGGTTCATTTGAATCTAAATCAGATTGGTACCTTTCATCCGGCAGATCAAATGAGTTATTTTTCAAATTATTACTATAACCTTAAGCCTCAATTCGATTATCAAACGTATAAGACAGACGGAACTCTTTCCAAGCAGTTTGCTCGTGTAACCGGTCAATTTCGTACTATGCTCGGAACTTTTTATCAAGTTGAAACAGCCGATGGCGTAAAATGGACATTTGGCGGCGGACAGCCGATCACACCTGAAACGAAGACGATTCTTCGAACACAGCCAAGTGCCTTGTATACGTATCCTTCCTCGCAATATGAGGATGAGCCGAAGTTCATCGTTAATGGCGACTTGACTGCCTTTGAAAAAACGTATAACGAGTACATCACGAACTATGGTTATGATGGAGATTGGTATCACGTTCGTACCGCGCAGGGTGAAGGCTGGTTTAATCCTAAGTTTGCTGAACCTGAAGAGGCTGTAAACGAGACCGCAACGATACAGCTTAACGCGCAAGCCACCTATCTTTTCCGATATCCAAACTCAGGAATTATACTCAATCATGGGGTGCTCGGCGCACAAACTCTCCATCCAGTAGCAGCTTGGACCGACCCGAATGGTATTCGTTGGTTCCAGATTAACTCTTTTGTAGGTAAAGCTTGGATTCGTCTTGAGCCTCAGCAGAATGACCAGCTTTTACTGAAAGACCGCGCTTCGGATATGCAAATTAAAGAGAACTACTCTTATCAAGGGGGATATCATAAAAAAGATGGCATCTATTCTCTCGATAATGAGACTATAGGGTACGAGATACAAGGCGAGCCCTTCTTCTTTAGCTCTTTCATAGCCAAACAGTATGAGTACAACTTAACAGGTCCCGATCTACAAGGCTGGTGGACGTTGACGAACACGTCTGGCTATTCCTTTCAGATTAAATCTGGCGAGTTTCAGGCTAGCACACACTGGAAGGGTAACCTCGCGAATATTCTCACACTCACTGCACCACCCGCTGCTTCTGAGAATGAAGGTGCTCCTCTACTGAGTCTAGCCGATATAAGGACATTATTAGGTGCCACCACAATAACGTCGATAGATAATGAGCAAGTGGAGTTCAACGCTCGTCAATATGATGTTTCAGCTTTTCAACAGCTGCCCACAAGTGCAGATGGGAACCATCTCCTCTTCTCCGGTCTTGTGTACGAAGCCTCCTTTTACTATAGCAGTATCGCTACCCATGCCGTGTCTCAAAATTTACAAATTACCGTTGCAGATCGTGATACTGGCGGACTCTCCAGCAAGACGAATGCTTCGACAACAACATTTCTCTACAAATTGAATGATTACACAGAGCTTTATGACATTTCACTCGATCACCCCCTTAAGCCGGGGATGAATCATTTAACCGTCACCTACAAGGTTGGCGAACGAATCATTTTCCAGCGTGATTGGGATGTCTCTGGTCCCGCACAAAAATAAGCAGGTTGCCTCGGCAACCTGCTTTATCTTTTTACCGCTGCCGCCATTCTCGTTTCAGCATGCCATACACAATAAGGTCGATATAATGATCATATAACCACGCGGCATCCCTTATTTGCCCTTCTTTCGTAAACTCTAATTTCTCAGGGATCGCTTGGCTTTTGAAGTTGGCTTCTCCACATCGAATTTCAACGCGGTTCAATCCAAGCTCGTTAAACGAATAATCAACAAACCATTGACAGGCTCGCGTTATTAAGCCATGACCTTGGAAGCCTTCCCCTAACCAGTAGCCCAAGCTGGCACAGTGATTAGCCCAATTAATCGGGTGGTATCCGATGCAGCCGGCCAACTCCCCTTTGAACCAAATGCCCGCAGTAAAGCCATTGTTAGCCGCCTCTTGATTTTGACAATGCTGGATAAAAGCTCTGGAATGATCACTATTCTGCGTCGCATCCACCCATGGCAACCATTCTCTCAGGTAATCCCGACAGCTGTCCGTGAGTGCAAATAGAGCTTCCGCATCCTTCGGTTCCAGTGATTTGAGTGTAAGGTCAGCGTCGATTGCTATGCGCATTGTGTTTCCCCCTCTAATAATTAAATGGATAATCTACAGTTAAATTCCATCAAATCAACCGCATTTCTGACACCGGATGGAAAAACTCCAGCTAATTCATCCGAATTCCATATACTTAGCCTCTGGAGCGGAAATTAACTGTACAAAATCCAGCTAGTTCAAAAAAACTATCGATTTTGCTCCAAATAGATGGAGAAAATCCAGTAAGATTACCCAAGAGCCTTCGAAAAAAGCCGCGCCCCCTTGAGGACGCAGCTTTCTCCACACGACCCTATTCAAAAGCTGGAATAGCCTCTGTATATGATTCTTCCGGTCTACCGCTCGTATATGTAATTTTTCGGCCAGCCATGTCAACGATGTAATAATCAACACCGGCCTTCGCCATGTCTTTCAGGAAATCCGCATAAGGCGTAAGATGCTTCTGATGATGCTGGAGGCCTCTGACTACCTCGTCACCTCGGAAGGTCTCCGCGATTTCCGACTTCTCCGCCATGCATGAATTCATATCTTCATAGCGCTCATCTTGAGCACCACCCATATAAACCGTAAAGTTATCCGCAACTTCGGTTCGATATGAAGCGACACCTGCATCCACCAATGCCTGAAACGTGCGCGGGTAGGGCCACCGTTCACTTTTAGATACTTCACTAATTCGTTTTACTTCGTCAATATTCATTGTCGCGCTCCTTTCAATGGCTAGTATGTCCAAGGCTACCTGTCCTCTCCTAAGTATACATTAAAGTGCCGCCAACAAGCGCTGCCGTTCCTCTGAGCCTACGAATTGCATCAGGTGCGCGAGCACTTTCTTCTGCTCTGGGTTCAATCTAGCAAATACCTTGGGCTCCGCGTGACACAGCTCACGAATAGCGGCTTCTAGCTCGTCGCGGCGGCTTGCTGCTTCAGGATCACCTGCAAATGTCGGAAATGCCTTAGCTTCCGCAAATTCCTTGATGACGACGTCAGACAATTTCCGCAAATATGGCTGTCTTTTCTCACTAATAAACGTACCCAGCTCATCTAAAAGAAATTGAAAAGCATCGCTTTTTCGACTTGCACCGAATGTAAATGACTGTTGTCCACTCAGATCTTCACAGCTAAAATCAAACTGATCAAATAGCTTACTCTGAATATAGACACTATGGTAAAAGGCATCGCCTTTATTGTTAAACGTTGTTGGCTGTTTATGCTGCTCTTTCCGCTTCGAGTCGATAAAATACAGCTTCGAATATTCATGGTTCATCCGTTCCGACCAACGAATATATGTAATGCGAAATTTCGTTTGGGACATCGGATGAACGGAGGTAAAGGTCTCCTTTTCTGCGATTAAGCTAGCGTAATCCAAGGGGACACCGTCAATACGTATCGTATACGGCTTGTCCGCGTGAAGTTCCAAGAACCATCCAAATTCTCTGCTCAAAAATGCCAGAAAGTCCTCAACTACGAACTCCTTGATGATATGGTTAAATGTGACGATCGTCCCTCTGTTCTTGTCTGTTACCTCCGGCTTTGACACCTGATAGGCATCCAAGCGTTTCGCTTGAATGTTGATGTTGTACGTATTTTTGAGTAGGAGACCATCTTCATAGGTGGTTTGCCAAATAGCCTCGGAAGCGAAATGATGAAACGTCAAGCGGCCTATCCCATTTTTCCCATGCATGGCTGAGGTCGTTCTGCCCCGGTTATCTGGGTCCACGCTCTTCTCGGATTCATAGAAAGGTGTAAATTTGCCCTCTAAATCTTTCAACTTAATGCCATAGCCGTTGTCTGCGATCACGATTTGATCTACGCCGTCTAGTATGTTTTTATGAAGGGTTATGTCTATATACGTAGCCTCAGCGTCGAAACCGTTCCAAATATATTCGGCAACAGCTTGCAAATAATCAAATCTCTTCAGCGCTTTTTCGATACCTTTAGAGGATATTCGTATGTTATTCATGGCGATCAACCCTTTCTTCATAGTAGTCAGCTCATACTCATACACTTATCATATGGCATAAAGCTCGTTTCGTATGTCGATTGGTGTCCGCCTGCAACAAGTGTTTTTCGACAAAAAAACTGACACCTCAGTGTCAGTTTCCAAATTTCAATTCAGCTATCGCTTTCTTGTACTTATCAATTCGATCATAGTCTTGACGAGTTGGTTGTTCAATGCGACTGAGATCACAATTATCTTCCAAGTCCAGGAGCTTTACAACCGAGGCTAATGGATTCACTTTGATTCGCTTAATAAATCCTTCGTACGATTCATCAGGCCTTCTCGTAAGGCAATCTAGCGCCTCAAGGATAGATAGACTAAAGCCTTCTTTTTTCAAATCAAATAAGGTAAGATCCGAGTCCTCCACCACATCATGTAAAACAGCAACAATGGACTGTTCCGTTGATTTGGCCCTGCTCGCTAGACGAATCGGATGCAAAATGTAGGGGCTGCCCCCTTTGTCTACCTGACCATCATGCGCTTTAGCCGCTAGTAGGATGGCTTTCGTTAATGTACTCACGGATGTCACCCTCTCACATGTTCGTGAAATCGCTTTTTCACCATTTATAGCATAACTCTCGGTTTTTGCATATGGTTAATACGACATAGCTAGAGGTCCTTCACCATGAGCCAGACAGCATTGGGTTGGTTCTCTTCCTTTTCTAAGAGGCGTAAGCCGCATTTCTCATATAAACGGAGCGCAGGCAGGTTCGTGGGCGCGACACGCAGTTGATATGTTTTAACCCCATAGGTTTCAAAAAAATGTTCCGCATATGCGACTAGCTGTCGTCCGTAGCCTTTGCCCCGATAAGCAGGAATGAGGTAAAACAAGTTCGCATAGCCAATATAGCTGCCCTCATAGAGAACAATCTGAAGCTCCAATTGCCCGATAGGCTGTCCAGCTTCTTCAATCAACACGAGCCCATCTGGAAATCGTATGGCACGGTTTGCAAGCCTTCTGACGTATTCGTCTTCATCCCCGAAGCCTTCTTCACTTCCGAAGCTCACGACGTACGAATCTTTTCGAAAGGCGATGATGGTTTCTCGATCCTTCTCCACATCAATCGTTCTAAATTCCATTTGGCGCCTCCCTCATGGCATTTCATTCCACTAATTTTAAGCTGGCTTTCAGCATTTATTCGTTATTCTTTCATAATATCATCGTACAATGACGACGTGGACAAAAATAATAGGAGTGATACATACAAGTATGAATATGAAGAAACTAGCTGGCATATGCATCCTAGTCCCCATTCTACTGGCTGGATGCGGGAATCAATCTGACACCCAAACCACAGCTGCAGGCACCTCTCAACCTGGGCAGCAGACGGAGAAATCAGCAGGTAACGGCCAAGCGAACAACCAAGGTAACCGTCCCGCGATGGACCCAGCGAAGATGCAGCTCTTCAGCACGTTCCAAATGCTGACGATGATGGATAAATCGGATGGGCTCACCATCACGAAGGAGCAAGCGGTGGCCATGCTGCCTGTCGCTCAGGACATCGTCTCGAAGAATGAGCTAAGCGATGACAATAAAACGAAGCTGCTGGCTAAGCTGACAGATGCGCAAAAGACCTTCCTTACAGACGCAGAATCTCGCATGGCGAATCGCGGCAATGGCGGAAACGGCGGTCCAAACGGTGGTAAAAATGGGCAAGGTGGTCTTGGCAGAAACGGCCAAGGCCAAGGTCAAGGCAACCCGAATGGCGGCAAAGGGGATGCTCAGGCTCCAAATACTTCCGCTGCACCTAGTGCGAATGCTACCGATGGAACTGGCAACGGCCAACAAGGCGGCCAAAGACCGAATCGCGACGCCAATGGCGGTGGCCAAAACGGCGGAGGCGGCTTCGGTGGAGGCAATCGCCCTGCTGGCGGGCAAATGGGAGATGTTGGTAAGCAGTTTATTGAACTTCTGCAAACCAAGGTGAAATAAGTCGAATATTTCCGAGGAAATGATGAAAAATGAGAAAGACCTCCCATTCCACAAAACGTGGGGTCGGAGGTCTCTTCGCAGTTGCCATCTTATGATCTTAAAGACTGAATGACCTGCTCGGCATTCACTTCACCGCTGGCGACCAGCTCGATGTGCTCTGCAAACATATCACACATATAGACGAACAGAGTAAGGATTTCTAATACTTCATCACTATCAAACGTACGTGAAGCAGATAGGCTATACACATAGCGATAGTGGATCTCGCCTTCCTCATTCACCCCGAAGTGACCGATCGGCAAGCGTGTATTTAGTTCTAGTAAGAGCGCAGCTACACCTTCACGAGCACCTGGTTGAAGATGGAAAGGCAGTGTACTGTAGATTTGCAGCAGCTGAATTGCGACAATTTCTTCATCATTCAACGGTAAAAAACTAAAGTGAAGGAATCGATCTCGTCCCTTACTATCCTCTTGAAACCCTGCCATTAATACATGCAATGGAATCGCTTCGGATTTCTCTAATAGATTCGTGGCAAGCTCTGCCTCATCCAAAATCTCTTTCAATTGCCCTAATTGCGCCAAATGGCGCGCATGTGCAAGCTCTGTCAGCATATCTGATCAATCTCCTATTCTCTCTTGCCCATCGCTTCAACAATGGCGCTTTTCAGCTTCGCTGGATCGTTCTCGAACTTATACAAGGCTTGAATACTGATACCAGCTGCTTCAACAAAGCTCTCTACTTGTTTGTAACGCGTAACGACAGCTGCATCGGTTTCATCGAATGCTGGGAGCTTCGAGAACATATCAAAAATAAGATCTGTGTCGTGCGCTCGTTTTTCGAGTTTTTTCTCGGTTGATTTATCAGCATTGAAGATCGCTTTAGTAATACCCCAAGCGCCTGCCTTCGATGCGCGATCACGTCCAGCCTGCTTCAAGGATCTGGCAATTGGCATCGCAGCGCCAATGCCTGTTGCTACGATTTTGAGCGGCGTTCCAACTTGTGCTCCTACCCCAGTAAGCGTAGCAATATCTGCGGCAATTTTCGTGAGCTCAAGCCCGATCTGAATAGCGCCACGGTCTGTTCGCTTCACGTTAATTTTTTTCATTTCTTTCGCTAATTCGTATTGAGCGATTTCATCCAGCTGTTGATTCGCTGCTGCAACTTTGACTGGATCTCCGGAGGCAATGTCAGCTTGCAGCTGCTGCTTTTTGGCAGCTAGCTTCGCTTTATCTACGCCCGCATTTCGCGTGTACCAGCGCTTTTCTTTAAGTATATCCGCATACTCGGACTTGCCTTTGAAGTCGCGCTTCAAGGTTGTCATCGCGCTGCGATTGAGTCCTGCTTTAATCACATCGATCGTTTTGATCGCAATTTTCACACCGCTTACAGCAATACTCACGCCTGGTATCACAGAGGTCAAGCTAGCCGTGCTCGTCTCCATGATCTCCATGATGCCCTTCGCCACTTTAATACCGGATTGCGCTGCTTGGATCGCATTGCTAATCACGTCAATAACGCCTCTTGCCGTTTCGGCCTTATTGAGACCGCCATTTTCCGAATGCTTGCTGTACATATCGTAGATGGATTTAACAGCCATGATCGTATTTTTGACTGCGGAGATCGCTTCTGCCACTGTGCCAGAGTAATCACTGACGGAGGAAGAGGCACCTACGCCTTTGGCATGCCCCGTTGATTTGGCAGATTTGTCTACTAACCCAGCTGAGCCGCTGACCATTTTACCGCCTGACTCAATCATCGTTGAGCCCGTGCCTGCATATTGCCAGCGTTTGTTATGCCCAGTTCGGTTGGCATCTCCAGATACCGAAAGTGTCTCTCTGATCGCACTCATGATTTGGAAAGGCCCGCTCACGAGATCTGCAGTAGAAGCAACTGCTCCCATAGCAGCTGACTGCTCCGCTGTTCTCGTATCCTTCGTTTTATCATAGGACTCTTTCAAATCATCAGAGCGTTTGCCAAAGCTATCGGAGAAGGTTCCGCCAACACCCGATGTCATGTCTGCATTATCCTTTGTGTCGTCACCCGTAGGATGCAAGGTAGAAGCAGAAGGTATCACTGGTGTTTGCACTGTGGGTGCCGGCGTTTGCACGGTAGGTGCTGGTGTTTGTGTCGTTGTTGTGGTGGTCGGCGCTGGCGTTTGCGTCGTAGTTGCCGTCGGCGCTGGCGTTTGTGCTACGGTAGATGCCAAAGGCTGTGGCGGTGCTGCAGTCCCTGACCTGCGTCGGTGGAAAGCAACGGTAGGCGCTGGCACAATCGGCACCGTTTGCGTACCCGGAACTGTACGCTGGATGAGCTGATTCGCATAAGCTTGCGTAGCGCGATTACCCACCGTACGCTGCATCTGCATGAAGATATTCGTCCCAGGTGACATTTGTGATGCAACAGTGCTTGGCTGTGACGTTGGCGACTGCTGTACCTGCTGATGCGAGGTGCTCGGCTTTTTGGTTAGGGACTGTCTTCCTTGTGGCATCCGTCCATATCTCCTTTATGGGATAGAATTACGCTACTTACCGCCTCGTTGCTGAACAACATGGGTTAATTCGTGACCAAGTAGTTCCTGCCCCTCACGCGTATCCGGGTTATAACGGCCTTCCCTGAAAAACACATCATTCCCCGTTGCAAATGCCTCTGCACCTAAAGAACGGTTAATCTTGGACGACTCTGAATCATTATGTATATTTACGTTGCTAAAATCGGTCTTAAACGCCGATTCCATCTTCGCTTGAATGCTTGCATCCATTTTGCTGCCGCTGCCTTGCTTCGCTTTAATTTGCGACTCAATCCCAGCATCCGCCTCAAAGCCACCTTCCGACGATGACTTCATCTGCAGCTCTTCTTCCTCCGACTCCCCGCCTTCTGAGCGCTGGATCGACTCTGAGGATGGCTTCATCTGCAGCTCCTCTTCCTCCATCTCGCCGCCTTCTGATCGCTGAATCGACTCTGAGGATGGCTTCATCTGCAGCTCCTCTTCCTCCGACTCGCCACCTTCTGAACGCTGGATCGACTCTGAGGATGGCTTCATCTGCAGCTCCTCTTCCTCCATCTCGCCGCCTTCTGAGCGCTGAATCGACTCCGTGGATGGCTTCATCTGCAGCTCCTCTTCCTCCATCTCGCCGCCTTCCGAGCGCTGGATAGACTCCAAGGATGGCTTCATCTGCAGCTCCTCTTCCTCCATCTCGCCGCCTTCGGAACGCTGAACATCTGGTCCAGAGGACGCACTCTGAGCTGCAATATGGTCAGCCGCTGCCTTCCCCATTTGATCGGCCTCTTGCTCATACGCATCACCAGCTGGACCAACCGTCATTTTCGTCTGAATCGTCAACATATTCCCCATAGCACGATTGCCGATGGCCCGTTGAATATTCATCAAATCAGATGATACCGGTGTATTCGGTTTATTGACTTTATTCGTATGCAAAGAAGAATCTGGTTGCCGGTTAATATGGGATTTTTGCATGGCATAACCCTCCTAGCGAGCTTTTGATGGATGCATTCATTCATGGTTTGCACTTCTACATGTCCGTCCCTGGTGCAAGAAGTCTATCTATTTACTATATCACAACGCTATGAAGCGGAGTTTACTATTTCATAGGAACACGATCCACAAGAAGCACAGCAATATCATCGGATTGCACGGCGCCGTCTGCGAATACGTCCACATCCTGCACCATCTGTCCAAGCAATTGCTCCGGCCTACTCGCTTGTTCCCTCACTAATACATCTTTGAGCCGAGCAAAGCCATATTGATCTTGAAGATGGTCCTCTGCCTCCGTAATGCCATCTGTGTACACAACGAGACGATCTCGTAGACCTAACATAACTTCATTATCCATATACAGCATATCGTCCATTACACCAAGCGGGAGTCCTTTTTTGCCTTTTAAAAGCTCAACATCACCGCTTGCCCTTACTATGTAGGGAGGACAATGACCGCCATCACTATAGAGAAGCTGACCTGTCACCACATTCAAAACCCCGCAAAAAATCGTCGCAAACATCGTCGAGTCATCCTTGTAGAGCTCTTGATTGACCTCAGTCAGCAGCTCACCTGGTGTCAAGTCGGCGGACATTTTACCTTTGAGCAACGTCATCGTCACCGCCATAAATAAAGCAGCTGGAATCCCTTTGTCGGAGACATCGCCAAGCACGAAAAATAAACGATCTTCATCAATTCGAAAATAGTCATAAAAATCGCCGCCAACTTCCCGCGCTGGTCGAATAATCGCCTGCGCATTCACATGGGCTGTTGCCCCTTGTAAGCTGAAACTCTTACGTGGTAGAAATCCCATCTGGATGTCTGTTGCGATGCGCAGCTCGCTTTCCATGCGTTCCTTCGCAGCTGTCGTTACTTTCAAGGCATGGATGGACTTCTCCAGCGCATCGTACAGCATCGCGTTTTCTAAAGCGGCTGCCGTTGGCGAGGCGATCGATTCCAGCAACTGCAAGTCTCGATCCGTGAACGGCGCATCGCCTCGTTTGTTCAATACCTGCAGCACGCCAATGATTTTTCCTTTGCTGACTAGTGGAACACAGAGCATATTGCGGGTTGGATAGTCGACACGCTTAGCGACCTTGGACGACCAGCGTTCATCCCTTGCGGCATCGTCAATCTTGACCGATTTCCCCGTCTGTGCGACCCACCCTGCGATGCCTTCGCCGATCTTGAGGCGGATTTCACGCACCTCGTCCCCTTTTGCACCAAGCGCAAGGTCAAAAAACAATTCACCCTTCGCCTCATCGACCAAAATGACAGAGGATGCTTCCGCATTCATGATACGGGAAGAAGTTTCCATGATTTTGACAAGCAGGTCCTGTTTGCGAATGGTCGAGTTTACTTCCAAGCTCACATCAAAAAGCTGCATCGTCCGCTGCAGCTCCAGCTCCGCTGCTTGCCGCTTTCGATTGCCCAACTGCCACTGGATGACTGCCACAATACAAAGGATTACAAGCACACCCGCTACAACATCCATCCAGTTCAGCTCCTTTATTTAATGGCGTTAACGGCTTCTTCTTCCGTCTCATACAGCTTAAAAATGCTGCTAAAGCCCGACATATCAAAAACTTCCTTCACATGCTCATTCATGTGAGCCAGAGCAAGCTTGCCCTGAATCACCTTGACCATTTTGGCAGCGGATAGCAAGCTTCTAAGCCCTGCACTGCTGACATAATCCAGCCCTTGCAGATTAAAAACAAACTTGCCGTTGCCCTGCTCAACCAGCTTGGCAAAAGCGGATTCTAGACTGGCGGATGTATTGCCATCCAATCTGCCTTGTAAGCTTACTACCACGATGTCCCCTTGCTGCTGCTCGGTAATGTTCATGAAACACCCTCCTCTTGGATACGATTTTTCTTCATTAGGAGTACATTCTCCTCATTCAAGCGCTCATAGCGCAGCTCATCCATAACCTGTCTGACAAAATGGATACCGAGCCCGCCGATACCGCGCTCCTCGACGCTTAAGTCGGTGCGTGGGCTGGATTTTAACAGTGGATTAAAAGGAATGCCGCGATCGGTCAGACAAAGCTCCCAACCATCTGCCACCTGCCCCACATCCAGCCTAATCGTATGCAGGCCCGTTTCCTCTGCTGGGTAGCCATACAGAATGATGTTCGTCACAAGCTCATCGCAGACCAAGTTGATTTGAAACAGAGACTTCTCGTCTATGCCGAGGGTCTCTGACAAGCCTTGGATAAAGGCAGCTAGACGTTCTAGCTCTTGTAAATCGTTGCTCAATACGATGGACTCAATCTGCAAGCGCGATCACTCCTACGACATTTTCAACAGCATGTTCTCCAACAATCGGACTCTAGCACTCGAAGCGTGAAGCATCCCGATGCCGATCTCCGGATACAGTCTCACTAAACGAGACAAACTCTCCCCTTGCAGGGCAAGGACACGTACCTCGTCAAATATCACCTGTGCGGTAACGGATGATGGAGAGCCGTCCAATGCCGTCGTTTCACCAACCGCTTGCTTAGGTCCCAAAACGCCGATCGTTGATGTTTCTCCCACACCTGTCTCATTGCTGAGCTCTACATGCCCCTCAATGAGGAGATACATGGCCGCGTTCGGTTCACCCCGTCGTAATAGATAGGTTAAATCTTCATGGACTTCTTCCGTCGCAATGCCCGCGATTAAGCCTAGCTCATCCACGGACAAGTCGGCGAATAAGCTAACCTGCTTCAAGAAGATGACTTTATCCAGCATCGTTAAAAATTTGCGTTCTTCCTTCATATCTGCACGCTCCAATGCGCTTAGTGCGTAAATGGAAATATCTTTGAGCCAGTTATCTGCCCAAGTTGTTGCCTCTTGCAGCAGTTGCAGCGGTTGTAATTCCTCCACAACGTGGGCCTTGCCATCTTGCTTCAACTGGTCTAATAACGCATAGGCCAACCGGCGATCGCCTAACCCTTCCGCAAGGACCTCCAAGCCGTTCTCACGTAGTTCAACGTTCTCGTCTTGAATCGTTTCGCGCAGTGTCATAACGATGCGCTCATCGACGAGCTTCGCCATAACGGACCATGCCGCGTCTATGAGCGCATCATGCAGCTCTCCGCAGCGCTCCTTCGCCAGTTCCGCGAGCCCCATCAGATCAAGCTTCTCGAGCGCAGTAGGCAAGGCGCGCTCCTGTGTCGAAGCTTGCAGCCGCTGTACGCACAGCTCGATAAGAAGCGAATGCAGCCTGCCTTCATCCAACAGCTCAGCAAGCGTGGTTACGACGGCATTCCAAATGAATGGATTCGGATGCTGGCTGTACTCCAGTAAGGTTGGCAGCGCCTTATCTCCCATGTCCAACAACGCTTGCAGAATCGCTTTGCGCAGCTCTTGATCCGCCATTGTGACCATGCCAAGCATAACCGGGATGGTTTCCACAAGCTGCAGCTTACCGATACAATGCGCAGCCGCAACCTTCACGGCAGGACGCTCCTCATCCAGCAAAGACACAACCCAAGCCGCATACGATCCCAGTTTCAGATCGGCTACCGTATGGCAGCCATATACCGCCCATTCGCCGCCGGTATCCAGCATTTTAATGATCGCCTCGTCACAGGCCGCGAAGCTTTCTTCACTTTCCAGTGCATACAGAGCTTTCACGCCCTCGTGCACAACCTTCGGATGACTATCCAGCAGCTTCACACGGATAAAGAAATGAGACTGACTTTTCAGATGGACCGCCTTGGAAATTAGTTTCACACACTCAGCGCGCACCTCCGGATCCTCATCCTCCAAGAAGGAAGCGACCTGCACGAGATCTTGAATCGTGGCACCCTGCAAGTTCATCGCACGTAATACGGCAATGCGAATCCGCGAGCTCTCTTCGCCAATCATCTTAATTAAATGCGGCAGGAATGCGGAATCCTTGGCTTTACCGATTATTTCTAAGGCGAGTTCTCGCACATAATCATTCGGATGTTTCAAATAGTCTAGAATCGCCGACAAAGCTTTGGAGCTTCGTATGCCCCCAATAAAGGAGCCAGCGATTTCGGATAAATCGCCGTGTAATGATTGTACGCTTTTGACCAATTCACGAATATAAAGGTTTCGCCCGAACCAAGCCACAACGACCAGAATGCCTGCAATCACCACGGCTACCCATGCCAACGGTGACAATTGAAGGAGTCCAAACGAATGCAGCATAGAGAGGAGCGACCCGATCAGAATCCCGCCAGAAGCAGCAACCCCCTGTGCAAAATAACGGTAACCATCCCGTTTGGAAATGGGCATCATTTTAAAGAAAAGCTGATAACACGGCTCTGCAATGTAATACAGCAAAATATAGAACACCGCATACGACCCAGAAACCATCACCAATCCTAGCGATTGATGCATGAATAACGCCGTCAGACCAAAGCCCCCAAAGAAAATAACAGTGATGGCTAACAGCATATTGCTGGCACCTAACCAGTTCATCAAGCGAGTGGATACCGTTTGTAGTAATAAGCAGAACGTAAATTGAATCGCCGTAATTAAGCCATAGAAGGAGGTTAAATCACCTTCATTAGAAAACTTATACTCCGCAGCCGTAAAATATTGATACTCCATCATAAAGTATACGGCTGGCATGAGCGTCATCAGGGCGACCGCACACAGCAGGAACGGACTTCGCAGCATTTGCTTGGCATAATAGCCAGATGACTGCTGCTTCTCTTCCTCAGTAATGGAGACTGGCTGCGCCGTCGTCTTCAGTCTCTTATCTTCCTTCAAGGTAAGCGGCACTAAATATCGCATGAGTGCTCTGCGGAAGAAAACGAACCCAAACACCATAAGTATAGGAGCAAGAGCATACACAGCTTCTGTGCCAAGCAGCTTTCCTAGCTGATGCGCCAGCAAGCCTGCGGTAATGCCGCCCGTCGTTGTAGCCGCGATAAACATCGGCATAAGCCGTTTCGCCTGTTGGGTCGGACACAAGTCAAAGGCTGTGCTCCATAAGAGCAAGGTCAACTGTCTCACAACGAAATTCGAAGTCAGAAAAAGTATCGGATAGTAATAGCGATAATCGATGCCCCCTAGCTTAAATCCAAGCAGTACGGCACCGTTCAGAAAGAGCAGCCCCATCAGTATGAGGTATAGCGTACTCATCATCTTGGCCTTCGGCAGTCTGTTCGCCAGCTTCGCCAGGAGCCAGCCTTCGAGCGGCATAATAGCGGCTTCAACCATATAAATATAGGGCAAATATTGCACGCCGAAGCGCTGATTAAAAAGTGCCATGAACGCAGTGTAATTCAAGGACTCCGCTATGCCGCTAAAATAAAAGATCGGCAGCATCATCCATAGCTTACGACTGTCTTCTGTGCGCAGCCCCATCCACCCTTTTAAGGTTCCTTGCATATCATCAGGTCCAATCTATTAGTCTATCTGTCAAGGGGACAGTGGTTTATAAAAGGCTAATCTAGCTTCACCTTCATAGTAATAATTCGGATACATGCCGATTAATTCGAATCCGTTGGCTTTGAACATCTTTTGAATCGGGAGATATTCAGGCAAATCACATGTGTAGGTTAAAATGTAACGGCCTTTCGCAGTACGGGCGAACGTTTCTAACGCGTTAAATAACACCTTGGCAAAGCCATGTCTGCGATAATCTCGGTGGACAGCTAAGTAATCCCAGAGAAAGCCTCCGGATTTATGCTCATTTTCTTTGCAGCTAGTGACCGCAATAATGTCGCCAGCCTCGTTCTCAATAAACCAATGCTGGTGATTGCGCTGCGATAAGCTAAGCCTCGGGGCTTGACGGAAATGCTCCAACTCGCCTGGCGTATGTCTCTGATCATCGAAGGAGTCGGGGGATAAATAAAAATCTGTAATCCGCCTAGCATCCTTCTCGGTTGTCAATTCATTTACAGTCAAATTACTTACCTGCATACAACATTCACCTCATTAAGAAACAGATAACGTCCCATTCCAATCACCTGTTGTGCCTTGCCCAAAATATTCATCACACATATAGAAGTACAACTGTGCTGCTTTGTCTTGACGGTTTTGCTTAAGAACCATTAAGAATGCTTCACGCGCATCATAGAACCGTCCAACCTGATAGAATGTAACCGCCTGCTCGAACAGCGCTTTCGTCTTCTCTTTCAAGGCGCGGATGTTATCCGCATCCCCCTGATACACATCGAACAGATGAAGCGGTTCCTTCACCCCATCTACTTGGATCAAGCCAAGATCGCGATAGAGGAAGTCCGATGGTCTTTCCAAGGACTTAATGACCGAATCCGTGATCAGAATCGATGACCCTAGCGGTTCCGTCATTTTCTCTAGCATCGTCGCCAGGTTTACACCGTCGGAAATCACATTTCCTTCCAAACGCTGCTCCTCCCCAATGATGCCTAAACGAAGAGGCCCCTTATGTAACCCAATGCCGAAATCAAGCGGTGTATAGCCTACACTCAATCTATGCGAGTTGTAGGTATCTAGCTCCTTGCGCATTTCAACACAAGCTAAAAGCGCTTCATCTGTCTGATTCGGGAATAGCGCCATGAAGCCTGCGCCCAAATATTTATTCATAAGCCCTTCATGCTTGCGGACATACGGTCCAAATCGTTTCAAGAATGAATTTACGAAATTGAAATTTTCTAATGGTGAAAGCTTTTTGGATAATTGGTAGAAGCCTCGGATGTTAAAAATGAGAATGGACATGTTCTGCTCAACTTGGTCGCCAAGCTCGACATCCAGAATGCTGTCTTTGTTTAAGAAGCGCAAAAACTGCTGTGGAACGAATCGATAATAGGATTGGCTGAAATTCTCTACCGTGGTGATGTAATCGCGAATCCGAGCTGCCATCGTATTGACACTGTCGCCCAGGTCCGACACTTCGTCCCGGGTATTAATCTTAACGACCGTATCCCAATTGCCTTTGGCAATTTCGCCTACGCTTTTGCTCAGTTTGCGAATAGAAGAAAGAAGAACATAGGTCATGATCACAAGCACGATCAGTAAGCCAATTGAAATGAGGGCAATATTGCGAATAATCGAGTTAAGGACCGATTGACGATGCTTCAATATGCCATCTAGATTCTTACTCGTTTCGAAGACACCGACAATTTTACCTGCCGAGTTAAAAATAGGTGCGATGGCATAGCGCCATTCCCCGGAGAAATCCTCCCATTGGCCTGTTGCCGGCTTGCCTTCCAAGACAACCTGTTGATTCTCAGGTGTTTGCTGGAATGGATTAAACATATGCATGCCGTCATCGTCTTCTAAAATACGATAAATGACGCCATTCTCATATTTGTAAACGGCCTTGTAAAAGCCTTGATTATCATCACGCGCGTTATTCTCGAAGACGGATTGAATCTTCTTGCGGAATGACTGATAAATAGGACCTTTATACTCCAAAGGAGAGGTGAGACTTTCCAGCTTGTCGCCATCTACTAGGTTTTGACCATTTTTGGCAAGTAAAATCAGCTCACTGAACGTCTCTTCTTCCATTTTTTTGGAAAAGCTATTGTAGATTACGGTAGATAGAAGAATCATAGAAACGGCAATGACCGGGATTAAAATGAAAATTTGCTTCACCATCAGCGGCAGCCGGCCCTTAAGCAGGTTAATGAAAATGATTCTGATGGCATAGAGCACCAGTAAAATAAATGCCACAGCGATCGACCACACCAGCCATGCATGGTTTTGAGCAGACGGACTATATCCTGCTTCAATTAAAGAAGGTGTGATTGTGCCATCCGGAAGTCGCCGATTAATTTGTGCAGATTCTACAATAATGAGACTGCCATCTGGGCCAATACTGCTCGCTGTCGTGTCAAAAGCAAGCTCCACACCACTGGCTTTTGCCTTCTCATCGTCAACAAGTCCTTCCAGCACATAAGGCTGTTTAGGATCAAGTCTAGTAATCATGCGCGTGTTAAAATCAATAAAAATTAATCGTCCCTGATCGTCCAAATGCAGACTCTCTGGGAAATTGCGCCGTGTGCGATCCAAGCCCGGGACTGGATATACAAGCTCAGAGCGTCCTTCGCTCAAAGCACGATAAATCTCCCCACTTTGCGTGGAATAATAAATCTCCCCTGGCTTGTAACCATCGGCTTCTGAAACGTATTTATTGTCCGGAAGCTTAATCGTATACAAGAGCTTAGGCTCTGCCGTAAAACCATTGCCAACTGGTGTTTCGTATAAAGATAAATTTTTCACTTCATCGTTAAAAAAGTACAGATTACCTTCGTGCACCTGCACGTTGCGCAAGGAGCCAATTCGATATCTTTTGGACTGGGTATCCCCGTATTCCTGTGTAAACAAGCTGCGATCGAATGCACCGTCTGGTTTATAGCGGACTATTTGCTCCAATTTCACATTAATTCCATATGGATCTAACAGTGTTCGAATCGTATACAAATAACCCTGTTCATCGACAGCCATATCGTTAAAACGGTACACTTCACCGTTCTTTCCAGTTTCACTAGTAATCGAGAACTGGAGGATGCCTTGAGCATCCAGCTTATGGATCGTTTTCTTGGCATTATCGATGACGAATAAGTTGTTCTGTGCGTCTGAGATGGCCTTCGATAGTCCGTCGAAAGGCATGCTTTTTTTCCCTGGCCACAGTTGGATGCTATCTCGGTGTGCACCAAGATAAGTCCCTGCAGCACCCAGAAGCAGCAGGACGAGCAGCAATGCCGCAATCGATTTCTTCATCGCTTGTTATCTCCTCTTAATTGGTAATCTGAATGATTTGCATAGCTGCGTTCCAGTCGACACTTAGGCCTAAGGACTCGGAAATGAACCTTAACGGCACATAGGTCCTACCATCTAGCAAAAGGGACGGTCCATCTATCTGTATAGGCTGGCCATCTATATAAGCCGTCGCTTGATTAATAGAGCTTGTTATCGTTGTATATTCCGTGCTCACCGTGACTGTAAAGCTCTCAGGATCCCAATCTACCGCCGCCCCAAACGATTCGGAAACGGATCTAATAGGTAAATATGCTTGTCCATTTATTATAACAGGCGGAGCCGTAAATTTAATAGAAATATTGGAAGAAAGCACGTTTTCTGCCGAAAGAGGTTGGATTGTGGCAGATAGTTCAGCGCCTGCTCCGTTAGGCAGATCAGAAGCCGCAGGGATGGACGTTATGCTTGCTAAGCTGGCAGCGATTTCTGCTAGTTCCGCTTGCTCCTCCGGGGCATACTTCGCTTTTTCTTGAAGCTGCAGCTCGCCTAGCAGCTTCTCGATGTGCTGTTCCAGCTGCGCTTGTACGGCCGTGTCTGCTGGCAGCTCCGCCAGCAATACCTGTACAGCGTCCAGCTTCGCGAACAGCGCTGTTTTGTGTGTCGACAGCTTCGCTGCGTCGACGGCCTCGAGCGAGCGGGTCAGCGTAGCCACCCGCTCGGTGTCCTGCTGCGCCTGCGCTGCGCTCAGCGCAGCTTGCAGCTTTTGCTTCGCTGCTTCGAGCGAAGCCAGACCCTCGGATGCGCCCGATTGCGCATCCGCGAGCTGCGCCTGCGTCGCGAGAAGCTGCTGCAGCAAGGCTGCAGCGGCTTCGGGCTCGCCGGCGGCGAGGGCTTGCTCCAGCTTCTCCTGCTGGAGCTGGGCTTCGGAGGCCAGCAGGTCCTCGCTGGCCTGGTCGTTGGCGGCGGGGGTTCCATCGCCGCCACTGCCACCATCGCCCGGCTCAGCCGGCGATGCTTCCTCGGACAGCGCTGCGATCAGCGCGTCCGGGTTGTTCACCAGCGCCATCTGCGAGAGCGCTGCCTTGGTGTCGCCTTTGAGCATCGCCTCCAGCATGCCAAGCTGGGCCTGCGCGTCTTTGATCTGCACAGCGAGATCCGCGATCTCGTTCAGCTTCATGGCCGCTACAGCCGCATCTTTGGCAGCTTCCAACTGCACAATGTCTTGCTTTAGCGTATCGATCTTGCCTTGCAGCTGTGCCGGTGTCTCTAGCGAAGCAATCGCGCCCGGCTCCTTGATTTCCACGGTTACCTTGAGTGCATCCACGGCTTCTTTAGATAAGACAGCTGAACTTGAAGGGTTCGTTAAAGCTTCAGGATCTAAAGCATCATCCATCCCAATCCATGCAGCGCCTGGCGCATCCGATTGATACACCATGCCTTGCCCCGATGACGCCATCGTTGCTGTAGCTGCATTGAACGCTTCTGACGTCAACGCTTCCAGCTTCACTTTGTAGGAACCGATAATGACTGTTCCCAAGCCTTCCTCGTCATTGGCGGAGCCATCACCTTCTCCACCATTTTCAGAGTTGTCATCCGTTCCGCTGCCGTCGTCACTGCCAGTGTCACCGCTATTGCCGTTATTGCCGATGCTTCCATCCGAGCCTGCTTGTCCATCCGTACCGCCACTTCCGCCAGCACTTCCAGGACTCGCCCCGCTGTCCGCGCTTGGATCCACTAACTGCCCTGTACTTCCTTTGCCATCTAAAGGCAAAGTCTGAATTCCATGCCCCTTCTTATACAGCACGACCTTCAGCTGATCGATTTGACTAAATTTCAGCGATAAATTCCGTACCGGCTTATTGATTTTCGTCCGCTTTCCAACGCGCTTGCCGTCTTTCGTAAAAACAGCATATTCCGTTGCGCCCAGCTTCTTGCTCACGCTAATGCTGAAATCGCTAAGCAGTTGTCCAACCGCTGGCTTAAGCTTCCACGTGCCAAGTGGCGCTTTGGGCTTCTGCGGCTTCATCGGAGACAATCCATCATCGAGATCACGATACGGCAAAATTCCTTCGCGAAGCGTACGATTAACAGCTCCGCCTGTCGCTACATCGAGCTTGCCAAGAGCTGTTTTGTATCCAATTTGCGCTGCCAAAATTTGTTGATCCGCCTGCTCTACCGCATCCTTATAGGCCTGAAGCTCCTCGGATTTCATCAAGCTCAGCTTCAGCTTTTGATTCGCTTTGGACAGATTCGTTACCGCATTATCCTTATCACGCAAAGCCTGCGCATAGCCTTCTTCGGCTCCCTTGGCTTCCAAAAAAGCTTGCCGAATATCGGCAATCACAGCGTTACGACTTTCTTTTTCCTGAAGCTGCGCCTTATTCTGTTCCATGGTTGCTAGCGGCAACGCATTCGTCAGATCGTCCAAATAGCGCAGTCCATCAAATTCGCCTTGCAGCAGTGATTTCGGAATTGGAATGAACCCCAGCAGCATAAAAAATCCCTGCCAATCCTCTTTCACCTGTGCCAGCGTTTCATCGTAACTCGCTTGAAAAAGCTCCATATCGATCTCTTGCTCTTTGAATAACCCATCCATCACCCGCATGCGGGCCGGACCGAATTTTCCGCTGTATAAATTACGAGTCGTATTCAGCTTTTCATCCGCCAAACGGCGAGTCTCCGTATCTCTTAGCAGGCTTACTGTCGACTTTTGACCCATTGCTATATAAGTAGGAAGCATCCGCTGGTTCAAATCCGCATAATCCGGCTGAAAGGAAAGCTCCACTTTATTTTCCAAATCAAGTTGCAGTAGTTTGCCTAGTGCTAATCGGCTCGATTTCGCCGTCAGCTGCGCTTGTTTGTAGTCGGATGCGGCCTTTTCTAACGCTTTCTCCACTTTATCTTGTTCCGCAGCATCTGCGAGATTGTATTTTCGTTTCTTTTTAACCGTATCGACCGCAGCTTTGGCTTCCTCGTATTTCTTTCGGGAGCGCTCTTCTGCAGCAGCATCTTGGTAGGCCGTTAAATAGCTTTTTTCGATATCATAACGAGCAGAATTCGTCCCTTGCCGCAACGTTTCTTGAGCAAGAAACAGCTGTGACCGGGCATCTGGCACTTTCAAACGCGTGCTTATATCCTGACTTAAATTATGCGGCTTTGCGAATAAGCCTGAGGCTTTGGCCTCTTCATTGTTCACCGTATGCTGCGCTTGCTCCAGCTCGATCTTTTTCTTCAAAACTTCTGTTCTAGCGTCACGCAATTGTGTGCTCTTTTTGAGCCCCTGATTAACAGCCTCCTGCAAGGTCAATGCCTTGACTACAGCGGCTTCTGCCTGAACGCTTACAACTATGGCTGAGGATGCCACCAATATGCCTGCAAGTCCTATTTTGACCATATTCAAACCAATCAGGATAAACCCCTCCGCTCACGTACTTCTCTCTCTTTATAGTACAATATCTCTACCACTCTCGCATCCATTCTTTGGAGAAAAATGGCGAAAATAATCGAATAGAGGATTAGATTGCCGCTTATTCCCTTTTCTAGTAGTATAAAAGAATGAGATAAGCGAATTTTGCCGAATATTGCACGGGAAATAATTCAAGGAAGGGGCTTCCATAATGGGGAATCTAGTATGCGGCGGAGCGATGATGCAGTGCACATTTGGTGCTGCGCCTAGCTCGTTAATGGTGCTTCCTGCGAATTTGGTCATGACCGCCATGCCGATTGCCAACATTATGGACAATAAGCCCATGGTCAATATACTGCCTTTTGGGATGTGCAATTCGGCGGCGAATCCGATGGTTGCAGCGGCAACAGCTGCGGCTTTTGGCGTATTGACACCGATGCCCTGCATCCCTGTCACCGCTGCACCTTGGGCACCCGGTTCTCCTACTGTACTGGTCGCGAACATGCCTGCTTTAAACAACAGCTCCAAATGCATGTGCAATTGGGGCGGCGTTATTTCTATCCAACAGCCTGGTCAGATGACGATTCAGGTGCCATAGATTTCATATAATGAAATAAGGAGTGGGAGCATTGGAGCCGATCAAAACGATTGAGAAAGTGCTAAGGCCTATCGTAGCACCTTTCATCGGACATGTTATGAAGGCGATCATAACCGTTGGAAGATTGCCTAAACTAGCAATTATTAAATTTCAACAAATGATGCGAGTCTTTCTGCAGACACGTGAATCCTCATTGAAAAACTACGTTCTGATCGGCTCCTACTACATCTCCAAAAGGCTGCTCATTTTCATCCTCTTGTTTATCTTGGTTTTGATTTTCTTCATTTTTATCCGACCGCCTAAGATCGTGAACAAATGGTTCAACCGTGTGCCTGTCCTGCAAGAAAACACGCCTCAGCTCAATAGCTTTTCAGGTAGTGGTAAAATCGTAGCCGATCCTAAAAAAGATAAAAAAGAAGCTCGCTATGTCGGCGATCTGGTTGATGGTCTCTATTCCGGCAAAGGGAAGCTGTATCATGACAACGGCGTTCTCGCTTATGAGGGTGATTTTGAGAAAGGTTTTAAAAATGGGAACGGAGCTCTTTATGACGAGCAGGGTCACCTGATCTATAAAGGAGCCTTCACCACCGATATCTATAATGGAGCTGGCACGTTGTACGACGAGAAACAGAAAGTGATTTACAACGGTGAGTTTCAAAATGGCAAATTCGGCGGCGCAGGTAAATTGTTTCTGCCAAGCGGCGACCTGCTTTATGACGGAGCCTTCAATAGCGGCATGTACAATGGCGCTGGGAAACTGTTTGCCGCTGGGGGCATTGCCCAGTATGAAGGAGAATTCGCAGCAAGTCTATATAACGGGGCAGGCAAGCTTTACGATGCGAAGGGCCTCCTCCTCTACGAAGGCGGCTTTAAGAATGGCAGCTACTCAGGAGAAGGCACGGAGTTCTATGGAAGCGGCATGATGAAATACAAAGGCCAATTCCTTGTAGGCCAGTATAACGGCGAAGGCACCTCCTTTGATGAAAAAGGCGTGCCGCGCCTGAAAGGCGCGTTCCAGAGCGGCGCCCTGACCGGCGCCGGGGAAGCGTATGACGAGTTAGGCAAACTCGTCTACAAAGGCGACTTCAAGGCCAGCGTCTACGACGGCCTTGGCACGTTGTTTGACGCAGACGGCGCGCCGCTGCTGCGGAGTTTTTGGGCAGGCGGCGCGGTCAACCTGCAGAGCTTTATCAGTTTGTCCAGCAAGAAAGTCGAAGACTTGCTGGGCAAACCGGCGGAAGTGACGCTGCAGGATGACAGCGTCATGCTCGCGGGCCAGGAGGCGGCGGTCGCAGACGCCTCCGAAGCCGTACCAGCCGCGGAAACTGGCGCGGCTAACGCAACGGCAGCAGCGCCGACTGGCGTGAAGCTGCTGCTGAGCTATCCGGCCTACCAGCTGTCGCTGCTGGTAGAGCCGTCGAAGACGAACCCGAAGGAAGCGGTCGTCACCTCGCTTAGCATCTGGGGCTCGAAGCCCTTGGCGCTGCTGCAGCCGGGCATCGAGACCTTCAAGAAGCTGAATGAGCCGAACGAAGCTGGCTACAGCATCATGGAGCTTGAAGTCGGCGCCGGTGCTGGCGCTTATAAGAATAGCTATTTTAAAGGTGATTATCTGTTCACTCTCACCCATTTTAATAGAACAAAAGAAGCTCACCTCTTGCAGGTGAGCTCAACCAAATAATTAAACCCCCGAAGTGACTAAGCTACGAACGTCATTTCGGGGTTTTTGTTTACGAACGTAAATCGGCGTGATAAGATTTTGTTGAATCGAACAAATGATTACTTTTGAAACTTATGTCCAAAATTTGCACATACTAACACATACCTACCATTATCAGGAAACGAGGCGACTCATGAGTAAAACGCAGAATAACGAGCACTTGTCGAAGGAAAGCTTTCTAGAACGCATCGCCCGTATGTATTATGTCCTTGAAATGAGTCAGCAGGAAATATGCGAGCAATTAAATATTGGCCGTTCCTCTGTCGCTCGTTTCCTAAGCGAAGCCAGAGAGAGAGGCATTGTGCAATTTCAAATCCGTTCCGATTTGGATAGCTGCCGCCATACTGAGTTGGAAAGCCAACTGATGAAACGCTACGAGATGAAGGATTGTGTCATTTTCCAATCTGATGAATCGGGAACCTCCTTCGAGGTGTTAGCTAGCCAATATTTGAATTCAATTCTTCCTACACATGGATCCATCGGTCTAGGCTGGGGGAAGACACTGTATGCCATTGGCGCCCAAATGCATTTTTGCGACCCTCGACCGGGCTTAAAGGTGATTCAGCTTTCCGGTGGCTCCGGCGCCAAGGAAGAACTCGTCCCGGCTGCATCGGTCATTCAATTGTGGGCGCAATCGCTTCGTTGCAAGCCTCTCCTGTTCCCAGCTCCTGCGATCGCGGTTAATGAGGAGCTTAAGAATAGCTTTTTACAAGACCCCAGTGTACAAGAAATTGTTTCTGAAATTAAGAAAGTGGACGCAGCTGTCGTCGGAATTGGCCATACTGGGGAGGATGCAACTATTATTACATCAAACCTGGTCCCGGGTTTAAGCAGCCAAGCGCTTTCCGCTTCCAGCGTTGGCGATCTGATCTTTCATTTTTATAATGACAAGGGCACATTCTCACTTCCTAGCCTAAGCAGCCGCGTCGTCGGGGCAACCCCTGAGGAGTTTAAGCAAATTGAGCTTCGCATTGGCATTGCGCATGGCGTTGGCAAAAAGAAGGCGATTCAAGGTGCCTTGCAAGGACAACTTGTTAATGTCCTCATCACAAACGAAGAGACCGCGCGTGAGCTGCTTGCAAACGAATAATGAGAAAACCTCTATCGAGGCCATTCAGGGATGAGCGACCGCGTTTAGAGGTAGGTTTTATCGCCAATAAGAAAGCGGTTTTCGGGAACCGAAAACTTATACTTTCTTATGTGGTAATAAAAAACAACCGAGCTACACTACGTGCAGCTCGGTTGTTCCTTCCATCCCTTCGGGAAGCAGGATCGCTATTTTCAGTTCGGCTGGAACCCATACTTTGATGTGCATCCTGCCATCGTGTTGAATTTTCCAAGAGACGTCAATCCGCCCTTCAGTAGGCAGCGGTACACTGCCTTTCGCCCATGTCAGACCACATGGATTAGGCTGAACAACAACTTCATGCCAGCCTGTTTCTCTACAAGTAACGCCCAATACGGCAGTACCTAAGAAATAGCCAGGCGCTGACGACCAAGCATGACAGTGACTGCGCGTTAGTTGACTTGGCGTAGGGTCGGAATCATCCGTTTTCGGATATGTCTCCCAACAGGTTGTAGCTCCGTAATCAAGCATACGACCATACTGCAGACGGATGTCATCAACCAGCTTGCGCGTGTTCCCCATTTTCATCAAAGCTTCGTAATAGAAAAATGACATAAACGGGCTGCCAATCTTGACGAATGCTTCCGGCGGCGAATCGAGATAGCGCTCCAAATGCGCTTGACGCTGCCCGCTCGCAATGTCGCACAAATAAGCGACGACCTGCGTTTGCATACTAAAAATCTCCGAGCGTCGCCCATCACTATGCACACAATCCAGATAGGCTTGTTGCTCCTCTGACCACAGATGTCTTTCGATCGCTTGTTGCAGAGTATCCGCTCTTTGTGAGAATTGCTCCCCTTCTGACGCCATTCCCACCCAAGCTGACAGCTGGGACACGGAGCGGAAAGCTTTAACAAGAAACATATTTTGATGCGTCACGATACCGTTTCGGGGCTGATCTAACGGAGCCCAGTCCAGGAAATTCCATGCCTGCAAATCCAACAATCCGTTTGGATCCAATAACTGTTCATAGTGCTCCAGCGTATACGTCACGTGCGGCCAGATCTCGCGTGCGTAATTCATATCGCCTGTTCGGATAACATACTCTTCGCACGCAATAACCCAGAAGAAGGTCCAGTTGGGAATGACACTATTCCAGCCGCTTGGCACCTGATCCGCATAGAGAGGCGTCTGCACGCTTGAACCAGGAACAAGATCCAAACAACGCTTGACCAATGGCTCTGAACCAAACAAATAATAAGTGATTAGCGCCTCATTCCTGCTATCTCCCACCCAAAACGTTTGTTCATAGGCCGGACAATCTACATACGTATCCTCCATACATAGTTTGACGGTATGACGACTCATTTCCCATATTTCGTTCAATCTGGCATCCGAGCAGCGGAACTGTCCGACCTCGGCTACCGGATAGTTACTTTGCAGCACATTCACGCTATATAATTTTACGGTACGCTGCGCCTTCCGCACAGTAACGATCACATACCTGAAGCCTCGCCGTACTTGAGAGGTGTAGGTTTGTCTACCCTCACGACAGATGTAGCGCAGCGAATTATCTAAGTAATGCGTGTAATGGACTTTACCTTCGTGCATATATTCGACACCGAAGAAATCAATAACCGTCCCCGCACCAGCTTCCACTTCAAACGAGAGATAACCTGACCATTCTGTGCCAAAATCAATGATAAACTCCGTATCATCTTCCCCGAAGGACGGAATTTCGGCATATCCTGCATGAGCCATGACTGCTTGCTGTAAACTTGCCGGAACCGGTTTCTGAACTGCTCGCTTCTTCCAAAGCGTCAAGGTATAGACCGATTCAGGACTGACAAATGCCAGTGAAGCTGGGGCTATCGGTACTCCGAGCTTTATTATTTCATTGATCGAACAGGAAGTACTAATGCTGCAAAAAGCTTCATATTGCCGCTTTCTGCTGTCGTCCAACTCTGTCACAAATGCCTGTTTGCCTGCACACGCCTGGATAAGCCGATCCTGAGCCTTCTGCTGTGCATCGACTATATGGTCAATATATTCATAGTTTTCTACAGGCCCGATTGAGATAAAAGGCGAAAACGCCTCTCCAGCACCAACTGGAGAGATAACCTCAAAAGGGAACTCACAGTCGATTCCCATAAATATCCCCCGACCGTGATCCGATCCAGCTAGTTCAAACAGCAGTAGGTGCTCTCCTGCCGGCAGGTCCAGATCCAAATATAGATCCTGACTCCCTTGCCCCCTAAGGCTCGATTTCGGATACCGAATACCGTCCACACAAACAGCATGTAAGAAAGGCGGTACATACGCAAAGCCTATCGTGACCTTGGCATGTTCCGACATTCGAATGGTCGTTCCCACATGTCCTGCGTATACGGTAGAATTGCCATGGTTAGCACTGTCACTTACAAGAATCGACCGTGCATCTAAATAAGCGGTCCATGACAGCGGGGTTACCTGATGCAGAGATTCAATCCTAGACGGATATATAAGTTCCTCTGTCAAATAGGGAATATCCCGTGGGATTACTTGCACCCATGGCGCCATTCCCACCTCGCCAATGACAACGGCTTGCGCCCAACCGCTATCGTCATAGGCTGGCTGGCACCACCCCTCATCCCAAAGGCCGGCATCTACCGACTCAGCAAAGGCAAGCTGCAATGACATTCGAGGCGAGCGAGACAAGTAACCCCTGTGCCGTTCCGTTCTCCAAGCGCCATCCGTTCCTATCCAGCCCTTTTCTTGATTCCCCGCTTCACCTGCGGTCCAATCGATTTGAGCTAACAGTCCTCCGCGACCCCGAATATACGAAAATGTGGAAAGTCCGTAATGCATCACCATTAGTGCGACCGTGTTCGGTTGACCTGGCTTCAGCCAAGGGCAAATATCATACGTATCGTAGGCCAGCTCATGCGGCCAACTGCGCACGGGTCCCCGCCCGACCAACTCCCCATTTACATAAAGGGCATATCTAGAATCAGCCGTAACTGAAATCGAGGCATCACGCCAGCCAGCTACCGGTACTTCGAATGTCCTGCGAAAACAGTGCCATTCATTGCGCGGGCTTTCTTCGCCATCGCACCAAATCCATGAGGCATGCCAGTCCTTTGATGGTATCGCCATACTCACTTTCGATCCCCCTTATGTCGTTGCCCGCATCATCACTCCGTAACCTTATTGCGATATTCCTGCGGGGTAAGATTCATTTCTCTTTTGAACACTTTGGCAAAATAATGTGCGGACTCAAAGCCTGCATCAACTGCAACCTCATGGACCTTAAGCCGCGTATTTGCGAGCAGTTCCTTGGCCCGTTTCATACGAAGTTCTTTGATCCGATCTGTTACTCGAATCCCTGCAGAAATCTTATATAACCTAGACAAGTACGTTGGATGCAAATAGACATGATCGGCTAATATATCAAGCGACAACGGCTCGCTAATATGCTGTTCAATATAAAGGTTGACGGCGGCAACGATTTGACTGACCCTGTCCTTCTGTTCGCTTTGCTTCAGCGAGAATAACAGCTCGGACAATTCGCCGAAATAGGCTTCCACATCGCGCCATACAGGGAGTAACGAGATATTAAGCAGCGGTTCCGTTCTAGTCATTTTCGATACTTCTGCAAACAGACCTCGACGATTCAGATAAGTAAGAAACATGCCACTCAGCGCATATCGAAATTCAATAATCAGCGGCATCCCCTCTCCCCAAGAGGCGACAAGCGCTGCTATTGTGCGTGTGATTTCCCCGAATAACGGAACGAATTCTTCCTTCTGCCCACTTTCCAGGTGCCATTCCAGCTTTTTCATTTTTTGACTCAAAAGCGCCCCATCCGCTTGTACGGGAACGTCTATCGTTCTGCTTAATTCACCCGCTTCCGGCATGAGCGTCTTCGGCTCAAACAGCAGCACTTCCTTACCCTCACCAAGTCCTTGGCGGAACATCTGCTGCAGCTTCAGATGCTGCATGCTCAGATCATCCCAGTCACACATGGCTCCGCTGACCGCGAACGACAATTGCACGTCGAGCAGCTTCGCACAGCTTGCCTGAATATCTGGCAATGTATCACGCACAAACATTTCGCAATTGCGCAAACGCTCCTCATCCTCGTGCAGCTCTGAGTCAGCTGGCTGAATAAACCAGACCAGCTCCGAGTTACGCAAACTGCAGGATGCTTTAGTTAATGGAGTTAAATATTCATCAGCAATATTTTGAACAGCATAAACGAACAGAGACTTGTCGTAAGAACTGATCACATCTTGCCGCCAAGCATCGATCCGCCCTGCGACAAGGAGCACGTCTTCCTTGAATTGAAGCGTAATCTCCAGTTCTTTCATCCGCGTTTGGGTTGTCCCTCTCGGCTCGAACTCCCCTTCCAACAGGCCCAAGAGCAACTCCTTCCGCTGCAAGGGAATCGACTCACGCACTTGAAGCTTGGCACCTTGAATAATCCGATCTACTTCTAATTCGTCCTGCAGACGAGCGATCGCTTTACGAACCGCAGCGAAGATCGGCTCGTCGCCTTCTATTTTTAAGATATAATCCACACCGCCGTGACGCATCGCAGATTGGATATAGTCAAAGTCTCCATAACCTGTCAAAAAAATCATTTTGCACCGAGGCCACAGCTCCATAATTTTGGGCTGCAGTTGCAGTCCGCTCATCCCCGGCATATGAATATCGGATAGAACGATATCCATCTTCGCAGCGCTCACAATACGCAAAGCCTCGACAGCTGAATAAGCGCGATACACCTCAAGTTCTACGTCTCCCCAATCCAAGAACTGTTCGTACAGGCCATTCACGATTCTTGGCTCATCGTCCACGATCAACAGTTTATACATAGATTCACTCCCTGCCCTTCTCGATGCTATCTATCTGTTCGGCACGTTCATGAACAATTGGAATACTCAGAATAACCTGATTCCCCCCACCAGGCCTGCGGTTAAATGCCACACCGCCTTCTTCGCCGAACTCAAGCCGCAGTCTGCGGTGAACGTTGATGACGCCAGTCGTTTCGATATTGCTCCAGCCTGAAGATGCCTTCAGTTTGTATTGTAGTTCGTCGTAATCGGCTTCAGGCATTTCTTCCCCATTATCCTCCACAATGATGAGCAGCTTATCGCCTTCTTGCTCAAAGCGTACCTCCAACATACCGCCTTCCAGCGTATTGCTTAAACCGTGGTGGTATACATTCTCAATGATCGGCTGCAAAATCAGCTTCGGCACTTCCACACCTGCATAACGCGTAGGCAGCCCAGCAAAGCGAGCTACGATGCGATCCTCAAAACGGAACGACTGAATATCCACATAGGTTTGTGAAAAAGCCGTTTCTTCCGCCAGACTAATCTGCCCCTTCTGTGTTCTGGTAATAAATTGAAAATATTTACCCAAGTACGAAGTAAAGCGAGCAATATTATCGTTTTCTTCATTTTTGGCCATGCGGTATAAAATAAAAAAGTTATTGTATAAAAAATGCGGATTGATCTGAGACTGCAGCTGACGCAGCTCGGACAGATTTGCCCGGTATTGCTGCTCATACACTTCATGAATTAAATCCTTAATTCGTTTGGCCGAATGGTTATACTGCTGATACAGGTAACCGAACTCATCCGATCGCTTGTAAACAAGCTCTTTATCCACCGTGCCATTCTCCAAGCCCCTAAAAGCTTGAATTAAACGACGTAAGGGCTGATGTATTTGCAAGAAGATCGAATAGGAGAACACAATCACAATCAGTATCGAGATGACAGATAACACCCAGAACCAGACACGAAATTGCTTTAAAGCTCCCAGCATTTGTGTTTCAGGCATATACATGATCAGCGAAAAGCCTAGTTTCTGTGATTTTTCAACATTAACCCAATAGGTCTGACCATCAATTCGCAGCACTTTTCTACTTCCACTGTCTGCTGCATGACCTTCAGCTTGGTTTAACTTAAGACCGTCCATAATGGCGTGCATAAAAGCCGTATTGCTGGTTTTGCCGTGGAGCAGCCAGTTTGCATCACGGCCAACAACGAACGCACCGCCACTACCGTCGATCTTCATCGTATCCAAAACATCGCCAACGGCAGCGCCGTCGATCTCAGCGCTGACAAGAAAGCGAGGCTCTCGACCGTTAATTAAGGCCAAATTGGAAAAAGGAAAGCTGACAAATAAGCGACCTCCACCGTATACGAACGGGTTTCCGACCTGTCGGCTCGCGCTTTTTAACAATTCGTACTCTGCATCAGTCAATTGGGCATAGGAGGCTGCGGAAGAAATCAACCTTTTTTCGCTAGGCAAGTAAATGCTTGATTCTCGTACGTAGCTATTCAAATTGCGCAAGCTGGTTAAACGACTCCTCGTATTAATCACAGCATTGCGCCAGTCAAAGTCGTTAAATATTTCCCCTGCACCGCTTAACAAACCAACGTCTCGATCATTAACAAATTCCTCCTGCATACGAATGATGCGGTTGAAATCGCTTTCTAGCTGGCGAATATAAAAATTAACACTGGATTTCATAGACTCTTCTATTTTATCCTGCACATTGCGCTCAGCGTAATTATTCATCATGAGACTAATGGCATAAACAGGCGTCAGAACTATGAGAAAGGACAGAATCAGCTTCGGATACAGTTTGAACAGCTTTTGCAAGTGTCGCAAAGTCATAACTCCCTTCAAATTTTTCCACAAAAAAAATTGCTTTTTATGGTTTCCACACACATGAAGGAAGCTCCTGCTCGAAGATCGAAGACATCTCCCTGCTCATAACGAGATTTATTCCTTAACGCTTCCCATGACAATGCCCTTCGTGAAGTAACGCTGCAGGAACGGGTAAATCATCAAGATCGGCAATGCACCCAAGAAGATTTGGGCGGCCCGCACCGTTCTTGCCGAGATTTTGTCATATTCCTTAAGCGCATCCCCCGTCCCGGTTAGCGAGGTCAAATCAAGGTCGATGACGATGGTCCTAAGGTAGGTCTGCAACGGATAGTGAGACGGTGTATTCATATAAATCATTGCGTCAAACCAAGCGTTCCAGTGTCCGACAGTACTAAATAAGCCAATGGTCGCGAGAGCTGGAAGTGATAGCGGCAGGTAGACGCGAAGCAGGGTAACCATGTGCCCCGCTCCATCCATCATCGAAGCCTCCTCCAGCTCTCTCGGCAGACCTCGGAAAAAGTTGAGCAACAGCAGAACGTTGAAGACGGGAACTGCATTAGGCAGGACAAGCGCCCAAATGGTATCTAAAATGCCGGTTGCTCTCACTGTCATGAAGGTCGGAATAAGCCCGCCATGGAAAAGCATCGTGAATACGACGATCCAGGCATACAACGTTCGCATAGGAAATACTTTGCTTTCCTTCGAGAGTGGATAGGCCATAAGAATGGCCATGAGCATATTAAGCGTTACACCGAACAGAACTCGCTGCAGCGTAATACCAATTGAGCGAAGAAACTCAACTTTTCCAAGTACGATGCGATAGGCGTTCGTCGTAAAATCCACAGGCCACAGCTTCACATGCCCCGCCGCTACAGCGATATCTGAACTCAAGGAAATGGAAAATATGTGTACAATTGGAAATATACAAACTAACGAAAGTCCAATTAGAAACACATAGTTCCAAATTGTAAATAATCTAGATGATAGGGACGTATCCTGAATCAATCGTTCGTCGCCTCCTCTCGGAGCTTTCCGAAGGGAAAGCTTGCTTCGTCAGCTTGTCATTTTAGAATATGCGGTAATTAGCAAATCGGTAGGCTAATAGATACGATACGGAGATTAGAATGAATGACACGACTGACTTAAATAACCCAACTGCCGTTGCAAGTGAATATTTAGCCTGCTGAATCCCCATTCGATACACTAGCGTATCGATAATATCCCCGGTTTCGTAGACAGCCTTATTGTATAAGTTAAATACTTGATCGAACCCGGCATTCAGAATATGCCCAAGGCTCAATGTTGCCAGTAAGACGATAACCGGCAGCATGCCTGGTATCGTAATGTGGCGAATTTGCCGCCAACGGTTCGCTCCATCAACAACAGCTGCTTCATACAAATTCGGATTAATACTCGTAATCGCCGCCAAGTAGACGATGGTGTTAAAGCCAAATTCTTTCCATACATCCGTTGTAACGAGTACATAAGGAAATGCCTTCGGTTCCCCTAGGAAGAAAACGGGCTCGAAACCGAGCCCTTTCAACACGCCGTTCACAATACCAGTTGACGGAGATAGCACATCAATCAGAATGCCTCCTAGAATAATCCAAGACAAAAAATGCGGTAAATAAATCAGTGTCTGAATGCTGCGCTTCACGAATACGACGCGAATTTCATTCAGCAACAAAGCGATAATAATTGGAAATGCCAGACCTGCAATCACTTTGAGCACGGAAATGTATAGCGTATTCCAAATGACCCGATAAATATTGGGCAATGCCATCATATAAGTGAAGTTATCCCATCCCACCCACTTGGAACCAAACAATCCTAGCGTTGGCTTAAAATTTTGAAAGGCTAACGATACGCCTAGCATCGGAATGTAATGATACACGAACAACAGTGCCAATCCGGGCAGCAGCATGAGATGTAGAGGCCAGCGTGAATAAATCGACTTTCGTGTACTCCACATTGCTATCACTCCAAAAGTTTAATTTATTTCTTTTGCTTACCAAACCAGTCATTAACTTGCTTCGTAATATCCGTACCGCCGAGCTTATTGTAATTCGCTACGAATTTATCAAACAAATCCGGTGATTCCCCGAGCAAAATCTTCATAAACGTTTCGTTCGTCACATCGTTAAGTGTAGCGGTTTTTTCAACCATTAACTCCGATGGGATACCGGTAAATTGATCATAGTACAATTGATTTTCCGTTACATACTTGTTGATGACCTTCTCTGAACCATCAGGCCCGAAAATTTTGGCATAACGCCACATCGTCTTGTCACCGCTTTGATACTGCTTCACCTGATCGAAATAACCCTTACCTTCTGGATTCAGCTTACTCATGTCGCCTGCTAAGCCTGCCTTAATGGCCAAATAATGATCAAGGTTCTTCGTGGCACCGAACGTTTTCACATCCTGATACTGATAGACGGCGAAGTTTCCGTCATACATGAACTTGAAGTCAGCCGTTTTCCCAAAAATTTTCTCAACGTACAAATTCATCATTTTAATCGCTGCAGCTGGATTCTTGCTTTTCTTATTCACAACCCAGTAGTACGTTGGCATCGCCGTCACTTGGGCTAGCGCAGGTTTAGCGTCAACGGATGGCAGCGGGTACATTTCCCATACTTGCTTCGCATCAGCCGTCACGGCCTTGTTGAGTTTATTCAGCGGCTCAGAGAACGCTCCGTAAAACATCCCGATCTTTCCGGCAACGATATCCTGTAATAATTGATCCGCCGTCTTCACGGAGAACTCTTTATCGATTTCGCCAGATTTATACAACTCCTGCAATTTTGTGAGCGCTTGCTTCATTTCCGGTTGTAAATTACCTTGAACGAGTTCATTGCCGCCTTTTGGATCTTTGACCCACATGTTTTTGTAGGCATGGAAACCGTTAAAGAAGCCGGTCATTCCGCCGAATCCAGCGAAAATATTGGAGTAAAAGCCGAGGCCAAACGTATCGCTTTTACCGTTTTTATCAGGATCGTTATTTTTGAAAGCTTTTGAGATCTTGTATACATCGTCCATCGTTTTCGGCTCTGTAAGACCAAGATTGTCTAGCCAATCTTTACGAACCCACAGCATCTGCGCACCCTCAATGGCTGCATTGACATAAGGAATACCCATCAATTTGCCGTCTAACGTGGCTGAGGCAAGACCTACACCTTTATCCGTCCGAAGTTTCTCATCCGCGAGCGGGGTAATGTTTTTCTTATACACATCGGTTAAATCGGCAATAATACCAGCATCTGCAAGCTGCTTAAGCTGGATGGGCTGCACTCGGAAAATATCCGGCAAATCGCCGGAAGCAATGGCCACGTTCAGCTTATCATTATAGGTCACACCATCTGTCACCCATTTATTCTCAATCTTAATGCCGTATGTTTGCTCCAACAGCTTAGTCATAACGTTACTGTCTAGTGAATCCCCTTGCGGGAATGTGAGACTTCCCGGCATGTCGCGCACCATGGATACGGTAACTGGCGGATCGTATTTGGCATCTGGGCTTTGTTCAGCTGCGTTGCCTACTGGCTTGGTTGCTGCCGGCGCTGCTGAGGAAGCCGGTTTATCGGTAGTAGTGTCTGTTGTTGTTGAACAAGCGGAGAGCGTAGAAGCTAAAGTAAGTGTTGTTACGAGTAACGACAACGTGCTTTTTTTGCTAATTAAGCTTTTCAAATTTGACCCCTCCATGTATTAAAATCAATCCAGAGCTGGACCGCCTGCGTGCTTACGGCGCCGTACACGGTAGCCATGCCCACGACTTCTGTTACCTTTAGTCTAGCAAAAGCCACTTCGGCTCCATAGGGGAAACTCCCTAGTTTCATTGTCATATTTCAAGTTGTTCTATTTTGCTTTCTTGAGTATACAACCGAAATGATTCTTCTGTTTATAAAAAAGAGCAGCCCTTCACATGCCAAGACATGTTTTACAGGCTGCTTCTTAAGTTTAGTACACTTCTACTTCCGCAAATTGCATTCTATACGCACCAGTCGGATCCGTTCTTAAATTCGTTCCTGTTATTTTTACAAACCTTGCTGACTGGGAAGTGAATGTGAAGCTCTGCACCTTATTACTCGGTTTGGCATAATTGGTCTTGGTCGTCACTATCGTCCAGTTGACATTATCCGAGGATACTTGAATGGTAAAATCAATTGGGAAGCAATTGCCCAGATTACTGCCATCGTTTCTCGGATACAAATCGACTCGGCGAATGGATTGACTGCTGCCCAAATCCGCAGTAATCCATTCGGTATGGTTCGTCGACGTGCTATTCTGGCTGCTCCAGCCAAGTATTCCTGATAACGAGGAACGGAAGCCATCCTTGGCATTGTTGACTGTCCAACCATTGCCCTCGTGCGAACTGGAAGCAGTGACACTAGCAATTGGGTCGCTTTCCAACGTTTTGACATACATAACAGCGTCGGCTATCGTATTCCCCGCATCTGTAGCCAATAGCTTCACATAGCTGCCTGTTTCCGCCAAATCATACGTACCAATATAATTCCACTGACTTCCATTAATCTGTTGATTTACCGTTTTGGACGTGTCTACGCCACCGTTATAAGCGATCTCCAATGGCGCAGCATCAGGTCGATTCGCACCTGCCGTCCATCTCATGTAGATTTTATACTTGCCTGGTTTGAAGGTGTACCAGGAATTGACATCTGGTGTAGAGAATTTCGCCCATCTCGTGGATGCATCTGCTCCGCTCGTACCGTCCGTTGCATAATCATTTTCCCAATAACCCGCTGTGCTTGTGGAGGCCGTCCATAGTGAGTCATATGTGGCATACGTATTGGAATTATCTATAACCACTTTGCTTATGTAGTCAATGAACGTTGTCGTGGTGCCGTTGACCACATATCCTTGATCCAGTGTTTTCTCAAAATCAGCCTCTGTGCCTGCCATAAAAGCATTGAAATAATTAATTGTCAGCTCCACAGATTGCTTATACCGATAGTTATTGGCCCAGTTTGTATCTTTGTGCCAATAATCAACTTCAAACGCGTCTTGGATACGCAAATCGTAGGGAAGCCCGCTATTGTGATCAGAATGATTATCCCAATTCAGACTATCCATGACTGTGTCAGCCCCTACTGACGTTTCAGCCACACCATCCCCATTGTCATCTACCTTCAAATTAGCGTCAATATTATGCGGATTGCCCGCATCCCTGCCGGCATTCAAATGGGCAAAATAATCCTGTAACAAATGTGCCCCATTCCCCAGCAATCTAAACTGAAGCTCTGGCTTTTGATTCTGATTTTTCCAGTACACAGCAAGCTTCAACATCTCAAGTGCGTTGCGCAGGCGTGCATCGTATTTCAAGTTCGTCACCGCATGTGCAGCCACGTGGATGACACCGTCATTTGTATCTTTTTCATAAATATCCAGCGCAATCGGCACATCTGAATTATTTCCATCATCCAATTGAGCAACCCATGCCTTTTCCGCTGCCACATCGCCTTCAGCCATATATTTTAACAATCTTGCTTGCATCAACCCGTAGCCTGTATCTGGAATGGAGGTCATATAGCTCTTAAATGCAGCAGCACGCGTATCATTAAAAGCATCTGTCGCTAACTTCCCGTGACCCGAGCTATTGCTGCTCGTTAAAGAAGCGCCAGCTGTGGTTACGCCCCCCCAGGCAAAGGCACTTTGTGGTGCGGACATTACCATCAGTGCAAGCATACCCATGGAAAGCTTTAAGGACACATATTTCTTTTTCAATTTTTATTCCTCCTTAAGTTTGTTTGCATGGACGATCGATCCTATCTCTTGCTTCCAATCAACATAATTGCTTGCTAAGCCACCCCTTTCGGTTTCAAAATAGCAACTGCGGCTCCGACTGCGGACCTTAGAATGATTACGCTTTCATTGTATTGGATTTCATTGGATTTTTCAATCATTTGTTTAATTATGAGCATTTGCTCAAATGAGAAGAACCGCGTAGCCTGACTACACGGTTCTTCCTAATACGGAAATCTGCTATTTGATAAGAATTAGCTTATTTCGACAACAAAATCGGCTAACAAACCGAAGGCAAGTGTATCATAGCTTTCGGCAGACGGCGGACCATAGAGCGGCGCCTTCTTAAAGTTGCGTGGCCATGCGCTTTTTCGCACACCATCTGGCTCATGATGCGGACCGAGCATATTCTTGAGGTTGCCTGAAACGCGAATCGCAATGCTATTGTCTCCATCACGGAGGAGGTGACTGACCTCATGAGAATCCCCTTGTCCGGCACCAAATAAGCCTGCGTATTGTCCATTCACGTGCAGCGATGCCACTGCTCCTCCCCACTCAGGTAGACGAACTCGACAGGCATGCGCTGACGCTGGCATGTGGATTTGCTTTTCATACACAACGCTGCTGCTGTAGAATGGGTAGCCCTGATCCTTCCATGCCCCTAAACTAAGCGGCTTTGGCTCGGCAATCGTCCATTTGCCTTGCATACTGATAACCGAGAATGAGCCTAACAAGTAAACGGCTTCTAGTTCTAAGCGAATATCGAATGGAGTTACTTGCAGGGTAATCGTATTTTCCCCGTTGACAATGGCACCTGAAATTTCTGCAGCGTTAAAATGGTGATCTAACGACCAGCTCGCCTCACTCCATGTGATCGGAGAGCCGTTTACCGACAACTCATAAGAACGCCCGCGCTCCACCATTAACTGGATCGGACCAACCAAACCAGCCGTATCCGCTTGGAAGCGATACGTTGCCGTAAAGCCGGTGCCTGCTGCAAAGGTATTGCGGTCGAGCAGCCTGCGCTTAAACTGTACTCCATTATCCCAAGGGTTGGTCTCGAAGCCATGATGCTCATAGATTAGACGCTGGCCATGAACGGTGTTGATGCCTTCGTACGATTTGCTTCCCACTTGAATATCACAATAGTCCAGCACAAGCACATTGTCTGTTTCCATTTGGACAGACGTCTGTGCGGACAAGGTTTGTACATCGTTATGCGGTGTATAATCTCCACACCAATCGGAAGTGTTAGGACCACCCGTTTGAGACGTTATCAGGTCGGAATCCGAACTTGCTTCTTCCCTGACAACTAGCAGAAGAGATCCCTCCTCTGGCAGCTCAACCGCTAGCCGCACGTACTCACCTTCTTGCTCGTAAGCAGGCATCACCGCGTTCCCGCTCCAGGAATCACGAATTTCCACTTCTTTACCGCGCAGCTTTAAATCCGCAACAAGGGACTGAGTACTGCTGTTGACGATAAAGTAAGCGGAGCTTCCATCATCATAGTCACGACGCAGATGATGAACGCCGACAGGAAGCGGAGTCTCGCTAACCCATTCGAAGTCAATCGGCAATAATTCATGTAGTAAACTATCTATTTCATCCAACGTTGACGCTGTCAGCCAACCCGGGTAGGATGCCAGCTTGCTGGCCTCTTCGGAAGCCTCTCCATTAATGAAGCTTGACGGCTCTGCCATGGCAATCACACGTCCGCCCGACTGCAAATAGGCTTCAAGCAGCTTCACAGTTGATGCTCTCATATTTCGCATGCTATTCGGAAACACAACGACGTCATATCGGCGACCGCCAACTTGAAGCTTGCCCTCGGCCGCATGGCCGTGCCGCTCCATGATGAACTCATCGCCAAAATCATAATTCCACTGCCGATCGCACAAACCTTGCACTACCTTCAGATGCAGAGACATGTCAGGGTTCTGAGGCGGCGCTTCCTTCAGGCGAAGGCCTCCCTTCTGGGATTCAGGCGATTCCATGAAGACGCTCGTCACAGGATTTAAGAACAGAATTCGATTGTTGGTCTTTCCTTGCGAGAGCATGTAGGTTAGACGTCCGAAATACTCATTCATCTTTCCATACTCTTCCCACCATGGCTGACGCCAATCGAAGGATTGTGGATGATCGCGTTTGCGTGCGCCAGACAACGTAACGAACGTGAGATGTTGATTAATAAAGTTAATGCCGTGAACAACTAGCCAGTCACCTATCCGTTTGTAATCTCGAAAATCAGAATCCCACCCGCCAGCGCCATAAGCTTCACAAAGAACACGCTCACGGTCTAGCTGATTGGCAACACTATGGGCCTCTCGGATGGTTAGCATGAGGGGTTCCATGCCTTCTTGATCCTTCTGCCGCAGCAAATTGGATTTCAGCATATCGATGCCAGGCCACTGCATGTATTCATAAAGCGACATCACCGCAGGCGAGGTTCTTCCCCAAGGGTAAGGCCAATTATGCTCCAAATAATGCCCTGTCCAAGCAATACCGTGCTTCGCACACCATTCATAAATAGGCTGAAGGAAGTTTTCCACCCACAATTCACGAATGGTGTCGTAATAGTCGTAACGAACCTTTTGGGCGTCTCGGCGAAGCGAAGGGCCGGTTACATCTTTGAACAGGCACGGTAAATGGTCCTTTAAATCATACCCGTTGCGTTCTTCAAAGCGCCCTGCGAACCAGTAGCTGAATGGCAAGAAGTTGTTGCCAGCTTGAAACAGATTACCTGGCGATATTTCTGGTTCATCCGTGAAGATCGCTGGAATGCTGCCGCCAAACTTGTCGCCATATCGACTACGATATGCTTCATACGTGCTATTAAGGAATACCTGCGCCACTTCGGGACGCATTAAATCTGTATAAGCAAAACCGCCTAGCCATGAATTCGTCTCTGGCTTACCGATCTCAAACCACAGAAATTTCTCGCCATACTGTCCCCACTCAGAGGAAGGGATACTTGTGACATCATGGGCAATTTCTAACGTTCCGTTCCCCTCAGCGCTTTCCTTCATCGCGAACGCTCGAATTGGATGTCCTGGGCGATTCAGCATACCGGAGAGTACAGGAAGCGCTGACTTGCTGTCCGTTAGGTCGAGCTCTCGCATGTTTACCGAATTAGCCAAGCAATCTGGAAGCTCAGACGGCACATGACCGCCAGCAAAGCCTGACGGATATGAATTTTCATCGTAAATATACAGCTTCAATCCTAGCTTTTCCGCTTCTTCCAACGCAACAGACCACAGCTCAAACCATTCCTCCGATAAGTATGGCGTAATGAGCCCAGGACGAGGATGGACGAAAGCACCGCCAAAGCCGTGTTCTTTTAATTCAAGCAACTGCGTGCGAATAACGGTCTCCGTCATTTCATCGTTCCACACCCATAATGGTGCACTTCTGTACAGTGCAGGCGGATCTGCAAACTGGTTCAAATCGGGTAACGTCATGCTAGTTTCTCTCCTTTTATGTAGAAATCTCAAGTATATCTAAACATTAGATGAGCACGTTTCCTCCGTCCTCTCCTCTTAAGTCTATCGAAACCGCACGACCCTCCATAGTGGAAATTCCCTAGTTTCCGTGTCATTTTTCAATGAGATTATCGTTCATCTTCCTGATAAAGTAACAAAGTAATGAAGTGTATAGTTAATTGATGTATAGTAAAAAAGTAGGAAAGTAGGAAAGTAAGAATAGTAGAATCAAACCGAAGGGGAGTGGATATAATGTCAATAATAGAATCCGATTTGAGGAGGACTGCTATTATGGCTGACGAGGTAAGATCTAAGGTTACAATACGTAAAAAGGGACAGATTACTATAAAAAAAGAAATACTTGATGCAATTTATGCTGATATTGGTGATGAAATAGATTTTAAGGTGGTCGATGGTGTGTTAATTGGTACACCTGTTGTGAGCGTGCCAAAAGAGGATATGGAGATCTATAAGCTTTATCGCCAACGGCTTGCAGAAGTTGATAAATCCGATGCTTGGGAAACAATTTCTATTGAGAATGAAGAGGAATTTATTAAGATGGCAAGGAAAAGTGCCGGATTGGACTAATTAAAGAGATGGAAAAAATCATTGAACATAAACAAGTCCGTATGGTAGATTTTAAGCTCATTTCTATAAAGGCTCAGGATCAATTTGATTCGGTACTATTAAGCGTTTTAAAGTAGCTCAGGTTAATAGTGGCAGATCAAGAAAATTTACAGCACAGTATACCTTGTGAGTATCCCCCTCTGCTCGGTTGGCGCAAAAGCCGTTTTCATGTTGGTATTGATACTTCACCTGATATGCGAATTATTTTTAAATATATAAATGATGAGGTTCATGTACTGGCTATTGGTTTTCGCAATTATATTTATAAAACAGCCGAGGCAAGAGACCAACACAAATTTTAAAGGCGGTCATAAAGCTGACCGCCTTTGTCCATTTTGCCTATTAACGACCCTCTATAAACGACTTCCACCGCTCTAATTCATTCGTACAAATAATGGCCGAAGGATATTTTTTCGAAACCAGCTCCATCTCTTCCAGACGGTCGACCGGCCATACAACCAGCTGAATTCCCGCTTCTTCGATCATACGAGCATACTTTTCAGTGAGAAAGGACAGCTTAACCGCCAAATACTGACCTTTGATCTCTTTCATAAAAGGGAACACATACGGCATGCTGCCATGGAACACGAGGCCTAGAGGGATATCTGCATCCAGCTCTCTCATCCGTGCGACAGAAAAATGGTCGAAAGAAATCACATAGACCTGCTCCATCATCTCTGTGCGACGAACAACTTCCAGTACCGCCTCTTCCAGCCCATCGTAAAACTCGCCTTCCTGTTTCAATTCAATGCTGACGACCAAGCGATCCTTGACTAAAAGCAGTGCTTCCTCCAAGGTTGGAATAACTTCCGTACCGCCGATCCGAAAGCGGCGCAGCTCTTCCGCTGTATAATCCTTAATATAGCCCTTCCCATCGGTCAGCCTGTCCAGTGTTTTATCATGCATTACAATCGGCACACCGTCCTTGCTTAAATGAACATCCAGCTCTAGCTGTGAAAATCCTAAATCACAAGCCGCTTGAAAAGATGGCAGCGTATTTTCATAATATTTTACAGGGTATCCACGGTGTGCAATTCCTTTAATCGTCATTCTCAGTCATTCCTTCCCAATGTAGGTAATTAAAATGCATCAAAACGGCAGTTCAACCTGATCAATCGAAAATCGTCACCTTTCACGTCCAGCACCGCAACACCCGCATTGTCTGCTGGCAGCTTCCTATACGCTTTCAGCGGCATGGACAACAAGCCAGCAATGAAAATACGGATAGCCGTGCTGTGGCTGGTAACAAGAATATGCTCACCTGCGTGCTCTTCTGCTTTCTCCGCAAAGAAATGATGCATCCGATCAAAAACGTCTTGGCCAGACTCTCCCGTTCCGCCTGCCAAGCCCTTTGCCGGATCATCCAGCCAACTTTGCCATTCCTGCGGATAACGGGAAGTAATATCATCTATGCGAAGTCCTTCCCATAAGCCAAAATCAATTTCCGACAGCCGCTTATCTTGATGGATGGGAAGTTCCCTATGCCCTGCTGCAGGCTGAGCGGTTTGGGCTGCACGCTGTAGATGGGATGCGTACACCTGATCGATCCTCACGGCTCGAAGAAAATCGCCGGCCTGCTCTGCCTGCTTCTGCCCTTCCGCTGACAAAGGAATATCCGAAATGCCGCAATACCGGTTGCGATCGCGATTCCAATCGGTTTCTCCATGACGCATCACATAAAAACGAGTCATTTTACTCCACCTGAGCCTTTCCTTCATTGTAATACCCTTTTTCCTGCAATAGCTGTATAAACTGCTTATACCTCAACTCATATTGCTCACAAATCGAAGCTTCAGCCGGTTCCACGGTCAGTTCTGGTCGAATCATCGCGCTCCCCGCTTCTTCCAAGCTGGAAAACCGCGTTTGGGATGCAGCCAGAACAGCGGCGCCTGCCGCACCTTCGGTATGTTTCATTTTCCGAATCGGCCTGCCGCTCACACTGCTTCTAATTTGTAACCAAACGAGACTATTGCTCGCGCCGCCAGCTGTATAAATCGCAGACACGCGTTCACCCGACAAGCCTTCGATAATGTCATAAGAAAGCCGTTCCAAATAGGCGACACCTTCCATCCGAGCTGTAAAAAGCTGCTCTGGCGTAAGCCCCTGTGGCTCAAAACCAGCCGCATTCGCTGAAATAAATGGGAAGCGCTCCCCCTTCTGGTGAAGTGGATAGGCCACCCAGGGTGTCGGTGTGATCTCGCCTGCCGATTGATCCAAGGCTGCAAGATCTGCTCCTTTATAATCGCGCGATACCCAGTCGGCCCCTGTATTACTTGCACCGCCAGGCATCCAAAAACCCTGCGGATGTTTATGATTATACAATCGGCCAAGCGGATCTATGATGGGCTGCTGCGTTACTCCTTTTACGACCATCGTGGTTCCGATCGTTGTATTCCATTCGCCAGGTCGAATAGCGCCCGAGGCGATCTGAGAGGCACAGCCATCCGTCATGCCAGCTACAATGCGGACCTGAGCGGGCAAGCCTGTTAATTGAGACGCTTCCGGGCAAATCGTGCCAAGCACAGTGCCCGGAGCCACAACAGTAGGCAGCCATTCGGCTGGAATCCCCAATTTCTCACTGATATACGACGGCCAGCGGTCGCGAATTAAGTCATAGCCCGTTTTTAAACAATTGGTATAATCGGTAACTCCCCATACACCGCTCAACTTGCCAATTAGATAATCGGCTGCATGTACCCACCGTTTCGTCCGTTCGATTAGGTGCGGATACTGGTTGCCGAACCAGATGATTTTCGGTAATCCTGAAGATGCTTGGAAGATTGTATAGGCACATGGATCACCTTGCGCAGCAAGCGTACAAGCCTCCGCTTCCAGCTTCGATCGAGGATCGCTGTACATCAGCGCTGGGCCTAGCGGCTCGTTCCGCTCATCGAGAGGAATCATCGTTCCCGAGGTCGATGTGACCGATAAGGCTTCAATTGAAATGCCTGCATGTAACGTTTTCAAATCGTGGACGATACGGTTCAGACATCCGGTCAAAGCCTCCCACCATAGAGCTGGAGATTGCTCCTCCCGCGTGTTAAAAAGCTCGAATGTCACCGCGTCTGAGACGAGAAGCTCTCCTTGGTCATCTAGTGCCATGACGCGCACACCTTGCGAACCGATATCAGCTCCGATAAAAACGAGTTTGCCGCTGTTCACATTTTTTCCTCCTCTATACTCCCCAAAAGCACATTAGCCGCCAACTGCTTTGGCTCCATGTTCTTCCGCGATCGGTTCAAGGAGAACCGATTTATTAAACAACTGGCGAATTTGCCGATTATGCTGCCCGAACCATGCTTCCAGCGCTTCATTCATCATGACGATGCTGTAGCCGTCCACTTGATACGAGGCACCAGCAATATGCGGTGTCGCATACACATTGGGCAGTTCAATCAACGCATAATCCGATTCATCTGGGGGCTCGTGATAGAACACGTCCAGCACAGCGCCTCCAATACGCTTTTCTTGCAAAGCCGCAAATAAAGCGTCTCGGTTAACGACAGCAGCGCGAGCGCTGTTTACCAAGATGGCATCCGGCTTCATGAGGCTAAGCAGCCGTTCATCTATCATCCCGATCGTGTCAGCCGTAACCGGCAGATGGATTGAAACGATGTCGCTAGTCGCGAATACGTCCTCGAGCGAACAGGCGGTATATGCTGGATTCGGCGATTGCTGCAAATAGGGATCATAATATTGAATCTCACAAGTAAACCCTCTCAATACTTCGGCAACTCGCTGCCCAACACCTCCGAAGCCTACCATCCCAACGGTTTTTCCGCGCAGCTCATGACCTCGAAAATGGAGATAGGATTCATGCGCATCCGTTTTCCACGTTTTCGATTTTAGCCAGTACTCTGCTTCACGTAACTTCCGCAAAAATACGATCAACGAACCCGCCACTAGCTCAGCTACTGCTTGCGCGTTGCGAGCTGGCGTATTAAACACAGGGATCCCCTTGCGTGTTGCGCTTGCAACATCCACATTCGATGGCGTCCCTCTGCAAACTCCGATAAATTTCAAATCAACAGCTTCGATGACCGAAGTTTCAACGTGATCATGTTCCGTAATGAGCGCATCCGCATTCGTTTCCTGCAGTAATTGAATTAGCTCATCCGCATGGAATCCTCTGCCGTTCAATTTCCAAGGTCTAAAATGTACCTTCCCAAATCGTTCAACAACCTTTAACTCTTCCTCCGTATAAGGAGCTGTTACAAGAATGTTCATCTGCAATCATCCTTTCTTACCCTTAGGATATTTGAACGTTTGGACATTTGCTCAAAAATAATACATTTGCTTATTTGGATTGTAGCAGATAACCTTTAGCTGTACAACATAAAAAAAAGCACCCGCGAAGGTGCCCTATCTCATATATGTTCTACGCCGTCTCAAGCCAACATGACTTCGACGCCGCTATCGCGAAACTGGTTAATGGCTTTTTCCGGAGCACCTTCCGAGGTGATCAGCGTATGCACCGCACTTACGGGAGCAACGGTATGGAGTGACAGATTGCCGATCTTACTATCGTCTGCAACAACGATAATTCGCTCAGCCGCTTCAATCATGCCTTGCTTGGTTGGCACTAACTGTGCATCCGGATGCATCAGTCCATACTTCGGATGAATGACCGGCGTGCCGAGAAATGCTTTCTGCACATGAAGCGACTTCAGCACATGATCGGTAAACATCCCATTAAACATATAACTGGACGGATAGAGTTCGCCCCCAGTCATAATGACCTTGATCCCCGACGCTTCACGCAGCTCCATGGCAATATTCATATCGTTGGTCACGACGGTAATATTAGAGCGATGGACGAGATGCTTCGCAATATGAAGTGTCGTCGTACCGGAGTCAATAATGACGTGCTCCCCATCTTGGATTAGGCTTGCCGCCATCTTCCCGATTCGCATCTTTTGATCTAATTGTTGTACAGCTCTCTCATTAAAAGAAGGTTCATCTTGCGTCCACTGGTCAAATGTAACACCGCCATGCGTTCGCTTGAGCAGCCCCTTCTGTTCAATTTCCTCTAGATCTCGTCGAATGGTAGCTTCATGAACATCGAATTCTAGTGCCAATTCAGCAATTGTAGCGACACGATGTTGTTTTACGTAATCTACGATGCGAAATTTTCGTTCTGCGGCTAACAACGGATTGCCCCTTCCTCACAAATTCATGTATGATTTGCTCATTTAGTCGTATTTTATGCTCATAATTGTTTCATTTAGATTAACGATGAATAATTTCTCTGTCAAGATAAACTCGACTAACACAAACAAGGCCCCTGCTCTTAGAGCGGTCCTTGTCTGCGTAACATTCTTTTCAATTTAAAAATAGCGCTGCAACACTTCAACAAATCTTTTAGGCTCATCTACGGCATACCTTCGAATGCCCATATCCAACAACTCAAATAAATCACGGTCATCAAAATGGAATGGCAATACCTCCAATTCCAGCCCACGTTCATCTAACTGCTGCAAGGCGACAGCGAGAAATGGCTGTGGTATGCGATATCTCCAGTTTCCGTCACCTGCTGGCTCTGCATCAACTAAATGAAGTTGTATAATATCTAGCGAAGCAAAATCCGCCTCAAACACTTCGTTATATGTGCGCATCGTCGTTTCAGGTACGCGACCGGATACCCACAGCATCGTTCGTATTTCTGGAAGCAGCCTCTTCATTTCATAACAATTCCCATAGTCATTATGAGCAAAAATAATTTGTCGCGCTACACCATATTTACTGATCAGTCTAGAGAGACTCTCTACATCAACGTTTTTGTAGTCCAGATAAAGCTCTCGCTCCGAATCTTCAGCTAAAACCCTTAAAATGTGTTCCAAACTGGGAATACGCTCTCCCTGAAATTGCTCACCGAATTTAATACCTGCATCCCACGCAAGCAGCTCTTCATAGGTCAGCGTTGCAATGAGTTTATCTTTATCGGCAACTGGGGCATTTGTCGTTCTTTCTGGCGTAGCATCATGAAGACCTATAATAATTCCGTCCACCGTTTGGCGAATGTCCAGCTCCGGTATGCCGCCTAGTTCCCAGGCGTAGTTTACAGCGGCCATCGTATTCTCGGGCATTTCAGAATTTGAATTTTGATGAGCCTGCCACTTCACGCTTTTCCATCCTGTTTTTTCACGCAATACCATTTCTCTACGCCTCCAAGTCTAACAAGATTGCGCCCATCGGAAATCCAGCAATACTTTCGTCCAACTGCGATGCTCCTCTGCAAATGCCATTGCATCTGCAAAATCCTCATTCGAATTGATCTCTATATTGGTACTTGGCAAAAGCTTTCTCAAGGTCGCCTGACATCTCGGATCTTTCATCGCATGAAGAACAGGTATAAAATCCTCAATGGAGCTTCGCGAACTCCCCTTCATTGTGATCCCTTTTTCTAAAACATCCCTCGTATTAATAGGCACACGATCCTCTGTAACCCCCATTAAAATGAGATGTCCTCCAGGATTTAATACATCAATCGCTTGATTAATCGCACTCTCAGAGAATTTACCTCCTGTGCATTCTAACGCAATATCATAGGAAGTTCCCGATGAAAAGTCATAATCCTGCACGAGCTTCCGGTTCGGACATTCGAATTTATCCAGCTTTTCGGGAACTGCCCCAAACACCGTCAGGCGATCTAAATCTACCTTGTACACATGATGCAGCATCGCCGCTGCCAAATAGCCAACTGGGCCATCTCCAAAAATAACAATATTAGCGTTTGCCAACTGATCAGCCACATGGTTGAGCGCTTGATAAGATACCGAGCACAGCTCTGTCAACACCGCGATCTCATCCGGAACTTCTGCCGGAATTGGTATGGCACTGGCCGCCGGTACGACTAGCCTGCTTTGCGCGATGCCATCCATGCCGCTTCCCAGAAATCGACCATGGGTACAGTAATTGTTTCCTTTATTGCCTCTGCAGGTTTCGCAGCATTGATCCTGATTCAACCCTTTCATCAAGTACCCTTGAAGATTCGGAACAATAACCACACGCTGACCTTGCTGTAAAATAGGAGACTTGCTCTGAATGATGGTTCCAATACCTTCATGAATCAGGGCCATAGGCAGCTTACGCGCTAGCGCCTCGGCACGTCGTTGACCTGTAAAATAACGCAAATCCGCGTGGCACACGCTCCCAATTGTTGGCTCGACAACAACCTCCCAGTCATGTACTTCGTGCTCTAAGACGATATCTTGCACATCTCGAGGCTTAATAAGTCGATAGGCACGTGATACAACATTACTTTTCACAGCTTGCTTGGCTTCATTCATAGTGGATTCCTCTCCTGTCACATCTAATTAACTTGATATTATAAATTCCCAGACTTCCAAAGGCCTTCAACGAGAAAAAACAGAGGCTATTCGACTTTCATTTTCGTTTCTTTTTTTGTGAATTTGGTAGCCATGCGGTTCAATCGCTTGCACATGCGGAATCCCACAAATCATGTTTAGCAAGCTGCTTATCTGCTGGTCATCCTTCTGGGACGACAGCGAAATAACAATTGAAATCAGTCCCGGGGATTCACCATCTTCAGTAGAACCTTTCCCCATTTGAATTTGCCGTATGGGAATGTTCAATTCGACCAATCGAGTGATGACTTCGCTTAGACATCCGGGATTATCCAGTACCCTTACCGTCAATTCTTCTTGCTTCCTTTTGCGATTGAGATACTTCTCCCAGTAATTGAGCACAAATAAACAAAATAAAACAAGAATGACCGTTACAAGGGATACATAATAAAAACCAGCGCCTACAGCTAACCCAATCGCAGCAACAACCCAGATCGACGCCGCAGTAGTTAACCCCGAAACCTTCGAGCCCGTCCGCATAATGGCACCTGCACCAAGGAAACCAATTCCGCTGATGACTTGCGCAGCCAGTCTTGCCGGATCACCGCGCAGTGCAGGTTCATTGATAAAAAACTCACTAAATCCGTACATGGACAGCAGCATGATCGTCGTAGAGCCAAGACAAACCAAAATATGCGTGCGAAGCCCTGCTGCATGGTTGCTCCATTCTCGCTCTAACCCGATGCAACCGCCTAAGATCAGAGATAATACCAAACGCAATGTGAGATCAAAATGCGAAATATACCAAATTTGATCTACCAAATCTTCACCTCCTCACTCCTAATTCGGCACGTTCGCAATTGTTCATTTGTATTAATTTTTTGCTCATATATGTTTAAATCGATGATATGTCAATCTGAAATTAGTGTCAAGGTGTCATTTTTCAAGAAAAATACAAAAAAACCGAAGAGTTCGCTCTTCGGCTTCTTGTTTATAAGTGTTTGATTTTTTTATTGAACAACCTCATCTTTACCCAATTGACTTACAAATACCGCAATATCCTCCTTAGTCAAAGGAGTCACGAGCGCAAGTTCCTTCTCCTGTGCAGTCGCCAGCTGCTCACGGGCTTCCTCTGTCCGACCAAGTTTATGGAGCGTTTGTGCGTAGAAATAATAAGACTCCGCGTGCTTAGGTGTTTTCGCAATCACCTTGGCATACATCTCAGCCGCTTCATCCAGACGACCGAGCAAATAATAGTTTTGCGCTAAATTATCCATAATGGTTAGATCACTGTCATTATAATCGTACGCCTCGAGATTATAGGCAAGCGCTGCCTCTAAGTCTCCATGCAGGATTTGGAAATAACCATAATTCCCATAAACCAGCGTGTTCTTGACCTCGCTTGCTTGTTCCTGCAGGATTGCCAAAGCCTCGTCCCTTTTATTCTGCAGCCAGTACACCGTTGCCACATTGAGCTTGGCTTGACTACGGGTTTCCGCAGATTGGGTTGATTGCAGAACCTCTTCGAACATTTGCTCAGCCTTAGTAAGATTCCCCGTCTTCATTAACAAATAGCCATAGCCAATCTGATGTTTCGGCAGAAAAGCTTTCGAGACATACGCTTTTTCCATCCACATCAGCGCTTGCTCACGATCACCCTTCATATAGGCCAGATTGCCCCTCTGAGCATAAAAGCCAGAACGATTCACATAAGTAAAATAACCTAGAATCACCAAGATCGCTGCTACCCCAAGTAGCCAGTTAACCTGAAAACCAATAACAATTAAGACAATCACAACGATAAGCTTAAGCAAACTTTTCACAATCGGCGGCATAGCTACTAATCTCCTTTGTACACGCTATTAGACTAGTATCATTGTAGCAAAAAATGCTGTCCTTCTCATAGCTTTACGGTAAAGCTAATTTCCCCATGATCGTCTGTCTTTCCGCCCCCGTCGCCGCAGGCACATTGTTTGGCTCTCCTTGGATGAAGGCATTGCCTAGCAAGGCAAACAGTATTGCTTCCTTCGCATCAGCCGATATGCCGACCTCGTCGGATGTAAGAATAGTCTGCTCTGGCAGCAGTTCACCAAGCATCCGCAGCAGCGTTTGGTTATGGGCCCCGCCGCCACTCACAATGACTTCCGCAATATCACTCTGTGGAAAAATAAAATCCTGATAGCCGCGAGCGATGCTGTGCGCTGTAAAAGCTGTCGCCGTAGCCACGATATCCTCGTGTGGAAGACCTCGTTCCAAAGCGGATGCCAGCCATACTGCAGTATAGGCTTTTCCGAAAATTTCTCGTCCCGTCGATTTGGGAGCTGGTTCTTGGAAATACGGATGAGCGAGCATGCCCTCAAGCAGCTCTTGATGTACCTTCCCTTTAGCTGCCCAATCGCCATTCGCGTCGTACGAAATGCGCCCCCCGGATAGCTCATAGACGACCTGATCCATGATCATGTTCCCCGGGCCCGTGTCAAAAGCACTGATTCCGCTGGCATTAGCAGGAATCGCTGTGCAATTTCCGATGCCGCCTATATTTTGAAGGATGCGCCCTTTGTTCGCGTCCTTGAACAGCAAATAGTCGCCATAAGGCACAAGCGGTGCGCCTTGTCCGCCGACAGCCATATCGGCTGTGCGGAAATCGCCTACGACAGGCTTGCCTGTGCGTTTGGCAATGACAGACAAATCCCCGATCTGCAGGGTTGATTTGGGAAGATAAGGATTTGTATCATCCGCTGTTGGGATGTGCCAAACCGTCTGACCATGGGAGCTGATTAGATCGATCTCTTCCATGCTGATGTTCGCTGCTTTCGCTGTGTGTATCACGGCATCAGCGAAGCGCTCGGCAATGGCAAAGTTCATACCGCACACTTGTGCGACATCGGAATGCTCGATCGTGCACAGTAGCTTTAACCTTTCGCGCGTTTCATCGTCGTAAGGGAAGCTCTCAAAGTGCAGCTGCTCGATTTTCACATCTGTGCCGCTGCCCTCAATGCGAACGATGGCTACATCGATGCCATCCAGGGATGTGCCAGACATAAGCCCAGCTATCGTTAGTGAAGATTTATTTAGAAGTGTACGCAACAAGAGAACTCATCTCCTTGGTAATGGGATTATTAGCTATGATGTTCCTACTACCTTTGAATAAGAATCATAAGATTTCCACACGCGGTAATTCAGTTTTTCGTAAAAAGCAACGAGAGTTGTCCAATCGATAACGATCCGTCCAACCTGACGTTCCCGAAGGAAATGAACACCTGCTTGAACAACCGCGAGTCCAAACCCTCTTCCTTGATACGCGGAATCGACACCTAGAGGCCCAATCCCTCCTAGCTCGTCTTCAAATAAAGGCGACCAGTACACGTTTTGAGCGATGATAGGTGATGCGCTGTCGTTGATGCGGCAGAACCCAACAATATGACCATCGGTTTCAATCACAACAAATTCGCGTCCCGTCCCCCCGAGTTCAAAATAGCGTATAGCTTCGTATTCCCAACGTCCTGGAAAACAGCGGTGGAAAAAGGCGAGCAGATCGTCCTTCTCATGACTCTCCAACAACCGATACGTAACACCCTCCTGCGCAGGCAATGCGTTCGCAGAGGAAGTGTCATACGTTGCTAGTAGATCATTTTCCACACGATTATCGTCTTTATAGCCCTTAGCATCGAACCAAGTGCGCACTTCAGGATACTCTATAGGAATTCCCGGAAAGTAGTGCCATGGATCACGACCGAGCAATATTCTTTTAACGCCATGCTCCAGTAGAGCCGATTCCGTCCGTTGCAGTAGCTCGCTTCCAATACCACGTCTGCGATAATCTCGGTCAACCAACAGGACCTGAATCCAGCCTGCACCAGCTCCCAGCACGAACTCCCTCTGCTCCTGCCAAAGCTTGGCAACGATAAAACCAACGACTTTGCCGGTTTCCTCTTCAACAGCCATCCAAGAACCCGTTTTTAATACGTTGACATCGAGGAAGCTGTTTTGTTGAAGCAGTTGTTCTTGCATGGGAAACTGTTCGCCAATCTCTCGATTCCACAGCGTACTTAATTCGGTCAACCGATCCTCCGATAAAGGTACAAAGTTCATTCGATAACCTCCGAAACTAATAGGATTGAGCGAGAATAAGATTGTGCAGCCTTGGCCGCATCTGAAGAATATGTTCCGTTCGACCAAAATGAACCCGATTGGTGAGCAATATGATAGTCATATCTTGCACCGGATCGAACATAAGGCTAGTACCGGTAAACCCCGTATGCCCAAATGCTTGCTCGGATACATAGTCGCCGCCGAACCAGAAGCTTTGCGGATTTTTCAGCGACCAGCCCAGCCCTCGAAACTCTTGATCAAAAGGGGTAAAATTACGCAATGACAGCTCAACCGCTGCCCTTGAAAGGATTCGCCGCCCCTTAAAGACACCTTTCTGCCGGATCATTTCCGCATAATTTGCCAAGTCGTGCGCCGTTGAAAATAACCCCGCATGACCGCTTACGCCACGCATGAGCTCCGCTTTTTCATCATGAACCTTGCCTGACTTGTAGGTTTGATGCTGTTCAGAAAACTCAGTAGCCGCGTAGCGCGATGGATCAAAGGTCGGACAAAAACCTGTTTCCCACATCTCGAGCGGTTCATATATTTCCTTTTTGAGATAAGCGTCGAACGCTTCCCCCGTCACAGATTCAATTATGAGGTAGAGCAATATCAGGCCAATATCACTATATACAACCTTCGTTCCCGGGGGATGAATCGGCCGTTCTTGCAAGATAAGGTCCACCACCTCATCCCGGGATAGATGCATCATCTTTCGAATACCCCGGATATCCGCCCTAAGCCCTGAGGAATGTGTAAGCAAATGTACGATCCGAATAGGCTCATCCTGAAGGGTGCGAAACTGTGGCAAAAAGATACTTATTGGATCAGCCAAAGAGAGTTTACCTTGATCCAATAATTGAAGCACCACCGGCAGCGTGGCAACAACTTTGGTCAGTGAAGCCAAATCAAATACGGTATCCGTTCTCATCGAAGCAGCTTCAGGATAAACAACTCGACTCCCATAAGCTTGATTTAAAACTTCATTGCCTCTATGAGTGATAGAAAGGACCGCACCAGGCAGATGTCCTTCCGCAATTTGTTGTTCGATGAAGTTGCTTATTTTAGCAATATCCATATTGGACATACTGAGCTCCCTCCACTTTCTTGCCTTGAAACCGCAAGTGAGATAGTCAAAGCTGCACAGAACGAGGAGTTCGTCGAGAAAGTCATTAAAAAAACGACTTACTCATTCCAAGAACCCATGTCGCGCTCGCGTAACTCGAAATAATCGACTTACACACTCCAAGAACCCCTGTCACGCTCACGTAACTCGAAATAATCGACTTACACACTCCAAAAACCCTTGTCGCGCTCGCGTAACTCGAAATAATCGACTTACACACTCCAAAAACCCTTGTCGCGCTCACGTAACTCGAAATAATCGACTTACAGTTTCTTTACTGCCCGCTCTCCCATCTCCAGCCCGCTGGATAGTCCGCGCCTAGCGCCACAGGCAGACGACCTTGCGGCGTCAACATGCCGAGAAGGCAACGCGCTGCACTCTTCAGCGCCAGCGGTCGGCTTTCATAAGCCGCGACGAACGTCGCTACGTCCGGGAACTCCAGCAGGTCATACGGCACGCGCAGCGCGACGACAACCAGCGGCTTCCCGAGCGCTTGCAGCTCGCGCACTAGCTCGACCTGCGCAGGTTGGAATCGGGCGTTATACGTCCCGATGACGATCTGCTCCGCGTCGCGCGCAGCCGCAAGCACAGCTTCGCGGCGCTGGCTCACCTCCGCCAGCGGGAGCACGCGATCGATCACGTCCAAGCCGTGCTCGGCCAGCGCAGCCCCCAAACTCGCGACGCCAGCGTAGGCTTCGTCGACGCCCGACGAAACCGCCGCGGCCACGGTGACCGCCAGCGTCCGCACGCGCGGAAGCGGAAGCAGCTGCTGCTCGTCCTTGACGAGCGTGATGCTCGCTTCGCTGAGGCGTTGAGCTACCGCGCAATTTGCCGCGGTCCCAACCTCAGCCGCAGCTCCCGCGCTCGGCCGCTCCGCAATTACCCCGCGGCGTGCTTTCAGACCGAGCAATCGTCCCACCGAAGCATCGATTTGCGCTTCGGTAATACGCCCTTCGAGCACAGCTTGCTCAATGGCTGCAAGAGCACCGACCTGAAGGTCGTGACGATGGCTGATCAGCACAAGATCAGCCCCTGCTTCGACCGCCATGACTGCCGCTGCAACCGTGCCGTAGTGCACGGAGATCGCGTGCATCTCCATGCAATCGGTCATGATAACGCCGTCATAGCCAAGTTCTTCTCTAAGAAGACCCGTCAAAACAGTCTTCGACAACGTCACCGGCAGCTTGCTCGATTCTAAAGCTGGGAAATAAATATGCGACGACATAATGGCATCGACTCCATTTTTTATCGCCTCAACAAATGGCACCAACTCCACAGTGCGAATCCGCTCTTCATCGTGCGTAATCGTCGGCAAATCCAAATGGGAGTCCACATTTGTGTCCCCATGACCAGGAAAATGCTTCGCCGTTGCCACAACGTTCGCATCTTGAAAACCTCTTACAGCCTCACGCCCATATTGAGCGACGAGCTCTGGCGATTCGCCAAATGAGCGCACACCAATAACCGGATTATCTGGGTTGTTGTTCACATCCAGATCCGGTGCAAAGTTCAAATTAATACCGAGCGTGCGCAGCTCTTTCCCCGAAATCAGGGACGCTTCGTACACGCCTTCTGGACCTGCATCTCCTGCAGCCAGCGCCATGGACCCTGGCATGAGAGCAACCCCTTCGGTAATACGGGCCACCATACCGCCTTCTTGGTCAATGGAAATCCAAAGCGGCAACGTACCGTTACGCTCCGCGATGGCTTGTAGACTGCCGGATAACTCAGCAACCTGCTTGGTATTCTCGACATTCCGTGCAAAATAAATAACACCGCCAATGCGCTGCTCCGCTATGAGTGCTTCCAGCGATTCAGACGGCACCATACCTTCAAATCCGCAGAGGATCATCTGCCCGATTTTCTCCTGCTGCGTCATTTCATGAATTTGTTTCATATTCTATATACCTTCCCTCATTACAAAATCACTGCATCCGATTAAGCGCCATTTGAGCGGCCCCGCTTGCAGCATCTCTCTTCGGTGTTATACAGTCCATCGCTGGATAACGTTCTTTCAACAGATCGATAAAAGCTGACTGCACAAAACTGTTTTTTAACAGCACGCTTCCCGTCATCGCCAGGCTTCCTTCCTGCATAGACAATCGTTCCGCTACCGGTACAACTAGCTCAACCAACGAACGGGCACTCTTCTCGACAATGGCCAGTGCCGCTTCATCACCAAGCTCGCAAGCTTTGGTTAAAATAGGAGCGAGTGCGGCAATATCCTTTTTATTCGTCGTTTTATCATAGACAAACCCAATAATTTGTGGAATCGAAGTCATGCCTAGCTGCTCGAACACCATTTGCGTAATGACCGTCTCCGGCATCCGTCCATCATGAGCGCGTACGACTGCGGACAGCAGATCTCTGCCGATACTGTAGCCGCTGCCTTCATCGTCGATCAGGTAGCCGTAACCGCCAGCGCGCGAAATGTCTCCAGCTTCATTTTTGCCATAACAAATCGAGCCTGTTCCTGCAATCAAAATGATGCCAAGCTCCTTGTTATGCGCGCCGCACAACGCAGTATCCTGATCGCCGGTAATGAGCAAAGCGCCCTCATACCCGCTTGCTCGAACACTCGCTTCCAAACGGGTCTTCACCGTTGGATTGCTAACCCCAGCCGCACCGATGCACACCTGTGCGCAATACATTAGGCCACCGCATACGCTTGCTATTGTGCGAAAAATTTCCTCTAGGCTAGCCCCTACACTCGCCTCGTCCTGTCCATTATAGTTAATGGCCCCTGATGTAAACGTGTGAACAACGTGACCGCTCTCATCTACGATGGTTACTGCGGTTTTGGTTCCTCCGCCATCAAGTCCCACTGCATATTTTTTCATTGTCAAAACGTCACCTCCAAATGCCTCTAATACAGATGATATGGCTGCTTTCTCCGAGCAAATTTACGGCTCTCTTCACGGAATTGTTCCAACATAGCCGGAATATCAACCTGAGTCTCACGGTAATGGCTGCCGCCGCCAAGCAAATCAATGAACGGTCTTGAGCCCTCTTTAAACGGTGGTAAAAAGGAGAACTGTTCGTATCTCTGTTGAATCGTATACATCAATGTAACACCAATATCGATCGGTCGAACCGCCCGATTATCGAGCACATGAATTTGCACCCCTGCGCATTGCTCTCCCTGAAATTTCGAGAACGATGGTTTAAAATAAACAGGACGGAACACGACGCCAGGCAGCTTTTTCGCATTCATTTCATCCGCTAATTTCTGCGCATCGATGAACGGAGCACCGACGATCTCAAACGGAGCGGTCGTTCCTCTGCCTTCCGATAAGTTCGTCCCTTCAATGATACATGTGCCGGGATACAGCACCACGGTCTCAAATCGAGGAATGCCGATGGAAGGCATAATCCATGGACGTCCAGTATCCGAGAACAGCATGTTTCGTTCCCAACCTTCACAGCGTACAACATGCAGCTTGCAGTTCAATTGTTTCTCATCGTTCGCCATCATAGCGACCTCTCCAGGCGTCAATCCGTAGCGGACACTAAGTGAATAGTTGCCGACAAAGGATTCAAACCCGCTTTTCAGCACATTGCCTTCTACCGTTACACCATCGAGTGGGTTAATGCGGTCCAGCACAACAAATTCTTTGCCCGCTTTCGCACAATCTTCCAAAGCATAAAGCATCGTATAAATGAAAGTATAATAACGCACACCTACATCCTGGATATCGTAGACGATGATGTCGACCTCATCCAGCATTTCCTGTGTCAAACGTTTGGAATCTTTGCGATACAAGCTATAGACAGGTACACCCGTTATCGGATCCATATAGGTGTCGACCAGCGCACCTGCTGCGAGATCCCCGCGAACACCATGCTCTGGCGAGAACAACGCCACTAGGTTGAACTTCTCATGAAGAATTTGAATCGTCGAAACAAAATCCTTATTTAAACCTGTAGGTGCTGTAATCAGCCCTACCCGTTTGCCTGCGAATAAGTGCTCATACTTATCTATACAATCGATACCATTTAAGATCATCGCTGCCTCCTGAAACTCCCCTTGATTTTAAAATGACTGCAACAAGCTCATGTCTCGTTACAGTCATTGGGGTATTCTTTAAAATATTATAATTCCGATTGGCGAATTCGCATCGTTTCTTCTGGAACCATGAACGTCTGCGCATATTCTTTTCTCGCTTCAAGGCCGCGAACACGCATCAGATGCTTGTAATATTCCAAGTATTGAAAAGACTTGCTGCCAGTCACGAACCAGTGGGTCGAGACAGCCTTCACCCATAAATCAAACGCTTCTTTAGGGAAATCAACATAGACATAAGGGCGATAATCAACAGCATCTTCCCAGTTTTCGGCATAATACAATTTCGCAGCAAAGTGAGCTGGCTTCTCCCTCTCAAACGAGGATAAGCCTGCGAAGAAGCGCGCATCGTTCACGATACGGTGGGTCGTCATATGATCTTTATGCATGCTGTTCTTAAAATGTGTAATGATCACGTTCGGCTTCACGTCGCGAATAACATCGCAAACTCGAAAACGCATTTCTTCGTTATCCTGCAATTCACCATCCGGAATGTCAAAGACGATAGATTCCCCGCCTAGCATTTCGGCGAAGGTTCTTGCCTCATTCACCTTTTGCACACGGTATTCCTTCATGTCTTGTCCTGCAGGAACGCCGCGCTCTCCCGCAGTCAACGCCAAAGTAACAATGCGATCACCTTTCAGAGAATGGTGAGCAAGAACGCCGCCCGCCGTTAATTCCGCATCTCCTACGTGACCTCCGATAGCTAGAATGGTCATTTTCGATTCGCTCATAACGCAAACTCCCTTCTCATGACAGCAAATTGTCTTACGGTTTGAAAGCCAGCACGCTCATAAATCCGAAGCGCCGGATTCGAAATGCCCGTATAGAGTGACATATACTCGGTCCCTATTGCTTGAAAAGCCTCACATAGCTTGAAGAAAAGAAGGCTCCCCAATCCATGGCCCTCATGGTCAGGAAGCACACCGATACCGGCAAAATAGCCGCGTCCATTCGCTTGCCGAATGACCGGGCCTGCGAAACCAATCGGCTTGCCTTGGTAGGCAGCGACAACAACAGGTACACCACTCGCTGCAGCTGCTCCGATTTCCTTTTGCCATAACGGATTGCCGAAGCCCTTGAGCATGTCTTCCACACCATCGTTCTTACTCGGGTCGAACATTTCGACCGTATACCCAATGGCGGCAGCTTTCGCTTCTTTGGCTCGGATTTCATCCGGAATCGCAAACCCTGACAGATGAAGATACATCGCACATTGCTTCGCACGTTCCACATAGCCATTCCTCAGCAAAAACGCATACAGCTTGCTATCCACTGGCACACCTGGCGCATTGTTATGCTCGTGCTTCGCGGTATTCGGAATGTACCATGGCAGCAGCATCGGGTTGAAAAAGAGAACGTCTGCCTGCTTTTTCCCCAGCTGTTTAAAACGGTTTTCCAAAGCAGTTAATAGCATGAAATAATTAGCATCGGTTTCAAAACCGCTCGCTAACACGATGCATGTGATATAGCCAGCCACGTCACCAAGGGGCAGATCATCTCCTGTACATCCACAGGCAAAACCGATGACCTTATCCTCTGACAATAGAAGGAATGTATTTTCCCGATCCCAGTAACGGTTCCCCGCAAAGATTTGATCAAAGCTCTGTTCCGTAAGTTCTTTATAACCATCCGCCACCGCGGCTTCATTCCATAAAGCGATGACGGACTGTCGATACGAATCGTCCCAAGTTATCAGCATGGCGTAAGCAGCCTCCTTTTGACCAAAGCCTAAGCTTAGCCCTTCACCGCACCTACAGTTACGCCTTCCAAGAAGTATCTTTGTAGGCTAAAGAATAGTACAAACATTGGCAATGCGGAGATTGTAGCTCCTGCCATCATTGGCGCGATCATGGTTGTATTTGCAAATCGGAAGCTCTTGAGACCGACTTGGATCGTTTGCATTTCCATGGAGTTCGTCACAAGCAACGGCCAGAAGAACGTATTCCAGCTCTCCATAAACGTCAGAATCGCCATAACAGCCATAACGGTTTTGGACAAAGGCAGAATGATTTTCCCATAAATCTGGAACTGATTGCAGCCTTCAATTTTCGCGCACTCCAAAATTTCGTTCGGGATGCTGCCCATAAATTGTTTAGCAAGGAAAATATTAAACACAGTAACTAAACTCGGCAAAATTAAGGCGCTGTACGTATTTTGCAATTCAAACACGTTGACCATCAAAATGTATAGCGGCACAAGCGTCACTTGAGTTGGAATCATCATGGAACCAAGCAGCAAAGCAAATAGGAAGCCTCTGCCTTTAAATTGAATTTTGGAGAAAGCGTAGCCCGCCATACTCGCAAAAAGAACGTTCGAAATCATTACCGTGACTGCAACAATAAGTGAGTTCAGCAGCCAACGAACGGAATTCTCGTTAAAGTCAAAAAAGTATTTGTAGGACTCAAGCGTAAACTTTTTAGGAATGATCGAATACTCGATCTCTCCGACCGCAACTGGATCACTAAGCGATGAAATGAACATAAAGTAAATCGGAAATACCGTCGCCGCAGCAAATAGAAGAAGGGCGATAAAAATGATCGCATTTCGAATCTTTTTCACTTTGGGCTTGCCTGCGTGAGTGCTATACAATGCCATTTATTATCCTCCCTCTCCTAATACTCGACGTCTTTACCAGCGTATTTAAACTGAATAAATGCAATGACGCCAATCACGACAGCCAGTAGCAGAGATTGTGCTGCTGCTTTACCGAAATCGAATATCGTGAACGCATTATCAAAAATGAGCAAACCAACCATCGTCGTTGCATGATTCGGTCCTCCGCCTGTCATCAAGAATGCATTCTGGAATACTTGGAATGAACCGATGACGCCTGTCACCAATAGGAACAGTGTTGCTGGACGAAGACAAGGAACAACGATGTGCCACAGCTTCAAGAAGAAACCTGCTCCATCAAGTTCTGCTGCTTCGTAATACGTTTCGTCAATACCTAGCAGACCAGCTAAGTAAATAATAATGCTTGTGCCGTGGCTGGATAGCCAAGACATAAGAACCAAGGAGAACATAGCAGTTGCACTTTGGCCAAGCCAGTTCTGATTCTCGAAACCAAGGAGTGCGATGAGTTGGTTCATAATTCCGCCATCCATCGGATCGAAAATCCAAAGCCATACGACCGCCAAGGCGACACCTGAAGCTACCATCGGCAAGTAATAAATACCCTTAAAGAAAGACTGCGTTTTCTTCTTCAGCGGCAAAATCAAAATAGCAAGCACGAAAGAAAGAAACAAGTTAACAGGAACCGTTAACAGGGTATACACAACTGTATTGCGCATCGCTTTCCAAAACAATGGATCCGTCAACGAATTTACGTAATTGTCGAAGCCAACGTAAGTTGAGCCGAGCGGCTTATATTTTTGCATACTAATGATGAAAGCACTAACGACCGGGTATGCATGAAACAACGCAAACACGATTAATGAGACGGCAACGAATGCATAACCCCACATTGCATCTCCACCTTGAAACTTCTTTCTTTTTATCGGTTTTGCAATATCATTCATACGGGTCACCCCCCTTTCAGAAACTTCCGCTTTAAAATAGTTCGGATAGCCGCGCAGCAATCTGCTGCACGCCTATCCGAAGATAACGATATGATATTAGTCTTTTGCAATTCCGTTCTCGCCAAACTCCTTGATTGCTGCCGCTTTCACAGCATCGTACATAGCTTGAGGTGTAATTTCACCTGCAAGTAGACCTTGGAATTTAGGAACGATAACTTCTGTTTCTAATTTAATTGCTTTTGCAGCCAAATCTGTCGGGATATCCGTACGGTTTGGCGTTGCATTTTTAAGCATGTTATCTACAGCTGCAATGTTGTCAGGATTTCTGTCAATCTTCATGCTCTCAGCAGCTTTTTTAGCGCTTTTCGTAATATGCGCAGCGAACAAATCGTTATTCGTCGCAGCTGCAACGTTACCGCTAGCCAAGAAGTAAGCTGCTTTTACAATGTTTGCTTTATGCTCAGCAGTCGGCTCTTTTTTGCCGCGGAACGTCATGTAACCATCAACAACCGTGTTCGCGGAAGCTTTCGCACCTTGGAACGTTGGAGCAGGCAATACGATGTAGTCAACAGGAATACTGTCTTTTACAGCACTTGCGTCATTCGCTTTAAGCTTAGCATTGTTAGCCTTAGCGGAGTTTTCAAATACAGCAAGACCTTTACCTGTGATCATCGTTTGACCCGTCAAGAACATGCTCCAACGTTTACCTGCGTCTACGGAGCTAAGCTCTTTCGGCATGGAACCGTCATCGATCAGTTGACGAAGATCTTTCAGCAAACCAAGGTAGTTTTTGCTTGTGTACGCATATTTCATGTCTGATGTGAATGCGTAAGGCATACCAGCGTTTTTAGCCATAATACCCAAGTAGTCAACCGCTGCAACGCCTTTTACTGCGAAAGTAAAGCCGTAACGCGTTTTACCGTTTTCAGTAACTACGCCTTTTTTGATCGCTTCACGGAATTGATCGTAAGTCCAGCCACTTGTCTGTACTTTTTTCCAATCGATGCCTGCTTTCTCTAAGAACTCTTTGTTACCGCCTAGTGCATGAACTTCCATGTAAGCCGGGAAGCCGTATAGACCTTTACCGCTCTTCATGTAATCCAATGCCGTTTTATCGTAATCGCCTGTCATCTCAGCTGTAGCTACATCCGAAATGTCCATCGCCAAGCCTTGTTCAATATATTTAGGAATCGTGCCGGATCCACCGAAAGCGATATCTGGAGGGCTTCCTGCGTTCACTTGCGTATCAAGCTTCTGTTTCATATCTTCCCAGCTAGCTGGTTCGATTTTCAACGTAAGGTTTGGATACAAAGCAGTAAAGTCTTTCGACAATTGTTCAAATGTTTTTTGATAGTTTGGTGAAACCGGTGGAAGCAATGCAGTGATGGTGTCTTTTGCAGTGCTAGCAGTAGCTGCTGGAGCTGTAGTGCCTGCTGGTGTAGTTGTTTCTTTCGTACCAGAGTTACCACCACAAGCGGTTAGAGCCATTGTTAAAGCGAAGACGGAAGCTAAAATTGGCATTTTTCTTTTCATGAAAAACAAACCTCCTAGTGTAGGGATCCTTGATGATCGATCAAGTCTCTCCTCATTTATTAACTAATGATTACACAACTTTTACAAAGGTACGTATTGCTCTTTTCAAACTGCCTTCACATTGTTCCAATGCTTCTTCTGCTTCTTTTACTTCCATACCAGTCTTAATCATCATAATGGCAAGCTTACAGTTCATAGATGCCTTTTCCAAATGGGCAGTAGCTGTGGCTTCATCCACCCCAGTCGCTACCCGAATGATGCGAACAGAGCGATCGTACAATTTGATATTACTTGCCTTTAAGTCAACCATGAGATTGTTATACGTCTTACCAAGCTTCACCATTGTTCCGGTAGTCAGCATGTTAAGAACCAGCTTCTGTGCTGTCCCCGCCTTCAGGCGAGTAGATCCCATAATTACTTCCGGCCCAACCACTGGCGCGATACATACATCACAGACAGGATCTAGTTTGGAATTTTTGTTATTCACAACACCAATCGTCGCAGCGCCAATTTCTTTAGCTTTCTTCAAGCAAGCTATTACGAATTGCGCACTTCCACTAGCTGTAATTCCAATGACTGCATCCTTATCTGTCACACCGCATCGTTCAATGAGAGCGACCCCCTCCTCAGCGCTGTCTTCAAAACCTTCAACTGCTGTTCGTAGTGCGATATCGCCACCGGCGATATGCCCTTGCACGATCATTGGATCAATGCCAAAGGTTGGAGGACATTCGGAGGCATCAAGCACACCAAGTCTGCCAGAAGAACCGGCTCCTACGTAGAACATTCTGCCACCATTTTTAAGAACCTGATGCAATATATCAACCGCTTTCATAATCTGCGGTATTTCGGCTCCGACTGCTGCAGGAACCAAGGCATCCTGTTCGTTCATCATGCGCAGCATTTGTTCTGTTGAACATTCATCAATTGTCTGTGTCTTCTCGTTAATCTCTTCCGTAGTTAAACCCGATAGATACTCATCCATAGCCGTCCTCCTGCCTGCTTTACTCTTTACAAACTCTTTACTGGTCTAATACTAACGAAAAATTTCACCTTGGTCAATAGTTTTTGAAATTTTATTTTATGGTAAAATAAAATACTGATTTTTTATTTCTTAAATTTCGACAAAAAAAAACGATGTCTGAAGTGACATCGTTTAGTGTGTTCTTTATGCTTATTTTCTATGCTTGCTGCTGGCAATAATATCATGTGTTTTGGCCAAATACTTCTTCACATGCTTATATTCACTGCTTGCTACCCCGGCAAATAGCATATCTATCACCGTCAACATCGCGATCCGCGAGCCCATAGCTCCGCTGCGAATCGTCACCTCTGGTGTCGAAATGCTGAGTACGATATGTGCATTATCGGCTAAGACGCTTTTATTATACTTGGTAATCGCAACAATTGTCGCGCCATTCTTCTTGGCAATTTCCATCGTATCGATAATTTCAATGGTGCTTCCGGAATTCGAAATGAAAATAGCCACATCGCCTTTGCCTAGCAGCGTGGCTGCTGTCATTTGGCTATGCCCGTCTGTATATGTGTGACACATCTTGTTGATGCGTGAGAATTTCTGTTCTGCGTCCATGCCCACCAAGCCGGAAGCACCGATCCCGAAGAATACGATCCGATTGCATTCGACTAACACTTTCACCGCGCGGGCAACTTCATTTCGATCAATGACACTAAGCGTGTCTTCTATGGATTTGCTGTTATTATGTGAGATGTTGGAAATAATCGTGTTGAGATCATCACCAGGTTGAATATCGGTATATTGATCTTTCTGCTCCTCATCCATTGACCCCAGCGAGGCGGAAATGCTCACGATAAAGTTGCGATAGCCCTTATACCCCATCGTTTTGCAAAAACGAAGTACGGATGCATCACTCGTCTTGGTTAGCCCGGCAAGACTTTTAATAGATAGATGTGGAATCTCGTCTACATTGTCTAAAATATACTCAGCCACTAGCTTCTCTACTGGCGTGAGGCTGTCTTTCATATCGCGGATTTTGATTAAAATATTATCATTTATTGCCATATAGGTTCCCTACTCACCATAGATTATCTGTGTGAAATCACTATCATCATACGTATTATTGGGCGAAAAAACAAGACATGCGTGCAAAAGAATTGTGAAATTATGTCGGTTCAAAGAAATTTTATTTCGAAAACTACAGCGTATAGTGAAATTTATTTCCAATAAATACGGGAACTATACGTGGTCAACAAGAAACCCCCAACTTTGGAGGTCGGGGGGCAGTTTTATTAGCATATATTTACGTAAGCGATACATCCTGTTTGGCCAGTCGCGCCACTTTAATCGATGCCAGCGCATAGACCACTAGCGCGCTCCAGATGAACGCGAAGCTGATGAACAGCACAGGCGAGAACGCCTCTTTAAAGACAAAGATGCTCAGCAGCAGCTGAATCGAAGGTCCGATGTACTGGATGAAGCCCAGCGTTGACAGCGGCAGTCGGGAGGCAGCTTTGGCGAACCAGATCAGGGGCATCGCAGTCGCAGCACCCGAAAGCAGCAGCAGCACGAAGTGCAGTGTCGACAGTGTATCCACCGTGGACTGATGCGACGCGTAGAGGTAGACAATGTACCCGATCGCCAGCGGGAAGACGACCGCTGTTTCTCCAGCGAGTCCGATGGACGCGTCGTAGGAGGCTCTCTTCTTCACGAGGCTGTACAAGCCGAATGTCGCTGCCAGGGAAAGTGAAACCCATGGGACTCGGCCGTAATCGATGGTGGCGATTAAGACACCGACATAAAGATTAGCCAGTTCGCGCTAATCAGCACAGAACTTGCACCTACAACGAGCATCGTTCTCGGATTGGTGAGCATGCTCCAGAGCGTTTTGGCTTGCCCTTTTCCCAGGAATATCAGAATTAGCATAAAGACGAATGACCAGATCACGCGGTGCGATAAGATTTCCCCCGCCATCAACGAGCCGAAAAGCTTCCAATACACAGGCAGCAAGCCCCAAGCAATATACGCAATAATGGCATAACCAAGCCCTTTTTTCATCGCAAAAACCTCATTTCACATACAAGTAACACAATTCTATGAACCATAAAATTTTGTCCGTTGGTTAATAACATTGTTTCATTGTAGCATAGGCTTGGCGCAGCGTCTGTGAACAATGGGCTAGCAATGTAGTCCCTTGCGCACAATTCTTGTGCGCTAGGAAGCTACTCTCGGCTGCTTAGTTAAAACTCAAATACTTTTTAATCACATTCAAATAGTTCCTTCGAATCCACAAAAAATAAATAAACTGAAGAAGCAAGAAGATGCCTATGATGGTAACCGCCGCAATACCGACTTCTAGTTGAAATAACCTTTGCAACGCTGCGAATGCAACAGCTGAATGAACGGTGGCCACGATGTACGGTAATAAGAACAATACCCCAATTTCGATCGAGACAACCTTTTTCATTTCTTTAAACGTTACACCGATTTTGTGCAATTGTTTATATTTTTGTTTATCGGATTCCTGATCCATATAAAATTTGTTGTAAATGAAGCTTCCAGAAGCAACGAAGAAGATGATGCCCAAGAATATCGATAAGAACATAATTGTGCCATATGCTCTTTTTTCAGTTTCATAAATATGTGATTTGGACAAAAGTAGTGAAGTCAAATTTTCTCCATATATCTTCTCATATTCGTCATAGACGACATGCGTGCCCGCCCAATCCTTGACTTGGAATGCATACTGAGGCTGGGTCTCCTCTGTGACTTTAATGCGATCAAATAGCTGATCCGGAACAACAAATATAGTATTAAATTGATCCTGTAATAACTTCGCGCGTATTTCTTCTTTTATTTCGATGCTATTCCCTTCAATCGTTAGACGATTTGTGACGTCGTGTTCCTCTGGGGGTACGATTTGTATCGCTTCTCGATCAAGAATAGACACGTTTTTCAAGTTTAATTGTTTAGCGAATTGATTATAAACACTTGCTTTTATGACAGGTACAGCAGACTCATCCTCTTGGATCAGATATTTAATGTCGATAACTATTTTTTCATATGGAAATTGATGTTTCTTTAACTTATCTTCAATAAACCGGATCTCCTCAGCAGCAGAAGGATTTACACCGAAAGTTTGATAAGTAAAAGCCAGCGGATATCGCTCTTCTATATTGTTTAAGGTATTCGTCCAAAAGGCATAGGAGGAACCACTTAATATGACAGCAGCTGTTGATGTGATGGTAATGATGAAAAACATGCTGGCATTGTCTCGTATTCGATAGAACATATTGGATACCCAGATCAGATTGGTATTTTTTAAATAATAGAACCTGTTCTTCTTTAACAATGCGATCGCAAAAACGCTCAACTGCGAAAATAACAAATAAGTGGCAATAACGACCATGCCTATAATGATTAAAATATAGATCACTAGATTCCCTTTTATTGTAACAAATGATAAAACATATGCGGCAGTTAATAGAAGGAAGCCACCGACCGCAATAAATGGCGAAAATTTAGGCGCGCGCTTAGGAGCCTTCGTTGCTTTCAGCAAACGTAAGATTTCTTTTCCCTTTACGATCCATGAAGTGAATAAAGAGACGAACAACCCAAGCAGCAAGAAGGATACAAGTGTAATCAGTATCGCTTTTGTAGGGAAATAGAATGGCAATGAAGAAAGCCTCAGCAACTTCTCGATCATAATCAAAAATAGTTTAGAGAACACTAGGCCCGTAACGATGCCTCCGATGGTTGCCGCGACACTAATGACCATATTTTCAATGGTGATCATTCTGAGAAGCTGTTTCCTTGATATGCCGAGCATGTATAAGATGCCGAATTCCTTATACCTCTTTTTTAATAAGACGCTAATGGAGTAAAACACAAAGAAAAACAAAAATAAATAAGCAATTATTTCAGCGCCCAAAAGGGAAACCTTAATATAGGACTTGAATGTTCCTTTATCCGGGTGAAGAATAAACATCGTCAGAGAGAAAAATAAGGTAACGGATATAAATGTACTTAGGAAGTAGGCAAAATAGGCCTTGGCGTTGCGCCATACATTTCTAAATGCAAACTGCTTAAATTCCATAATCCGCACCTCCTAAAAGCGAAAGTACATCGACGATTTGTTGATAGAATTGCTGCCTGCTGCCCCCGTTATGGATTTCATTATAGATGGCTCCGTCTTTAATAAATAAGATGCGGTTGCAGTAACTGGCTGCCACAGGATCATGTGTCACCATCATAGTGGTCAGCTTATGCTCTTTATTGATCTTGTCAAATAGTTCCATGACGGTTCTTGCAGCTTTGGAGTCCAAATTTCCGGTTGGTTCATCTGCCAAAAGCAGTAAGGGATTATGAATGATAGCTCTGGCAATAGCGGTTCTTTGAGCTTCGCCACCAGAAATTTCGTAAGTTCTTTTGTCCAGCAGATGCTCTATGCGCAACGTTGTAGCGATACTGTGTAGTCTTCGGTCCTGCTCTGTCACCGAGACCCCATCCAAAGTAAGGGGCAGCACGACATTTTCGCTAATCGTTAACGTATCGAGCAAATTAAAGTCTTGAAAGACAAAACCAAGCTCCCTTCGTCTAAAGAGGGCTAGTTGATCTCCCGCCAACTGTAACGGGTTGAGCCCATTAATCAGAATATCACCTGTTGTAGGTTGATCGACTGTTGAGATCATATTTAACAACGTTGTCTTGCCGCTGCCCGAGGGTCCCATTACGCCAACAAATTCGCCGGGTTCAACAGAAAAGCTTATTTGCTTTAAAGCATGATACATCACTTCTTTACCATAGGTTTTACTCATATGATTGATCGTTAACATGGCTATTCAACGACTCCTTTTTGTTTGGTTTACATCAATCATATTACTTGCTCACCTCCCTTTGAGCGATTCATCTTTCTTACTCGAATCTTACATTGATGTAAGGTCAAACAGAATGCGGACTGTTGTACCCCGGTTCACTTCCGATTGAATATCAATCTGATGATGCAAGTTGTCGCATATCTTTTTCGCGAGATACAGACCCATCCCCGTAGATTCTCCTAAAATCCTTCCGTTTTCACCCGTAAAGAAAGGTTGAAAGACTCTTCTAATATCTTTAGGATGAATGCCAATGCCCTCATCAACGACTTCTAGCACTGCATGCTCTTCTGTTCTATAGGCGGAGATCGTTACATATTTGCCTTTTCCTTTGGAATATTTGATCCCGTTTGTGATCAATTGCTCGATGACAAATTTAAGCCATTTTACATCAGTGTAAACCTCAATCGAGTCGTCCACGTCTGCTTTAGGCAGCATCTTATTTTTAATAAACAATTTTTTCTCTTGGCTGATGCTGTCCAAAATTAACGGCTTTAAGTGTGTCCTTTCAATCACAAAGTCTCTTTCAAAAGCATCAATCCGCGCATAATACAAGGCCATATTCAAGCCTTTCTCCATTTTAAAAACCTCTTCGCCCATACCGTGTGCATACGGTTCGCCTGCGTGGGCTTCAAGCTGTAGCCGGATGACCGAAAGCGGCGTTTTCATTTGATGCACCCATTGATTAATAAAGGTTAAATGCTCTTGATGGCGGTTGTTAATTTGCTGCATGTTTCTTTCGTATAATCGGTATTGCTGCTTTAATAGAGCAGAGATATGGCGACCCCAGAAGGAATCGCCTTGATCCAAGGAGGTTGCCTCGATGGCATTGAAGCTTCCTTTCAGTAATACATAGATATCCTTCGCCTTCACGTATTTCCATCCTAAAAAAACTAGCAAAATAAAAGAATTGAATAAGAGCGCATATAACACATCTGAATATAGAAAATCACTCGCAAGGACACAGTAAAAAGTCGTTAAAAGCACAGAAAAATAATAAAGAACGATGTAACTCTTGTGTTCCTTTAAAAATAAACTCATCTGCTATCACCGCCTACCAGCTCTTGTTTAATTTGTAGCCCATGCCTCTAATCGTTTCGATGCCATCCTCGATAGCAAGGTCTCGCAGCTTCTTTCTTAACCTGGTGACATTTACGTTGAGCGTGTTTTCTTCAACAAAATCAGAGTGATCCCACATTTGTTCCAGGAGATAGTTGCGGTTAACCACCTTAGGATAAGTCTGGATCAGACTTTCGAGCAAAATGGCTTCTTTTTTAGTCAAAATAGCCGTCTTACTCTGAAACTCCAAATCTAATCGTTCCGGGTATAATTTTAAGCCATCTAATTCGACCACCCGTTCGCCTATCGCATTGGCATAATCCCCGAATACCCGTCTGATATGACTATTAATTTTAGCCATCACGACCTCATAGGAAAATGGTTTTGTAATATAATCATCTGCCCCGTTCTCAAGAGCCCTCACTTGATCGATCCCGCTCTCTCTTGCAGAAATAAATAGGATAGGAACCTTAGACGTTTCTCTTATCTTCCTACACCAATAAAACCCGTCAAACCTAGGTAAATTCACATCAAGCAACACAAGATGAGGTTTGAGAATATGAAACTCTTCCAATATGCTTTCAAAATTTTCTGAAACTGTGGCTGTAAGTCCATATTTTTCAATATGTTCTTTAAGCAGACGACTGATGGATACATCATCTTCAATAATATAAATCGCATATTTCATAACGAGCGCTACCTCCAAAGTATTCTTTAGTTATGTTCATTCTTCTTCTAAATTATGACAGACAATCTTTGCTGTCTATAAATAAAAAAACCTCGAGTCGTATACGTATACGACCCGAGGTTCCATATTTTTAGTTAGCTCCTTTTGGTGCCGTTGGATTTTTCTCAACCGAAACGACTTCCCCGGTGTTGGCATTTATAAATGCGATGTAAATTTCGCTCTTATAACCGTGATCTTGACCTGCCTTTACTTTCCGCTTCGCTTCGATGATTTCTTCGTCGGAGAGGTTATCCATTTCTGAATTTGAGTAGGTTACAAAATAGAACGTGCCTTCCATATCTACTCTAGTACCCAAATCATAGGAAATTTTAAATCCGTTTAATGGCACCTGAAATTTCTCTTGAATCGCCTTCTCCGCAGTCACAACCGCTTCCTTTAAGCTCACCGTAGCATTTTCGAGTTGCGCAATTGCGGGTTGCTGATATTTGCCGATGACCTTCACACTTTGAGCATCCGTAGTGGAAGAAGCATAAGCCGACATAGCACCGTTTCCTGCAATCAAAGCGGTTGCTACTCCTAAAGTCATTACTGCTGTAGTAATCTTTCTTCTCATCTTTCATTACCTCCAATATTTTTGATGTTTCGTAACTACAAACCAAGTATACTGGGGGCGCGTTATGAACTAATTTTCAAGTTGTAATGGAGTTGTAAAATAAACAGAGACCCTTGTATATTCATCTTCTTTTGAATCAATTTGTACGGTTGCATGATGGAGCTGGGCAATCTGATTGCAGATGGACAAGCCAAGCCCAATCCCACCCAATTCTTTTGAACGGGATCGGTCCACTACATAAAACGCTTCTGTAATTTTCGCAATATCCTTCTCAGGTATGCCTCTTCCATAATCCAACACTTCAAGTACAACACCTTCGTCAGAATGGTAGCTTCTCAATTGGATCTCTCCACCGAACGAGGAAGCTTTTATACTGTTTTCTACTAGATTAATGAACATGGATTGTAATAGCTCTTGATCTCCATAAACTTCGTCGGCCGAGCAATCCATTCTTATCGTCATTTGCTTCGCCTCAAGATGATGCCGCTCCATATTTACCACATATGAAAACAGATTCTCAATATGAACAGGCTCAAAGGCAACCTCTTCACTCTTTAAATATAATAATTGCATCATTTTTTCTGAGAGGACGTTCAGCCGCGTAATATGCTCTTGAATGTATCGGACCGCCATTTTCTTTTCATCCTCATTATAATTGGCATGATTTAAAAACTCGCTATATCCCTTAATAGCCGTAATAGGTGTTTTAAGTTCATGCGTGAGGTTATTGATGAATACTTCTTTGTCTTCACTCGCCTTTTTGATCGTTTTAATATGATTGGAAACCGCATCAGCCATCTTGTTAAAATCTTGTGCTAATTCCCCAAACTCGTCGTTCCCACTTACTTTCACTCTTCGATCATACGCTCCTGCAGCAATTGCCCTTACACCCTTGTTTAACCTGCGAATAGGTGCCGTTAATTGAAATAATAGAAAAATAAGCGCTGCCGATAAAATCAAAGAAATCACGACACTCAATGTAACGAAATACTGCCGCAAGGTAGCATAATATTCCTGTAAATAATCAGAATTTCTTGAGATAACGAGTCTTAAATCCTGGAATTCCATTTTTCCGCCGATAAACAACCATAACTCACCATTCATCTGCCTATATACGGTTTTGTATGGATCCTCATGCAGTTCTGGCCGATCTCCTATAAACTGATAGGCATTGGAAAAGATCAATTGATCTGCTTGGTACACCTCTAGCAGGATATCCTCTTTATAATAATTGGCTGCAAAACTAGCAATGACCGTTTGAAAGTTGGTGTTGCCAGTACGTTCCGTATATACGCGGAGGATATAGCTTAAGGATTTTTCGATGCTCCCGTATACGCTCACACCTCTTGAGATATCCACCTGTTCGTTTAATTGATAACTCTTTTTCAAAAGTCCATACGCTCCAAGGTCGAAGGCAATCAGAAATACAATCAACACACACAGATACGTTTTCTGCCAGAACTTCACCTCTACACCTCTAGCCTGTAACCATATTTATAAACCGTTTTGATCCGGGTCTCCCAATTTAGTTTCTTTCTCAGCTTCTGAATATGCACGTCAACGGTTCTTGTATCTCCATAAAAGTCAAAACCCCATGTTTGCTCAATAATTTTCTCACGGGATAGCGCGATATTTTTATTTTGGACGAGAAGATCTAATAATTGATATTCTTTATTGGTTATTTCGACTTCTTGTCCATGAACAGTCACCATATGCTTTTCCAAATCTACGATCGTGTCATCCAACCTAAATTCGTTTGAGGTCTTTTGGTTTCTTCTTAAAATGACATGGATACGAGCGATGAGTTCCACTGCTTCAAAAGGCTTGACGATATAATCTTCCGCTCCGATCTCCAAGCCATACACTTTATCAGAAACCGCATTTCTTGCCGTTAAAAAGATAACCGGTACGTTGCGTTTCACTATATCCTGTACGATTTCAAAACCGTCTCTGCCAGGCAGCATCACGTCCAGGATGACTAAATCGATTGGCGTCTCATTTAATGTTTTTAGAACTTGATCCCCACTATACAATTGGACATACGTATGCCCGACCATTTTTAAATTTACTGCAATCAAATCGTTAATTGCCTTCTCATCATCTACAATCAGTATTTTCGCCATAAGCATACACCTCGGTACCATGATAGCAATTCTGTTGTAGAAAGTTATCATAGAGTTGTAAAATGTTTATCCTACAGTCTTACCTCACTGAACGCAAAAAATCCCCTATAAAGGGGACCTTTCGAACTCGAACAAAGCTTATCCTTTTACAGAACCTGCCGCAATGCCTTCTACGATACGGTTGCTCAGCAAGATGAACGCGATCATAATAGGCAAAATACTAATCATCAGGGTCGCACCAATCGCTCCCCAGTCGGTTGTGTATTGGCCAACGAAATTCTGTACGCCAACGGTCAAAGTCTTATACTTTTCAGACGAGATGAACGTATTCACGAAAATAAACTCATTCCAGTTATAAATCATGTTGATGATAACCGCAGTAGACAACACAGATGCCGTCATCGGCAGCGTGATGCTGAAGAAGATGCGGTTCACTGAGCAGCCGTCCATCACCGCTGCTTCCTCTACTTCACGCGGCAGCGTGTAATAGAAGCCGAGCATAATCATGATCGTAATCGGGAGATTAAACGCAATGTAAGACAAAATGATCGACAGCGGATGGTTCGTTAGCTCCATTTTCGTAAAGAGACTAAACAACGGGATGAGCGTGGAGTGGACAGGAATCATCAGCCCAACCATAAACAATCCCAGCACGAACGATTGCAGCTTCCATCTCATCCGTGTCAATGCAAACGTCACCAAGCTAGCTAGCAGCACTGTCACCCCAACCGACACTAACGTCATCCAGACGCTGTTAAAAAAGTAGCTGTTAATATGGCCTTGCGTCCAAACTTTCTCGTAATTCTCCCAACGCAGTCGTTCGGGAAATGCCATTGGAGCAAGATTGAAAATCTCTTCATTATTTTTCAAAGAAAATAGCATCAGCCACAAAAGAGGGAAAATCTGAATCACAGCGACTATCGATAACACGACATACAATACGCCATATCCGACTTGTCCAAGCAGCTTGCTGCGCGGTGTTAGCCCTTGTGTCTGACCACGGGTGGTTTCTATTTGCATCAGAATTGGAGTCTCCTTTCATAACGAATATTACGAGTATTGGATATCATCTTTAGCAGCCGTCGCTTTACGGATTAACCACGTAACAACGAGGCATATCAAGAGCAGGAAGAAGCCAATAGCGCTGGCATAGCCGAAATCGTAGCCTTTGAACGCTTTGCGGTACATGTAGGAAGCCATAACCTCACTGGATCCGTTAGGTCCGCCGCCTGTCATGACATAGATGAGGTCAAAATATTTCAGAGATCCTACTACTGCGAGTACGACCGTTACCTTCATCACTTCGGCAATTAACGGTACGCGAATGGATAGGGCAATGCGCCATGGGCTTGCACCATCGATACGCGCAGCTTCAATGAGTGAGGACGGGACATTTTTCAAAGCGGCATAATAAATTAAAATATAAAATCCGGCGTACTGCCATAAGATCGGCATAAAAATCGCGTATAAAACAATGGATGGATTGGACAGCCATTCCGGTGTATGCGTGACCCCCAGCGACGTTAGGATAGAATTCAATACCCCGTTCGTTGGGTGGAATATTTTCAACCATAGTTGCGCAATAGCGACAGAAGAAAGCAGCATAGGAATTAAGTAGATTTTGCGAAAAAAATTAGCACCGCGGATGTTTGCGGATAGCACTAATGCGACTAGTAAGTAACCGAGCAGGGAAATCGTCGAGAAGATCGCCAGCAAAAACGAGTGCTTCGCGCTTCCCCAGAATAATTTATCCTTAAGCAGTTCTGCGTAATTATGCAAACCGATGAAACTCATTTTGCCTACGCCATCCCATTTCATTAATCCGTAATAGCCTGTCATCACGATTGGCATGTAGATCAGTGCTAACAGCAGAAATAACGAGGGAATCACGTAGATTGCAATCATGGTTTTGTTAGACATGACTTTATCCATAAGTAGGCACTCCCTTTCTGAAACCGGTAAAGCAAAGGACATACCGCTTTGCAGGGATATGTCCTTTCCCGTATCGTTCGTATTCGTTAGGTTACTTGGCTTCCTTCGCCAAAGCATCCTCATGATTTTTCGCAAAAGCTTCCGGTGTCACAGCCTTACCAAACAAAGCTTGAATCATATTCAAGTGAACTTCTGCGGATGCAGGCTTCATTTGAACATCTGCGAACAGTGTAATGTTGCTCGCTTTATTCAGTTCATTCAATAGGTCGATGTACATTTGCGGCAGCTTCACTTTGGATGTGTCTACTTTCGTAGCTGGAATTACGCCTGCTTCAGAAATCGCGTGCTCGCCCCACTTGGATACGAAGAAGCTAACGAATTTCTTGGACTCTTCTTTTACTTTAGAGTTGTTAGCTACGAACAAGCCTACGCCTGGTCCGCCAACCCAGCTGTCCATGTTGCCTTTCCCGCCATCAACGGTTGGGAATTTAAAGAAGCCGATTTGATCTTTGAACGCTTGTGGAACATCTTTGTTCGTTGTGTAGTTCGGTAATTCCCATGTTCCCATCATGTACATCGCTGCTTTGCTGTTCATGAACTCTGCTTTACCTTCGTCGTTGCCAAGTCCGTTAAAGCCTTTGTTGAACGCGTTCATGTCCACAAGCTGGGAAATTTCTGAAGCTGCGCGAACCAAGCCAGGATCGTTGAAGGAGCCTGAGCGGTCAATCGCTTTTTTCAATGTTTCTGGTCCGCCGATACGGTCAGCTAGGTACATGTACCAGAGGGAACCCGTCCAACGGTCTTTGTTACCAAGTGCGATCGGAGCTACACCGTTTGAGCTAAGTGTTTTGACGATGTTTTTGAACTCATCATACGTCTTAGGCGGTGTTAGGTTATGCTTAGCGAAAATAGCTTTATTGTAGTACACCGGTACGATGTTCAATTCAACTGGAAGTCCGTACGTTTTGCCGCCGAATGCGTAAGCATCTGTGGTGCCCTTAACGAACTTGTCTTTCAAATCGCCTTGCAGCAAGTCATCCAGCGGAGCAAACATGTCGCCTTTTACATAAGGATCCATATAACCTGCTGCCCATGTAAAGCCTACGTCTGGAAGCGCGTTGGAAGTAGAAAGTACTTTCATTTTATTCTTATATTGTTCATTCTCGAGCACTTCTTGTTCAATCGTGACATTCGGATTCGCCGCTTGGTACTCTTTGATGATATCGTTTACAATTTTATTTTGAGTTGCCGAGTTTCCAGTCGGCCAGAGGTGCATCATTTTAATCGTCACTTTTTTAGCCGGTTGAGCACTTGCTGCTTCTGTTGCTTTCGCTGATTCTTTCGGTGCTGTCGTTTGACTTGCATTATCTGTGGAGCTACCGCAGCCCGTCAGTACCATGGATAAACCAAGCATCGTTGTGAGTGACCATGTAAGCGTTTTTCTTACCATTTTTGTTTCCCCCTCAAATCATTTGTGTGTGCTACGTGTTTTATTGTAGCGCTTTCATAGCGGCCGCAGGGAGTAACAGCTATCGGGTAATATTCCACTATTTCGAGGTATCTATCCGATCATCGGCATCCATAATCTGTTTCCGATACTGATTTGGACTTGTCCCTTCGTACTCTTTGAACAGCTTGATAAAATATTTCGACGTCTGGTAGCCAACCTGCTCCGAAATATCAGCGATCGTCAGCCTCGTTTGCAGCAGCAATTCCTTCGCCTTCTGGATTCGGCTTCTTGTGACATATTCACTGAAGGTGATTCCCGTCTGCTCTTTAAAAAGCGCACTAAAATAGCTCGGATTCAGATGAATCTGACTCGCCACCTCACTCATACCGAGAGGCTCTTGTAGATGCTCTTTGACATGTTGGACAGCCTGCTGCACGGGGGCACTATAATTTTTGTCGACGGTCTTCGCCTGCATCAGGCGCGTGTCCACCATTTTCTCCATCGTCTCCACGCGACCGCGTTCTTCCTCAATGCGCAGCGCCTGCTCAACGGCATCGATCAGCTTGCTCTTCTGAATCGGCTTGAGCAAATAGTTCACGACACCTAACTCAATGGCTGTTTGGGCGTATTGAAAATCAGGATGTCCTGAGATAATGATGGCTACTGGCTTGTGGACGAACCCTCGGGAACCTTCCACGACTTGCAGACCGTTGATTTCGGGCATACGGATGTCTGTAATCAGCAGATGAACGGGACGTGTGTTGAGCAGTTCGAGTGCCTCCGTCCCATTGCTGCAGCTAAGTATGGAATAACGCCCGATCGACCAGGCTTCTAATGTTTTGCGTATGCCTTCTCTTGTTAATGGCTCATCATCGACGATGAGGATCGTTTTCCCCGATTGTATCATCGTGTTCTTCCTCCTTATAAATCGGAATGTCGAAGCTCACGCTTGTCCCTTGCCCAGGGCTGCTAGTAATCGTGAGACCACGATACTTATCCGGCAGTGACGGGTAGTAGAGCTGGAGTCGCCGCTGTACATTGGAGATGGCCATGCCTTTTCCTTTTGGGGATGGGGCATGCGTGTCTGGAACAGAGCTCGCGCCAGGGTTAGGACCGGCACCTGAAGATGCGTCTGATCTCGTTGCTGCGCTGCCGCGTTCCATCGACTCCTGCACAGCTTGAAGTGTCTGTTCATTCATTCCCGGACCGTCATCGCTTACCGTAATGCGCAGCTCCGTCGTTTCTAAAGGCGAAGGCTCCACGCGAATCGTGATTAGCCCAACGCCAATTTTACCCTCCAATCCATGCAAAATCGCATTCTCTACCAACGGCTGAATTAGCAGCTTGGGGATATGCACGTGATTGTAGTCTTCTTCACTGTCAATTTCCCAAACGAGACGTGAACCGAATCTCACACTCATGATGCTTAAATATCGCTTAATGTGCTCTAATTCGTCCGATAGCGCAACCCACACATCCTTGTTCGGATTACCGATCACATAGCGGAACAATTCAGACATGGCTACAACGAGATCAGCGAGTTCTTCTTCATCTTTCTCCTGCAGGGACCAGTACAAGGCTTCCAATGTGTTATATAAAAAATGGGGATCGATCTGTGCCTGCAGCGCCTGCAGCTCAGTTCGGCTTTGGATCATTTCTTTTTCGTACACCAATTTAATGAGCCGATTCATATTATCAACCATTTGATTGTAGGTCATGTTCAAATCATTCAACTCGGTGGTGTACGACTGCGTCAGATTCGGCGTCAGCACCCCTTGCCTTGTATTTCTCATAGCTCGCATCAGCCTGAGAATCGGCCTCGTAATCATGGAGGAAAGCAGGAATGAAAGAATAATAAACAAAACCAATCCGATCGCCCCAGACACAATAATCGCCCAGCGCAGTACGGAAATCCCATCGGTGATATCACTCACCGGATATAAAATCATCAACGTCCAGCCCGTCTGGTCCGATAGCTGCTTCACCAGAATATAACGCTTCTGCTCCAGCGTGACCTGCTGTGCGTCGGTGTGTAAGAGTTTGCTAATGCTCGAAAGCGCCTCGTCTTCTGTCACAATAGGCCTAGCCGAGCTATCGGCTAGCAGCATCAACTCGCGGTGCCCTGTATTCGGCAGCTGGCTTTGGAAATCGAAATAGCTGCGATTGATTCGCACCATTAAATAACCGCCATTCGAAAACCAGCGATCCACTAAATTGATCCTACGAATGGCTAGAACCGACTCTGGATTCTTCGGGTCGTTCCCAATCCACACTAGTCTGCCCTTCTCTCGATCCGCTTGTTCGATCCAATTCGGATCAACGCGATCCGTTAGTTTCTGCTCATCCAGCGGAAACATGCGCGCAAAGTCCGTCGTATACAGCTCAACATTGCTCACGCCGCTGTAGGCTTGAATGTGATTAGCGATTTTCAGAAGCGACTGCCGTTCACTGAAGCTTACCGTTTTACCCTGTACAGCTGATAAAAATAATTGCTGCAGTGACACATCATTTACAGCCTGCAGCGTCAGCGTATCGATTTGTGTAATGAGCGCCTCCAGCCTGCCGTTGGCTTGACTGGCGATTTGCTTCATTTGCGTCTCCGCCTTCGTATTCAAAAGGGTCGACACCGAGTTGAACGTAATCGCGCCTGCGCAGACCAGAACGATGATCATCACCGCAATGAATCCCGCTAGCATCTGATTGCGCAATGTATTCCAATTAGCTACCTTCTGCCACACGCGGAATTCCCCTTTTCGTATATAGTGCGTGATACAAGTGATTAAAGTTCAAGTGCATTATCATGCCAAATCATACTACATACGAGTTAGTTTGGCTATTAAACTATCGAAGATTTTTATCCCAAACAACAAAAAAAGCCCACCCTCGCCCTCACACAAAGTATGGGGACTTGAATAGACTTTTATAACTTGCCTAGTGGCTACAGCTAACAGAAATTAACGCTTTTTAATGCGGTAAAAGAAATTAGGCAGCTTCACTTCATTCGTGTAATGCTGGTGAAAAATATGCGTCGTCGCCGGAGACAGCGGCGGTATCAGCCACGTCCAATCGCCGGTGACGTCGCGTCCGCTCTTCTTTTCTTTGTCCTCGAAGCGCTTGAACTGCTTCGCTGCCGTGTGGTGATCAACAATCGTGACACCCTGCTGTTGAAACGAATGCAAAACAGCAACATTCAGCTCCACCAGCGCTTTGTCCCTCCATAAGGATGACTCGCGCTGCGTATCGAGCCCCATGATCGATGCTACCCGCGGCAGCATGTTGTACCGGGCCTCATCGGCAAAGTTCCGTGCGCCGATTTCCGTTCCCATGTACCACCCGTTAAAAGGCGCCGCAGGATACGTCAAGCCGCCAATTTCGAGGTACATGTTCGACACCATCGGCACCGCATACCATTGCAGATTCAGCTCTTCGAAGGTTGGCAGCTCCGGATGCTTGATGGCAACCTCCAGAATCAACGCCTTCGGAATGTCGAACAGCCGCGGCGCTCGTTCCCCCACTTGGAGCATGAGCGGCAGCACATCAAAATGTGTGCCTGCCCCCTGCCAGCCAAGTGCCTGGCACTCTTTCGTGAAGGCTAGTGAAACAGGATCGCCCACGATGCCCTGTTCAGTCTCATAGCCCGCGTAGCGGATGAGCTGCTCGTTTAGGATCTGCACGACAGGTTTCCCTTCTCGCGAAGCTGGGAAAACCGTGATGACGGGGCGGATTTTACCGCCATTCGTCGCGACCTCGATATGCTCGAACAGCGCCCCAGCCGCCGCTTCTTCGGTCTCGACATGACGAGCATCGTGTATACGAAGCGACTCCCAGAACAAGCGGCCGATGCAGCGGTTGCTGTTGCGCCAAGCCATTTTAGCACCATGGGTCAGCTCTTCAATCGTGTGCTCGTACGCACCTGAATGCTGAATGGACTGAGTGATCTCTGCGATTCGCTTATCGATTTGAGCCTGACTTTTACCTAGCTCGGTGTAGCATTCTTGTATAAAAGGTATGGCTTTCTCTAGTTGCTGATCCTGAACTTTCATCGGTGCAGCTCCAATCATTTCACACTAAACTGGTCGGGAATATAACTGATGTGGGAGGTTGCGACAATCGTTAACTCGCCCTTATCTTCGGCAAATTGAACGGCATCATCACCGACATAGAACCATAATTTCCGTGTAGGCTCATTCTCAAACTCTTGGAAAACAAATACGTTCAACTCATTTTTCCATTTCAAAAGCTCCGCAATTCGCTCAGGCTGATCGATCTGCACACGAAACAACCACTGTTCGCCTTGCTGCTCCCATGTATAAGGCACGGGGTGCTTACCCGTATCAATAAATGCACGTCCGCCTACCGCATGCTTCACTAGAAAAGTTTCCTTCATCGCTGCAACCTCCTCTATGTCTCCGTTATTTTCCTAAGGCAGATCAATTAGCATAAAATGTGTATCTTCTAACGCACGGATCGTCAACGCCCGCTCCCCTTGCATACGCGCACTATCCTTCGCTTCGAGGATTGCATCATTCGCCGAGCATTTCCCGCTCACCAGCATGAGAAAAATACGGCGATTCTCGCCTTGCTCGAACTGCAGTTCCTTACCCGCATCCAGCTTGCTCAGGTAAATGCTCATGTCTTGATAAATTTTGGCGATGTGAGGACCGCCCTCGGGTGTTACGACTGGCAAGAGGTGGTTCACCATCTTTTCCGGCTCATACGTCACATTTTCAAAAGAGGGCTCCATTCCTCGTTTCGCTGGCATAAACCATAGTTGAAAAAGACTCATCGGCTCCGTTTCCGATGCATTGTACTCGGCATGAATGACGCCGCTCCCTGCGGACATCCGCTGTACACCATTGGATGCCGTGATGGCTACATGGCCCAGGCTGTCTTCATGCTTAATCGCTCCGCTGAGCACGATACTGACAATCTCCATATCGCTATGGGGATGCGGGCCAAAGCCCCGTCCTGCTGCGATATCATCGTCATTACAGACACGCATAACACCGAAGCTAACATTATCTTCATCAAAATAATCGCCGAATGAGAAGCTTTTGTGGCTCTTGAGCCACCCCAAATCGGTTGAATTACGCGTGTGGGCCGGGAAAACTTGTATCACAGCAATCGCCTCCTTCTATAAGTACCTCTAGCTTATCATACTGGGCGTACGGACTCCATGCCGAAACGATGGCGGAACGGTGGCAGAACGATGGCGAGTTAACCGACACCGCGCGAGCCCCCACCACATCTACTCCTCCAGCCCCATCCACTGCTCATACAGCGCATCCAGCTGCCCCTGCACGACTTCCCGCTTCTGCCAAAGCTCGGCAAGTGCCGCAGCCGACATCGTCTCGCCTTCCTGCTGTAACTGAAGATCCAAAACCGCCAACTCCGCTTCTGCGCTCGCGATGCCTTTCTCCAAAGCTGCTTTCCCAGACGCCGCCGCCTTCCCTCGCATAGCCCCGGAAGCCTCGGGCTGCTGCTTCACGATCACTTTCACTTTCGCTTTGTCAGCACCTCGCCGCTCCTCAACCAACAATTCCTCCCGCGCACGAATCTCACCGCTTTTTTCTTTATAAGCATCAAAATCACCTAAAAACACGGTGATCTTCCCTTTGTCCAACTCCCATATTTTACGCGCGAGCCGGTTCATAAAATACCGATCATGCGTCACCGCAAGCACCGTGCCGGGGAATTCCTCGAGCGCATCCTCCAGCGCTTCGCGCGAAGCGATGTCCATGTGATTCGTCGGCTCATCCAGGATGAGCAGGTTCGGCTTGCGCAGCACAAGCAGCGCTAACCGCAACCGCGTCCACTCGCCGCCGGACAAAGAACTTACGGACTTGAACACGTCCGCACCGTAAAATAAGTAGGCCGCGAGCCGACCTCGCGCCTCCCCTTCTTCCAGCTTCGCTTCCTCGCAGAAATAAGCGAGCACAGATTGCTTATTATCCGCAGGATACGCTTGCTGGGCCAAATAGCCGATGTCGACGCGAGCCCCCAGCTCGAGTTCGCCGCCATCAGGCTGCACTTCACCGAGCAACAGCTTCAGCAGGGTGGTTTTGCCCGAGCCGTTATGCCCGACGAGCATGACCTTCTCGCCGTATTCGAGCGAGCCCCTCGCCTGCCCCAGCAGCGTCTTCTCACCGTAACGCTTCGTGACATTCTCGAAGCGCAGTACCCTCCGTCCGGATCGATCCTCCGGCTTCAAATCAAAATCAGCCGCCTTCGGATCCAGCACGGGACGCTTAAGCTTTTCCATCCGATCCAGCGCCTTCTGCATGGAGAACGCCCGGCGGAAAAACTTCTCATTCCCGCCAATACGCCCCCACTCGATCAGCTGCTTGATCGTCTCTTTCATCTTCCGGATCACCTTCTGCTGCTCTTGGTACTCCGCAAACTGCTGAAGCAGACGCACTTCCTTCTCCTTCACATAGCCCGAATAAGTGGCGTGATAGGTCGTGGACTCTCCGTCTTCCAGCTCCACGATTTTGGTGACGACCAGATCGAGGAAATAACGATCATGGGAGACGATAATACAAGCGCCGTCATAATGCTTGAGGTACTCCTCCAGCCACTCCACGCCGGACAAATCCAGATGATTTGTCGGCTCATCCAGCAGCAGCAAGTCTGGCTTGCCGATTAACTGCGAAGCTAACGTAATCTTCGTCTTTTCTCCCCCAGACAAAGAGGCAAAACTTCGCTCATAAAATCCCTTCGCGATCCGAAGCCCATTCGCTACCTGATCGATGCGCGCATCCAACTCATAGCCGCCTTCGCGCTCGAAGCGTTCTTGCAGCTGCGCGTACCGTTTCAACAACTGATCGAGCTGCTTCTCGTCATTCATCACCGCTGGACTCGACATTTGCGCTTCGAGCTCGCGCATCGTTGCACGACAAGCAAGCAGCTCCCCAAAGCTCGCAGCCAGCACATCATACACCGTGAAGCTTTCCCAAGCGCTTGGGATTTGGGCTAAGTAACCGATTCCGGTATCCTTGCGCACCGTCAATTGCCCTTCATCGGGCTTCTCCATCTTAGCAATCAGGCGCAGCAGCGTGGATTTCCCGCTTCCATTGCGACCGACAAGTCCGACACGTTCCCCTTGATGAATTTCAAACGTAACATCCTCGAGCACCAGCTGGGCACCGTGGTATTTTTTTATATTTTGACCGTTAACAATTAACATAATGAAGGATCCTCCTTGGTTGTGAAGACGACCCTGACCTGAACGCAGCTAACACAAAAAGGCCGCAGGAAAAAATTCCCACGACCTTTTCGGATATTTTCCGTAGAGGGTTAAGGTAGGCGTCTTTTCGTGAGTTGGTAAACCGTATGCGCATAAGTGGACAGACCTCTCGCGTCTTTGACTTTTGCATGAACAATGCCAGCCATCGCGATGGGTAACTGGCTCACACGGTTGTTTACGAACTCTCGATTCATCCTACCTTCACCTCCTTCAAATTACACTCTGCTAAAATAGTACCATAACCGTCGGTCAATTCGCAATGGACACCGGCGCCTAGATTAATCCCCAAATCTGCTTACCGACCAGCAGCACACACACTGTGATAAAAAGTGGCCGCACATACGTTGAGCCCTTGCGAATGGCCATCCGTGATCCGAAGAAGGATCCGCAAGCCATGGCGAGTCCCATCGGAATCCCGACTTTGTAATGCACAGAACCGACTGTGATGAAGGTAGCTAAGCTAGCGATATTACTACCAAAATTCAGCATTTTGGCATTGCCGGCTGCTTTGACGAAATCAAATCCAACCATCAAAAAGGCGAAAATCAAGAACGAACCGGTCCCCGGACCGAAAAATCCGTCATAAAATCCTAAAACGAATGCCACCAATCCCATGATCGCAGCCGTCTTCGGCGTGAATTGCGTGAAGGTATTGCTGGAGCCCCAATTTTTACGAAAAATGGTGTAGATCGTGATCAGAATGAGCATCACTACGACAAGCGGACGTAAAAAGTCCGATGGAATCTGCCTCAACACCAATGTGCCGCATACCGCGCCAAACAAGGATAAAAGGAATAAACCGCGCACAGCCTTCAGATCGATATTCCCTGATCGCATAAAAGAAATCGTACTCGTCAGCGATCCCATAGAGCTCGCCAGCTTATTCGTCCCCAGCGCTACCGCTGGAGGCATGCCCGTTGCCAACAGAACTGGAACAGAAATCAACCCGCCGCCGCCGACAACAGAATCAACAAATGCAGCCAAAAAACCGCCGATGATTACGAACATCATCATTTCCCAACTAATATGTATCACGATGCTAGACTCCCTTGTACGTAAATAAGTGTAATTATGCCAACACCTATTCTCGCACGATGCGCCCTGACAAGCAACAATTAACCATTGGAAAAATAGGTGCATAGGGGGCTAGGGAAGAGTAGACCTAGTCTCCATCTGTTGAGAAATGCACAAAGGCAACTTTTCCTCATCAAATATACGATTTCAGCTAAAATTGTTGCGAAAAGGCAAGCATTTTTGTGTTTTCATCTCTTTTTAGACCTTTTCGCCCCAAAAAGATGCCTTTTTGCATTTATTAATAATCGTTAAAGTAAATTCTCCTGTAAAGGATGCTCTTTTGCATTTTTGCCATGAGGACACTCACTGAGCCTTAAATAATAAAAAATGGACAGCCCAGGTCTCCCCAAACCGTCCTCTGCCAACCATCTATCCCAAATCTGGCGTATCCACCAGCTCCACTACAAGCTTCTCCGCCTGATGTAGCTCCAGAATAACAATCTCATTACGCCCTTCACGCAGCAGCGGACCTGGCACATATAGCGTAACCTGCGGCCCTTGCTCCCAGTATCGTCCTAGGTTGAAGCCATTGATCCAGACAACACCCTTCGTCCAACCCGCCAGCTTCACAAATGTATCGGCTGCCCCATCAACCGTGAATTCCCCTCGATAGAAGGCCGGACGGTTCTTAACGTCATTAACTTCCTCGATATGCTCAAAAGGGACTGCCGCCAGATTATCTAATGGGAGTGGATGAATCGTCCAATCGAAAAGGAACTGATTATTCATCCGCACACCCTCGGTGATGCCTTTGTGATCACGAAGCTTAGGCCCGTAATTCACGCGGCCCATGTTCTCTACCACGATATCGAGCTTCGCACCGCCAGCCGGTATGTCCAGCTGGAGTGGACGCGCATCCCAGCGCTCTACGACACCTTGATACACGCCGTCCAAGAAAACCTGCGCACGATCGTGCACTTCTTGAATGTGCAGGCGTTCACCGGTACGCGGTCCGGAAATCGTTGTTGAGTAGACGATGTAGCCATAATTTTGCCCCAGTTGTTCCATAGGTACAGGGAATGTGCGCTGAACGGGCTCAGCGAGGTGAGACAGGTTGTTCAACAGATCTGCTTTTTGCGTCAGCTTGATCGGTCCGTAAGCTTTCTTCGCAATGGGCTCAGGCAGTGCAGGAAGCTCATCTTCCGTTTTGCCTAAATAGTTCGCCACAACACTTCTGACCGCACGGTACTTCTCCGTCACATCTCCGCACTCGGATAAAGGTGAGTCATAGTCATAGCTGGTGATCGTCGCTTCATACTTCTCTTGATAGTTAGCCCCATTAAAGAATCCGAAGTTCGTTCCGCCGTGGAACATATAGAAGTTCACCGATGCACCTTGGCGCAGCATCCGATCGAAAACATCCGCTGCATCGCCAGCTTCACGCGTATGGTGCGGCTTCAACCAATGGTCGAACCAACCGTTCCAGTACTCCATGCAAAAGAGGGGCTCTTCCCCGTAATATTCCCGGAATTTATCGAAAGCCGTTTCCGGCTGAGAGCCGAAATTGACAGTAGCCAGCGTCCCTCGGAGCGTGCCGCCTTGCAGCATGCCATCCTCAGGGCCATCGGACGTAAATAGCAGCACATCCACACCGCGCTTGATCAAGCCGTCTCGCAAATAAGTGAGATAGGCTTTATCGTTCCCGTAGCTGCCGTACTCGTTCTCGATTTGCATGGCCAGAATTGGCCCGCCATTCGTGCTGAGCAGCGGCGTTAACCGAGGGATCAGCTCATCGTAGTAGCGGTCTACTTTTTGCAGATAAAGCTCGTCCATGCAGCGTAATTTCATGGAAGGATACTGCAGCAGCCATGCTGGCAGCCCGCCAAATTCCCACTCTGCGCAAATGTAGGGACTTGGACGCACGATGACATGCAGCCCCAGACCGCCTGCCAGTTGAACGAACGACTCGATATCGGCAAGGCCGTCGAAATTAAACTCGTTTTCCTTCGGCTCGTGCAAATTCCAAGGCACATACGTCTCCACGGTGTTAAAGCCGCACGCTTTCAGCTTCAGCAACCGATCCTCCCAATACGCAGGCACCACACGGAAATAATGAATCGCCCCCGACAACAATTGAATTGGCTCGCCGTCTAATCGAAATTGCTTATGTTCAGCTGTTAAAATAGCCACAAATATCCCTCCATCGGATGTGAATACGTTTCCTGATCTTCCTCCATCATCGCTGATTTCGGCGTCCGAGCTCAATCTCCAAATGGGGCATATTCTATACCAAATGTGCTATTATATAAAAAAGGAGCGTGATCCTCCACATGGTCGACGTGTTTCGTTTCCCTAACTTCATTCATACCTTGCAGGTGACCGGCTGCCATTTTGGCTTGGAGGCGCCCGGCTGGGACTTCCCTCGGCATCATCATCATCTGTTCGAGCTGCTCTATTGCTCCGAGGGTGAAGTGCTGCAAGAGATACATCGCGACGCGATTATGATGCAGGCAGGCGACTGGCTGCTGATCAAGTCAGGCATTCGGCACCGCTCGGAGAATAAGGGCACTGTGCCTTATGGCTTTTTCAATGTCCATTTCGATCTCGATGACACCGATATTCGCAGTCTGCTTGCCGCCGCGCCATATCGGCATATCCACCGCGAGCAGGCGGAGCGGAGCAAGCTTAGCTCCTATGTCAGCGAGCTGGAGGCGGTCATGCGCCGCAACAGCCCTCATGACCCGCTCCAGCTGCAATTCGAGGATAGATTGCTCCTGCAATCCTATATCCTGCTCATCGTGCATGATGTGCTTCATTTGCTGCGCGAGCAGAAGCACGTCACGCCGCAGCGTGACGCTTCCTTGTTCGCCACGGATGTCGCGCACGCCATCGAAGAGAAGCTTGCGCTCGGCATCGGCGAAGAAGCCTCCATCGCAGGCATCGCCAAAGAGATGAACCTCAGTCGGAGCCAATGCTCCAAGCTGTTCACCAAGGTGTATGGCTTATCGCCTCGGCAATACGTCAGCCAGCTGACGCTCAAGCTGGCGAAGGAGCTTCTCGTTACGACGCATCTGCCGATGACAGCCATTGCTGAGAAGCTTGGCTTCCAGTCGCCCAGCCATTTCTCTCGGCAATTCCGGCGTTGGACTGGGCAATCGCCGAGTGAATTCAGACCGAAGCATCATGCCACGGAATAGCGCCGCCAGTTAGTTAATAATCCCATGGGAAACGATATCCACCTTCATGGAAACTTGAAAGTTTGCTTTAGGATATTCCGTTTCCCAGTCCATTTTCGCCCACTCATCGGGATAATAGGCAATAAGGTCACGGCCGATGGACAGTGCATCTGAATTCGCTTTTTGCAGCAGCCTGCAAATCTCTTTCCCTTCTTTCGTCAGGACGTCTGAGAACCGCTTGCTCAACTCGGCGACATGTTGGTCATCGGAGAGATTGTTATGCGCGAACTCAACGACAGACCCTTTCATTTTCAAATCTAGTTGTATTTGAACGCGTCCCGTTTCGTCAATCCAAACGCGCTTATCCCGTTTTAAATTCGTAATATTCAAGGATAAATACTGGGACGGATCATCGGCTTCCGTGGTATCCCCTTCCACTTTCCTCGTGATCACACACACTTGCGCTCTTCGCCCAAACATAAGAATCAGTAGCGTGGATTGCTCAGGCGTCAACGAGTAGCCCGTATATTTGCGCTTATGGATGAGCCCTACACCATCTACCACAGCTTTATCCTCCTCTTTACGAAGAAGCGGAAGAACAGGGTCTATCCCATTGTCATGCAGAAAAGGATACAAGGCATGTAACGTCATGGAAGGAATGACCGTTTCATACCGGGCGCTCATAATAATCTTGCGCAAATATTCTCCTGCCGTTGCGGAACCTATCCGGTCGAGGCGAATCAATTCGCCAGCTTTCCCTCGAACGATGGCCACTTTGGCGAGCATCGGATCGTTCGCATTGCGAAAGGTAGAGTCAAGAATATCCGCAAGGTCTTTTTTGGCCAACTTTTCACCGATGAGCATCACTTGATTTTTCGATGTACCGATAGGGCCTGCGATCTGCAAGCCGATCTTCTTGTATAACGATTCCTGGAGCGTCGGACCCGAATCTGACAGTACCTCATGCACGGGGGCCGTTCTTTCCTTCCCGCCTGGCGTTTGAATCGTAACCGTGGTAACAATATCATTGTTCTCGTTCACATCAATCGCTGTGGCGTAGATGAGTTGCAAATTTTTCAGTTCGTTATGATAGTTGCAGCCCGTGAGGAGCAGTGCGACTAGACTAATCGAGATAACCTTTCTCATGCCGGTATCTGCCCCCTTTTACCCCTTACCCAAGCTAGCAATAAAAGAACAATCGGAATGCTTAAGATGATGAAGCTTTCGTACTTCGTCACTTGCTCCAACATGCGGACGCGTGACTCCGATCTCCAGAAGAATCCTGCTATACAGAGGATAGGGACCAGATAGTACATGACTTTTCGATGATCGCTGAGGTGAAGCAGTTGGCTGATTCCTTTTCCCGTACAATAAAAGTAACTAATCAGGGTTGCCGTCACTTTCACCAACCAGACGGAGAGAAACAACAAGTCAAGCCGCTCCAGAAAAGGGAGCGAAATGCCGTTTAAATAATAAGGCACAGGCTGTGGAATGAAATCCAGCGCTTCCTGACTGAAATTGACAAAACAGACGAGAACGACGATTAAGAAAAAAAACGTAGCCAAGCTATTGGCCCAAAGTATAGGTGTAATTAAACTTTTGCCCTTCGTCTGAATATCGGAGTTCAGTACAAGCAGCACTTCGAACCCCAAGAAGGATAGCACCGAGCTCTTCACCCCCATCAGAATCGCGTTCATCCCCCCCTGTCCGACAGGCAGCAAATAACGTAAATCCACCGTGCGATAGCTCGTTAACATTAGGGCAATCATCACAATGACTAGCAAGGTAATTAACGCATGGTAGCGAGCTATAATCCGAATATTCTCTTTGGCTAAATAGAGGCATACCGCACAATTGGCCACAATGATCAGCCACGGATTGGTGTACTGCAATATCCATAACTCCACGAAGATCATTTCCATCAGGAGAATGAGACAGGTTGTAAAAGCGAAGTGAGCGACGAAGATGACGGAGATCAGCTTTCCAATCCATTTCCCTACGATGTGAGCTGAGAATTCAAAGAGATTTTGTTTGGGGAACCTTTTACATAGCATCACATAAGCCAGCAGCACCAATTGAACGAAGACACCCGCTATGATTACGGAAATCCATCCATCTTGTCCCGCAGCTTTATGCAAATCATAAGGGAAGGAGAGTACGGCAATGCCAATCTGAGTTTGCAAAATGAATGCAAAGACTTGTGCTCGTGTCATGATACCCTCCGTTTCGAAGCTTTTCCGCCGAAGATCCGCTTCGGAAGCTGAATAAGTGCTGTTAATATCCGACTAGGTTTAAAGGGCATGAACGGATAAAAATAAGGCACACCGAACGATTCGAGCTTACTTAGATGCATGAATAGCAAGCTCAAGCTAAGCGCGATACCTACAAAGCCTAGCAGCGCGGAGGCGATCATGATCGGAAAGGAAATGAGCCGAATCGCTAGGCGCATCTCATGGGAAGGCACACTGAACGAGGCGACAGCCGTCAACGAAATGACGACAATCATCGTGGTGGACACCAGATTGGCATTCACCACTTCACTGCCGATGACCAAACCGCCAACAATAGAGAGGGTTGCTGCAATCGATTTGGGCAAGCGAATCGCAGCTTCTCTGAGCAGTTCCAGCACGGTAATCATAAACATGGCTTCCATTAGTGGATTGAACGGAATATTTTCCAACGAAGCTTTCAAGGAAAATACCAAATCGATTGGCAGAATATCAAAATGATTCGAAACGATGGCGATATATACGGATGGCAATGCGATGCCGATCATCACACTGATGAACCGTAAGAATCGAAAAAAGGTGCCGTTCCACCATCTGACGTTAAAATCGTCCGCCGCCTGGAAAAACATAAAGAACGTGACGGGCAGGATGGTCGCAAAAGAACTACCATCAATGAGAAGCACGACTCGCCCTTCCATTAAGTGAGCGGCTGTGGTGTCAGGCCGCTCGCTGAATAGCATTTGGGGAAATGGGGAGAGATGGCTGCTCTCCAACCGTTCCAAGATTTGACCGGCTGATTTAATGAATGCAGCTTGATTCGTGAGTAAATTGGCGATAATTTCGTTAACGACGGTCATATCCGCGAGATCACACATATAGAGCAAGGTTACATTCGTTGGGCTCGATGAACCTAACGTGAAATGCCTCTCGGTTAGATTCGCGTTCTTCAATCGCCGATGAATCAGCTGCGCATTGACACCTGCATCATCGATGAAGCCTTCATTCGATCCGCGGATCGTTTGTTCATTCTGCGGCTCGGAAATACTGTGCACAACGCTCGAGCTTACATCTGCCATTAACAGGTCGGCTCGTCCATCGAGCAGAATGGCACATTGCCCTTGCAGCATCGCGGCTGCTGCCGCTTGCAAATCGGTTACTCGCTCCAAATCCAAGATGGGCAGGATGTCTTCCAGATGGCCTTCCTTGGCCTGCAGCAGCGGCTTTAGGATGTTGGTTTGCAATTTATCTTTATCCGTAACGGTTGTCAGATAGAGGAGGCTTCCTTTCACACCATGGAAGTTAAACGCTCTGACACCCACATCGTCGGAGGCATTGAAGCGTTGGTTCAGTAAGCGGATATTCACTTCCAAATCTGTCGAGATCCCATTTGTATCCTGCACTTCTCCCATACTTCGCCCTCCTTCCACATTGGATTATGGTTAGTATTCGCTGGGCAGCTAATATTATCCAGACGAGGAAGAAGCCTTTACGTCATCTTGCACACGTAAAGGCTTCTTCTATTTATTCCGCTGCATAACCCACTCCATCGGCATCGCATTCTGGCAAATCAACGCGATGACGGTGCGCTCTACTCCGCTCTCTACTACACGATAGCTGTCGTGCTCGTCGCGCGCTCGCCAGTTGCCTTTCAACACGATGTGCATCGTATGCTGCCCGCTTTCCGCGTTAATCCATGTCCGCGAATACACACTGACTTCTACCTGCTGCCCCATTTCATCATATTGATCCGCTTCCAGGCCTTTATATAGCCGCAGATCGGGATCAACTGCACTGATGATTAATGTATCGTCCCCCTCACGGATCATCAGCATCGAAGGAGTATCAACACCGATCAACCAGCCTGTATCGACATGGGACTCGGCCTCGAACACCGCATAAGCTACTGTCTGTGTCGCTTGATCCTTCACGATGTGCGCTGTGCGGTCTTGGCGCAGCACGCTGTACAGTGACGTCTCTTCCTTCTGCATGTGCTTGATAAGAGTGTCCATGGCTGTTGGATTCGTCTTCACCACAATCGTATATTCATAGCTCGCCTGCTTCGGCGCACATCCGTGCTCCAGCCATGCCGTTGCAAAATCGCCCTCTGTATCCGCATCCGTCGCTTGATGCTTGGAATGCTGCAGAGCTCGCGATACAGACAGCGTCTGTCCTGCCTGGATATAGTAGCCGTTCTCCTTATGATCCAGCAGCCACACGGGCTCAGATAATTTCATTGTATTTACATATGGAAACTCTTCAATTGGCTCGGCATGATTCAGCCATATCGGGTTGCTCCGATCAGCGAGGTGGTTCTGGAACAGCGTCGTTTCCGTTGGATTCGCCGTATTCGTATTCTCAATATCCGATCCCAAGCACACGATGCGATTCTCGAAAAAGAAGACGGATTTGCGCGCACGATGGCTGCCCTCATACTTCGGATGCTCATGCAGCTTCAGCGCGAACATCCCGTTCTTGCCTTCCAGGCTCAAGCCGCCTGCGTACGTCTCATCCGAAAGCAGCATCTCCTCGAAGCCGCTGAATGCATCGACGTTGCGCACATTCGCGCGCAGCTCAGCCATCGGCTTGTGGATGGTCGTTGTCCCTGGCCAGCGATTCCAATCCCAGCCGTCATGCTGATAGCCGCTGTCGGCATTGTTCACGGGCTCTCCCTGGCTCATGATCTGCAAATGGCCGTGCGAGATGTAACGCCCGTACAGATTGGCGCTCACGTACGTCTCGTTCGCCCATAGGTATCGGCTGTGCCCACGCACTCCAGCCAGCCAAGCCCCCCTGCGATGAAGCGCGAGCGCCGCATAGTTCATCGTCCAATGACCGCTGGGATCCGCCTCCGGCTCCATACCCAGCGAGGTGAAATACATGGCGGCCTTCGTCCGCTCATCGGGCTTCATCAACCGCAAGTAAGCCGCAGCGACTTCCTCGTCCACGGGCTGAGTCCCTTTTGGCGTGCCAGCCATGGCCATGTGAGCAAATGGCTCCACATCCAGCGCCCATTTGCCCGTTGGATGGCGTGCCGATAGACTTAGCAGCCATTCATGCTTATTCGAATACAGCCGCATCGCGAGCAGCGCCTTGCGTACTGTCTCATGAGCCTCCTGGCTAATCCGATATTCCGTACCGCTCAGCAAGTAAATGACGGGCGTTACGCCAAGAAAGCCTCCCACGGCATAAGCCGGATAGTGATTGACGTGATGATAAGCTGACCCATCCAGCTTGTAAGCGGAGCGCAGCCCTCGAGCAGGCAAAAGGCATTGGCTCAGCCAATCCCTAAATACCGACAACTCGCGTACCTTACACGCTGAATTGTCCATGATAAGCAAACTCGCCAGCATGCCATGCAGTGTCGTGTTGAAAATATCAATATTGCCTTCCACATCCTGCAAGCGTGTATGGATACGCCCTGCCCCACTGTACCATGCCATGGTCCTCTGCGTCCGCTCCAGCCGTCCTGACTGCCTAAGCACATCACGCATGAGGAAAACGGCTGGATAGTAGCTGCGGAATTGATAGCCGAAATGATGCACCGTCCCTTGCGCACTGCCATACGTCCATCCCTGTTCGTCCATATGATCCAACAGATCCAGGAACATCGCTTGCAGTTCTTCCCTCCATGCCTGCGAGGTCGTAGACCGATACGCCCCCGCAAGCTGCAGCATGAAATCCGTATAATCCTGCAGTGGGATACTGTTTGAAAGTGCCTCCAATCGTTCCTTCTCTGCAGGCGGAAAGTGGTCAAAAAAAGAGAGCTCTACGGGCCTTCCCACTAGAGACTCCCCTACACGTACAATCTCATATGAAGCGAATTGCTCGTGGAAGCTCATCATGTCCTCGTAGCCGAGCCATTCTTCTTTGAAAATCACGGATTCATACCGTTCATTCAACACATCATGCGCCCAAAGCTGCTGCGTAGAAACCACTTCTGGCGTATATCCCTGACGCTCCAGTTGTTCAAACCCATATAAACCGAGCCAATGGGCATTGGCCTGTGTATCTGCCTCCACATTCACGAATGGCACTTGCTCATCGCGCGTGTGGAAACGCGGATCAATCGGTGTATTCAGCATGAGCTGATCGAGAAACAGCGTTCCACTGCGCCCTTTCGGTGCGTGGATGATCAGGTTGTCCATCGCCGGATGGGGCTCCCCTTGCATATCCCGCTCGAAGGCAACCCAAGCGGTGCGCCACCCTCGATAGTTCAGCTGAAAGTCGAACCAGCAAGCCACCTGCTCACCACATCGGAATTGGAAGGTTAGCACTTCCTGCATCGGCTCTGGATTATAGACCCAAACCGCGAAGGAATCTCGCGCTTGACTAACAGCTCCTTGTTGAAAGGGGCGATACCCGACATTTTCATCAATCTTGAGATAGGAGGCCTCGGCCTCCTCCTGTGCCGTAAAGTCCCATTGCAAACTGTGTACGCCATCTTTGTAATGGCGCATGCTCATCAACAATCGCGATTGCTTGTCACATGAGAATTGATGCGGCACGCCGCGCTCAAATGAAAATACTGTCATGCTTACTCTCCCTTTCGGAATTGCCCTGGCGTAATCCCTTCATAGCGCTTGAACACACGAATGAACGTATTACTATTCGTAAAGCCGACCTTCAGCGTAATCTCCGTAATCGTATCATCGGTGTTCAGCATGAGCTTCTTCGCCAGCTCAACACGCTGTTTATTCACGTAATCGATAAACGTTTCGCCAGATTGCTCCTTAATAAAGCGAGATAAATATGGCGCATTCACTTCAAATTTTAAAGACAGTGAAGTTAAGCTCAAATCCATATCTGCCAAATTCGCATCAATATAGCTTAGCACTTGATCTTTCAGATTCGTATTGTGGCTTTTCTTCTTAGAATCGACATAGTCACATACCGTTTTCAAAAATGTATAAATCTCGTCCTCAATTTCCGCAAAGGATTCACACTGAGTCAGCTGTTTAATCAACGAATGCTTCTCGACGGCTAACTCATCCGGTCCATGGTCTAGATGCTCGATAGCTTTCAGAATCGTGCCGATCAGCTCGAACATGAGCAGCTTGCCTAGCTGCACGGACAAGGTGCCATCGGACACATTCGTTACGATCAATTCGTTGACCGCTTCCATCGCCTCTTCGTATTGCCCGGTACGAATATGATTAATGAGCTGACGCTCCATATCCAGCGGGTAATACAGTTCATTCTTCGGTCGTTTGATCCGATCAAAGGTAATAATTTGACTTGGGCCGATAACAAATTTATATTCAAGCGCTTCTAGCGCCTCTTCGAAACTGTGAGGAATGCTGGTGACATGCGGATGAATATCACTAATTCCAATAGTCAGCTGAATGTAAAAGTTCCCCTGAATGATCCGCTGTGCCTCCTGCGCAGCATCAATCAAGTCCTGCTTCGCACGTGCCTCATCATCCCCTTGAATATTGACTAAGAAGGCGACCATCCCGTCCACTTCCGTCGTGAACACGGTATGCTTGCGGCCAATCAGCTCTTCGGTGATGTTCGTCACGATATAGTACACATATTGCAATTTGGACTCCGCATCACGCGTCCCTTTGGCGGTGAACAGAGATTCATAATCGCCGATGTGGAACAAAAGCACGGCAAAGCGATTCGTCTCAAATCGAAGATCGAACGACTCCATCGATTGTGAAAGCGCCGAGCCGCTTTCGACGCGACCTTTCAGCAAACGAGCGAGGAAATGGCTCCTCAGCACGTTCTGCTGCTGTTTGATCGTTCGATCCGCAGTATCCTGCAGGGCTGCATTCTCCGTCATGAAGGACTGGATCAACGAGAACTCATTCCCAATCCCCTCCAGATTCGATTTTACCTTCGGTGAAACCAAATCTACCATACGGCGGATAGGGCTGTAGTGACGCTGCGTCTGCCAAATGGACATCGGCGCCCCGACAAAAACACAGAGGAATAAGCCTATGTAAATCCAGTTGCGCAATTGGCTGACTTTCGCGGAATATACTTTCGTCGGCAAAATGGATACGTATTTCCAATTATTTTCCACGGATGACACGTACGAGATCGTGACGTTCTCACCGTTCCATTTTTGACTAAATGAGCCTTCTGTTTCCGTAATTCGGGCCGTTTCCAGTTCGGATACATGACTCTCATCGCCTGCTGTCATGAGCAGTTTATTTGAAGCATCCAGAATCAGCACAGTGCCTGTTTGAGCAATCTGAATATTTGAAATGGCAGACTTCAACCGCTCCGCATTCAATAGAACAACCAGTGTAGCTGGGGCATCCTCTGAATCCTGAATCGGCAGCGACTGCAAATACGCCAAATCGTTATTCGCAAATTGCAGGAAATTACCGTAGTAAATCTTTTCTACATGATCCTGCCACTGCTTCATTGTGATGCCTTTATTTTTTTGGTGCATGAGTTGGAATAGCAATTCTTCCTGATTCATCGTCGAGGTCGTTACCCCGAAATGCTGCTTTTTCATATAGACGTATAAATCGCTAATATCTCCATTCGAAGCGGCATACGAACGCAGTGTCGTAATGAGTTCGAGTGTATCGACTTTCGCTTCCGATGTTTGATAATCCAATTTATTCACATACTTCATAATTTTCGGATCCAGCGAGAGCTGAAGACCCATCCTTTTAATATCCATAAACTGATTATCAAGCGATTGTTTCACCTGGCTAAGCAGCGCTTTGTTGGAACGATTCACTTCAGAACTTAATAAATGCTGGGACTGAAATAGCACGAGCATGGTAATGACAATAGGGATACATAGAATGATTAAGTTCGAATACATCCACAATACAAATACGCTTCGCTTCACGATGTTGTCCTCCTAACGCTTGCTGTACGTCGTATTATCCCATTATCATTCCTACATGTACATCTACGTTTTTTGCCCGATCAGCTTTTTTATTGATTCGTTCCAAGTACTGGGAAAACCCAAAAATCCTGCCCTCTGCAATTGCTTTAAGAGAACAGGCCTTGGGTGTTTATTCTTTAAGTGCGCCGACCATAACACCTTTCACAAAGTACTTCTGTAAAAAAGGGTAGGCCACAAGGATCGGAATGGTCGCGACCATAATTGTTGCGTATTTAATGCTTTCCCCAATGGCTTGGGTATCGTTCGCATTGCCTGTCCCCGTCGTCATGGAATCCGTACTGTTCTGCACCAGAATTTCACGAAGAATGAGCTGCAATGGAAACTTCTCGCGGTCATGGAGAAACAGCATCGCATTAAACCAAGAATTCCAATGGGCAACGCCATAATAGAGCACCATCACCGCAATAACCGGCATGGAGAGCGGCACAACGATTTGGAACAACGTCCGGAACTCGCCTGCGCCGTCAATTTTGGCAGATTCGAGCAAGCCCTCTGGAATCGCTTCGAACGAGGTACGCATAATGATAAGATTCCACGTATTAATCGCCACAGGGACAATCAGCGCCAAATAGCTATTCCCCATGTGCAAATAATTGTTAATCAACAAGTACGTCGGGATTAAGCCGCCGCTGAAGTACATCGTGAACACGATGCCAATCATGAAGAACTTCCTCATGACGAACTTGCGGGAGAGCGCATACGCACCCAGTGTTGTAAAAAACAAGTTAACTGCTGTGCCCGCCACGAGAACAAACAAGGTATTCGCATACCCCGTCAAAATGTTCGGGTTCGCAATGACTTTCTCAAACGCGCTTAGATTAAAACCAAGCGGCTTCAATAGCAAGCCCGTGTGCTGAATGAGCAAATTCGAGTCGCTGATCGAGGCCATGAGCACATAATAAAACGGGTACAAGGTACATACGATCATCAACATCATGACGATCGCATTGCTAATATCGAACGTCCGCTCCGCTGCGCTTATTTTCATCGTTAGGTCCTCCTGAAGGCAAAGTAAGCGTAGACTACCACAACTTGTTCCCTGAGAAACGGCGGGATAGGCTGTTAGCGCTAATGAGTAAAACAAAGTTGATCATGGATTGAAACAAACCGACAGCTGTTGTATAGCTATAATCGTTTCCTTGTGCCAATCCTTCTCGATATACGAAAGAAGAAATGACATCCGCTGTTTCGTAAGTGTTCGGGTTATAAAGCAAGACAATTTTCTCGAAGCCGACCTCCATCAAGCCGCCGATGCGGAGAATGAGGAGAATCATGATCGTTGGGATAAGTCCTGGCAGCGTGACACTCCAGATCTGACGGAATCTTCCCGCCCCATCGACATGAGCCGCTTCGTATAGATCAGGGTTAATGCCGCCTAACGCAGCTAGATATATGATGGATGACCAGCCGAGCTCTTGCCAAATTGACGTACTGACGAAAATCGTTCGGAAATTGTCAGCATTATTCATCAGCGCGGAGTCTTGACCGCCAAAGAACATAATAATCGAGTTCACAATACCACCACGGTTCGTAAAATCAATGATTAAGCCTGAGATTACGACGATCGAAATGAAATGCGGCAAATACGAAACGGTTTGGACGAGCGATTTGAAAAACTTCTGGCGAATTTCATTGAGCAAGATGGCCAGAATGATCGGTGCTGGAAAGCCAAATACCAGATTATAGAAGCTAATCAAGAACGTATTACGAAGTACGCGAAAGAAATAATAGCTGTTGAAAAACGCTTTAAAATGATCAAATCCTACCCAATCACTTCCCCAAATTCCTTTGGCAGGACTGAAATCCTTAAAGGCAATGACTGCACCATACATCGGAAAATATTTGAAAATGAAGAAATACAGCACGACCGGCAGTACCATCAGGTAGATCGCGCGATTATTTCTCAAGTCATCCAGTAGAACCCGAATGGACGTCGCCATGTTCTCACTTCCTTGGCCTTATATTTGAGAGGGGAGGATCGCTCCCCTCTCCATTTCCTGCTATTTACGCCCGTTGTAACGGTCTGTTGCTGATTGATAAATCTCTACGGCACGGTCGATGTTCATCTTTTTCACTTGTTCAATCGTTTTATCGTAATCTTCAATTTTACTTGCACCCATAACAATTTTCGTAATTTGCTCAGTTAGCAGCGTACTGACATCGTTTAGGATTTTACCTGACTCTTTCGCTTCATCCGTGGACAGAACGACTTGCGGCAGCATGACTTTATAAGCATTGTTAGCATATTTCGCGTACAATTTTACTGCGTCTTTTTGTGCTGGCAATTGGTAATATTGATCGTTGTAACGGTCATCATCCAAACCTGAGAAGCCATAGTTCGCGATAAAGTATTTCGCCATTGCTTGGGAAATCGGCAGGTTATCTGGGTTTTTCAAAATTAAATCTGTATATTTCGGTTGACCGTCTACTTTCTTGTACGTTTGACCTTCAATACCGAAGTTTTTCAGCATCGCGCCTTCTTCACTGTATAGGTAATCTAGAGCTTTAATGGTTTCAGCTGCATGTTTGTTCGCGCTTGTAATAACCGTTCCGAATTGATCATATTCCCATGAGGCTTGAACGAACTTAGGCTCGTCGCCTTTCTTCAAAACCGGATATTGAACCGCAGCAAGCTTCGCTTTCGGATCTGTCTTCTGTAGGGCTGGTGTGTAGGTACCGATACCGCCGCCAATGAAGCCGTAGAATGCGCCTGCTTTGCCGGATGTTACTTTCGCATCCATTGTCTTAGCATCATTGGACGCGAAGTCTGGATCAATCAGACCTTCTTTGTACCATTTTTGCATCGTCGTCAAATATTGCTTGAATTCCGGCTGCGTTGGTCCGAACTTCACTTTACCGTTATCGATATAGAAGCTGCTCGCATTGGCAATCGTGGACATACCCGCTACACCATAAGCTCCTGCGAAATCAGCAAAGGACAATGGATACGATTTATTCAGCGTAAAAGGAATTGCGCCTTTCTTCTCTTTGAACGCTCTCAATACGGTTTCCCACTCATCGATCGTTTCTGGCGATTTCAGACCAAGCTCCTCGAGCCAATCTTGACGGATGACCATACCGCTGAACGTTTTGTACGTACCGTATTGGCCTACTTTAAGATGAGGCATGACATAAATGTCACCGTTATCCGCTTTTACTTGCTTCGCGATTTGCGGGTTGGAATCCAGAATCTTCTTAAGATTCGGTGCGTTCTTCTCGATCAAATCATTTAATTTAATGATCGTGCCATCTTTAAACATTTTCGAAGTGCCGCCTTGTACGCTGTTCCAGTTCCAGAGCATCGTGTCCGGCAAGTTATTGGAAGCAACCATAACCCCATATTGCTGAACATCGTCTTGCGGTGTGTTCCCAGAGGAGTGTTGGAAGTCAAACGTTACATTTGTTTTCTTCGCCCATTCTTGTACCATTGGCAGCTCATTCAAGCTTTTAACAACCGCTTTCGCATTTGCGTTCATCGGTGTCCACAAGGTTACTTTTACTGGGTCTTTTGAAACTGATGAAGTTGCCGTTGGTGCTGTACTGCTTCCTGCTTCTTTAGTACCTGAGTTCCCACATGCCGTTATTAAGGATAAGGCAAGAATGGATGCTGCAATGGGTAACATTTTGAACGGAGATTTTCTTTGCATCGTAACACTCCCTTTATAATAGTTGGTTCGGAGCTAAGTTTCTGTTTGCCGATTAGCCCTGTGAATGAAGCATATATCATGGGTATTCCTGTCGTATATCGTCGATTATTCGATCGTATTGTTTTCTTAAGAATGGCAGAATCGGCTTCCTATTCGGTATCCTCATTATTTGATATTTCCCTGATTGGCAAAAGAAAAATCGCCATTGTACCGCTGTTTTAGCCGGCCCTATGGCGATTCATTTATTCGCTGATGCGCACCTCAATGCCTAGCGCCTCTACCTTGTCGATCCAATCCTTCGGACAACCTGCGTCCGTGACCAGCATCGAAATGTCCGCCAGATTAGCCACACGTGCAAAGGTAGATAAACCAAATTTGCTATGATCCGCTACCAAAATAACTTCTTCTGCCCGCTGCATCATTTTCCGTGCAATAACCGCTTCGGCCAAATGGAAGTCCGTTAGTCCATCCGTGAAGGAAATACCGCCTGCGGATATGAACGCTTTGTTGACTTTAAACTGATCGAGTATCTGATCTACGAGGGAGCCAGTCACCGCTCGGCATTCTTGGTTGACTTCCCCGCCTGTGAAAATAATCCGGCCGCGAAACGACTCCATTGCCAGATTCAGAATCGTGATCGAATTCGTAATGAGTGTCACATTTGGTTTATCTTTTAAAAATGGAATTATTTCGATCGTCGTTGTGCCATTGTCCAGCATGATCGTTTCTCCATCTTGAATGAGTGAAGCCGCCAGCTTACCGATCGCGGTTTTCTCAGGCTTCATCATTTGCACGCGATTGTGAAAAGGGGGCTCCACCAGCTCCATGCGCATTTTGACTGCGCCGCCATATACCTTCCGAAGCTTGCCTTCCTTCTCCAAGCGATCCAAATCCCGCCGCACCGTCTCCGTCGATACGTTCAAGAGCTCTGACAGATGATGGACTTGTACTTTGCCTTCCAAATCCAACTGATTCAAAATCGTCATCCTGCGATCTTCATAGGTTAATGACATACCTGACCTCCTGCTTTGACCGATCTCCATATATTAATGTTGTTTTGTGTTGTTTTTACCATTGTATTGGGCGGTGTCGAGCCTGTCAACTTCATGGCAGCTTATGTCTAACTTGAAAGTTCTCATTGACAGTAAGTTAAATCAAGAGATACAATTGTCACAAAACAACAACATTTATATATAAAACCACATGATTGCAACTAAGATGGAGATGATCAATTGTTAATCGCATCAACCTTACTTGTCTTAGCCTCAGGGCTAGCTCATGCGATTTGGAGCTTGTTCACCAAAAGCAGCCGTAACAAAAGCGTTTTCCTATGGTCCATTATCATGGTAACGACCGTCATCCTGCTTCCTACCTTAATCCGAGAGTTATGGCATACTCCTTTATCCTTATCTGCTTACGGTCTTCTTCTGTTATCCGCATGTTTACAGGCTGCCTATGCCCTTTTGCTCTCGCGTACCTATACGATGGGGGATCTCTCGCAGGTCTATCCCATTATGAGAGGCACCAGCACCTTATTCATTCCGATTATTGCCGTCCTATTTTTGCGCGAATCGTTATCCCTCTACGGCTGGTTAGGTTTGCTTTGTATGATCATCGGTTTCATTTCGCTCAGCGGTATCTTCACAAACTTACGATCTGGAAAGCTGGCTACGGGCTCCGTTAAACCCTTTCTTATGGCGCTTAGTGTAGGCATGTGCACGACTTGCTACGTACTTGTCGATAAGCTCAACCTCGCTAACATCTCCGCGATCTCCTTATTGGAAGTAACCAATATCGGATTCGTGGCGGGTCTAACGCCGAGCGTTATCGCTTCCAAGCAGCTGCGCATGGAGTGGAAATTGAACTTCAAGATCATTATGCTTGGCGCGATTCTCAATCCTGCGTCGTACCTGCTGTTCTTATTCGCGATGAAATACGCACCCGTTGCTCAAATCTCTCCGTTGCGTGAAATCGGGACTGTTTTTGCAACGATCTTAGGGATTGTTGTGCTTAAGGAAAAGCAAGGCACCCTGCGGATTCTGTGCTCTATTCTTATTTTGATTGGCATTTTGATGATTAGTTTTTGGGGTTAAAAAAAGGAGGATTATCAATGGACATGGACACTTGTAAACGAGTTATTATCATTGGCTGGGATGGTGCTGGCGATTTTGTACGTAACGCACATACACCGAATCTGGACCGTTTGTTCTTGACCGGTGCTAGCACGCTTGAGGCTCAAACAGCATCGCCTACGATCAGTGCGGAATGCTGGGGAACGCTGCTGCATGGGGTTGATCCTGTGAAGCATGGCCTTACGAATACCAAGGCGGATACGGAAGAGTTTCCTGTTGACTCCCCCTACCCATCGATTTTCCGCGTGGCACGAGAAGCTTTCCCTGATGCCAAACTAGCCGCTTTTAGCGCTTGGAGGCCAATCAATTCTGGCATTATCGAGCCGTCGATCGGCGTTCATAAAGTATCGATGCCCGATAGCGAGCTTGTTCAAGCTATTGCTGCTTACATTAAAGAGAACCCAGATTTCACACTGATTTATGTGCAATTGGATCTGCCGGATGCCGCTGGTCATCAGCATGGCTACAACACACCAGGGCAACATCGCGCAATTGAGCAGTCTGATCGCTATACAGGCGTCATCCTGGATGCACTCGTATCCGAAGGACTGATGGCAGACAGCCTCATCATAGCAGTCACAGACCACGGCGGCGGTGGCGAGGATGCCTTCGGACACGGCAGTGATCACCCGCTGGACAAAACGATTTTCTGGGGCTGCACCGGTCCTGGTGTTGAGCCAGGAACCAAGCTTGAGAACGTCCACATTGCCGATACAGCCTCAGTAGTCGCGCATGCACTTGGCTTGGATGCTCCCGCTGTTTGGGAGGGGAAGTTGCCTGAGGGATTGTTTGGGCACAAGTAAGTTTGCAAGACAAATAAACCCTGACTTCGTCATCAAAGACAAAGTCGGGGTTATTTCTTCATGGCACATTACTCGCTACTTACTGCAAAAAACACCGAAGCTGCTCAATGTAGGATTTATTCGCGATTCCGTCACTTTCAATTGAATGTATCTCGCGTTCGTTTTATTGAAGCTACAGATCTTCTTATACCCAACAACCGTTCCTTCATATAAAGAAACCCACTCATCACCTTGTTTATAAGCTAACTGAAAGAGTTCAATGCGTTGCCCGGATTGGATATATTCTTTTAATACGATACGGTCAAAAGTTATTTCTTTTCCAAGGTCAATCACAAGCTCAGCTTGCTCCATTCCCTCCGCTGGACACCAATGCGTATCGGACCGACCGTCTGTTACGTTTCCAGCATCAACCGTTGAGTCCCTTGTATGTGAAGCCTGTACGGCTGCGCCTCTGGCCAGATCCTTCCCATAAGTAGCACGCAGCCACTCTCCCAATTCGCGCAAATGCCTTGCATCTGTCTCATGAATAAGCCCGCGTTGATCCGGTGGAATATTCAGCAGAAGTGCGCTGTTTCCGCCTACTGTACTCTCGTAAAGATGAATCAGTTCATCGACGGTTTTGACTTTATTATCATCGACAGGATCATAGAACCATTCGGGCCTAATCGATACATCCACCTCTGCTGGGTACCAAATCATTCGATTGGCTTCCGCCAAAACAGATCGACTACCCAAATCTTCTGTATCTGCGTTGATTTTTTGTGAGAATGTGCCATCATCCTCTTGTTGTGATTCGGATTGAATTTCCTCGATATTTCTCCTTGCGGCTGGCACTACACTCCATTCCGATTTCCGTGTGTGTCCCGCTTCATTCCCGCACCACCGAACATCAGGTCCACAAATGTTAATCACTGCGTTCGGCTGCAGCTCTCGAATAATGCGATAATTCGCTTCCCAGTCATATACTTGCAATTTACCATTCGGTCCTTCACCGCAAGCACCATCAAACCAAACGCAAAAAATCTCACCATAGTTCGTAAGAAGCTCTCGCAATTGATTTTGGAAATACGCATTATACATGGGGGAATCCCCATAACTAGGTTCATGACGATCCCAAGGAGACAAATAAACACCAAATTTCAGTCCCTGCTCTCGACAAGCTTCAGCCAAATCACGGACGATATCGCCTTTCCCGTCTTGCCATGTGCTGGATTTGACTGAATGCTCTGTATAAGCGCTTGGCCAGAGGCAAAATCCATCATGATGCTTGCAGGTTAGGATGATGCCTGTCATTCCTGCTGATCGACACGACTCAACCCATTGTGCGGGATTATATGCTGTAGGGTGAAACCATTGTGGATCTTCGTTTCCATCCCCCCACTGTCTTCCCGTAAATGTATTCATTCCGAAATGTATAAACGCATAAAACTCCATCTCTTGCCAAGCTAACTGGCGTGGAGTGGGAACTACTTTAACTGCTTCTTCAATGGACACCGCCATCTCCTAATTGCTCCTCACACGTTATCATTTTATATAGAAATTGATTCTACCAAATACCGTTTCCCTGACTCTGCTTGAAAAGAATAAACGGAATCATCTGTGGTGTTCCACACCACATCAGCTCCATCCTCCCTCTTTATCACAAGGGATGATTCGCTACGAATTGTACACAAGCCATCCTGTGTGGCATACAGCAACGCTTCTTTTAGCCCGCCATCCTGCCACCTAATCTCAACCTCGAATCCGCCACGGGCGCGCAGGCCGCTAACTCGGCCATTACGCCATGCTCTCGGCAATGCCGGCAAGAGCAAGATTTCATCCCTGTGGGTTTGCAGGAGCATTTCGGCAATAGCCGCCGTACCGCCAAAATTAGCATCAATTTGGAACGGTGGATGGTCACCTAGCAGACTCGCATACAATGAATGACCAAGTAGCTCCATTAAATTGGTGTAAGCTTGCTCACCATCCTTCAACCTTGCCCAGAAGTTAATGATCCACGCTCGGCTCCATCCTGTGTGGCCACCTCCATGTGCAAGTCGTCTCTCCAATGTTCGACGAGCAGCCTCTGCTAACTCTGGCGTATGATGAATAGTAATCTGCTCACCGGGGTGCAAGGCAAACAAATGTGAAATATGGCGGTGGCCAGGTTCCACTTCCTCATAATCCATGGCCCATTCCATTAATTGGCCATGTTGACCGATAGCGGGTTCTGGTAATCGTTTTCTTACCCGCTCCAGTTCCTCAAGAAATTCCTTATCCGTGCCTAGCATTGCCCCCGCCTCTATACAGGCTACAAAAAGAGCATGGATGATTTGCGAATCCATCGATGGCCCAATACTGAGAACCCCTTCATTGCCATTTGGCAATCGATATGTATTTTCTGGGGATAGAGAAGGAACCGTGACAAGACGACCTTGCTCATCCTCAATAAGAAAATCAAGGAAAAACAGCGCTGCCTCTTTCATAATGGGGTAAGCTCTTGAACCCAAGAACACCCTATCTCCGCCATATCGATAGTGTTCCCACAGATGCAAGGACATCCAGGCTCCGCCCATCGGCCAGAAAATAGCCGGTACATAAATACCGCATATATCCGTCTCTGCCCAAAGATTCGTGGCGTGATGAGCTACAAAGCCTCTAGCTCCGTAAATCTCCTTGGCTGTCTTTCGTCCGTTCGCCAGAAGTCGATCCATCAGATCAAATACAGGTTCATGACATTCAGCGAGATTGCACACTTCAGCCGGCCAGTAATTCATTTGCAAATTAATGTTCAAATGAAAATCACTTTCCCAAGGCGGCGTGTGACTCTCGTTCCATATCCCTTGTAAATTGGCGGGCAGCGAGCCTGGTCGCGAACTCCCCATTAGCAAGTAGCGGCCATATTGAAAAAAGAGCGAGATCAGCCCGTGATCTGTATAGCCTTCTTGGATTCGACGTAACCGTTCATCGGTCGGCAATGTTTCTAGTGACGCTGACTCGCGATCCTCAGGCTCAATCTCCAATTGAACACGTCCAAACAACGAGCAGTGATCCTTCACATGATCCTCTCGAACCGCCTCAAAACCCTTAGTAATACTCGCTTCAATCCGAGAACGGCACACAGCGAGTGGATCAGAATGCCGAAACGTGGTTGCAGCCGCCACATACAAAGTAACAATGTCCGCCGCTTCAACTGCGACAAAATCACCGATAACCTGTACCGTCCCGCCGTCCGCTACCGCTTTCAGAACCGTCGCATAGTGAACCCCATCCGGACCGCATTGCCCTTGCATAGCGATACTTTCCGTGCCGTCTTTACCTGACATACCCTCAAACGGGCGACGGCTCATATTAGCAGAGAAGCTGATTCCTCCTGGTCGATCCGAACTCAATCGAATAACAAGCACCTGATCAATGGCGCTCACAAAGCTCTCTCTCTGAAACGATGTCCCGTCCAAGGTATAAGAAGTCTTAGCTATGCCCGTCGGTAAATCCAATTCACGCCTGTAGTTGGTGGTTTCCCCATTTGAATGTCGAAAATAAAGATTTACATCGCCCAGTGTTTGATAAGGGGCTAAAAATTTAGGCCCTGGCGTCATCGCCATCCGTGCCAAGTACTCAGCCTCCTGTGGCTTGCCTTCGAACATCAGCCTGCGAATTTCCTCTAGATGTTTATGGGCATCAGGTTGTTCCCTCTTCTTAGGCCCGCCATACCATAGGGAATCTTCATTGATCTGAATCCGTTCTTGCTTGATTCTGCCAAATACCATGGCCCCAAGCTTGCCGTTTCCTACAGGTAGTGCATCTACCCACTTCTCTGCAGGCTCCCGATACCATAATGTCAACTCATTCACCAGGATCACCCTTCTTTTTAAAAGAAACCCGACCACGCCATCAGCAGGCACGATCGGGTCCTTTCAGTTTTCAAACTTATTTGGATTTCTCTTTGTAGAAGTCGTTCGTTTCTTTAATATGCTGTTGGAAGCTTGTATCATCTTTAAACTGTTTCACCAGTTTATCCCAATCTTCAAGTGAATTTTTACCAACAATGACATTGACCATCATATCGTTCACCTTTTTATCCCAGTCTGCTCCTTTTTCCTTAAATGGTGCAGACTTCATCAACCCGTAAGTTGGATCTGGAATGGAGGAAATGGTATCAATCACTTTTACATTTGCCTGGTAAATTTCGTTTGGCATACCTGCTGTTTTAGCTCTTGTGTACTTATCAAAGTACCCAGTTACCCATTGACCTGTCGTGTCGCCGGAATATCCTTTTTTCTTACCTTCTTCGGTTTGTTCTACGCTTCCATCAGCTTTGACTGTGAAGTCAACATCTTTGATGCCGTAAGTTGCCAAATTATAGCCCTCAACAGTAGCGGTGTAATCGTAAACTTCTAGAATTTTCTTCAATTTCGCCTCATCAACGGATTTCTTGTTGATTAGGAATTGTCCATAATAACCACTTGCTTGCTCATAATAGAATTTTCCATCTGGCGCTTTTGGTATCTCAACAGCAATGAGGTTTGCTTGTGGATTTACCTTTTGCAATTCCACATTGTATTTATAGGCATCAACCACATTCGCAAACGCTACGCCTGCTTTATTCTGAACGAGCATATCTTTAATTTGTGCTGCCTTAAGTACTGGGAAATCCGGAAGAATACCGCCTGCTTTATATGATTTATTCCAGAAAGCCAGCGCATCTTTTGCTTGTGGTGTATACCAATATGGAATCAAGCTGCCGCTCTCATCTTTCCACTTCGTGCCTGTACCAAACATGGATAGTACCGTACTGGAAGGTCCATTTGCTCCTGGGAGGACAGCACCATAGGTGTCTGCTTTCCCGTTGCCGTCTGGATCTTTCGATGCAAAGGCTTCGAGAACTTTCGCTAGCTCATCCATTGTTTTCGGTTGCTGTAAGCCAAGCTTATCTAACCAATCTTTACGGATCAGCATGGACTCATGGCCGTCCAACGGTCTTACACGTGGAAGGGAGTACAATTTACCTTTCAGAGATGCGTTCTTATATACGTTTTCTGGATACTTCGCTAGGTTAGGGTAATTTTTAATGTAAGGACTTAGATCCCAGAAAGCACCTTGATCAACCGCATTGAGGAAAGCAGGTGTATAGTTAAAATCTTCTAAGAAAAGCACGTCTGGTAAATCACGTGAAGCGAGTAGAGCATTAAGCTTCTCAGTAATTTGGGCTGCTGGAATCCAATTTAATTTTAGATTGACATTTAGCTTCTCATTTAGCTGCTTCACAGCTTCCAACTCACCTGTAGGTGCTGCAGCGAAGGCAAGCGTTGTAATGGAAATATCGGTTGGTTTCGCAGCGGGTTTAGCTGATGCCGCCGTTGTACTCGCTGCCGAACTTGCTGGCGCAGCTTCATTCGCTTTACTGCAAGCCGCTAAAGTAGCGACTAGCCCCGTTGCTGTTAAGAGTACTGCCAATTTTTTGACCATTGGTTTCATGTAAAGACCTCCCGTTTATATGCTTATTATACAATCCGTAATTTCAACCTGCATGTCCAATACTTCCCTTCCCCGCATCACCCCTCTCCGTACAGCTCTCTCACCCTTTCACAGAACCAACCATCATACCCTTTACAAAATACTTCTGTAAGAACGGATACACCATGACGATCGGTAAGGAGGAGATCACAACGGCAGCCATCTTAATCACCTGTGGTGGCACGGTCCGTTCGCTTTCCAGCATAGCGGCCACCGAAGGATCAGCCATTTGCGACGCGGAAATGAGCAGCATTTGAAGGAGTACCTGAAGCGGACGTAAGCTATCACTATTGATGTAAAGTACGCCACTAAAGTACGTGTTCCAATACGCTACAGCGTAGAACAACCCGAATGCGGCAAGCGCTGAGACGGAAATCGGCAGCATAATCCGGAAAAACACACCGATATCTGAGCAACCATCCATTTTTGCCGCTTCCTCAAGCTCATCTGGAATTTCCTGATAAAAGTTTTTCATCAAGAAGACATACCATGCACTGGTCAGCGCTGGCAAAATGAGCGCCCAGATCGAATCCATTAAACCAAGGCTATCCACGAGCAAGTAGTTCGGAATCATGCCGGGATTGAACAGCATGGTCATTAGGATGGCAACAAGGAAGAACTTCTTCCCTTTCAACCGTTTGCGGGAGAGCACATAGGCTAACGCACTTGTAACGATTAAGCTTAGTAACGTACCGAAAACGGCTAGTATTCCGCTTATGCCCATCGCATGAACGAAAGCATTCGTAGAGAAAATGTATTCATAAGCAGACAAGCTCCATTTTTCAGGAATCAGGACTAAGGACTTCGTAAGATACTCAGTTGGATCCGTAAATGAAATGATCACAACGTATATGAATGGCAGTAATGTAACAAGTCCAATGATTGTTAATACCGTGTAGTTTAGGACATTAAATATTTTAGAGCCTATCTGATTATCCATATTAGTAAAGTCCCTCCTCCCCGAACTTCTTGGCTACACGATTTGCCGTAACAACCAGTATGAGTCCTACAACTGATTTGAATAATCCAGCAACCGTTGCATAGCTGAACCGACCTTGTTGAATACCAACGCGGTAGGCATACGTATCAAATACGTCAGCCACCTGAGATACAGGTCCGCTTGCCATCAGGAAAATTTGCTCAAAGCCTACATCCATCACTTGGCCTAAACGTAGGATTAACAAAACAATAATCGTGCTTTTGATGCCGGGAAGCGTAACGTTCCGCATCTGCTGCCATCTTGTCGCGCCATCAATCTGTGCTGCTTCATACAGCTCCGAGTTAATCCCAGCAAGAGCAGCTAAGAAGATAATCGTTCCCCAGCCCGCTTCTTTCCAAATACTTTGAGCCGTGAGCAGTCCCCAGAAATAATTAGGCTCCGTTAGGAATTCAATCTTGTGACCGCCGAATTCGACGATTAATTGATTAATGATCCCGCTGCTTTGACCTAGAATCAGGAAGCAAATACCGACGATGATAACCCAAGATAAGAAGTGAGGTAAATAGATCACCGTTTGTACGATTTTCTTAAAAGGTAAACTCTTCACCTCATTCAGCAAGAGAGACACCACAATTGGAATGGGGAAGAAAAATATGATATTCAGAAGCGAGATCGCCATCGTATTGCGAAACAACAGCATAAAATCGGGGTTCGTGAAAAACTCGTGAAAGTATTTTAAACCCACCCATTCGCTATCCCAGAAACCTAAATAAGGAGAATAGTTTTTAAATGCTAGTAACAAACCCCATAACGGCACATACTTGAAAATGAGGAAAAATAGTAATCCAGGCGCAGCCAACAGATATAAATATTTGTCACGCTTCAGCGCAACCTGCCACTCGTGTGCCCATGATTTCTTAGATGTCTTTCTTTCTTCTAGTCCACTCGGCATCACTTTCTGAAACTGTTCCACTTGACTATGTGACAATGTCATCACCTCTCATTATTACGATTGCATCTCGTTGTTTTGCTTGAAACGATCGTACCTGATCGACAGTCACAGGAACAATGACCAATTCTTATTCACACTTTGCGCAAAAGATAAAAAAAGAGAAACCCCGTAACTACGGGGTTTCTCTGCTTATTTGCCACATTTTTCGCCTCAATTTGAATCGGTAGAACAATTTTTGGGCATTCTAATTTTCCTCATCTGATCCTCGGAATTGCCCTGGCGTCACACCCATTTGCTTTTTAAATACGCGGATAAAATTCTTCATCTGATACCCCACTCGCTCAGCAACATCTGAAACCGATAAATCCGTGGTCCGAAGCAACTCGATGGACTTCTCAATTCTTACCTTGGTCAAATATTCAATAAAGGAGAGATCCTTTTTCTTTTTGAACAGCTTGCTTAAATATTGTGGACTCAACCCGATGATTTGCGCGCACTGATCCAGCGACAAGTCAAAATGATAGTTCTCCTCCATATACCGAACAACTTTCTCAATTAACTGCTCATGCTCCTGATGCTGCTTGCCATGCACATAGGCTACAATGGGCTCGACCAATTGTTCTTTAAACCAATCATTCAATTCATATGTCGTACTGATATTGCGGATATGGAGATACGGATCCTCATTCGACTCACCAAATAATTGAGCGGTATCCAGTCCGAGCATGTAGGCTGTGCGAATCGCAGCGGTAAGCAGTCGATAATACGACATCTGAATAAGCTCAGGCTTTTGGATCGCAGCCCCCATCGCTTTCGCAAACTCATCCATCATCCTGACCGCCTCATCACGATCGCCAAGCTGTAACGAATTCTCAAAATGCGTCTCGATTTCGAGCGGATAACGATAATGCATGTCCAAATGACTTTTACTGTTCGTGTGAGAAATGACTTGATTGCCGCCAACGATGATACGAGAGCGAACAGCAAGCAGCGCCTCTTCGTATAGTTCAGGCAACTCCCCAAGTTGATCGCTTTTGCCACTAAGTCCAATCGTCACTTGAAGACGTAAATAGTCAGATACAAGCAGCCGCAGCCTCTCAGCAAATTGCTTAATGTCGGATTCTTCGTCATCGGATTGCAGCGGATCCCTATACAACCAGACAGCAACCTGATCATTCAGCAGATTGATCCCTATTCCTTCCATCGCATGGGATTGTAACAGTTCACTCGCGATGTTTTTCACCGCAAAGACAATTAATTCACGGTCATTTTCTTGAAAACGCACCTTGCCTTCCGACTGCAAATCGAAGGCGATCACGATGACGATGCTTTCCTTGTCTGCAGGTACGTTGTACCTTCGCAGCATGGCCGCTAACTGCTCCTCGGAATAGTAGAGAAAACGTCCTTGCAAGAGCTGCAGCGCAAAGATTTCGCGAATGAGCGGCAACTGGTCACTGAGCTGCTGCTGCATGTCATTGGCCGTATTACTTAGCTCTGCCCATCGTTTATGTACAAATCCCACTTCATCGGTTTCCGCATCTTCCGCTTGACCATCCTTCACATAAGCAACAAGATTCTGGATCGGTCGATATACACGACGTGTGCCCCATAACGTTATAAGTGCTCCGAACACCAAGCATATGAGAACAATGACCAATGTAATTAATTTGATTCCGTTCGACTTGGCATTTAATTGATCGATGGGAACCATGTTGATATATTGCCATTTATTTAAAGAAGAAGTAATGGGAGTCACCATATAGTCGGTTCCCTTAAAGGCAAACTGAAAACGCTGTTCGGAACCTATACGAGCAACCCGATCAAATAAGCCTTGTGGAACATCACTGCCACCCACGGAGGTAACAAGTGCTCCTTTTTCGTCCAATATGAACATTTGTTCACCTTTATAGCTAATAAAACGCTTCATGATGTTCTGGAACAGTTCTTCATTAATACGAATAAACATGAGTCCTATTGGCTGTTTAGCAAGCAGTGGCATTTTGGCAACTAACGTAATGCCATTGTCGTTATAGCCTGGTATGGAAGCGTATGGCCCGCTGACCCATTTGAGCTGATCCTCGGAGGCAAGCTCTTTAAGGAGCGCTTCGCGTTCCACCATGCCCTCAATTCGTCTCCCCCCATAAATCGGAGAGATCAAATAGCCTTCATCCGGTACGTACACGGCAACATCGCTGGCTTCTTTGTTTCCATTCATGAGCGCAGATAATTCACGTGAAATCCCCGAGTAAAATCCGGTGTAATTCGTGCTCTTCAATTCCACTAGATTGGAGCTGAAAAAGGTACCTAGCAACATTTGAATCGCATTATTTTGCACCCGATCTAATGTGGAATCGATGGTAGAAGATACGTTGTTCAAGATTCGAACATTCGATTGGTTTACTTCACTTTGAACAGCGGATGCTGAATATAAATAACTGCCTACCCCAACAATAAGTACGGGAATAATGGCTGCGAACAATGATAGAGTGACCATATTACGAAAGATCGTTTTGCCTCGGAAAAAACGCTTCCAAAAATTCATGAATATTTTGCGCAGGGCAATCACCTCGCTAACTGAATAATGAGCATTCTAATCGGTTAGCCATGTAAAATCAAGTATCTCGGTAAATATCGGTTATGCCAGCGACTCATGCACATTTTTTAACCTATTCAGATACTTCATGTCCATTTTTGAGCATTGTGCTTTTCGTGTCACCTCATTAGAAAGCTTAATCAGAAACCATGATTGACTTTCCTTCCAAACGCCTTTATCATAATTGTCAGTGAGTACTGACATTTCAATTAGGAGTGGGATACCCTATGGACGGCAGCAAGATGGGAAGCAGCGATAAACTGCTGTTAGCAGCACTCCATTTAATCGCGGAAAAAGGTTACAACGGGGTTACGACACTCGAAATTGCTACCGCGGCAGGTCTGAGCGAGAAGACCTTATTTCGCCATTTTGGCACGAAACAGAAACTTCTAGAAGCAGCCTTCGATCGCTATCATTATGCGGAAGAGATGAAGAAGCTGTTCGCCGAAAAGCTCGTCTGGGATTTGGAGACGGATCTTCTTCTCGTTAGCACGACCTATCATGAGATTATGAACCGTAATCGGAAAATGATACAAATTTCCCTCAAAGAGGATGAAGGCCAGCTGCCCGGCTTTCGTGAGCGTACCCAGAAGCATCCGCAGCAGCTGCTTGAGATTTTAACCAACTATTTCATCGAAATGGCCGAGAAGGGGAAGATCGTCTCACCGAATCCCGAGCTTCATGCCTTTACATTTATCATGATGCACTTTGGGGCGTTCATGAACGATCTCGATCAAAATAAAAGCTATCCTGGCATCACACTAGCACCATTCGTACAAGAGAGTGTCAAATTATTTGCTAGGGCTTTACGGCCCTAGTTTTTTTCTCACTAGCATGTCAGTAAGTACTGACAGTCATTCTTTTCGAAAGGAAGTAACCTTTTATGGCAACCAAAACACCTCTGCAAGTAGCGGACAAATTAATGCGTGTGCTCATGTTCACCATGACCTTCTCCATGATGAGCGGCGTTATGTTCAACATTGCCCTGCCCAAAATCAGTCAAGAATTCGCGCTGACGATAGCCCAAGTGAGTTGGTTATCTTCCGCTTATATAATGATTTACGCCATTGGCGCCGTCACCTATGGAAAGCTTGCTGATCGCTACAAGCTAAAAGATTTAGTCACCTTCGGACTACTCCTATTCGCGCTAGGCTCATTGATCGGGCTGACTTCGCAGACCTTCACCATGGCGCTCATTGGCCGATGCCTGCAAGCAACCGGCGCCGCGGTTATCCCTGCGATCTCCATGATCATCCCTTTACGCTACTTCGCTCCCGAGCGAAGAGGGGCAGCACTTGGCATGACTGCAGTTGGTCTCGCTTTTGGGAATGCACTCGGGCCTGTCATAGCAGCCCTCATTATAAGTACCCTTCATTGGCGTTGGTTATTCGCTGTACCACTCCTTGTGCTGGTTGCCCTTCCTTTTTACCGCACCTATTTAGGGCATGAACAGCCTGGTAAATCCAGCAAGTTCGACTGGGTTGGCGGCGGATTGTTAGGTGCGACCATTGCTTTACTGCTGCTTAGTGTAACGAATGGTATGTGGCTTCTGCTCGTCGCATTGCTCGTTCTAAGCTTATTTATCGTGCGTATTCGCACTGCGGGAGAGCCATTTATTGCACCTCATCTATTTAAAAATCGAAAATATACACTCGGGCTTACCCTCACATTCCTGATTAGCGGCAGCTGTTGCTCACTCTACGTGCTCAGCCCTCTGCTGTTAACGGACGTTCAACAGCTTCCGTCCATGTGGATCGGCTTCGCCTTGGTGCCTGCTGCGGCTGCCTCTGCGGTATTTGGCCGCAAAGGCGGGAAGCTCGCCGATGCCAAAGGCAACTCGTTCGTTGCCTACATCGCGTCCAGCATGTTGCTCGCCTGCTTCTTTCTGCTCGCCACGTTTACCGAAAGCTCACCGCTGTTCATTGCGGCCTTCCTGCTCCTTGGCAATGTGGGCCAGTCTTTTCTCGTTATTGCAGTGAACAATTCGGTTTCCCGAACACTGCCGGCAGATCAAGTCGGCGTGGGCATGGGCATGCTGTCGATGGCCAATTTCATTGGGCAAGGCATCGCCATCAGCCTATACAGCAAAGCTGTCGATCTGGGGTCGGCTTCGATGTCTAGTTGGAATCCCTTATATAGCCACGAATCTGGTCTTATTTTTAGCAATATCTATGTCGTTCTTGTAGGTTCGCAGCTCTTGATTCTGGGAATCTATTATGTAACTTTTGGGGGACTGAAGAAGCGCGAGATGAATACAGCCCAGAGAGGTACTGCTTTATCGAAATTTTAGAACCGAACGACAGCAATTTATCGATTATTGAGCAAGGTACAATAGAATATAAAAAATAGAGGGCCAACTCGGCCTCTCTTTTGCTCCAACTTATTTTAAAACCACATTCTTCAGTCCATTCTTCTCAAACTCTTCTTGATAAACCTCTTCAATTTCATATTGTCTATTCATATGTTCTTCTTTCAGTTTCTTTACTGGCCCTATTTCCTTACGAACATCTCTTTCAGCCAATTTCTCCGAAAGTTGTTCCCAAAACGTATATTCGTCGTACTCATCAATTAGGGGCATTAATTTTTCTTCGAACTTCATTGTTGTAAAATACTCTCCCGCTTCTTCCATCACGAATTGCCCTAAATGAAACCCCTTTGCATAGGATAAAATATGTTGTTCAAGTTCTTTATAATTCGTATTCATTTCATCTCCTTTAGCTCCAGTACGATATGAGTTTACCACCCAATCTCCTAAAAATAACAGCTCAATTAATCTACGATATTGTTCCTTTGATATTTCAATGTTCATCTTAGTTGTTGCTCCTTAAATTTATATTGAATTGCACTGAATTTATCGTTCTATGACTCAACAACTGCGTATTTTCGCCAAACTAACTCCCACCAAAAAAACCTCCCTATCTCAGGAAGGTTTTTCTGACTTACATGTCCAATTCAAGACCTATTTATTTGCATTTTCCGCATACTTTTTAAAATTGTTCAAAATCGCCTGCCATCCCGCTTCTTGCATCTCTACGGAATTCATGTTTTCGGCATCGAATGTTTCGATGACCTTTGTTTCATTCCCTTGAGAAATAAACGTAATGTTCACTTTGCGGCCATCGCCGATCGTATAGGAAATCGCCTCATGCAATTTCACTTCATCATACACTCCGCCGAAATCAAAGCCAAAGCTGCCATCCTTCGCTTCCATTCTTGAAACGAATTTCCCGCCAACCGTTAAATCATTCTCGGCAAAAGGCGTATGCCAATCATCTGAAGCGTTGTTCCACTTTGTGATATGTGTGGGCTCTGTCCAATATGTCCATACGCTCTCAACGGGTGCTTGCACGGTTGCTTCTACTGTGATTCTTACTTGATTGTTCGTTTCCATAGTAGAAATCACCTCACTTTACTATTATTAACTTCACGACTTATTATATAAGGAAATATATCCCACTTACAAATTCCTCTCACAAACCTACTCCGCGTCACTACCCGCCGAAGCCGCTTCCCGCAGTGCGGACAGCGCTTCATCCAACGAATCGCCGTTGCCTTGCACAGCACTCGCCATCTCAGCGCTATACGCCCACCAACGCACGCGCACATTGCTTTGCTCGCCCGATTGCTGCACTTTCACGCCGATACGGAATGTACCTTTCTGCGGGTACGCAATTGTACCGATTTTCACTTCAGGTGCATCCGGTTCAAATTCACTGCCTTTGAACACTTCCGAGGCGCCGCCATACACGCGATCACCGCTGGACAGGATATCCGAGAAGGCATCGCCGCTGCGCTCTTCCAAGCTCGTGATGATCAGCACGTTGCCCTCGCCGAGTCCGTGTACAATTTCACCCGAGTAGAAGCTCTTCATCGCTCGCCCAAAAGGGGACACCGCAATCTTCGTGAACGGCTCGATTGGAATGTCTACATAGCCGCTTACGATGCCAGCAATTCCGCTGCCACTGCCAGCGGGAATTCCCAAATCAAAAGACAGCTCGCTGATCAACGGATTGTAATTCACGTTCAGCTCTGGCTTTTGACCCGGTGCTAAGGTTTTCACCTTAGACTTCGTTACAAATTGGCCCGAGGTTTCTTCCCGATATTGATTGGCTTGACCAAGTCGGTACATGACTGAGGTATTGTAGACATATTCGCCGAACGGAACTTGCTCGACACTCTCAATGACATATGTTGGTCCAACTTGGATCAAGCATATTTTAGCTAAATAAATGCAAGGCTCCGAAGGTGCTTCCAAGGAGGCTTCCAAGGATTGCTTCACGAAATCCGACATTAATTGCTCATTTACCGCTTCTGTCACGATGCTAATCTCGCCGACCGATTGCGCTTGCACCTCCAGCTGTCGATCATCCAGCTTCAAAGCCGCTGTGCTCGCTTGCACACCCACTCTCGCTTTCACAGACGCTGTACTATCTGCGCGCAGCAGCACCTTCATTTCATATTCGCTCTCTTGCACATCCTGCGGCTCCAAGAACGTTATCTTCGTGCCATTAATCGCCTCAACGCGATGCGCATCAAGTTCATATTGAAAGGACAATCTGCCCGCCTTCAACGTCTTCTCAAAACGCAGCGTCATCTCGAACAACTGCCCCGGATTTACATAACGAGGAGTCGTTTGCAGCACGCGAACTTGCTTATCTTGGTACAGCACGATCGTCTGATCGGACAACGTAGCCAGCGGCAGCGAAGACGGGTCTGGCGCATCCTCGCGGATAAACAGACGGTAGCTCTCCAACACACGATTATAATCATTTATTTCGTCCGAACGGACGGAAGAGTTCGCTACGGCGTGAACGGGTTCTTTTTCCTTTTCATCATAGGCAATACAGAGGTAGACGTTCTTCGCATATTGGTTGTTGCTGAACCCGTCCATCATAGACAGCTTCATGGTCATCGGTGATGGGACGACGATTTCTCGTCCTAGCGCATCAATAGCCGCTCCCATTTCGACCGATACTGACTTCTCATCCACAGCTACAACTTGCAAGCCAGTTAAAACACCTGAACCATGTAAGAGTCGGTTCATCATTCTGCGTTTATCGTTGAAATACTTTTGCTCGGACTCGAAATCTCTGACCGTCAGCAGCTTGCCATAGAAATACCGATTGCGTTCAAACGGGTAATAACGTGATTTTTTCATAACGATCCCCTCACCTTCTCTGGCTCAATTCATATCATTATTCGATTTCGGAATCTAGTCCCAAGCGCGTATGTATATCCATTCGTTTATCACGATCCACATCAATCAACACCGTATTGTAAGGCATGGATGAGCGTTGATCTAGCGTTAATAAAGTAGGCTCAGACAAGTATGTATTGATACCTAGGTAGGTATGCATATCCGCATACATCCAAGGCTGCAGCACGATCAACTTCCCTTCGGTATAAGCGGGCTTCTGATCTTCAATGATGTGCTCAATCACTAAGCGCTGTTCATCGGTACGCACACTTTCTGGCCTCAACAGCACGCAGAAGGTATACGGATTATCGCCATATAACTGGGTGAACAGCTGCCGCAGCTCCGACGTCTCTTGCATTTGCTTAAACTGAAAATATTCTAGAATAAACGGCTCAGCACCCGTGTAAATGTGGAGCATATTCATCAAGCCTTCGCGTGTGCCCCGCAGCTTATAAAGCTCTGGTGCTCGCTTAATCAGCTCTCTTAGCTTCTTCTCGCCCCAAGCCTCATGCTCGGTAATGGCCAGCCAACCGCCTAACCATTCCAAATACGGCCCCGACACCGCATCCGGATCAAAATGTCCCGAAATGCCATCAATCGTATTCTCCATATCGTCAAAAAACGTACCAAACATCGCTAGGAATCTCTCCAAGAATGGACTATGCTCCACATCCTGCTGATACATCGCCGGCAAATAGGCAATTAACGAGGTTCGTGGGTAATATACTCTCAGCTTCCGAATAAACGGTGATTTCTGCTCACTGCCGACTAACTCGATTTTAAACCACAGATAACGACCCTTCGCATTCATCAGAAGCGCGTCCTTCGGATTCAGAATTGGCTCCGACCATAAGTCGCGAGTCGCTCTCAGCTTTTCCTTGACCGAGATCGCCGGATCCGTAAAGTATTCGGTGAGATTAACGTAATCCCCATCCACCATTCCTTCACTTTCATCTGAGGCATAATAAGAAAAACGAATCTGCGTTTCTTCGGGAATGTCGGCTTCGAGCCGAATTTTGTGCCAAGTCGTCTCCGTCTCCAGCGTATCTAGATCAGCCGAGAAATACACCGCCTCCGGCAATTGTGTATCCTCCAGCATCATCGTTCGGGACCTGAGATCCAGCAAGGAGATTAGACCGCTCTTCCGATCAAATACATACAGGCGATTACGCCCATCCTGCACTAATTTATCCGTTCGTCCTCGGAAGCCTGTTACTTTATCCAAGGGGTCACCATTGCCGCGATATTTTAAAATAAACCGTTCCGTCACACCCTCTTGCTGCGCGTAACCGCTATCCCCTATATAGAGATTATGATTCGTATCAATGGAAATTCCGGCAAAACGCCCCTCCTGCTCCAGCTGAAAATGAAACGGTTCTCGCCCATCTTCATGGAACACCGTCACCGTCCGCAGCTGGTTATCCAGCAGGGCTATTGTACCGTCTGTCGCCGCAGTAAAGTAGCGCCCCTGCAGCTTCGAAATCGGGGTCGCCTCCGTCATCCGATGTGCGTCATGCTCGTACACACGAACAACCTCGCCGGCCGAGTTCCACTGTATAATGCCAATCCTGCCGTCCTTCGGGACTTCGGGACTTCCATTCATACCAACCGTAATGTCCAAAGGAACTGCTATGTACAGCGTATTCGCCGTCTGTAGCTTCGTATTCACGGAAAGAGGATACAGGCTCAAGCCTTCCCAGGCTTGGGTCGCCCACATCGTCTGACCATTGGAGATCGAGTAAACAGCTAACCGTCTCTCCATTTCCTCACTCGCGTCCGCGATGACAAGCAGATCGGCCATCGAGGCCAACATCGCTTGCGCACTGAACAATTCGTGACCATGGCGAAACAGCAACTCTCTATGGCGGCTTTCGTCATCATAAATCCACACATTCGCTGAGTCATCCAACAAGATCAGCTTCCGTCCAGGTCCTACCGTCATCTCGCGAATCGGCGGAATCCCTTCCAGCTCGTCTGTGCGAACGATGCGATGAATGCTGTACTTCTCCGACTGCTGAATCGAAAACCCCTGCTCCAGCATGTGAATGTTAGCTTCAAAGCCCTCTTCCCAATCCATCTTTTTGTTAAGTGAAAAAAACGTTTGACCATCCTGCATCGTTCGTCACCTCTTTTCTAGGGTAAATATCCTACAAATCCGTCAAACTAATCGTTTCGATCTCGTGATTGCCGGAGTAGACTAACGCATACGGCGGGATATGAATATCTCCTGCGCCATCCTTATGAAAGCCCGTGCCTTCGGCATCCAGCCAAATGTCCTGCACGTACACGACACCTTTAATCCGGGAAATGACCCCGTATATATCTCCCTTGTACACCGTTCGTCCAAAGCGCCAGCCCTCTGCTCCCTGCCCATGATCCATGGGTTGGAGCAGGTTTTTGAGCTCGAGCGAGATGCGCCGCTGCTCGTTCTTGTACTTCGGCTCCATCACCACGACGGCGTGGACGGTGACTTTGATATACTCCGCTGGAATAACATGCAGCTCCGTCGTCAACAACCGATGCCGATCCAGATGCTGCCGGATCGTCTGCAAAAAGCCCTTGCCAGCCTTCGGCTTATCGCTCTCGCTGTAAGGCACAACCACCACGGTCATCTGCGCCGGCGCCGATACCCGAGGGAAATCTCGCATCCCCGGCTTATACAGCGGGATCGCCTTCACCCGCGCGACGCGGAGCCCCGGCGCCGCCTTCGCGATCGCCTCGTAGTCCTCGGCGGTCACCGCGCGCGTCGGCGCAGCCAGCTCTCGCTGCACGCGCAGCTTCGCTTGCGCGAGCGATTCCGCCTCCTGGCCGCCTCGCGCCGGGAACGGATTCGTCACGCTCACGCCAGGTTCAGCCGCCGTGAGTCCCAAGCCCGTCACGAGGCCATCTTTTACGTTGCCTCGTACACCGCCGCCCGCCTGCAAGGCCAGGAACCGAATGTTCGGTTCCCCGGACTTGCGCGGCACAAGCCCCGCTTCGTTGTTCCCGAAGCGGATCGTCCCTGCAGCAGCGTCGTAGACGTAGTGCCGGTCGGTTGACTTCGAGTTATCGAAGTCATCCACGGCCGTCCAGTCGTCCCAGACGACGCTGTCTTCTCCACGCGGACGACTGCCGACCTGCAGCAGCATGCTGCTAGGCTTGTACACGCGTCCGCGACTAATCTCAAAGGTCTGCCCGGGCAGACCTTTGCTGCTTCCCACAAACCGGCTGTAATCAAACTCAGCCGAGTAAGCAACAAGCCGCACCCGCTTCGCGCCCTGTGGCGGGATGCTGCCGTGCACCCCGTCGCCGAAGCGCAGACGGGTGATTCGACGGGCCGAGTCCTGCTGCAGCTCGCAGCAAAGATCATCAGGCCCGCACGCACTTAAGTCAGCGACAGTTTGCCAGTCGCGCCAACGTCCTTGCTTGTCCAACACCTGCACAGTGTGCAGGCCGTTATAGGCAAGATAAGAGCTAACCTCGAAGCTCTGCCCCGGCTCTCCCGAAGAGCTAAAAGCCGTCACCTCGCTGAAGGTCTCCTGCTCCACGGCCCTCACGGCATTGAACGTGATCTTTTCTATTTTGGGGGACAGCTCGTAACCGTCCTCCACCAGTGTACAGCTGAGCCAGTATCGACCGCGGTCATCCGCAGGATATAGGGACAGCGGCTTCATTTCCGAGGCAATACGGAACTTAAGCTCACCGCCCTGCGATAAATGAACCGTCGCATCACTCTCCGGCTCAATAGGCAGCCAGCTTTCGGACTGTCCTTCAGCATCGGCACCAGCGTATGACCATACCACTTTGGCGGATGAAATCATCGGTGCCGTTTTATCAGCATGATGGCTTACCGTAACAGGGTATCGGTCAAATAGATGGAAAAAGAGCGAAATCTCCGTATCCGTTGGCAGCGCTCGGTCAAAACCGAGATATAGATGCGCTCCCTTGCGCGCCTCTGCGCCAAAGGCGTAATAGGCAATTTTAGCCTGATTGTTCGAAGTATAATCGGCAGCAGCCGTCTCGGTACGTACGAGCACCTTCTCTAAAACAGCAGGAGCCAGCTGCACCGTTCCCTGCGTCTCAAAACGCAGATCCATCGCGGACAGCGGTGTCCCTTTAGGGAGCACAAGCTGCTGCGAAGCGCCCGTAAACGTCACTTCACAAACCGCAGAAACCGCATCGCGCGGTCGAATGCCCAGCAGCTTCAGAAACTTGCGTTCACTGCGCTCTGTCACCCGATTCAGATAATACTGCTGCATCTCTGTCATCCATGACATCAACTCTAGCAACGTGATCCCTGGATCATGCTCATTTTCATCGGTCCATTCTGGAAATAACTTCGGAATCGTCTTCCGCGCCTCCATCACCATCTGTTCGAACATACGGTCATCTAAATTGGGAATTGGCAGCACCTTGTGCTCACCTCCTTTTATAATACGTTCACTACAACCTTGTGCTTTCCGCTCACAATAATGCTATGCGGCAGCGAAGGCAGACGATTGACATCCAGTTCTACCCGCTCGCCGTCTTCGATTTTGTAGACAGTCATGTAAAGCTTTTCGACGTGGCTAATGGTCCTTATCGATTTTAACAAGGCATAAAAAACGGAAGGATGAATCTGCCCGCCAATCGCCCAGCCCTTATTATCAAAATTGCCTGTCAACGGGTCAAGGAATCGATTTAATTTTTCAATCGCTTGAATTTCTGTTTGGACAACAGCGTCCATTCCCTCAACAGCCACGACAGCAGACACCGAAATCTCCATGTAGACTGGCTCAATGACCTGCAAACGTTCAGGGAATGCAACCAAACTGGAAGCACGTGCCAGAATGAAACGCTCGACTTGTTTTTTCAGCTCAGGAAACGTTGAACTGCCTTGTTGGCCTTCCTTAGGCAAAATGACAAGTGTCATCGCTCCGACTTCTTTTTGCATATACGCGTTACGATTCGGAATACACGTCACCTTCGCGATGTTCGGATATGCTTCTCTGGCCAGCCACTCATAGTCTTTCGACGAAACGGCTCGATTACGATGCTTTAACAGCTCTGGCCCCCGCGCCAGCGCAGATTCCAGCTTCTCCGCCTGACAGCCGCCCGATGCGGGCTCCGGGTTATACACCTCACCAACAAACGCAATCGAATCCTGCATTTGGTTAACTTGCCGAGCGGGTACATTGCCAATTTGACCCATCGTAACCCGATACGTCACCTTTAATTGATCAAGCCCACCTTTGGGCGGGTGCATCCCATGAACACCATCCCCGACACGTATGCGTCCGAAGGTATGATCAATGAGATAATGTCGATCTCGGTTCCCGGATAATGCTAAGTCACGAACAGCCGTCCAACGAACCCAAACCTGCAAAATGTTGCCTTCCGAATCACGACGAATATCCATCAGCGGTGTACCGGATTGCTCGGCCTCGGCGATTTCCTCTTCAGTCACGTACTCCGTCTCATCCACCCAGACTTCCTCGGATACGATCCCTTGTCTGCTGAGCTGGTATTCGGTCTCTTCCAGTCCTTTGACGTCGGGAACTTCACCAACAATCGTCTCCTGCTGGAGGATATGAACCGTGTTCATATAAATACCATGGATGGTCGGAATCTGTACACGCCCCGTCACATCATCATAGATGTCATCCCGATTGATGGCCCGAATCCAATATCCCTCTTGACCAAATAAGGACTCCGCTGCAAAATCCGCTGGACCCACGAACTGAACCGTTCCGCTCTGCGTTAAGCCGTTCGTTTCATCGATGACTTTAAGCGCGACCCATTCCGAAGGACTGCCAGGCAACAAGCCTGCTCGCAAATACTCCCACTCCAGCATAGGAACGTCATGTTCCGAGAATCGTTGCTGTTTAATAGAGATGAATATCGAAATTGGACCTCTCACTGGCGGCGTATCAAAGGAGAAGATTAGCGCTGGATGGCTGCCTTCCAAAGGCTGAAAGGGCTCAAACCCGCCAGCCAATTGTCGGCTATGCTTAGTTCGTTCCTCGTAGACCGTATTATTAAAAGCCAAGCAGCGTTCCGCCTGATAAAGGCGATCCTCATACTGGTACGTCAGTTTTACTTCGTCTATCCATGGTGACAAATATAACGCCTGCGCGATATACGCATTCTCAATATGTAAAATCCTCGCCCGAATCCAGCGATTTTCATTGCCATTCACATAAGTAGCTTGAAGATCAGAAGGGCAGCGGAATTGCACTTCTTTGTAAACCTTTTGCTGCATTGGGTAATAAAAAAGCTTCTCAGCATCCTTGCCAACATCCAGCCTCACCCACGTTGTCCCATTCCAATATTCCCAAGCCACTTGAAGAACCGTAACGTGCACCACAGGTGCTTTATCGAACTTGTTCTTCTTCATGACCATTTTCCAGTCGACAGGATCTGTATGTTCCGCCCCAAAACGGTTCTCAATCGCCTGCAGCCCGAAGCTCAGCTTAATATCGCCATCGGTTTTCGTAAACACTTCCTGACTGCCAATATAAAAGGAGCCATACAGCGCAAATTGATCACCAAATGGATAAAACCCAGTCGGATCTGCATCGATATCATTGTAGAACATTTGATCAGGCTGGATGCCGCCAGTTTGCAGCGTATCCACATAGTCTGTTTTAAACGAAATATGATCCATCGACAGCCTGCTGTCAGCGAGCGTTTTGCGCCCCATCGTGTGCGGTTTTAATCGACACTGAATCCAACGGCCGTTTATCCCATTCACTTCTTTAAGAAAGAGCTCTTCTCGGGTACTTTTATGTAAAATAACGCGATTCCCTTTGGCTTCAACGCCGTCGAATTCACGCCAACCATCCGCTGTAGCATACAGCCATTCGGTAAGCTCGGGATCAGCCAATTGGCTGGTCATCCCCATCTCCTCAAAACGTTTCGTCGAGTTACGAAATTCGATTTCAATTTGTGCCGGGTTCGTCACAGTGAAGAGGGAGCTGTGTTCCAAATAAAGGGCATGCTCCTGCAAATTATCGCCATCTTGTAGACGGAACAACTTCTTCGGCGCTGCATAGCCTTGTCGGCTTGCAGCTAAGAACTCGTCCGCGATCCGAAGAATGATATCCTGCTTACGGCTCGTTACATATAGACTAGTGAGTACAGCTGGGGTTAGCAGCGCACTGCGTGCTGTTTCATATAGAATCGTATCGGCTTCCACAGCAGCGGCAATTTGTGTACCTGCCGATATAAACACCGACTCCTTCGTTCCTTCATTCAGCGCAAATGTCAGGTAACTGCTAGCTGGTCTAGCAGGCAGCAGCGTGACATCGAACATGTTCAGAAACGAGATCAGGTTTTTCGTAGGTACGCGATTCAATCGCTTAATATTGTCGTGAAACATATCCGCAAACATCAGGAATAACGCAGAACCCGGATCAGGGTTCTCAGGTGTAAACCGCCACTCTGGCGTATAGTACGGCGCCATTTCCTTCATTTGCGCGATGAGATCAGGGATATCTCTGGTATCAATTTTGGGAGGTTGCACAGCTCCACCTCCTCTCTGCACGTATGGTCATCGCTTCCGCAGCCTCTTTCTATTTCGAGCCTTCAAATAAATAGAACGGATAAACTTGGTTAAACAAGTTGTTCGTTGTACGCACCTGATAGGCTATATGAATCATCACTTTAGCAGGGTCATCTGACTCTGGAATGGCTTTCACTTCAACCTCGTGAACCCGTGGTTCCCAGTTTCGAATCGCTTCTTCAATATTGCTTTGCAGCAAATGAAGCGTCGTATCGTCTGTTGTGCCGAAAATAAATTCCTGAACACCGCATCCAAAAGCAGGACGCATCACGCGCTCCCCTTGGGTCGTGCCCAAAATAACGCGAATCGCTTCAGCGATGTCTTCCTCATACTCGGACATTCGAATTCTCCCTGTTGCAGGATCAACCTGAATCGGGAACTTCCAGCCTCGTCCCAAAAATGCTTCCGACATCTCGCCACGCCCTCTCGCTGCTTGATTTTGACACTAGTTAATTTTCACCATACTACCTTTGATGTTAATGATCCCATCTGACTTCAGATCCAGCGTTGCTCCAGCTTTCAGCGCCATGGTAGCGGATGCTTCTATGTTAATTTGTGTGGATTTGATTTTGATTTCCTTCGTACTTTCAATACCGACCTCGCCTTTGGCGTTCAAGGTGATCTTGGACGTTTGGCTGACGACCGAAATTTCATTCGCCGAGCCGCCTTTGATCAAGATCTTATTATTCCCGCTGGAATCCGCAATCGAAATACTTTGATCCTTGTCCTTGAGTTCAATAATTTGGCCTTTTTTCGTCTTCACCGTAATACTCTCGTCGCCGCTTTTATCATTGAAGGATAACTCATGACCTGACTTTGTCTTAATCATCCTTAAATCATTTTTCTCAGCGGGAGTTGGCGGCATATTTTTCGGATTCCACAGCATGCCGATCACGAAAGGCATCCGCAATTCGCCTAAATGGAAGGCAACCAACACTTCATCCCCAACCTCTGGGATAAAGAGACTGCCCATTTCCTTCCCGCCCATTAACGTTGCGATGCGCACCCAATCCGTCTCCGTTTCGGTTTCTTGCATCGGCAGCTTGAGCTTCACACGTCCCATTTTATCTGGATCTGTGTTATTGGTGACAACGGCGACCATGACGCCGCCTATTTTTTGACTGGCAAAATCGGCGATACCGCCAATGGTAATATCGGGAGCTTTGAACATTAGACCGCATTCCCTCCCAGTTGAAACCGAGTTGTATAACCTTCATCATCAAAAATGTGGGTTGCTCCCGTAATATAATACGGTTGGTCAAATGTCTTGCCTACACCACTGAGCTTAATATAGCGCCCCGCGCGAATCTCTGGAATGCCAATACATTCCCCGCTGCCGCTAACCAGCTTCATGGCTCGGCGATTTAATATCGCGTCTGCGTAGCTTTTCGCTTCTTCCACGGAGGTTACATTCGTATACATATGCTCGATGAAATCGCCTTTCGAGGCTAAAATATCCTTGCCCGTCTTGCTATTCGAACCGAGCTTTGTGACACTAGCAGACTTGCCTTCGATGACTTTTAACTCTTTATTATCCCAAGCCCGAACGGTTACGCCCGTAATTTGCTCGGCTAAATTGTGATCTATCATTAAGCTGCGGAGCGTCTTGCCCATTTCCAAGGTCATCACGGCTGTCATCGCCGTCAATGGCTTACGAAAATATAAATTTTTGCCCACAACGAAAAAATCGTAGTTAACTAAATTCGCTAAATTTTGAATGAAGTGATAATCATTAATTTGACTCTGTGAAAGTGCCGGGAACACCGTTGTCGTGGCATCCACATTTGTTTTGAAGCCATATGTTTTGGCGATTTCTTCCACGATTTCACTGTATTTTTTCTTATTCCACGAGCGAGACTTCGTCCCTTTCATCATGAGATAAGAAATATCCATCCCACGCACAACGAGACCTGGAGCACCGTCTTCTGGAAAATCCACAACAACGGATGTTATTTGGCCCGTGAACACGGCGGTAAATTTATCTACATAACCTAAACCAATATCAATGGCTTTACCTAATGCGAAGGTAGATAGCCATTGGAATTCATTTTTCGTAATATCATACGCATTTGCTACTCGGAAGGAAAAGGAATCTGCCGTACCATCAATCGTTGTCTCCACGCGCAGATTATCCAGTGCGATATCATCCGACAGCTTCGTGCCGTCCACTTTAATATCATAATAAGGGGCATAAAAATCCCCATACTTTTTAGCCAACTCGTCAAAGGTAAAAGAGCTTGTTTCCAGATCTAAGGCCATCGGCTTAATCCAGCCTCGGAACCGAAATGCGGCGTCCCGTGGCAACTTTCATTGGATTGTCGATCCCATTGGCTTTGGCAATTTCCCGCCACAGCGTTGGATCTTCGTATTCATTAGCAGCAATCGTCCACAGCTGATCCCCTTGATTTAACATCTTTAATTTCGTGCGATCTGCCGAATGGCGTGGGATTTGCTTCAGCTGGTCTTTCTTGCTCAGTGTAGATTTAAAAGTGACCTTCAGCTTCGCCCGTACCGGAACGCCAGTATCCAAAAACATCGTAAAATGCTGATTCACATTCACAACGACGCCCTTGAAATCCAAGGAACCCCAGACAAAACGGCAAAGAGGCGGTGCATGGATCTCCTTCTCAACATCGAGGAGACCTGAAATTTTCGTCGTTAACTGGCGGACGTCTGTCCCTTTTTCGTAGGTGTCAAAATAAAAATCCATGGTAAGTGTCGACGTCCCCCCGCTCACGAACTGAGCAATCGGCATGGACAGACCCGGCACTGTTTTCCAAGAATAGCTATTACCTGTATCGATCGTATACTCGCCAGGGTTGAACATCACTTGTACATTTTCTGTTTTACTGCCTTTATGAACGATAATCATTGCTTTCTTGAGTGCCAAAGGAATCCGTCCTTTCTGCCTTAGTGGCGCAAATAATTAATGTGATTAATGAAATGTCATGTAAAACAATTATATACCTCGGCGTTGCCGTTCGAATTTCATTTTCTTCTCGATTTCGCGGTACACTTTGTCCGCGATTTTGGAGATGTCCAGCTGCGGAAGCTGCTTAATCAGCTCTTGCAGCTGCACTTCGCTTAGCTCTGGCAGCGTCTGATCGACTGGCGCAGCTGGTGTTGGTTCTTGGTCTGCGCTCGTTTTGGTGCGCAGCCAGTCCATTTCCAGCGGTGCATTCGCAAGCTGGCTCGCAGGTGCTTGTTTGTGTTCCAGCATGCCCATGCTGATTGGTGCGGCCAGATGCTCTTGCTTGCCAGGCTGCATCGGCATGCCGATCGGCGATTGGTGAGACGCGCCGATGGACGGCTGCTGCGTCCGGGACTGCAGGGGCACGCTCATCGCTGGCGTGCCTTGGCGGGCGTCGGCGATGCTTTGCGCACCGATGTCTCGTGCTTGCCGCTGCAGCTGCGTAGGCAGCGGCTTTGTTAATGCAGCGGCCCAGCCTTGGCCGCTGCTGCCCGTTATACTGGCGCTGCGCTGCGCGCCAGCTGTTGGTGCGGCGGCTCTGCCTGCGGCAGCCGCCTGTGTCAGACTGCCCGGCCCGCGGGCGGGCAGTCGGTGTTCCGCTGCGGCAGGCGAAGCCGCAGCCATTCCCGCAGGAGCAGCGCGAAGCGCTCCTGCGCTGCTCGCCAGCAGCGGCGGCATGACACGCGGTGTCATGCTCGGGCGCTGGCGAGCCCTTGGTGCGCGTGCGGAGCGCGCGCCGGGGACCGTCTCTGCGGCCCGCGAAGCGGCCGCAGGCTCTGAGCGCTCATCGATCTGAGCGCTCAACATCGCTCTAATGGTTTGCTCCGCCGAATCCAATTGGAAGCGTTCCGCTCCCAATTGGTTCTCCGAACCATGTGCTTCCCGCATAGGCGCGCGCTCACTGCCATCGACGATGACTCGTCTCTGGAGGTGTTCGGCTTGCGCCCCATTCCAATTCGTATCTCTACGCTGTGACTGTGATGAAGTTTGACTATCGATTCGCTGCGCTGCTGCTTGCCTGATATCCTCAACAGTTGATTTCCCCATCAATTGTCTCATTCTGGACTCACTTGCGCGTTGAATCAGGTTTACACCCAAAGCATCACTTGCACGTTGTATGCGATGTGAGCTTACCATAGAATCGCGTCCAACCATCTGACGCTGATCTGTTTCAACATCTCGGATTGAGCTTGTTGATGCCGAACGCGCTGCACTATTTTCACGTTGAACAATACTTCTAAGTTCTGACTCGTTTGCCGTTCCCATCTGTCTAAAAGCAGTCTCTTCCACTCGACTTAGTCTCATATTCCCGCTATTCACATTTCTGGACGTGCGTTGAACGAGAGAGTCACGTACGAATTCACCTGAACCACCACGCGGTTGGGTAGGATCTGCTTGATTGGCCCTTCTAACTTGCATACCATTAGCAATACCTAGTGAGCGTTGCACAAGCTTTCCTGAGCCTAAGCTGCTTATACTTCTATTTTGCAACACATTCGCATTTCTGCTGTCCGGTCTTGATTGTTGCACAAGCTTCCCACGTGCAACCTCTCTTGCTGGCTGACTAAGCTGTGCGTCTACTTCGCCATCACTTCGACTCGCTAGACTCTGACTTGTAGATACTGAGGTCTGTTGGTCGACATGTGCATCCATTCTACTTCCTTGATTTCCATGCAATCCTGCGGAAGAAGTCTGTATTCCTACTTCCCCTGATACAACTTCACTTGTCTGTTCAACGTTAGCGGTGCTGCTGCTCTGCCTTTCGTTCTCTCTGTCAACTGACCGCTGCACACTGCCATTCTCTGCCGCACCGGGTACGCCAAGTTGTTGCCTATCATTTGCTAGGCCTGCTCCGCTTGCTCGTCTTGTAATGGTACCATCCTCGACTCGGCCTGCTCGCAGTGTAAGCTGACCTCTCATCCATGAGCTCGTAGATCGTGCGATCGTAGCACTTCCCTCACTGTTTACCGAAGAGGATGGGGAGTGAGAACCTAGCGATGGTTGTTGTGAGATAAACTGTCCTAAGTCTATTTTGCGCTGGATACTTGCTTGCTGCTCTTTTACCCGATTAACGCGAGATGGGTTTCCAGCTTTCCTAACAATTGCTACAGGAGCAAGACTACTAGTTGATTTCCCCAATCCAACGTTGGTGGTTTCATTACTAAAGCTGCGAAGCGAGGCTTCCTTCGCACTTGGTCTAGCTTCACTTGTTTCCGCAGCACGATTGATCCAGTTCACTCTAGACGGGTCTGTTGAAACACCACTGTGTCCATCTTGAAAGGAGCTAGCTGGTTTAAGCAATCTGCGTTGAATTGACTGAGACCCATCCATCGCATCTTTATTTGCATTTGCGAAAGTCATGCTGCCTTGCGCTGCCTTGGCTGCAATTTCGGCAGCTAACGTTGGTCTAATCGGCATCCACCGTGCAACCGAACTCTGAGTATCCTCGTGCTGCACTCCTGGCTGAAGTTGACTTACATTTCCGTTATTGCTTGCTTCGGAAAGGCGAGACGTTGTTCGTAGTAATTGCACGACTTCTCGGTTCTCTTTACTTCTTTGCTTTGGTGGCGTTGGAAGTAAAGTGCCTGTAGATCGAATGCTTGCTTCGGCAATTTTAGCTGCAATCTCCAAAGCTAATTTTCCAACAGGTTGTTTGTTGGTGATCTCTTGCGTTTTGCGTTGAAGCTGACCTACTTGCTTTGCCTGTGATTGCCTTCTGCTTTCTTCTCGCATCCCCAGTGTAGCAGCAGGTTGAAGGAGTTCATCCCCTACCTTCAGCATTGGATCCTTATGTACTGCTCTTGGAGCTCTGCTTTCTGATTCGGCTATCTCTCGTTGGAGATGAAAGCTTTGACGATCGTCAGCTTGTTTCTCTTGCTGACGATGCAGCTGGTGACTTCCAAGCTGTTCCTTCCCGGTAGAAGCTCTACCGGTACTCCTAAGAGCGATTGCGGACGATTCTCTTATGCTCTGATCTTTAAGTTTACTTTCAGATCTAGCAAATACTTCTGTACCTAAATCAGGCTTTACAACATTATTTAATAGATGGGCAGAAGCCATTTCGTTCACGACCTGCAAACCATCTTTGTTAACACTATTAGTACTCCTAATGAAAAAATCGTTATTAGAAGAGGGTTGTCTTTGTATGGTAACGAGCTGCTGCAGCCAGCTCTCGTTGCTTTGGATTTTTTGAGCTGTTGATCGTCTACTCTCACTTAGCGCAGGCTTTCTATACACCTGACTCGGGTAAGCTGACACCGTCTCAACATGTTTAGAAGCTACCGTTTCCTTCTCAGGCGTTCGAACAGCCTCAGGCTCTGGTATCAACTTCTCAAATATTTCTGCTTTAAGCGAAGTTGGTACACTCTCTACACTCTCAGCTAATCCAACATCGGTTTCATTCTCAGTTTCATTACTCGTCTGTACGACTCCGCTATTTTTGCGCGGTCGTCCTCTTTTTCGCTTCACAGGCTGCTCCACGGGTTGCGGAATCGCAGATTCTGCTAAGCCAGCCTCCTGCACTTGCTGTACTTGATTGACTTGCTGCATTTGTTCCACTGGTTCCACATGGTGCATTTGCTGCTCTTGTTCTTGTACTTGCTTTCCTTGTTGCACGGTTTGCTGTTCTTGTTGTTGCATTTGCCGCTCTTGGCGCACATGCTGCTCTTCTTGCTCTTGTTTTCCATACTCCTGCAAAACCTGCGATTGAGCTTGCACCAACTGTTCGTAAACTTGTTGCTGCAGCTGTCGCTCTTGCAGTTCTTCTTGTTGCGCCCGTTGTTGTTCTTCTTGTTGCCCTTGTTGTATGCGCTGTTGCTCTATTACTTGGGACTTCGTTGATTCAGAAGTCTGCAGCCGTAATTCATCACGTTCTTGTTGCAAACGTTGAACAACTTCGGACATTTCCAGGCTTTGTTCCTGTAACCCACGCGGAAGTCGCTGCATCACAGCAGCTTCATCTGGCGCACTCGTCTTACGCCACACAGTAGTGATAGGCGAAGTAGATTCGTTCATTCCATTGCGATTAGAACGCGTTGATTCCGCAGTAGCGTGCATCGACCTAGGCAACCGTGAAGTTAAACTTGAAGCATTAATTGCCATAGGGAGCTGCTTGGATACGAGAAAGCCTTTAGCAGCAGAAGCAGTACTCCTGCTTGCGGGTACTTTCTCATCCATCTGACCTTTATCAGCGTTTAAAGGCTTGCTCGCCTGTACATCTTGCCCTTCAGCATGTTTGCGCAATAAACTTCGAATAAACCGTACGGTTTGCGGAGTCACTCCCTCTGAAAAAGGGCCTTCTCCCAATCTCAAAGCCTTCCCAATCACGACCGACTGAGGTTCTGTTAAGTTCGGGCTTGGAACCCCGTCCATATTCATGTTGAGCGGACTCGATTGTGATGCACTACTGTGACTCAAGTGCGTTTGTGTTACTTCTTGCAGCATCAGCTGAGCCACGTGTAAAAAAGAAGGATTCGTTTGCAGGTTGGTTGACTGTGCTAAACGGTCACCAATTCGCGCATCCTCGTTCCGCCCCAAACTCAACTTTCCAGATTGGAACTGCTCCAGCCAAACTGACGTATTGCGAATGGCATCAACATGCTGAGCAACACTTTGATGATTGGCTTTACCTGCCGTATGACCATCAACGTTATTTACACGAGACGGACCAAGGTTATTCCCCTCACGCAAAGCTTGTTTATATAGTAAATGTAATGTTTTGTGTGAAATATTCGTTGTATGACTTGTATGTTGAACTCCATTCACCTTTGGGTTCGGTTGCGTCTTGCTGCTTGTCGAATGAGCTAACATACCTATCGAAGCAACAAGCTGCCTCATCGAACGCGTGATCATCGGTGAGCTTCTTTTATTAACGACGTTAATTCCCGATTGTTCAGACGACATATCCGTATCTTTAACGACATGAACATTCTCTTGTGCAGTCAGGAGTTGGTTTTCTAATTCCTTGTCTTTCTTGCTTTTGCGTCCCCGCTTCTTCTTGACTGGCGCATCAGTTGCTACTGGCCCCGGTTCGGAGGACAAACGTTTGGCATCTTGTTGCTTTTCTTCTAAAAGAACTTGCTTCGGCAGACGATATCCGCTTTGTGTCACTAACTTCTGAATGTGATGAATCGTTTGCTGCTTCGTAATGAAAGGAGCTGATTCTGGGTGTTTCAAGCTTTCCAACTGCAGCTGCAATTGTAGGACCCACGCTCGATCACTTGGGCTCTTCTTCATGGCCGCTAATTCTTTATCCGTTAACAGCCCTTTACTCTTAAAAATAAGAGCAAACATACCTAAATAGTTATTTCGATCAAATCCATACTTACCCATGATGCCAGAAGCAAATTGCTTAGATTGACGGGAAGTCTGACCAACAGCGCTACTCCCCTTACCTTCAGCAAAGCGTAACGAACCCTTTATCTTCTTTCTACGGGGTTTATGCGATTGTCGAGATTTCATGAACAATCCCCCTAAAAGTTCAGCATTCGCTTATTTCTTAAAAATCGTCTTCAAACCTGCATGCACCAGCTCGATTGACTCGATCGCCACATTGGCACTGCTTGCATTAAGATCAGGTCCATTCCATTTCACGGGAAATGCACTCGTAAATTCCCAACGGCACATTTCTTTACCTTCAACATTGTACAAAAGTATAGAGCCGTTCTTACGGCTTATTTTGCCTTGAGCAGCGTTATTGTACCAATCCCACAACTCGCTGGAATTACTGATACCTCTTTTAAGCACAATATTCGGGTACTTCGTATGCTGAACCATGTAGTGCGGATGCGTGTTCAAGCCACCTTCCCAGTACGGCTTGACTTCGATCTCTGACTTCATGCCCGTTACCTCGGAAAAGCCCCCGACGATTAACCCATCAAGCTCCACTAGAAATCGAAAATTGCCACCTACATTATGCAATCTTGGTGGATTCTTTGACATTGTTTGTTACTCACCTCTTACCGAAACACATCAAACGGATTGTCTGGCTGTTTTTTACCTTCTTCATTCAAATTACGGTTGATGCGGGAAATTTCCTCACACCACGTACGGCGTTCACGGTGTTCCATGGACATAATTTCATCATGTGACCAATGAAAATAGTAAGCTATGAAGCCCACTTCCTCATATATTTTGTCTATGGGATAGCCCGTTACGCCATCTCGTCCAAAAAAGAGACATCCACATTAAACTCGTGCTCACATTTTGGGCAGCTCGTATGCACCGTAGGTGCGTCCATTTCGTTAATTTGACGATAGAAATTTTGTAGAAATGCGAGATCTGCTGTGAAAAATTTCTCAACGACGCGAGTATCAATCGCACGCAAATCCCCTAAATTTGTAATAACGCGAGTAAGTAGGATGATCGTTAAGTAGCCCGGGTTTTGCTGAACACGTTGGTCTCGCATCGGTAAAATCTCATCCGCAGCAGTCGCTAAACGCATGACACCTCTTTTGTGAAGCGTACCATTATCATCTACATACCCTCTTGGAAGTTCAAATTCATATTCTGTTTTAAAAGCCATGTTGTCTTTACCCCCTTAAAGTTTTCTCCATCTTAACAAAAAGAAGAGTTAGGAACCGGAGGCGTACGCTCCGGCACCTACTCTAACCTTGTATTACTTCGTACGTGTCATACCTTCATGAGCAAGCTCTAAGCTCTCGATGGCAACTTCGTTCCCAGTCCCTTTGAAGCTTGGTGCTGAGTACTTGGATGGCCATGCTTCGATTACTTGCCAAGTAGCGACATCTCCGCCCTCTTCGTTGATCGCGATGATCGTGACCGTTTTGCGGGAGATTTTGCCTTGAATGGATTCTGACATCCAGTTGTACATATCCATGGAGTCTGTAACTCCCCATTTCAATGAGATGTTACCGTATTTTGCAAGTCCCGGAAGCTTCCGAGGCGTGATTGTTTCGTTTCCTTCGCGGTATTCAATTACCGAAAGGGAAGCATCAAATCCAGAAATTTCACTGAATCCAGCTTGTTGAATACCTTCAACTTCAATTCTAAATCTAAAATTGCGGTATGGATCCCTACGTTCGCCAGCCATAGTATACCCCTTTCCTAATATGCGTAATTAACTAACGTTAGACTATTCTTCTCTTGTTTTCTGAGTAATACGGAAGATCACGAACTCGGCAGGTTTCACCGGTGCAACCCCGATTACGCAGATGAGTCGACCATTATCGATGTCATCCTGTGTCATTGTGCTGCGGCCAATATTAATGTAGAACGCTTCGGAAGGACTTCCGCCCATCAAAGCGCCATCTCTCCACACCCGTGTCAAGAAGGCATCAATCGTCCGCTGTACACGTGCCCAAAGCTGTTCGTCATTCGGTTCGAAGACAACCCAGTTCGTGCCGTTCTTGATGGACTCTTCGATAAAGATGAACAAACGTCTAACGTTCACATATTTCCATAAACCGTTCGACGATGTCGTGCGAGCACCCCATACACGAATACCTTGTCCAGCAAAATGACGGATCAAGTTAACGCCTTGTGGGTTCAAAATATCTTGCTCGCCTTTGTTGTATTGGCAATCTAGGCCAACAGCACCGCGAACGACTTCATTCGCAGGCGCTTTTTGCACGCCACGAGATTGGTCGGAACGGGAGTAAATACCAATAACTGAGCCAGATGGCGGTATGTATATATTGCGTTTATCTAATGGATCAAACACTTGCAACCATGGGTTGTACATCGCTGCATACGAGCTGTCAAAGATGTTGCGGTGTGTCATAACATCCGCTACCTTAGTTTTCTCGCGTGGAATATCGAGAACTGCAAAGCGGCTGCCCAAGTTTTCACAGTGCGCTACAAGGGATAATTGAACGGTTGGCTCAGTTACACCCGGAATTGCAATGATGGACACAACATCGTTGTCGATGAAGGACTGAATCCCTGTACGTTTGCCAGGACCACGGTCAACACCCATGTAAATATCAGGCGTTACATTTGCGATAGAACCGTTGCTGCCGCCAGACAATGCGATTTGGAATTTGCCAACGGATTCGTTCTCGCCGGAAAGCACCTCGAAAGGAGCGATTGCGCCAAGATCTTGACCCTCTGTCAAATCCTTCACCGTAATAATGTTCGAACGGGAAACGATTTTCTCAATGTGATTCGCTGCCGTAATGTTGAGGGATACTCTCTCATACGTCTCAGCTTCGTCACCGTAGAATACGTGAAGTGTGAACTCACTTGTCGTCAATACTTTCGAAGGAAGTAGTCCGCTATCCACAACATCGCCATCAAGCGCTTCAGACAGGTCAATGATGTTATCTTGGGAAGCTACAACTTTGCTGTATTGCTTCACGCCCGCTGCTTCGAAAGCAACTACGTCGCCAACATTAAAGCCAGCATTGTTTTTCACGCGATATTGATTTGCACCTAGCACTTCATAGATTTGTGTCTTTGCTTTGCTAGCAGGTACCACAACGATACGAACTTGATTCCCCCATGTTCCAGGGTTCTTAGAAGCAATCTCAAGAATTGCTGATTCTTTATTCGAAGCCGCTTTGTTCGTTGCTACTTTCGCATCAGTTGGCGCTACACGCATAACGAAACAGCGATTACCTCCGTTTAAGTAGAAATGCTCTACCGCATAGGAAAGGAAACGATATTCGCCGAATTCATTCTCGGACAAGTAGCTACCGAATAGACGATGAAAATCAGCTACGCTCGTAACCAGTTGAGGGACACCTTCAATTTCCCCTCTTTGCGCAAGCCCTATAAACCCGGCCGTACTTGTGCTTGCACCCTCAAGCGGTTGTGCTCCGCTGTCAAACTCTTCCACATAGACTCCAGGTGATAAATAGTCAGCCATTGTTCCCCAGTTCTGTCAGATGGCACATCTTACATCATAAAAACCACCGACATGAAACCAGTTCTCTCCTTTCTGCTTGTCATTTTTGTATAGAAGATGGACGTGTCCATTCTACTAATTAGGGTCATGCGAGACGTATCGTCCCCAGATTGGTGGTTGTTCCTTCTGCAACCGTAATATCCTCGATCACATGCTTGCCTTCTACCCCGTACCTGATGACCAAGTCGGTCTGAAAGCTGGGAATTCGATTGCCTCTAAAAGCAATGGCGACTTCTCCCCGCTCCGTACTGCGGGTTTCTTGTACAGGCAGCAGCATAGCGCCTCGCGTATACGATTTAGTTAGTGGCTGCGCGAGTCGAAAGCGCTTCTGATGCTCCAGTACTTCGGCAATGCGGATAACCTCTTCCGCTGCTTTAGCACCTCTGCCTCGAAGCAAATAAGCATCTCCTGCCACAATGCCTCCAGTGAATGAACCAAATGTCAGTTCAAGATGGCCCTTGTCGGCTTGATCAACCATTAATCGCGCGCGAGCACAGTCCTCCGTAAGAACGGTTGACTCTAAGCGAGCATCGCGAATCGGAGCGCCAGTCGCATGCTGGAGCATAACTCGAATAAGTCCTGCTCCTTGTGAAAAAGGGTAGGAAGGTAACGGTTTCATTTGAACAACTTCCATAAAATTGTGAGTGCCAACGGTGATGTTTGTTTGTTCTGAAAAATAATACTCGCTTTGAACCGATAACCGGTAGTCGCCGGGAGGTAAATCATTGAATATATAGGAACCATTCGATTTGCGAATCGCTTTCGAACGGGTGCCTTCTAGGTGAACTGTGGTCTTGTTGCCGAGAGGAGCTTGTGAGGTGAGTGCGTCAATCACGCACACGACCAGGGAAACGCGAGATTTCAATTGTGTTATACGAATCTGATCCACAATGGAATCCTCCTAACCCTGAATACTAAAATCGGTTTCTGCAACCCTTTTAGTTTTCTTGATGCGTGTCGAATCAATATGTACAGGTCCCACTGTATAAGCAACTGAGAGTCTGTAAGGGGTGTCTGAGAAATTCCACATGTTCATGATACTTTCACCCTTAAAAGGGTCCATGACGATACGAACTTCTTCATCTTGTTCTGCTAACGTGCCTACGGTCAACGAACCCCGAAGAACAGAATGATCGTAGAGTACTTGCATCGCTCTGCCTAGAATCCGATGTTCATCCAAGGCGCGGGATGAAAGCTCAGCGGGCGATTGCACCGTGAGTAAATAACTAAGATCGACAACCATGGGAGGAAACTGAATCTCATTCGTCCCTCTAGCAATCATATGGGTTTGACGATTGTTGCCGCTCTCGCGAACGTTGTACAGATAGAGGGATAGATAGAAATCTCCCTTATCCACAGGAGATGCAAGCCCTATCATTTCTGGTTGTGGAATAGGGTCTGGAGTCATATTTTCTCGTAGAAGCTTAATTAAAGATGCGCTTACATCCGCAATGACAGAATAATTACCTATGGGTGTCACTTCCTGCCTCAAAATACCTAAAAATCTTGTAAAAAAGGTGCTTAAAATGTCACATTGTGTATCTTTTTCTATTATAAATGTAAACCGTCCCATTGACTATAGGAATTATATTATTTATTTATGTGAATATCCCGAATTTTGACGATATTTGGCTGAAAAGTGGTGAATACAGCCGACAAAAAGGCAAGCTCACACTTGATGTGAGAGCCTGCCTTTTGCCTACTTAATCTAGCTATTCTAGTAATCTTCCCACTCCTGCCGTGCAAGGATTTTACCTGATTTCTGCAGCTCATGACGAATAGATTTGATGATATGCTGCATGCGAATAGGCTCACCTGATTCAGCTGCTAGGAATGCGGATGAGAGAACGACATTCTTGATGTTACCGCCAGCAATCTCGTAGCGCTGTGCGAGATATTTAAAATCAACATCATCGCTAAGCGGCGCTGCTTTTGGAAACATAGATTGCCAAATTTTTTCCCGATACTCACTGTCCGGAAACGGGAATTTAATGACATAATTGATCCGCCGTAAGAAGGCTTCATCAATATTATTCAGTAGATTGGTAGCGAGCACCGTGATGCCTTGGTACTCTTCCATCTTTTGAAGCAGATAGGCCGTCTCAATGTTCGCGTATTTATCGTGCGAGTCCTTCACTTCGGAACGCTTACCGAACAACGCATCCGTTTCGTCGAAGAACAGCACGGCATTGCTGAGCTGCGCCTCTTCGAAAATTTCGTGAAGGTTCTTCTCGGTTTCACCGATGTACTTGCTGATGACCTGGGAAAGGTCAACCTTGTACAGCTCAAGCTGAAGATCGCCTGCCACAACCTGCGCAGACATCGTCTTCCCCGTGCCCGGAGGACCGGCGAAGAGCATGCTGAGCCCTTTGCCGTAGGCCAGCTTCTTCTCGAAGCCCCATTCGCTGTAGACTACGCCGCGATATTTCACTTGATTGCACGCATTGCGGAGCTGATCCTTCTGCTCGGGCGGGAGGATCACATCGCCCCAGCCATAGCGGGGCTCAATGCGCGTCGCTTTGCGCTCCAGCTTGTGCTGCACCTGCTGGTAGCAAGCCTTATACAGCGCGTCGCTGCGCAGCGACGCGCCTGAACCGCCCTCCCCGGCAGCGGCCGTCTGCCAGGAAGAGTACCCGCGCGCGAGCGTGAGCGCGCGGCGAATTTGCCCCGGGGTGAAGCGGAATTTTCCGCTCATCACCCGATAGTCCATGTCCGCAGCGACGCCCAGCTCCTGCGCAAATGCCTGCCAAAGGCGCTCACGCCCGCCTTCGTCCGGCACGGCAAGTTCATGCTCAAGGAGCAGCCGCTCCTTGGGCTTCCAGCTCAGCCGGTTGAACCGCCCGGCTAACAAAAACACCATGCCGCCGTAGCCGTCGAGCAGCTCATGAAACCGCCCGAGCCGCTGCTGCGCAGCAAGGTCCGGCTCTTCGGGGTAAAGCACGTCCAGCCGTGTGAAGCACAACACGGCTTGATGAAGGATCGCTTCGCGTACAATCATGCGAATCTGATCTTCAAAGCTTGCCGCATGGAGCTGCACATCAGCGAGGTCTACCAACAGCAACGGCTTATTGAAGGAGCGGCTGAGATGCTTCACCTGCAGCTTTTTCCCAGCGCCTGCATTCCCCCATATATGGAACGCTAACCGTTTGCGCTCCGCTGCTGGCGCTCCGTATACGTCTGCAATAAAGCTGCGCAGCCTTTGTTGAAAGTCTTCCTGGACAAGCAATGGCGATAACTCGTCATCGGGGTAGAAGATTTCGACAGCTGGCTTTAAATTCGGATCCAGCTCGCCAGAATCCAATAAGAAGGTCACAATTCGTTTGTCCAACTGCAAGGGTCTGGATAAAAGCGTCTGCCCATTGACCAGTTGGATTTCCGAATTCAGCACATAGCGGGCTAATTTCCCATCCGGTGCCATGAAGGTCGTTCTCGCAGCTCGCATATCTTCCGGGCTTTGGCAGGCAATTTGCAGCGCCAAGCTAATATTCGGCGTTTTACAAGTGAGATCATCCAACAAGAAGCCAAATATCCGCTCATATTTTCGATCCAGCTCTACTGCAAGACCCAGCATAACGAAACGTTCTTCAATAGAAGTGAAACCAAAAACCGTAGATAAATAAGTCAAAGGCAGAAACAAGCCCGACTTGCGGCTCGCTTCTCTTCGAATGGTGATAGCGCTGTCTAGCATCTCTATCATTCCCAAGATCTCTTGCTCTTCCTCATCTAGTGGTTCCTCATGACCAAATCCACCAATTAATCGAATGAATTCATCCTCAGATACAAACATACCGCGGAAAGAATCGGTTTGCGGATCCGGCGTAAGCTTTTGACGGCGCTTGTAGAGAAGCTCTAATTTTTTATCTAGTAATTGAAGCTCGTCCTTATAATGTTCCCATGCATGCACATACCCTTGAGCTGTCATAGGCCTCCCCAATGACTCTTTATATTTTTTTAAAACGAACCGATAACTACATTAATAGCTTGCGTTAATAGGGGGTTATTATTTACAATATCAGGATAAGGCACAAATCGTATCGACACCTACTGCCCTGAAAGGAAAGTGCCACCTTCTGATGGAACAATTTCCAACACTTGATCCAACTTGGAATCGAAAACTCATGCTAATGTTATGGTGGATTCTCATCATTTATGAAGTAGCAGCTACGATTGCTCTAGGCTTTAATATCCAAGAGCATCCGACGACTTGGTTTAGTAGTTTTACGAGGTTCCAACTAATTCCTACGATTTTGCAGCTTCTTCTTATGGGCGTAGGCTATTTGGCGATGCATTATTTAAAATCCTATAGTGAGTTTATCATGATCCTATGGACCATGACCATGGTTAGTATATTCATCCTGTGTATTCCTGAAATGACACGCAGCTATGAGCTGCTCAGTATACCGATTTTGTTATCTTCCATCTATTTCAAGAAACGATTTCTACTTTTCGCTTATATTCTAGGCATCACTATATTAGTCATCCTGCTCCTTGCCCAAATGGCAAGAGGACAAACAACGAATCCTTACGAAGTGATTGCATCCTTCACCATTTTAACCGCAACGTCCATGCTCTGCTTTGCCATTATGGGTCGAGGGCTCGACCTGCTTGCCCAGCTCAAGAATTCAGTTGTTCGCGAGCAGGATCTGCTCATTCGCAATGTCATGATTGACCGTCTTTCCAAAGTCGATGCGCTGACAGAGCTATTTAATCATCGTTCCTTTCAAGAGCATACGGACCACCTGATTAGGCATATGCCTCATGAAGCTCCATTGGAGCTTGCGTTGATGGACATCGATAACTTCAAATTCATTAATGATAATTATGGTCATTGGGTCGGAGATGTCGTTCTCAAAACGATCGGTACCCTTCTCAAAGAGGTGCTTGGCCCGGATGATATGTCATTCCGCTATGGCGGCGAGGAGTTTGCCGTATTGTTCGTAGGGAAATCACAACCAGAGGTCATTGCCATTTGCGATACAATTATGGAGACCGTACGCGATATTGTGATTCCAGAAATGCCCGATCAGAAGCTGACCATGAGCATCGGACTCGCGACTTACAATCGAAATACGATGAAAAAGGCTTGGTTTCAGCTGGTGGACGAATGCTTGTACACGGCCAAGCGCAACGGCAAAAACCGCATGCACGTACATGCCGCAGACATTCAAGTATCTATAGCAGAATAACCTCAGAACCAGGAGCATAATCGCTCTTGGTTTTTTCATTTTGGAAGCGTCCGTGGAAAAAAGTGTTAAGCCTCATACATGAATTGGTTGCGTTAGGAAAATAATGAGAAGAACCAAAATCAAATGAGGTGTTAATGATGTGTCATTCCATAGCCATTCTGGCTGATGTTCACGAAGTCATGAAGCAATTCCGCGTCGATCGGCTCTTATCCTATAGTTCCAATCGCTACGAGGTGCGCCCTACAGAATCTATATCTGCCGTGATGATGAATCGCAAGGGTGAGCGCCTGTTGGATGAATTCCGTTGGGGACTGATGCCCTTCTGGGCCAAAGATGCCGTATGCGGCGAGCGTAACTCCATCTTCTCGAACATTGTGTTCGAGCGCATTGTCAAAAAGCAACGCTGTGTCATCCCCTGCAGCTCCTTCTATGTTGGGGTAACGGAGGGCAAGGAGACGGAGTGGATTCGATTCAAAATGCGGAGCGGCACGTTCGGCATTGCTGGGCTGTACGACATTTGGCAAGCCCCTTCTGGCGGCGAAGAGCTGCGCACGTGCATGATGCTGATGACGGAATCCAATTCCGTCGTGTCGCCCTATCAGGCGAATATGCCCGCTATTCTTGACGAAGAGGGTATGGAAAAATGGCTGCAACCTGACCAGAAGGACAGCCGTTTGTTAAGATCTTATCTGCAACCGATCGACGAGATGCGGATGGTCGCTAATATTCTTACGTCCCCGGCCGAGAAGCTGGAGATGGGTGCTGATGTGAGTGTTTTTGTGTGATTAAGCGTTCAGCTTCATCTCACTAGCGTGCTGCAAAGCTAAAGAGCGTTCAAACCCACTAACCATGTTGGGCTGAACGCTCTTTTCATCAAATGGAACTACTGGTGGGAGTTTATTCTTTGCTGCTCCCTGAACGCTTCATCTACTAATTTCCGAGCCTCTTCTATTTGGGTGACAGGAAACAACCGATCGGTCAAACGATCCAATACATCAAGATCCGTCAAATAAGTGAGCTGCGCAATGATAGCACCACTCGCTTCCCCGAATTGCGCTTTGATAAACTTACCTAAAATGGTGCGCTCGCCTTCGATCTTTCCTTCAATCTATTAGAAAGATGTTTTCGGGAACCGAAAACATCTTTCTAATGTGGTAAATGAACATCCGCTCAGGAAAAAAACGTTGCCACTGTGCTTGCGATTCGACATGTACGATGATCAACGCTGTTTCACCTTTTAGCTTCGTTTCAACAAGGAGGTCCACCTTACGCTTTTCCCCAGCTACAACGTCCGTAAACACCTCCTCCGACAAGAAAGTGATCGACCTGAAGTCTATAGCTTCATGAAGTTGTGGAAAAAACAGGAGCATAAACTCCTGGAAATACGTCCGAATCAATTCTTTAAATAAACGATCATGATCAATGATTACTAGCTGCCTCCTCCCTCACCTTAAAAATCTCCATGCAAAAAAGCACCTGCCAAGCCGTAGAAAAACTACGTTTGGCGGTGCTTCCGCTACGACGATTATACAGTCTCCGTCCATTTTCGTAAAGATGATCTGCTGCTTGCATCTCTGTGTCCATCAGGCTCAGCCTTCTCACTTCTTAGGAACAGCCGGCAAGACGCCACCTTCTCCGATGATGCGTACACCATCCGCGCATACGCCATAGGGTTCCCAGCGGCATGTCGCACAAAGGTGGCTAATGTCAACCGGCTTCACTTCTAGGGCAACTTGCCCGCAGATAGTGGACCAAGTGCGCTCCATCCCTATCTCCAACCCAAGCTTGGCAACGATCTCCGCGTCACGCTGATAGACCGTACGGTTCTCGCAATGCGCAACTTGATCCTGTGGGAATGCAGCGCAAAGATCATCAGGTCCAAGAACAACGCGAATCATCGTCTCAGGCTCTGTGCGCAGTTGTTCGTAGACCGTCGTCATATTTTCACAAAACGCTGGGGAATACCCCATACCTCGGTAACCTAACAAACAGAGCAGATGATGTCCGCGAAGTTGAATCATACGTTGTTAACCCGCGGCACACGATACAATCCGTATCCAGCCATCGTAATGACGGGTTCTTTGTCCTCGATGAGGCCATCCCCTTTGGAATGCAAGGCAACATCAATGAGCCATTTGGTGAAATCGGCGACTGGCATGTCAGCCATTTCTTCTAAGCTATAAAAGCCTGCTGCATCTACCTCTACGCCATCTGGCTGAGGTGTTCCGCCAATGTAGGACATTTCGAAAGCGATATATACATTATGTATGCTTCTCGGCAGATCACGTAACGCTACCAACCGCGAGACGGACGCTTCAACTCCGCACTCTTCCAGAACTTCACGCACAATGGTATCTTGAATCAGCTCATGCTGCTCAATATATCCACCCGGGTTCGTCCAGCGTCCCTTCCCTGGCTCTTGTGCTCTGCGCACAAGCAAAATTTTCTCATCCTTCATCACCAGTGCGCCGACACCGATGCTGTAGTTCCCCCAATGAACAAAACTGCATGATGTGCAGGCTCTTCTCTCCGTTCCATCCACATCACGCGTCTCCATGGCAGCTCCACAGCTGCTGCAAAATTTAACTTCCATCTGTCCCAGCTCCCTTTGGTCATCCATCATCTAAATCATCTATATGCAAGCTTACTGCGAATGATGGACAATAGGCAACTCCGTATAGTCGCGCTAGCTGGTCATTTGGGGTGGAATGACGACCAAAAATGCTAAAAGGCATCCATTTTCAGCGATTACAGCTAAAACTAGCCGAATTCGTGCAAAAAGGCATCAATTTGAGCCGAAAAGGTAGCAACTGGCTGAATGCCGGCAAAATGGATGCTCTTTTGCATTTATTTCAGATGGAGAGGTCTATCCCTAATAGAAGGATGCCTTTTTACATTTTAACTACTTACACCAAAAACATCGCCACAATCGTCGTCACCGCTAAGCCGATGAGCACGGGCTTCAGATTCCGTCGCGCGAGCTCGAACGGACTCACACCGCAGATGGCCGCGGCCGGAATGAGCGCCCACGGGATCAAGGTGCCGCCGCCGACCCAGATGGCGGCAACTTGCCCTAGCGCAGTCAGCACCGCTGCGCCAGAGCCAATGGCGGTCGCGAAGAGCTGCGCGATGGAGCCCGCCAAGGAAATGCCCGAGAAGCCGGAACCGTCGAGGCCGGTAATAGCGCCGACGACGGTTAACGTCACGGCACCGATGGCTCCATTCAGCGGCACGACGCCTGCGAGAGCCACGCCAAGGTCGTTCACGATACCGTGTGAACCTTCTGGTAATATTTTACCAAATAGATCCGTGATCGCGGAGTCTCCTAAATAGAAGAACGCCGCAATCGGGATGACGGGGCCGAAGACTTTGAACCCAAACACAAAGCCTTCGATTAAATACGAGGTGATTTTCTCTACGCCTGCATTGCGATGCGCGATCAAGGTGACCGCGATTAAGATAAATACCGCTGTACCGCCTACGAGAGCGGTTGCATCGCCACCTTGCAAATTCAAGACAAACAAAGCAACGACATCTAAAGCAAACAGCACAGGAATTGCGATGGCTAGACTCCGCTTTAAACGCTCTCCGATCAGCACTTTGCTCTCTTCGTCAACAGAAACAAGCCCGCCGCTTTCCTCTAATCGGCTATCAATCAGCCCGCTGCGCCATTTTCCATTTTTCATATCGCGCTTCATTAACCAAAAAGCTGTTATCGTCGTCACAAGCCCCATCACGATAACGAGTGGAATGCTCGCTTCCATCACGGAGGATACCGGAATTCCGGCTGCATCCGCTGTCAATTTAGGTGCCCCTTGAATAATGTAATCGCCAGATAGCGCAATCCCATGTCCGAAGAGGTTCATCGCCATAGCGGCACCAAGCGCCGGCAAGCCAACCCGAACAGCCACAGGCAAAAGCACTGCCCCAATCAACGCAACCGCAGGTGAAGGCCAAAAAAACCAGGACGTCACCATCATAATGATGCCGATACCCCAGAAAGCTAATGCTGGCGTTCTTAAAAATTTGGTCAGCGGCGCCACCATCGTTTCATTAATCCCCGTCCGAATGAGGACTCGGCTCATGGCCACGATAATCGAGATGATCATGATCGTCCCCATCAACTCTTTGGTCGCATAAATAAAGCTGTTAAACACACCCGATACAGAGCCGCTCAACGTTTCCGTCGCTAACAACCCTAATGTAAAAATACCCACCACACAAATCATCGTCGTATCTCTGCGTTTAACAAGAAGCGTAAGAATAAAACCAATGAACACTAAATAGACCCAATGAATCGGTAAAAGTTGAATATCCATCCTGCACCACACACCCTCTCAGCCCAAGCAGCAATTGGTGCTACATTCTATGCTCGGCTTAGCGTAGGCGTTCGTCTAAATTCGGGCATTTTGTCACCTTGTGGTACAATATTAAAAGCGATTTTAACGAAGTAAGGGGAGAATCTACATGGCAAGGAATCAACGTTTACATACGGATTCAGATTTTCAAGAGGTTATTGATCGGCAAGGGGTTGTTCGGATTTTCAAAGATGACCATATCGTCGATTCCAATGCGGTTGTACTCCGCTTCAGTGATACGACAGTCGTCGTGCAAACACGTGTCAGCGATTTGACCTATTATGACCGGGCGGCGTGTGAGTTTTTTGAGATGAAGAAAAAGTAACAAGATACTGGAGGGAGCAAGATGCGTGCACCTGTCGTAGAAAGACAATTACAAGCTTATAACAATAAAAATATTGATGAATTCATGGGATGTTATAGTGAAGATATTCAAATATATGATTTCCCTAACACACTCACCATGGAAGGCCAAGCGGCTATGAGAGAGCGTTATCGAAAATTGTTTGAAACATATCCGAATATGCATGCAACCGTGGATAAACGAATTTTTCACGGCCAGTATGTCATCGACCATGAAGAAATAACCGGCCGATTAGAAGGTGCCATTCTAGAAGCCGTTGCTGTGTATGAAGTCCAGGATGACATCATTACGAAGGTGTGGTTTCTTAGGAAGAATCAGTAGTCGTAATCTTCATTTGAAAAAGCTGCTCGGTATCATTACCGGCAGCTTTTATCATTTTACTTTTTATGAAATTGCTTCATTTTCCACATTAAATCATCTTCTGATACATACGACGCGCCTGCATGGACTCTAAAAATCTCATTACTTCCCTTGGCATTGATCCCCTCTTTGGTCGTAAAGAAAAGGTCAAATCCCAATTCCTTTCCTACCTCAATTACGGTGTCATTATAAGCACCAAAAGGGAACGCAAGCAGACGATACTGAGGTCCAAGCTCTTCCTCTATACGATTCTCTGCCTTCAGCAGATCGCTTTTAATTCTTTTGCGATACTCGGCGTCGGTTTCTACTCTCTTTTCAGCTTCCAAATAGATAGGATTCGTAAGCATCGGCATGAGTGTACCGTTGGCATTCACCTTGACTTTATCATGATGATCGTAGGTATGCGAATAAAAACTCATCCCGTTCTGCTTCATTTCTCTCATCTGATCCCATTTAAGCCGCGGTGCTTTGGGATGATCGATGGAGTCCACAACAATAAATTTGGTAGCAGGGAAACCTACGCTAAGTAATTCCGGATACGCATAGGTATAAAAAGATTCATAACCATCATCAAACGTGATTAAAACCGCATTTTGAGGAACCTGAGCTCCATCCTTCATGAAATGAAGAAAATGCTCCATGGAGATGACGTTGTAATCTTCTTTTTTCAATCTTTGCAAGTGACTTCTAAAACGTTTAGGGGATATGGTAATCCCGTTTTCCTTTTCATCAATGTGATGATAGGTCAGAACAATGACTTTATCTTTATAATGAACCTTTTGTTTACTATAATCGACTTGATTAAAATTGAGCGCATTGACTTGACGCTGATAGGGTTGTTGCGTTTCTAGTTCCAGTTGTTGTTGTACTTGTTGTACGACTTGTTCTTCTTGTTTTACTTCCTGTAGAACCGCTTCCTCAATAGAAGGAACAGGATGTTCTTCAACCACTACTTGCTCTGGTGTTATTGTCTGATCCAGGGACTTTGGTGATATCATTGGCCATAGAGCCAAGAGACCATAGATAACGCAAGAAGCTAATAGAACAGTAAACGCCAAATTCGTTGGATTTTCCAATTTTAGTCTATTCATGCTGCAACAACCCCGTAGATGAGAATATATAAATTAGGAAGATAGTACCACGAAAGCGCTTTCTTGTAAACTATTTATTACGGGATACTAGTTCTATAGAAGCAAGCTGTACAAAACTGAATCCTGCCTTACGCAGCTCCGGTATCGCTTTGATGACGCCTTCGGCGGTATCCTTCTCTGGATGGTTCATATGAGCGAGAACGATGGCTCCATTTTGGGCCTTTATCAGCGCCTTATACACCTGCTCCGTGTTGTAGGTTGCGCCTGCATCGCCGAGCACATTGTAGCCTGCAATATCGAAGCCTAGGTCATGAACCACAGACGCTGCAACTTCATCATAGAAGGCTGTACCTGAGCGGAAAAATAAAGGACGTTTCCCCGTCAGCTTTTCAATCTGATCAGCATTGTCCTTCACTTCACGAATGACATCCGCGACATTCTTCGTTCCTGCAATACCGTATGCGGGCTTGCCTGTCACAGACAAGGGGCGATGCTCAGTTCCGTGATTTTCGATTTCAAATAAGGGATTTGATGCCAAAAAGGCAAAGGTACCCGGATTAGCAGCAATCCATCTTGCATTGATAAATAGCGTCGCTGGGATGTTTTCCTTGATCAAGTAATCGATGAGCTTCTCATCGTAACCACTGCCATCTTTGCCCCCGCAAGCATCGAAGGTCAGAGCCATGACTCGTTCCTTGGTAACGAAGTGCGTGCGCACGCCTGAGAGATTCTCGCCCCACTTCGTTGGGATGCTGGCTGCATAACGGTCGATCAGCGCCTTGTCCAGCGATGCAAAGGCCAGAACGGACGCGGGAGCTGTCGTGTCAGCACTAGGCGCAGGCGATACGTTAGTCGGTGTTTCTGCTGGTTTCGGTGTTTCTGTTGCTATTGGCGTTGGCGTTTCCATTACTGCTGGTTTTTCCGTCGCAGTTTCTGTCGCCGTCACAATTCCAGGCTCCGACGAGGCCGTTAGCGAAGTCGTAGGACTCGCACACCCTGGAAGCGCTACCAATGCAACAACAAAGAAAAGGAGGCACATCGTGCGCCCCCTCATTTGTGTTTCCGCCAGTCTAATTTGCTTTTCTCTAGCTGATAAGCAAAATCATTTTCAAGACGTTTCTCTTCTGCCTTACGAGCCGCTTCTACACGAGCTCTCTCTGCGTCCTTCTTCGCTTGCTCTTCCGCTTTCATCGCGTCAGCCTGGGCTTTGAGGCCTTCCAAAATCTCAGGACGCAGCAAGTCCTTGAGTGTTGCGGGTTTATCTTGCACGCTAGCCGCAGCTGGCGTCATTTTTGCTTTCTTTTTCACCATAATAAGGTCACCTCGTCTGCATGTTCTCCCTATTATTGTACACGTCTATTGATGTAAATGATACGGCACTGTTGCAACAACGATATCCTTGTCGGCTTGCAGCTTCGAACGGATACGCGCCGCAGACTGATTGTGGAGCAGACGGTGCCACCATTTTTTCGGCATGAATTGTGGAAGAATAACCATGATCGACTGCTTCTCCGACACGTGTGTGTCGATGCGGTCAATGAATTCGGCCAGCGGCTTCAGGATCGTTCTATACCGCGATTTGAACACAACCAGTCGAACACCCGGGTCCCAAATCTGCCACTTCTCCTGCATCGATTCTTCGTCCTCATCGGAGAAAGAAACATAGAACGCGATGACGTTAGGCGAGAGCGATTTGGCATAGTTCAGGGTTTGCTCAACAGCTTTATGAATCCCGGCCACGGGTACGATAATGACGGGTTCTTTCGTACAAACGCGGTCTTGTGTGATATCAATGCGCAGCTGGTTGGCTACATCATCGTAATGGTGACTGATTTTCGTAATTAACCAGAGAAGAATCGGTGTCACGATAATGACGATCCAAGCACCCTCGCTAAATTTTGTCACAGAGAAAATGATAAGAACTGCAAAAGAAACGATGCCGCCTAGTCCATTGATGATCAATTTCCAGACCCAACCGGCTACGCGCTCCTTTAACCATTTACGAACCAAACCTGCTTGAGCTAGTGTAAAAGATAAAAATACGCCGATCGCATACAACGGAATAAGTGCATCGGTCTTCCCTTTAAAGCCGATCAGAAGCAGACTCGCCAGCACACCAAGCGTGACGATGCCGTAATGATACGAAAGACGATCTCCACGGAAGGAGAACATACGCGGAAAGTTTTTGTCCTGAGCCATGATCGATGCCAAAATCGGAAAGCCGTTAAAGCTCGTATTGGCAGCGAGCACGAGAATAAGCATCGTAGCGATTTGCGTCGCATAATACATCACGCCACGGCCAAAAGCTTGCTCCGTCACCATCGATAGCACGGAAGTATGCCCGTTATGATCCGGGGCAATCCCGTATCCTAAGGCAATAAGGGTTACGCCCCCGAACACGATGGCCAATAGGCCGCCTAAGGAGATGAGCGTACGTTTAGCATTTTTGACAGAAGGCGTTCGGAAATGCGGGACAGCATCAGAAATTGCTTCGATTCCCGTCACGGCTGAACAACCGGAAGAGAATGCTTTGAGAAGTACGAATAACGTTAATGAGTTCGTCGCAGCACTTGGTACGAATTCAATGGCATGCGTATTGAGGGAGCCGGTCATCATATCGAAGATACCTTTCCCTACTAACAACAGGATACAAAAAATAAAAAAGTACGTTGGAATCGCAAATACGGTTCCTGATTCAGATGTACCTCGTAAATTAATCCAAACCATAATCCAAACTAGAAAGATTGTAAGTGGTACGATATACGGCACCGCCGAAGGAAAAGCCGAAGTAATCGCCTGCACACCGGCTGAGATCGAAACGGCCACGGTCAAGGTATAATCGATTAGCAGTGAGACACCAGTAAGACGTCCCCATACCATGCCTAAATTCTCTTTGGTAACCATATAAGCGCCGCCACCCATGGGGTAGGCTTCAATCACTTGTCTATAGCTCAGCACGAGCAATAAAATCAAGGCGATGATGGAAATCGCAATCGGCAAGGAGAATGCAAATGCAGCAATCCCTACCGTCGCGAGTTCTAACAGAATTTGCTCTGTCCCATACGATACAGAGGATAAGGCATCCGATGAAAGGATGGGGAGAGCTTTCCAGACGGGCATTTTCTCCGACTCAATCTCGCTCGACTTTAGCGGCTTACCAAACACAATTTTTTTTAATGAATCACTTGTCATTCGTGGTCGTTCCTCCAATAAATTGCTAATCTCAACGTTCTCATTTGAAAAATGGACGCAAAAAAACACAAGGAATGACCTTGTGTTTTAAACACATGTTCTCCTTTCTCACGATCGCTTACGAGGTTAGCTGTCGGGTTCGGGCCGCGAGAAATCTGCCCTAAAAGGTACTTACAAATCCGTACCGTTATTCACCCCATGTTACTCGTGGTTCCCCCGCTTTTCTTAAACAGAAAATTAAGCGAAATATTCAACTGTTCATGTACGTGTTGAATACTACTCTCTTCTACTCACATAGTAAAGGTGGGAATAAACGTAAAAAGCTCTCTTCCACCTCGCGATTGCTCCAATAATTCGCTTACAATTATATGATTCGTTGATTATCTTCCATTTTCGTAGGTACTCTGGGTATTTCGCAAAAATGAAGGAGGACATACCGACAATTGAAATCACGCCAGCTAATGGATGTCGGCATCCCTTATACACTTTTATACAATCGTGTAATTCACCCAATCTATGCGAGTGCCGCCCATTTTATCAAAAAACTGTTGTGCACGATAATTGTCCGGTGCTGTGATCCATGACATGTAGGCAAAGCCGTTTTCTTTGGAATACGTTTGGCACTTCCGGAATAAGTCTTCTTCTGCAGCAGTTTCCCGAAATGGTTCGAGAAAGAAGAGGTCATTCATGATCGTGATAGGACTAGCTTTCATCGAACTCCAGGCAAAATATAGCGTTGCAAAGCCAATAAGATCGCCATCTTTGACGGCTACAAACTGGATACCCCCTTGCTCCTGGAGCAAGGTGCTGATCAGTCGATGAAGATCTGCCGACTCAGGCCGCGGCTTCTTATAAAAACCTACAATATAGGCAACCATAAGCTCTGTTAATGCCTCTACATCCTTCATTTCAGCTCTTCTTATTATATGATCCATATGATTCCCCTCCATCATTTCATGAATAATAATACATATTAAAGAATAAATATTCAATTGCAAATTATTTATCCACTACCAATTCATTGACACACCGAATTCACTATGCTAAACTGTAACAAATTATATTATAGTTATAGATCGGAAGGTGTACTATGTCAAACAACGCAACCACTTCTAATATAGAAACAACGCATGATCAAACCGAGGTAAATAGCCGCTTGCGGGAAACCCCGGTCTCTTGGCTGCTCTGTTTTACTATAGTACTTGTGATCATGAACACGATGATGTTCAATCTCGCTCTACCCAAAATTGCCGTCCAGTTCGAGCTCAGCCCCTCAACGGCATCGTGGATTGTCACGGGCTATTCGATCATTTTTGCGATATCTTCAATCACCTATAGCCGTTTGTCCGACTTTGTCCCTATGCGGAGGCTCTATGTCATTGCCCTGCTTTCGCTCGGCGGCGCATCGGTCCTAGGACTTTTCACGGACAGCTTCGGACTGTTGCTGCTGACGAGACTAATTCAGGCGTCCGGCGCGGGTGCGATCCCTTCGCTCGGTATCGTTCTCGTCACTCGCTACATTCCATTATCACGTAGAGGCAGAGCCATGTCGCTCATCCTATCCGCGGCTTCATTAGGCCTAGGACTCGGTCCGGTCGCCGGCGGCTCCATCGTGCAGTATTTGGGCTGGCACTTCCTGTTCGTCATTACAGGTGTGACCCTTTTGCTTACCCCTATTTTCCTCATCCTGCTGCCAAAAGAAAAAGCAGAAAGCGGCTCGTTCGATTTCATCGGCGCTGTCCTGCTCGGAATCGGGACCACGGGTTTGCTGCTCTTCCTGACATCCAAGAGTATCGTTGCCCTCTTAGCAGGGGCAATTGCGATTGCCCTGTTCGCGCTGCGCATTCGCAAAGCTTCGCAACCGTTCGTGCTGCCCGCACTGTTCAGCGACAGACCTTATATGGCGCTTAGCGCAATTGGCGTTACCTCTTACATGATCAGCTTCGGCTTCCTGTTCTTGGCGCCGCAGATGCTTGCTCGGGTATTCGGCTTAGCGCCGCTCACTTCCGGACTCTTGCTCTTCCCAGGTGCGCTGATTGCCATGCTTGCGTCCAACCGTGTGGGGCGCATCATTGACCGATATGGCAATACCGCTTTGCTGCGCTACGTGCCATGGTTGATGCTCCTTTCAACCGTACTGCTTGCCTTAACTGCAAGCTATTCTTATTACTGGATCGCAGCGCTGTACATCTTCGTGAGTATCAGCTTTACGACACTATCCAGCGCTGTATCCAATGAGCTGTCCCGGCAATTGACTAAAGATCGCGTCGGCTCGGGCATGGGCTTATTCCAATTGCTGCAGTTTTTCAGCGGTGCCTTCGCCGTGGCGCTCTCGGGCAGTGCGCTGGTTTGGCAGAAATCACTGCCGCTTGAACGTGCTTTTGATAACCTCATCTGGGGGATGGCGGTCATTGCGTTCTTAACCATTGGCAGCTCCATCTTGTATAGCAATTATGCAAAGAAACAGCAAAAGGGGCACTCAACTTCGGAGACGGTAGGAAGAACGGCTATGCCTAAGGCTGCGGCCGAATAAATAAAAAAGCTGAAATGAGAACAGTGTTTTCTGCCACTGCCATCTCATTTCAGCTTTTTTAGTTCGTTAGACATTAATTAGGCACATGATAATTGCGGGTCGTGGACCTTTGCTTCCAAATCATTTTCTTCCAAATGAGTGGTAGGCCGCCGATGAGAAATAGATAACGGGCATCGATCATTTTTTTGATAAATAGGGCCAAACGGCCTTTCACTTTCTTTACTTTGAGTAAACCAACGGCTTCACCTCGACCCAAGGTTGCTACCGTGCCTTTAAAATCATACACAAACGGCTTCAACTCTCTGCCTCGAACTGTCTGAATCAAATTCCTAGCTGCATTATAGCCTTGTTGGACAGCAATCTGCGCATTCGCCGGATACGGCGTACCTTCTGGACTTATCACAATCGAGCAATCACCGGTAATGAAAATCTCCGGGAACTGATAGGAGCGCAGGCAGCTATCCACTTTAACCCGGCCTCGCTGAACATCGAACCCTGCTTCCTGCAGCAAGGAATTGCCGCGTATCCCTCCGGACCAGACTACCGTACCTGCGCGAATGAACTCGCCGTTGCTTAGAATGACTCCTTCTGCTGTACAAGCCTTAATGGCCGTGGATAGCTTATACTGCACCCCTTTGCGGCGCATCACTTCCATCCCATATGCGATCAAATCCTCCGGAAGCCCGGGAGGCAGCGCCGACGGAGAAGCTTCCACATTATAAATACGGACATCCGCAGGGTCGACATCATAGGTTTTACACAGAACGGGAACGCGGTCAGCTAGTTCTCCGACGAATTCCGTGCCGGTGAAGCCCGCTCCGCCAACGACGAAGGTCAAATAATCCTTGCGCTTCGGAGCCACCTTCGACTTGGCAAACATATATTCAATGTGCTGCCGAATAAAGCGGACACTATTAATGCTTTTGATGGACATCGCATATTCGTTCATACCCGGAATACCGAAGGTCTCCGTCTCACTTCCTAATCCAACCACAAGATAGTCATAGTCGAGCGTAGCCTCTTCCAGTATAATCTTTTTCTCGCTAGGCCTAATCTCTCGAACCGTCGACTTCATGAACCGAATCTTCCGTTCATCAATCAAATCGGAAATGGTTACGCGCGCGTTATCATGGTGATCTGTACCGGCAGCCGGCATATGCAGATGTGTCGTAATAAAATGATAATCATGCTTGTTGACCAGTGTGACGTCCATCTCATTTCTTTTCATCTTCTTCTGCAGCCTTATCGCTGTGACAAGTCCGCCGTAGCCTGCCCCTAGGATGACAATTCTGGGTTTATTCATTTGCCTCAACACTCCTCCGTTTGTGAAATTAATCACATATATGCTTGTGAAAATAATCACAAATTCTCGCAAGCTGAGCCGGTAACCGACTCTCTTACAGTGTATGCGCGATTTGCATCAGAAATAACTTAGAGATGTCTAATTAATGAAAATAAGGCGTGAAAGAGCTACGATCAACCGTGCCCTCTACGCCTTGGTGCTTGCGTCCAGCTCCGCCGCTTTGTCTTGCAAATTGCGCAGCCGATAGCAGTTCATACCCGCCACGCCGAGCTCCTCCAACAAGCCAAAGTTAGCCCAAGCGCCAACCACAGCCCCAATGCCGGGGATGAGCTGGAGCATTTTACGAAAATCGATCGTATCCCGATACTCCTGCTGCAGCTGCAGCCAATTCACTTGATTCGTGAAATCTGCCGCGGGAGGCAACGTCTGTGAGATGGTCGGCCAATTCTTAACCGTGTGAAGCAACTCCGGCTTCTTCTTCGCGCTCGAGAACGCCAACTGAAACACATACAGAATGAACAATCTTTCTCGATAGTCCCTGGTTGAATACCCGTAAATATGCGCTAATTCAAAAAGGAATTTCAGCTTAATCCCGATCAGAATCGGGAAATCAGCCAGCCCAAGCAGAATACCGCCCGCTCCTGCTCCAGCGCCCTCGGCGGCAGCGATTTTTTTGTACAGAGACAGCAACTCTTCAGCCTTCGCATCGCGATCGGCCATGGATACACCCTTCAGCGGTTCCGTTGTAGGCATATAATTGATGCCAAACAAAGTCGTTTGCACAATCCCTTTGACCGTTGCCGTGATCGTATTGTGGATTTTCTCTGGAATCACTTGATTGATTCGGTTTTGGACGGATTTGGACGCTCGCTCAATCAGGTTGGGCTGCTTTTGCAGACGTATTTCCCAGCGCTTAAGCTTTTTCTGCATTTGCTGCTCATAGATGGTATACGCTTGATCCATGGCTTCACCTCCTTTGGCTAGATAGCTTAATTTTCATTTCTTTTTCGGTGATTTCGTCTGAGCTTTTTCAATATTCCTCTCTACTCGAAACTTCACGATTCGGCTAATTAACGCCAAAGGCAGCGGTCGATCATGCGGAAATTGAACGGCTCCTTTAGACCTCGGATACTGCGCCAACTCCGCCTCAAATTCATCAATACCATTTGGAGTGGGATAAAAGCCAATATGATTTTTAAATGCCGCAAAATGCACTAGATTGCCATGCAGGTCAAAGGTAGGCATTTGGTAGCTAATCTTCTCCGTCGCCTCTGGCGCGGACTCTTTAATGACCGTTCTCATCGTTTGAAGCTTCTCCTGAAGCTCGGGAGTAAATGTTGCTATGTAAGCGTCGATGGATTCGAAAGCTGTTTTGGTTTCTTTCATACATGGTATCTCCTTTATGAGGACGTTTAGTTGTATTATACACGTCTGGTGGTAGTCGTTTACAACCAAAATAAAGTGCTGTACTCTTATTTTATTGAAAGGTGGCGATTTTCCCTGTATTTTCTAAGAACCCTGCTATCCCTTTGGATTTCCCATAAGCGATTAACTAGCATTTTTTTATTTTGCCTCCTCGTAGAAGTCGGATATTCGGTAGCTGCTCCTGTGAGCCTGAAGTATCTGGTCGATGAGGCTTTTACACCTAAAAATCTCCATAACTTCGCAATCATCCTGACCATACTGCTTTGCAGCGGCCTTCTTAACATTATTGCAAGTATTTGCGGAGAATACGCACTCGGAAATCTCGGCGGTCAGATCATCAAGAAGCTGCGGATCGAGCTGTTTACACACCTCCAGCGGCAATCGCTGCCATTTCATCAAAAATACCGAGTCGGCGATCTTGTCGCCCGATTCTCAACCGATATGACCTCTTTGGAAAGAGTAGTTCGCATCGTATTCCCTTTTTTTCTGAGGGAGGCTTTAAGCGTTCTGCTCGGGCTATTTCTCCTATTCACTATTGAATGGAAACTCACACTGGCCATGCTTGTCGGCTCCACGATCATGCTGATCGGGCCAAGACTTCTTCAAGGGCATGCGGAAGTTGCCAATGTCAACTTCAAAGAATCGCAGGAACGCTTCACGAATACGATTGATGAAATGGTGAAGGGACATAAAACGATTAAAAGCTTGCATCTGCAAGCTAGGTTTCAAGAAAGAGCCCGTAAACAGGTTCATGAACTCTTTACTTTCGGCCTAAAATTGCAACTTGCCGGTTCTATGATGGAGCGGCTGCCGCTTATCTCACTTCTGATTTTAAATGGGATTATGATCGGCTTCGGCGGTTATCTCATCTTCCACGACATGATGAGCATAGGTGGTTTCATGGCCTTTTTCACCTTATTCTTAAGTGTAGGACAGTCCGGCTCGAATTTATCTTCCTTAGTTCCAAGCCTTATCGATTCAAGTACTAGTTTTCAGCGGATACGGGAAATTTTTGACCACAAGCCCAGCGTTCCAGAGAATCCTCGTCCGCTAGAGCTCCCTTCTTCTCTTCCCTCCATTCGGATGGATGACGTCACCTTCGGATATAGTGAGGAGACCGACCAATTACGGAATGTTAACCTGCAAATTGAGGCTGGGAGCTATGTCGCTTTCATTGGGCCTAGTGGCTCTGGTAAAAGTACTGCGCTACAGTTGCTGTCCCGCTTCTATGACCCAAAACAAGGCGCTGTTTCTATTGATGAATACGACATACGTACTTTAAGCGAGGCCTCTTTACGAAAGCAGTCCACACTCATTACCCAGGATACGTTTTTATTTAATACCACAATTCGAGATAACCTGCTGCTAGATAGTGGTGCTTCGGAAGATGAAATGATTGAGGCGGCTATGCAGGCGAACATCCATGATACCATTGTAAACTGGCCTCTCGGTTATGATACACAGGTGCATCATGAAGGAGGATCGCTGTCCGGCGGCGAACGTCAACGGTTATCGATTGCGAGAGCGCTTCTAAGGAAACCGAACCTTTTGCTGCTAGATGAAGTGACATCAGCTTTGGATCCAGCTACCGAGGCGGGCATTAATCAGCTTGTTGATCGGCTTAGATCCAACAAGACCATTGTATCCGTGACACATCGTTTATCCTCAGTTAAGAACGCCGACTGCATTTATGTATTCCAAGACGGCCGAATCGTAGACTCTGGTACCCACCAAGAGCTCCTATATAAAAGCAATTTATACCGCAGCCTCTGGGATAAGCAGTTCGGATTTAACCTATCCGAGGACGGACTCTACGCGACGGTAGATAGGGATAGGCTTGCCAAGCTACCCTTCTTCGAAGGCATTGCACCACCGTTGCTTAAGAACATTGCTATGTTATTTACAACCGAAACCTGCAAAGAAGGCGAGGATGTTGTAAGCGAGGGCGATGAGGGCAACAAGTTTTACATTATTGTCCGTGGTAAATTTGAGATTATAAAACGTATGCCTGACGGTGGGGAACGACGGGTCGCCGTGCTCCAAGATGGGGATCATTTCGGCGAAATTGCTTTACTTCACAATGTACCCCGAAACGCTACCGTAAGGGCAATGGTGCCCTCGGTACTATTGTCCGTTAGACAAGAAGCTTTTCACCGTTTAATGGCCGAACACCCGCAAATTCTACAATCTTTGGAACAAACACTTCAGAAACGAATCGGATGATGATCAGAAGTCCAGGCAGGAGGTACACACACGATGACGATAAGTTACCACAAGTGCGTCAGTGATGACGATTTCGCTAAGGCCAGTTTATTTATGTTAGCCCGTAAGCGCGATCTACATCCTGCGTATTCTACCTTGGAAATGGTTACTCTCATTTACTCCTACGTGACGCAGGGTCACCTTATCGTTGCTAAAGATATCGATGACCGTGTGGTTGGCATTGCTGCTTATTATTACGGCACGCCTGAGCAGGATTTTCAAGATAAGGTTATTGCCTTAGTGGACGTAGCCATTGCTGATAAAGCTCTCCGCGGTTCACGCTTATTTATTCGAGGATTGCTGTACATGGTAAATGAGATCGTTCAGGGTGGTCCAGAAGTCCAGGAACTAAGGCTAGCGGCACTAGCTGAGAACGAATATATCTGTCGACTGTATGCCAAATTTACCAGCGCACGCTCCGTTCGCGAGGGCACACACGGCAAAGAAGTCGTGTTTTGTGAGAAAATTAACAATCTCAGGGATACCCTAAAGAAATTTACTAGGATATAATGGAAAAAGGTAGACAAATTACGACATAAAGGAGGCAATCCGTATGTTTCCAGTACCCCCGAATAGTCCCAAAGAAATTACTAAAGGAAGCGGCTTCGGTAAAATCGTTAAGGTAAACGATTCGCTACGCGTACAGCCACAATAATGTCTTTTGAATTCCGAGTAAGCGAATTTGAAATGGATCATGAAGCTTATATGAACTTCCTGCTGCGCCATCACGACGAACTAAACTTGCCTTATACGTTCGGCATGAAGCTCAGTTTTATCAGCAGTCCTCTCTTTCTAGGTAAAGCCTTGCTCATTTTCAGCGAAGAGTCCTACGACATGGTCGGCGCGGCTGGTTACGGTTATGGCACCGGTCCTGGCGACTACGAGGATCAGCATATTTGTCAGATTGAGGTTGCTTTTATTGTCAAAGAGCTGCGAAAATCAACATTATTCGTACAAGGACTGCGTGCGCTGGTACAAGCCATCAAAACAGGCAATCCCGACGTCCGGCAGGTTCAGTTCTGGGCTTCCGCGGCCGATGAAGAGCACGATCGGCTCTTTGCCAAATTCCTCGCTCTTCCCGGCTCCACAAAATCCATCGTTAACACCTTGGACCTCTTTACGATACCTTTCCACCAACTTGAGGCTTATTGTCACCGTTTGAGATCATAACGAGATAAAAAGGAGCTAGCCACATTTAGGGGCTAGTCCTTTTTGTATTGTGTGAACCTTGGAGCTCTTAAGGAAGCTTATTTATAAAGGCGTTCAGGCCTTCTTCGCCGTTAATAAACAGCCTTTTGAGCAGGTAAGGGTTCTGTTGATTGGTCGTGTAGCCTTGGTCAATGGTGAAAGCGTAACGAAAGCCGAGATCTTTTAAAAGCTTTAAAGTCGCTTTGTTATATTCCCCATAGGGATAGCAGAATACGTCGGCTTGTGTGCCTAGCTTTTCCTCGATTAGCTTTCTGGCTTCTGTGATCTCGAATGCTTGTTGCTCCGCTGTTAGCTGGGGAAGATGTGGGTGTGTCATACCATGCGGTTGAATGTCCCAGCCGGCTTCCTGCAGCTGCTTGACCTGATCCCAATTCAAGTAATAAGCGTCCTCGACCATGCCTGGAGACATGAAGAGTGTCGCGGGGAATTTGTATTTAGCCAAAATAGGCATAGCCTCCTCCACATTATCCGCATAACCGTCATCAAACGTGAGTAGTACTGGATTCTTGGGGGCTGTGAGCCCGCTTTCATTTTCCATAAGGCCAATGAAGGTAGACAGCGAAATGGGTGTGTAGCCATTATCATGTAGATATTTCATCTGCTGCTCCAGCTTCGCTGGGGAAATGACGACCACATTGCCTGGGTCAATCGTTACGCTATGGTAGTTGAGGACGGGAATGCTGATTTTTGATGAAGGAACGTATGTAACTGCTGTAACGGATGTTGTTTGGGTTGGTGGTGATGGTGCAAGTTCAGTTGTAGGTGAAATTACAGGTGTATCCCCTTGGGCTGGGGTTACGTCTTCTGGAACGGAAGATGGCTGCGTGGTGACTATGTCCGGTGTAACTACTGGAGACGCTATTGGAGATGGCGGCGGCGTTGAGGATGCCATCAACTCCTCGGCTTGTGCTTCTATGAGAATTGGCGCGGATGAGGGGTTTAGACCACTCATGTAGAGGAAAAAAAGTAAAGTAAAAAGCCCAGCAAGTGCCGAGAAAACTAGGATTCTCTTTCTTGGGATATTCATAGCTCACCAACCATTTCCCAGAGTAATTGTCTATTACTCTATGTGTAATCCATAGTTGAGAGAAATATACCTAGATTCGGATTAATAGTGAGGAATAGATACAAGGAAGAATTGCGATAGAAGAAAAGACAAGGGAAAAGAGACAAGGGAAAGAAGCAAGGAAAAGAGGCAAGGAAAAGAGCGCAAGGAAAAGAGCGCAAGGAAAAGAGCGCAAGGAAAAGAGCGCAATGAAAAGAGCGCAAGGCTTGCTACGGCAAGGCTTGCGCGGGGGGAATAATTAATCATCCAAGCTTCTAGGCACTACCCCTTGGCTCAGGTTATGGATCGACGCTTGCTGAACCTGAGCGAGTGGGATAGTGGCGACAGGCACCTTTATGAGAACAATGATTACTAGAAAGAGCTATCTCCGCCAGCAATCATAGACGTCATCATCCTCTCATAACGGACAAGGAAGACGTTATATTCGCTAGATTAGTTCTTTTTTGGAACTAACGGACACCACGGCAATTATTTGGCCTAGCTAGCCTATAACTCTCCAAATGAAGGCGATTAGCGTCCAGCGTGTCCGTTAAGTTATGAAAACGACCGAATGGTGCCAAATAACTTCTCCTATGTCCGTTAGCCTTACGTATACAGCAATATTCCCCATGCGAGAAGAGCGCCCACCACTAAGAACGTGTCCGCTAGCTGCCATTGCAATGTGTTTTTTCTTAGGAGCAGCGTTTTGCCGTCGATGCGTTTCATTTCCATCGCGATGGTCATTTGCTCTGCTTTGTGGAACATGCCTAGTAATAGTGGAACGACCAGTGCAGGAATGTCGCGCACCCGGACAGTGCCTTGGCGCACCGAGGCTTTGCCCCTGGCTCTTACGATTGTTGCGAATTGCTGCCACTCCCGCAGGATAAGCGGGATGAAGCGAAAAATAAACGAGACCGCCAAGGAGAATGAGGCCACTGGGATCCTCACCTTGTGCAAATATTGCAATGCCCAGTTAAGCCCTTGCACAAGCTGACCGTAAGGGGTCGACATGGCCAGCCAGTAGCCTGCGATCAAGACGATAAATAAACGAATCAGGATAAAGGTTGTGCTCCAGCCGCTTTCGACTGCGAAGCCTAGCGGAGAGAATTCAAGCCCCGACAGCGCGACGGAAAAGATCACGAAAATCGCATATGACGCTACGATTTTGACGATTCCGCGCACGACGCCGCGCGGGAGGCCGAGAAACGCGCAGCCGAGGAGCCCTGCGGCTATCGCGAGGCCGCCCCACCCCTGCTGCCCCATCGTCCCGAAGGCGAGCAGCAGGTAGAGCAGCCACTTCGCGCGCGGGTCCAGCCGCAGCCACCCCGCCTGCGGCTTGGGTGGCTGCGACAGCAGCGGCTTCGCCAGCTGCTGCTGCTCTACTGCCACGCTCGCTTCGCACGTGGCCACAACCACTGCCGGCGCCGCTTCCGCAGGCGCCGAAGTGCTGGCGCTGCCGCCTTCGCGCAGCGCAGCCACAATCGCCGCCGCGGCATCCGCCGGCGTCAGCAGATCCGGCGCGATGGCGATGCCCACGCGCGCCAGCTCTTGCGAGGCCTCCGCGCAGCTCGGGAGGCCAACCCCGGCGCGCGCCAGCACTTCTGGCGCGCGGCAGAGCTCTTGAGGTGAGCCGTCGAAGACGAGCTCGCCATGATCTAGAACGAGGACACGGTCCGCTAGCGGAAAGAACGTGTCCAGGTCGTGCGTGGCGATGACGAGTCCGCCACGACCGCTGCGTTCGCGCAGCATGCGCAGCAGCTCGCGGACGGCGGCCGCCTCGAGGCCGGCGGTTGGCTCATCCATGAGCAGCCAACCCGGCGCCGTGGCGAAGGTCGTCGCCAGCGCGAGTCGGCGCTGCTCGCCGCCGCTGAGCGCGAAGGGCGAGCGATCCATGGCGAATACGCCATGGGGATCCAGCGCGAGGGTCGCCTCGCGGATGCGGCGTTCGCGCTCTTCCTTTTCCAATTTATACGGCTTAAGCGAATAGGCAAATTCTTGGCGTATGCTGCGTGCAAACAACTGCTGTTCTGGAAATTGGAACGTTAAGCCGAACCGAAGCAGCTGCTTGGGATCAACCTTTGTAGGTTTTAGCCAAACGGGCTGATCGTCCAACGTAATCATGCCAGCTTGCGGCTTGAGTAGACCGGACATAACCTGCAGTAAGGAAGATTTCCCTGATCCTGCATGACCGATCAACAAGGTAATGGTACCCTCTTGCAGGGTGAAGCTTATATCCTGAAGCAATGTCACATCTTGCGAGTCTGGCGCCGTTACCCTAACTTCTTTTAATACTATCGACATGAGATCGCCTCCGCCAGTTCTTCCATATGCAGCGGAAGAGGTTGTAACTTGATACCTTGTTCTAATAGATTCATAGCCGTTTGAATCACAAAAGGCGGATCAAAGCCAAGCTCCACACAAGGTGAAGTCTTCTGCCCAGTCCCTTCGGCTTCTCCATAAAAAAACGTACGCGGCTCCCCATCGAAAGTAATTCTCCCCGCACCAAAACCGACCACACGGGTCGCATCCGCCACCTCTTCCAACCGATGCGAAATCCAAACAATCGTCGTGCCACGTTGATGCGCCTGACGTACAACTTCGCGAACTTCCTTCCGGGAGGCAGGATCCAGCATTGCCGTCGGTTCATCCAAAATTAGCATCTCTGGCCGAGCCGCTAATGCTACAGCTAGATTCACCAGCTGCTTCTGCCCACCAGATAACGTTGCCATCGTGCGTTCTGGCGAAAGTGATAGTCCTACTGCGTCTAGTACTTCCACATACCAGCCCCTACGTTCCTCAGCCGATAAATGCTGCGCTTGCGGCAAAAAATCTAGCTCCTCCGCTATCGTTTCTCCTATAAACTGTGCTTCAGGCAACTGGAGCACGCCGCGTACGATCGAAGCGCCTTCGTTCGTTCTGCGCTGAATTTGTCCATCCGACAACGGGTTCAAGCCTAGCAATACACTAGCAAGTGTACTCTTCCCGCTGCCATTGGGGCCTACAACAGCCAGCCAATCACCTCTATGAATGTCTAGTGATACGCCTGACCACACGCGCCGCCCTTCCCCCGACTCCATGCGATAGACGATAGACGCTTTGCTTAATGACATTAATTTTTCTCTCGTAGGCATATGTAAAAAAGTTCCTTTCACTTTTTCAAATGTTGTGCTATTATCATCATTGTAAACCTGATTGTCGCCAATTTAGTTGACAATAAGTTAACAATACCAGAAATAGGAGTGGTCAACAATATGAAACTTACGTTACGTGGTGTTATTTTTAGTGCTTTATTTGCAGCAATTCTTGTTTTATTCAGCTTCCTAAAAATTTCAGTTGGCTCCGAAATACCGATTACTCTACAAACTTTAGCTGTAATGCTCGCTGGAGGTTTACTAGGCGCGCGCTACGGATTCCTAAGTATGGCCCTTGTCGTTGTGCTTACTGCTTTGGGCTTTCCCCTGCTAGCTGGAACCGGCGGTATTGCCAAAGTCCTCGGACCTAGCGGTGGCTTTATCATGATTTGGCCGATATCTGCGATGCTTATTGGTCTTATTTTACCTCGTATTCGTTTAAATGGCATCATGAGCTATGTCGCGGCGTTCCTTGTTCTTGAAGTTTTCGGCTCTCTGTTTCTATATTTGGCCGGTGTACCTTGGTTAATGTATAAAGTTCCTGCTTATTCGTTTGCAGATGCCATGGCCGCTGGTTGCTATCCCTTCCTTGCGGGAGATGCCATTAAAGCTGTGGTCGCTGCACTCATCATTGCACCAGTTCGCCAAGTGTTCCCTCCACAACGTTTGACAGGTTCTTCTTCACATAACATCGTTCAAAATGAAAATAAAACACTCATCAACTAAGCTTCATCCTTTTTGCTTAACCTATCTGAGAGCTTTCTTCAAAGCAGCTGCGGCTGCTTAAGGAAAGCTCTTTTTTATCTATGCGGGATCTCATTATCATTTTTACGAAATTGTAATGTCTCGCCCCTCATTTTTATGCGATTGTTATGTGCGAACAGGTAAGCTTAGTCCTGTAGACAACAGCGCAACAAACAAATCCAATAAACTTGAGGAGTGTTTCTCGATGAAAAATAACAATAAAGTGTTAGCCGCTCTCACTATTTCAGCAACTGTCGGATTATCCGCTCTTCTTCCTTACCATGCCCTAGCAGCTAATCCTTTCGCGGATTCAGCCAATGCTACTCAAATTCAGGCCGCAATTGAGCAACTAGCTGGGCAGCAAGTAGTGTCTGGCTATGAGAACCATACATTCAAACCAGATCAAGCCATCACACGCAGTGAGATTGCTAAAATGGTAGCCCTCGCTTTCCACGTCAATTTGGAGACAGATGCAGCTAGTCCTTTTCTAGATGTGACTTCAAAAGATTGGTACTATAGCTACGCAGTTGCCATGCAGGCACTCGGCGCGATGAATGGCGTTGGCAACCAACAATTTGCTGGCGCACAAACGATCACTTCCGAACAGTTGAGCAGCATCCTTGCAACCGTGCTTAAGGTAGACGCTGCAACGATCCGTCAATTGCCAAGCTATGCGGCACTAAGCAGCCAAGTAACCCGCGGTCAAGCTGCTTTACTCCTTGTTGAAGCGCAAAAAGTAGCACCAGTTCGCGTGACAAAGCTGGAGGTTTTGAATGCCATATCCCTTCAGGTGACATTCTCGGCACCGATTCCTGCGGCGGAATTAGAGCTTGAGCCTGCGTCCAAAAACTTTGTTTTTGACAATGGTCTTGCCATCAATAATGTTCCACGCCTAAAAACTGGCGCTGTATCCACATATATCGTTCCAGTCCCTACTCAAAAAGCGGGTACAACGTACTCCCTAACGTATAAAGGTCAACCAGCTGTCACTTTCATAGCTAGCACAGAGAAAATCCGTTTGGATTCCACGGCTCAGGTTGCCAATGATTTATTTGAAGTTGAATCCCATCTAGCTGACGGTGTTGCCGATTACGGTTATGTCATTGCTGCTTACAGCAAAGGACGTCCTGGTTCATTTATTGTAGACGAGAATAATCGTTACAATGGAACGACGTATCAAATTCTTTCCTCCATGCGGAATCGCCAAGTGCAGATCACCCCTGAAGGTGGTGCCACAATGACGGCGAATTACTTGCCATTCACGCAAGCAACCGATGGTCGCCAAGCGCCTAAGTTCATTTTACCTAACGGCGAGACTTTCCGCCCTGGTGTGACATATACGGTTTCTGCTGACTGGGCAACCCTGAAGAACCCTAATTTTACAGCAAAAGAAATGGCTCCGCTCCAGCTTCAATCCGCTGCCGCAGTTGATGCGAAGACGATTACGGTTACGCTAGCGCAAGATCCGAAGGACGAAATCTTCGTTTCACGCCGCGTATCTTTAACTGCTGCTGATGGCACCGTTTTGACGGCTGAATACAGCCTGACGACGCGCAAAGGCGCTGTCGGTACGTTCACGCTTTTGAATAATGCACAGCTTGTTCCAGATACGACTTATACAGTTGCGCCAGTGGGTGCATGGGCGACTTCAACAGGCGTTACCTTAAGCTTGAAAAAGTAAGATTATAAGAACACCTCTATCGAGGTCCTTCGAGGACGAGCGACCTCGGTTAGAGGAAGGTATGATCGACAACTCCCTCTCCATCTGCTGAGAAATGCAATAGTGCAACCTTTCTCTATTAAATAGACGGTTTCAGCTAAAATTGATGCAAATAGGCATCAATTTCTGCATTTTATGCTCTGGTTAGACATTTCCGTCCTAAAAAGGTGCCTTTTTGCATTTATTTACAGCGTTGAAGAGAATTCCTCTGAAAAAGATGCTCTTTTGCATTTTTGCCATCCGGAAACCGAATAGAGGCTAAGCATTGCTTATGCTTTTTCTATTGTGGTCAAAAAAATAAGGAAGATGACCTGCGATCAGGTTCTCTTCCTTACCTTCGTTTGTTAAACTTAAACTTATCCACAGGTACTGTAATTCCGCCAAAATTCCCATTTCCGAGGTGATCACCTATGTTACTGAGCACTCATTCACTATTCGCAAGGTTAACACCGCTAACGATATTGCTAATCTTAATTGGATGCAGCAGCCAGCAGCCGAATCTCGGTGCGAGTATCTCTCCGACAAATTCAGCTACACCATTACCTACCGCAGCAGCAACAACGGCAGCTCAGACGCCCGCACCAACTCCATCGTCATCCGTAGCTACAACTTTAATGGTCACACATTCGAAGAGTGACTATATGTCCTTCCTCGATCCCGCTTCAGGCCGCTTCGAGAAGCTTATCGTAGGAAAAGCCCCTTTTGCCATCGCAGAGGGGCCAAACCATCGCGCATATGTATCGACTGCTGAAGGTGTTGCTGTGGTAGATACCAAACTCCGTAAACGAGTTGCGCTTGTTCCTTACCAAACCAATGTGGGCAAACCCAGCTACGGCGAATATCGTTCAGGAGGCATGGGCATTGCAGTATCCCCGGACGGTAAATGGGCTTATGTCGGCGTTTATCTAAGTGGCGGCAAGAGTCAATTAGAAATCTTGGATACGGAAAAGCTTTCGATGACAGGGCATGTCCTTGTTGGCGTTCGGCCTTTTGATGTCGTGACTAGCTTGGACGGCACAGAGGTGTACAGTATTGACCACGACGGCTACACTGTAACGGCTGTGGATCCTAAAAGCTTGAAAAGCCGCACCCTAGAGGCTGCTCCATTCGGGAAAGGCGGCTTCGAGAAGCCGCACTATGCCGCAGTGCGCGCAGATGGCCGCTTGCTTCTTCCGTATCAAGGACGCGGACTTGTCGTGCTTGACCCGAGAAGCGGCAGCTACAAGACTGAACCCTTGACGGGCAACACACATCAAGAAGGCGTTGCGCTTACACCTGACGGTAAGCAGCTGCTCATCGTTGGCATCGGCTCGGCAGGCAGCGCAACGGGTAAGCCTAACTTGACCATCCTCGACGTGAACACGTTTAACGAGAAGATCCTCCCGTTAAATCGCATGCACCAAATGGTCGCCAGCAGCGCAGATGGTCGTTACGCCTACCTCACAGGAGGCGTAACCTTTGCCGATACCGGCTGGAATGGCATGACCGTGGTTGACCTGACAGCAGGCACGACCCGTGAATTCGATGTGCCAGATTATCCGCTTGATGTGCAGACTTTGACGAACACAACCCCCTAATCCCCCTTCGCCATATAACCAACACCAGGGTAGGTCACAATCAGCTCCTGCCCTTCGGTGTGTGCCTTCAGCTTTTGCCGAATCCGCGCAATTGTTACGCGCAAATATTCCACTTCATCGCGATATTCGCTTCCCCAAATCTCACTCAACAGCTGTTCATGCGTCATCACCTTGCCTACATGCTGCAATAAAAGAATGAACAAATTATATTCCGTCTCGGTAAATTTGACTTCCGTTCCACCCAGTCGTATACGTCGCTGCGCTAAATTAACGCTAACCGGTCCGACGGTCAATTCGCTGACCGTGCTGGGTGCTGGCATGCGCCCATCCAAGCGGCGAAGGACGGCATTGACTCTGGCGAACAGCTCGTCCAACGAGAACGGCTTAGTCAAATAGTCATCCGCACCGAGATTCAACCCCTGCACTTTATCTGCGCCATTGCTCCTTGCTGTTAACATTATGACTGGCACACTGGAATAGGTGCGCAGTCTTCGTAATACTTCAAAGCCATCCATCCCTGGCATCATCAGATCCAGCAAAATCAAATCCGGAACCACGGCTTCCGCCTTCTCTAACGCTTCGGCTCCGCTTTGGCAGACGACGGTCTCGAAGCCTAGGGATTTCAAATTCGCCGCGATGAAACGAATGATTTTGGGTTCGTCGTCGACGATCATGATTTTTTTCGTGTTCATGCTAGCTTTTCGCCTCCTTAAACCGTGGAATCGTCAATGTGAAGCTGCTTCCCTCGCCAGGCGTACTTTCAACGGTGATCGTGCCGCCATGTGCATCCATAATGCCTTTGCAAATCGCCAAGCCAAGGCCTGTCCCCCCTGTTTGACGGGAGGATGACACATCCACGCGATAGAAGCGATCAAATATTTTAGCCAAATGCTCCGCCGCAATCCCGATCCCGTTATCCTGTACGCGAACGTACACATCGTGCTCATCAGAATAGGCAGTGACCCTTATGATCGGCTGCCGCTCATTATAGCGGGCTGCATTGATGAACAGGTTCAAGAAAACCTGCTCCATCCGAAGTTTATCTGCATAAACGCTAGGTGTATCTGAAGGGATATCCACCTCGAACTGAAGCCCAGTAGCCAGCACTTGATCGGGCAGTCTGCTTTTGGCGCTCTCGATAATCGCCCCAAGCCTTACGGGTTGAGGATGAATCCCCATGGCACCCGATTCAATTTTGGATATATCCAGCCACTCGTCGATGAGATCTTGGATACGGCCAATATCTTCATGTATGCCCTCGAGCAGCTCCAGTTTGAACTCTTCATCCCAGTTCGCATCACTGCGCAGCAGTGTTTCTACGCCGCCACGGATGCTCGTAATCGGTGTTTTGAATTCGTGCGAGGCTAGGGAGATAAGATCATTTTTGAGCGCGTCGATTTCATGCTCCTTCGTCCGATCCCGCCACACGTAGCCGCGGCCGAATACTCGTCCCTCCCGCGCGACTTGAAACGCGGATACCATCATAAAGCGGGGCTTGCCCTGCTCTGTTTTAACTGTCACCGCACTTTGTACCCTTGGCTCTGCCGTCAACTTGCTCAACTGGAGTTCATCCTGAGCTCCTGTCATAAGCGCGGTGATACGCTCAAATAATTCAGTTTCTCGCATATGGGAAAGCTCCCCCATCGGAATGGCGAAGCTTTCGGCCATTTGGTGATTGGCATACAGGACATTATGCTGCACATCGATGAGCACGATCGCATCCGACATGCTTTCTAATACGGCATTTAACGTGGCATGCTCGTCTTGCAAACGTTGGGTTCGTTCTTCAACGCGATGCTCAAGCTCGCTATTCAATTGGAGCAGCGCGTTTTGGTTCTCCTTGATCTGCGCCGCCATCCGGAAAAAATGATCCGCGAGCTGATGCAGCTCCGTTGGCGCTCCGCGCGGGACAACCTTCTGATCGGGCTGCGCGAACGAGCCTCCAGCTAATCGCTGGGTATAGCCGACTAACGCGTGGATCGTGCCATTCAATCGTTTGGCCAACAGACTGCCCAACAGCACGGTTAAAATGAGCGTGAACACTAACAAGAGCAGCGTGATCCTTAAAGATTCTGTGAATGCCGCATTCACAGCCGCGGTTGACCTGCTGACCCAGACAATAAGATTCAAATCTGGAATGAGCTTATAGGTAATAAGCTCTTTATGCGCTGAGGTGCTTAACGTGTAGGTGCCTTCGCCTTGTTTATGTAGTTTGGCATCCGCTGCGACAGGCTCCTTGGATAAATCCGCCATGGAGTCCGTCAATGCTGCATTCGGATGATAAATAGGCTTGCCCGCATGATCCAATACGACGGGATACGCTTCTGTACCATAATCATATTTGGTAACAAGTGTTTTGATTGGCGCTAACTCGAGCACAGCTAAGACGAAACCATCCACCTGCTTGCTACCCTTATAAATCGGTACGGCGATGGCTATTGCCGGTGTATTCAAACTTTCGGGCGCCTTAAATAACGAAGAAATAATCGCTTTCTGTCCAGCCTTCACACGCGCAGTATAGTCCCGATCGTTGACATTCGTGCCGATCAAGTTCGTCGACATCTGGTGTGTAGCTTTGATCATCCCTTGATCATCCACCACATAAATGCCCGTAAAACCCTCCAAATTCTCTTGGAGTGATTGCAGCTTCAACGTCAGGCTCTCACGGTTCCTAAAAGCCGCATCCGAAGCCGAGATCGTAGCCGCCAAGGTTTCAACTGCGTTGCGATGATAAGACATATACGCTTCTACTGCGTCTCCGAGTCGATACGTCGTCTGCCGTTGGTTTTGGTTCGTTTCCTGCGTAATATGTTTAATTTGCGAGACCTGAAAACCGCCTAGAATCAGAATCGGAATCAAGGCCATTAAGGCAAATGTAATCGTTAAATGTGACCTCATGGAGTAATGCTTCACTATGAGTATTCCCCGCTCTCTATCGCAAGCTTTTGCTAGCTTTCCACTTATTTTACCACTGACAAATTTGTAATGAAAATGAAATCTAACTTTCATGTTGTTTTAATGTACAATGCCTATAATAAAGACCAACCCCCCTTTAAAATATATAAACTTAGACCCACAGCCCGTTGCTGTGGGTTATTTTTTTTGGCATATTGTCCCATCCACACACAATTTCCCATAATGTTGCGATAGGATGTCCATAATCTTTCGGTACAGTAAGGGTGTAAAGGAAATCAACCATCCTTTGCACGCTACACAAATCGAAAGGAGTTTTCTCTTTATGAAACCAACATGGAAAAAACGCGCCATCCAAACAGGCATGCTCGCTCTTATGACAACAATCGCATTCGGTGCTGTAAGTGCATCTGCAGCGGATACAACAACGGAAGCGACTCCTGGTAAAACGATACAAATGGTAAAGTCTGTTGGAGCAACGCCAGCTCTTCACTTCCGCTCTTCGAGTGCAGGCTTGCTTAATCAACCTGCTCATGAGCGCAACTATTTGAAGCTGCTTGTCACTACATATGCACCGGATACGCTAGCTGACTGGAAGAAAGCGCTAGACGATCGGAAGCAAGCAGAAGCGGATCTGCCCAAGCCTACTTTCGCAAAGACGATATCGATCTCCAAAGATGATTTGAAAGGTGCTGTGCAAGTATTCCCAGCTTCAGATGCAACTTTCACTACGACATTTGAAGGTGGAAAAGCAATGGAAGCTTTACCTCCTCTACCTGAGCTAACACCTGAGGAGATCGCAAACCTCCCGCAAGGAGCAGACGCTCCTCAAAGAGTGTTTGTCACACGCGCTACAAAGGCCGATGGAACGACGCCAGAGCTAACTACCCGACTTCTTCCAGTTGAGGCTGGAGTTGCGAGTGATATAATGGTAGCTAAGCCTGTCGAGTCTGAATCGATGAAGCTTCAACAAAAATTAACCGAAGCCGTAGAAGCAGATGATGCAGAAGCGATCCGCGCTATCCTGCCGGATTTGTTTAAGGATTTTGTAAAGGGAACAGAAGACATGCGCGATATGACTGCAAAAATCAAAGAACAGCAAGCAACAGAAGCTGAGAAAAAATAAGCATTATGTAAGGTGGATCCGAGCGCGACAAGCGATTCGGCTCCACTTTTTCCCCATTTCATAGGCATGGAAGGCGTGATATACGATGTATAGCATCTTTTTAGTAGAAGACGAAGAACATTTAAGAGGCGTACTTGCAGCCTATTTGGAGAAAGAGGGGTGGCAAGTGCGTTCGTTCCCCGATGGAACCTCAGCCAGAGAAGCAATCTCGGAGCGTCCGGACTTGTGGGTCCTCGACATTATGCTCCCCGGCGTAGATGGCTTCCAGCTCATGCGGGAGATTAAAGCCGATCAGCCGTCTCAGCCGGTGATCTTCATCTCGGCCCGCGATGCCGATATCGATCGCATCATCGGTCTCGAGCTCGGCAGCGACGACTACTTGGCGAAGCCATTTTTGCCGCGCGAGCTGGTCATTCGCTGTCGCAAGCTGCTTGAGCGGGTCTACGCAAGACAAGCGAATGGTGCGCTGTCATCAGTAGCTATGGAGCGACGCGCGCATCTAACCACGCTCGCCTCCTATACGATCGACGAACCTGCGCGCACAGTAACCGATAACGATGGCACCACGCTCGATCTGACCTCGAAGGAGTACGAGCTGCTGCTCTACTTCGTTCAACATCAAGGGCAAGTGCTGGAACGCGAACAAGTACTTTCCGCGGTTTGGGGCATCGACTACTTCGGCACCGACCGCGTCGTCGACGATTTAGTACGCAGACTGCGCCGCAAGCTGCCAGACATGCGTTTAGAAACCGTATACGGATACGGGTATAGGATGGTGAAAGCATGAGAATCCGACTAGGCCAGTGGCCGCTCGCTCTGAAATTATGGGGAGCCTTCGCTGCGCTATCCTTACTCATTTTCACCCTGCTGGCGGTGTTATTACCTTGGACGTTAAAAGGATTTTTCACGGAGCAGCTTTACAATATTTTGATGGATACCCAAAGCGGACTCCAGGTAGAAGCCATACAGCCTACGACTCCCACTTTTGCCATCCCACTATCTCAACAGCCTGTAGACGTGACAACGACTACAAAAGCCACTCAATCCCTTGGAAGTCGTGTCCTCGTTGTTCCTAACGGTGAAGGCAGCAATATCGTACAAATGGGAACTTCATCCGCTGCTTCTGTTCCCACATTGACCGAAGCCCCGATGCTATCTGCTCAGTTAACTGCTCCGCTTGAAGGTACGCTGACAGGCCCTTCCATTCGGCATTTCACGATCAGTGGCACACAAGCAGCGGAGGCCATATCGGCAACGACAACAACGATCCATACCGCACAGCCCTTCATGGCGGCGATGGAGAAAGATGCGCTAGCCCAGATGCAGCCTGTGGCGAAATATACGCGCAATATCGATAACAACAGTATCTTTTATGTGATTCGCAAAGAAATGGTTCAAGGAGCGCCTAACTTCATCGTTTCCTATGCGTGGGGCAACTACCGCAACGATTTGATCATGTCGATGTTCTTCAGACTGATGCTATTGATGGTTGGCCTGATTGTCGTCAGCTGGCTACCCTGTCTGTTGCTTGCTCGCTATTTCACTCGCCCGCTCGTCCAGATGGAGCAGCACGTGGGACGGATGGCCGAGCGCGATTGGCACGAGCCGATCGACACAGGACGCCGCAAGGATGAGATTGGCCGCCTCGGCAAAGCGATCGAATTGATGCGGCAGCGTCTTGTGAAGCAAGACCGCGCGCAGCAATTTTTCCTGCAGCACACGTCACACGAATTAAAAACACCGGTCATGGTGATACGCAGCTATGCGCAATCGATCCAAGACGGTGTTTTTCCGAAGGGCACCCTGCGTGCCAGTATTGACGTCATTATGAAAGAAGGCGAACGCCTAGAGAAGCGCATCCGCGATCTGTTGCTGCTGAATAAATTGAATTATTTTACGGCGAAGGAAAAACCTTTCCATGCCTTTGAGATCAAAACCGTGATCGAAGATGTCGTTGAACGCCTCCGCTACCGCCGTCCTGAAATCCAATGGGAGACGGAGATCGACGCACATACCCTGATCGGTGACCAAGAGCAATGGAAGATCGCCTTGGAAAATATGTTGGATAACCAGCTTCGCTATGCCGAAAGTTGTATTCGGATCCGCGTGAATCCCGCACCACACTTTGAAGTTCGGATGAGTAACGACGGTCCGAAGCTGGATCAGGACATCGCGGATCATCTGTTTGAGCCTTTCCGCACTGGCGGCAAAGGGCAATTTGGTCTCGGCTTAGCCATCGTCAAACAAATTATGGATCATCATGGGATGAGCGTTCATGCTGCAAATGAGAGCGATGGCGTCGCTTTTACCATTTTACCTGCTAACAATTCGGTTAGAAGCTCCGAGGCATAGCACATAGTAGCAAAAATATATGGCCGCATATAAGATGATTGTCGATGCGATAGGGACAAGCAGATTTCCAGTAATGAGCTGAATCGTCGTCAAAGCCTTTATAACCATGATGCTGTGTACAACGCCTAGGCAAAGCGGCAGCATGAACACGAACAGCGTCTGCTTGGCAATCGTCGTCCGGATTTCCTTGCGGCTTACACCGATTTTGCGCAGCATGGCGTAGCGCTCTTTATCTTCGTTCGCATCCGTCAGCTGTTTGAAGTAAATCATACAGCCTGTCGCGGCCAGGAAGACAAGCCCCAGGAATCCTAGTGTGAAAATATCCAAGCCTGCCCCCTCCATGTTTTGGCGATATTGGAAGTAGTACGTGGACAGACCGTTTTGATCTGTTTTCAGTTTCATCAACGTATCTGACGTCAGCTTCGTAGAGCCTTGATCTTTGACAACGTAGCCTTTATACGTTACTTCTTCGGCACCTGGGAGCAGCTTGGCATATAAGCTGTCGCTCACAATAAAGACCAGATCGGGGAAGCCCCACGGCAATATTCTTCCTACGATTCGCTGCTGAACCGTTAGCGTTTGTTTGCCTGCCTGAGCTTCAAACGAAATCGTGTCTCCCTTCACATCCTCCAAGGTAAACGTCGAATATCTCGGCTGAATGACCGCAATATTGTTATCTTTGAGATCTACTTTACCCTCTCGATCTAACACCTCTGAGGTACGATTGTACATGGCGGAAGACACAAGTTTTATGGGAACAGCCGTCGGTGAATGACTGGATGGATGATAAAAGAAATTCGTCACATCCGCCGTTACTCGGATAATGGGCACATCAAGCTTCGTCTTGATCGGGTGCTCTTTATCCTGCTCCAATAGGGTATTCACTTGCCCATCAAAGCTGGCTCCTTGCGAAATGTGCATGTAGCTGAAAGGAGCTTCGTCCTCCGCATCCTTCGTTACTGAAAAATAAGCGCTTGAACCGACCGTAACCGCACAAAGTGTTAACGCACTGAGCAGCGCAATCATCGTAAACATTCGCGTATTCCCACGGATACGATAAATCAATTGAGCTGTCGAGATCATATTCATACCTTTGTAGTAGCGAGACTTCGTGTTTTGAGCCATTTTCAACATATAAATGAGTGCATACCGAAATAGCAGATACGTTCCGGCGATCAAAGTACCGAAGATAATGAGGAAATTCCGCCCCATTTGCGCCCCTGTCGTCATCGGTTGGAACACCGTCCAATAGCCGACTATCAACAAAATAATGGCCAACACTGCTGAAAAAGCCTTCGGCTTCGGTACCTGCTCCCCTTCTTGCTCCGCTTTGAACAATTCCACAAGCTGAAAACGATAAATCAAACGATAGCTGTGGATCGAGGTGATCACAATGATGATGGCAAACACGATCAGTGTGTTCACAATCGCCTCAGTTGAAACGCTGAAGCTGACTTCAACGGTGGAATCCAACAGCTTAAGGAACATCATCGCAAATAGCTTAGACAACAGCGTGCCCAGCACGATGCCCACAGCAACGGCGCCAATGCCCATCATCATATTTTCGTAAAATAACATCGTACCAATCTTACGTTTCCTCACGCCAAGTAAGGCGTACAGGCCTACTTCTTTCTTCCGCTTTTTGGTGAAAAATGAATTAGAATACCAGATAAACACAGCCGCGAATAGGATCAGGATGATCGATGCTTGTGTGAAGACCGACTTCATACCCTCCCATTTCTGCACGTTCGCTGCAATTTCTTGGCTATATCGTAAAGAAACGAACGTATAGTAGATGACGACACTAAAAATCATCGAAATGAAATAGATCAAATAGTTTTTCAAATTGCCGAGAACATTCCTTCTCGCCAGACTAAATAAGGTCACTTGCTCCACCCCCTAGTACCGAGAGCACATCCATCACCTTATTGAAAAACTCCTTGCGCGAAGACGTCCCTTTATTTAACTCCGTAAATAATTGACCATCTTTAATAAAAACAACACGTGTACAATAACTAGCTGCAAAAGCATCATGCGTCACGATAAGAATGGTCGATTGATCTTGCATATTCAAGCTCTGCAAGCTTTCCAGCAGCTCCGTCGCTGACTTAGAATCCAATGCCCCCGTTGGCTCATCAGCAAGCACGAGACTGGGACGGGACACGATGGCGCGGCACGCGGCTGTACGCTGTTTTTGCCCGCCAGATATTTGATACGGGTACTTATCTAACAGCGCATCGATGCCGAACTTCTTGCTGATCACCGCTACGCGGTTCTCCAATTCCGCCACATTCATTCTTGCCAGAGCAAGCGGAAGTATAATGTTCTCCTTCACCGTCAATGTATCGAGCAGGTTATAATCTTGGAAAATGAACCCCAGCTTCTCACGACGGAAAGCCGCCAGCTCTGCCTCCTTCATCTTCATCAGACTCATGCCGTCCACAACGATTTCACCCGAGGTTGGTTGGTCGATGGTTGCTAACATGTTCAGCAGTGTCGTTTTGCCTGATCCGGACGGGCCCATAATCCCCACGAACTCTCCCTGAGTAATCGTTAAATCGATATCCTGCAACGCTGTAAATACATTTCCTTTGGAACCATATACCTTCTTCAGTTGTTTGGCTTGGGCAATGATTTTCATATCGGTTATTCCTCCAAATGTTTTCTTTATACCTCTATCCTACTATCTCCGCAGCCACGCAACCATCGAAGTAACTTACAACTCCTCGACGTACCTTACAATTTTGTCATGATTGTGCTACCATTTCTGATAATACGTTTGTCAGGTTTTAGGAGGTATCGATTTTCGGTGAAAATTATGATCGTAGAAGATGATAAAACGATACGGGATACGGTAGCTGAAGCACTGGGCCGCTGGGGGTTTGAAACGGTCATTGTCGAACAATTCGATGCCGTACTCACCATATATGTGAAGGAGAATCCCCATCTCGTGCTGATGGACATTAACTTGCCTGCGTTCGACGGCTTCTATTGGTGTCGCCAGATTAGGGAGTTATCCAACGTGCCGATTCTCTTCCTCTCCTCGCGTAATACGCCTATGGATATGGTCATGTCGATGAATATGGGCGGGGATGATTTTATTCAGAAGCCCTTCTACACCGACGTTCTCGTGGCTAAAATCAATGCCCTGCTGCGCAGAACGTACTCCTACATGGAAACCGCGGCCAATGTGATGGCGCATAATGGTGTCGTCCTGAATTTAAAAGATGGCGACGTCGCTTGCGGAGACCAGAAGGCCGAGCTCACTCGAAATGAGTTTAAGATATTAACTATCCTCCTGCAAAATCAAGGTGCTATTGTCAGCCGTGAGCAGATGATGCGCGGTCTCTGGGAGGATGAAAGCTTCGTCGACGATAACACGTTAACCGTTAATATTACCCGCCTGCGCAAAAAGCTTGCAGAGCTTGGACGCGATGACTTCATCACGACTAAGAAAGGGCAAGGGTACTTGATCCCATGAGCTTTCTCTCCTATTTGAAGGATAAACGATATTTCGTTGGGATGTATCTGGGAACGATGCTATTCGTTTCACTGATCATGCTTGTTAGCGTGAAAGGGCAGGATGCCCTTAATAATATTGCCTATACAAATGCGGGTTGCTTCCTATTCGCTGCTTTATATATCATTTTTGGCTACTTCTATCGGAAGTCCTTCTACAAGGAACTAAATGAGTTTCTGAGCAAAAGCGAACAACAAGATTGGGTCGCCGCGGCGATGCCTGAACCTCAAAATAACGAGCAAGAGCTCTATCTCCAGTTATTAATACAGATGTCTAAAAATCAAGCTCATGAGACGCAGCTCCTGCATGCGGAGATCCGCAACCATCAGGACTTCATCCTCTCTTGGATTCATGAAGTAAAGCTGCCTATCGCAGCCAGCCGTCTGATCATGGAGAACCGCGCGGGCAAAACCGCCGAATACCTCGTAGACAAGCTCGAAGATGAGCTTAGCAAGATCGATAGCTATGTGGAGCAAGCTTTGTATTATTCGAGGATAGACTCCTTCTCCAGAGACTACTTCATCTCGGAATTGTCGCTGAGCACCCTTGTGAAGGATAGTGTCAAGAAGGTGGCTAAGCTGTTTATCGCCAAACGGATACGTCCAGACATGGAAAACCTTACTCACCATGTGAATAGTGACAGTAAGTGGCTGGGCTACATCATTGGCCAAATCGTCGGAAACGCTTTGACGTACACCGACAATGGCGGCAGCATTGTGTTTCGCTCGGAGGAGACGGATGCCGAGAAGCGGCTGATCATACAGGACACAGGGATCGGGATTGATCCCGCAGATCTGGGACGTGTTTTTGATAAAGGCTTCACAGGCAAAAACGGCAGAACGCACAGCCGCTCTACGGGGATGGGGCTTTACTTAGCCAAGCAAATGGCGATCAAGCTGGGGCATGATCTGTCTATAAGTTCAACCGAGGGTGAGGGGACCGCGGTCACGATTCATTTCATGAAGATGCAGCATTATAATGATTTGCGATGATATTAAAGCGGAAAAGCCTCCAACCTGGATGTCAGATTAGAGGCTTTTTCGTTTTGGGTTCTTACTCACCTGTGATGCGGAACGTAGATCCGCTATTTTGGCGTTTAGGGCTTCAAAGCGGTCACTTTCGCTCGGATAGCGGACTGACGTTCCGCAACTTTAGATTTTGGCGCTATTTCACGAGAATAGCGGCCTGTCGTTCCGTAACTTCAGCATTTTCTGTTGTATCTACAACAGATTCGTTTACATTGAACGAGCGCCCGCTGCCGTAGCTGCCGGTTGCTCGTGTTTTTTCAACAGAGATAAGAAAATGACAACGATCGCCACAGCGCCAATGACGCCTAATGTCCACATCGGGCTGCTCAAATTCAAATTTTGACCGAAGTAGAACAAATCACGAAGGCCTTCCGCGGCGAAGCGCAGCGGCAACCAAGAGTAGAGCCAGTCATGGCTGAAGCTAGGCAATAACTCTGGCGGCAAAGAAAGTACGGGAGCGCCGAAAAAGAACACGAGCACGAATAGTGGCACACCTTTTAAACCAAGCCAGCTGACAACCGCGGTTTGCAACAGGAAGAAGGCGAATCCGACGAAAGTAAGGAACAGTCCGACTTCCCAATAGCTCGGGATGGATAAGCCCAGCCATTTACCTGCTACGAGGACGATGCTGCCAGCCGCAGCCGCGTTGATCACGACGCCACTAAGTAGCTGAGAAACTTGAATGCCGAAGCGGTGCGAGCGAGAGCCTGTTTGTGTCGCTTTGCCTGCTGCCATGTAAAGTAAAAGTGTCGTCACCATCGCTCCGAACCAAGCAAGCTGCGTCAGCACAACTGGGGCGTTACCGTTCGCGCTGCTCGTGCCGACGGCATTGATGTTTTTACTCGTGACGACGATCGGTGAAGCGAACGTTTTGGTTTGGTCAACGGTGAGGGTTCCGCTTTTTTGGCTGACTTGCGCCAACAGCTGCTCTCTAACCTGACCGTTAATGCCATTAAGGATCTGAGTTAGCACGCCATTTGCCATCGTAGCCGCTGTGTTATTCATCCCTTGGTTCACATAAACCGTTAGGGAGGACGCCTGCGGCTGCGGGGATAATAAGCTAGCTAGCTTTTTGCTGAAGTCCGCTGGAATCACAATCGCAGCGTATGCTTGCTCGCGATCCATCGCATCGATAGCTTCTTGTTCACTGCCCAAAGTCGTCCATTTGAGCGGAGACACTGTGTCAGCTTGAGCTGGGGCGGCAGTTATTTTTTCTTGAATGAGCTTGCCGAAATTCATGTCTTGACCCGTCGGGAGCTTCTCACCTGCATCCATTTGAACGAGGATCACCGGCAAATTCTTAGGCGTTGGGTTCACCGTCGAACCAAGCTGAGCAAGCCCTAATAGAAGAATAACGAGAAAAACAACAACAATAGCAAGATACGGGTGTTTCTGTTTAAAAAAATGATTCATACGTAAAACCTCCTTTGATTAAATATATTCATTCAACGTTGTGTGAACGAAATCCCCAAAAAAGAATCACTTTCTCCAAAGTGATACGGTGAAAGCGACCATTTTTCTCAAATAGCTATCGAGATCTGTCTCCACTAAATTTACGGCTGTGAATTGTCCCAGAACGGCCATCATGCCGATAGAAATAATTTGTTTGGCCGCTAAGCGGAAGTCCATCTCTCGGATCTCTCCAGCCTCAGCTCTTTTCGCCAATGCCTCCGTTAACGCTAGATGCCGCTGCAAAATCAATTGGGACATAAAATCCTTATCCTCAGATAAGATGTTATCCGAATCTCGCAGCATAATTTTCATAAAATCCGGATCCCCAATCATGGTACCCACCAATCTTGAGATAAACAGATATAACGCTTCTTCTAACGGCTGGCCCGGATGAATCCCCTTAATTAACTGATCCATGAGTTCCATGCGAGTTTGCTGCGCTTCGTGGAAAATCGTCTCCAAAATCTCCTGTTTGCCCCCAGGAAAATAGTGATACAACAAGCCATCGGTAATCCCGATATGCCTATTCATCGCCCGGATCGACGTTCCATGATAGCCGTGCTGGGCAAACAATTGCTTAGCGCCAAGCAAAATTTGCTCTCTACGTTCAGCAGCTTGAAGATCGCGGCTAGTTTTTGGCACTCTTTTCATAAGTGATCTCTCTTTCGTCATTTCATTCAACGATCGTGTAATGAATTATAGAATAGTTTTTTTGTAATAGCAAGTGGCTTTACATGACATGACAGTCCAACGACAAGAAAATACCATCATTAGCGACAAGAAAGTCCCTACAATCATAAAACTGCAGAAATTAACGACAAGAATATCCCTACAACGCGTGCATTTACCTAAAAGTGCGACAAGAAAACACCTATAATAAGTAAAGAAATTAAGACTAACACAAAATATATAATATAAATTCTTCGCTGGCCTGCTTTTTTGTATAGATAATCTATTAACTATAATATTTATCGTAAAATTCAATAAACTCCTTGAGCCGTGATTCTATTCTTTCTTAAACAATTATGTAAAATGTTTTACCTTCTTCTTAGGGCATCTTAATTCTATTTCCCTAATAGGTATTTTTCTCTTTATTTTATCCCATACATGAAATTCTAACTCATGCCTTTTACTGTTAGAAACTTTCATTACCCCAAACGGAAGATGCTGGTATCTAAATGGTAATCTCAATATCTCGTCAGTTGATTCACGTCGAGAGGCTATCCTGACCCAATTATAAAAATGATTTAACAACATCATACTAAAAAATTTAGATATCAACCATTTAGTAGCCGTAATACTTTCATATATCCTATTTGTTCCCCCGTCCCATTTCCTTAATAGGCTAGCTAGCTGATAATAATCCTGATAAGAAATAAATTCTACATTGTCCTTCTTTTTAAGTTGTTTACCGCTATCCACTAAACGACAATGCTTATATTTACGAATAAATTTACACCAGTGCAAATAAACACTGGCATAACAACATGACAAATCTCCTCGTTTCGCCAGATTCAGACACGTTTTATGATTTTTTAAAAAGACCTTACGAATGTGCTTAGCAATTGAGGTAAAAATCTCAACTGTACTCCGATAAATTTCACCTTCTATTTGCTCGATAAAATAAAAATATTCCGATAAGTTAGATGGATCCTTACGAACCTTTTTATATTCACTTAAGCGATTATCATAAACTCTTAAGTTAGTGGTAGACCTGCTAACAACGTGGAACTCATCACCAGAGTAAAAATCCGAATCAATAACTGAAATAATCTGGCTAAGCGCATTTGGATAGTTATTATTATCAAAATTATCTAAAACAATTAAATTTTGGATAATCTCCTTTTCACTATTATTTAATGAAATTATCCTGTTAACGATGCTTGTCTTTAGATCTGGTTTGAAGCATTTCCAAGAATGAAAAAAACTTTTTCTGCACTTAAGAAATAAATGTCCACACATACATTGAAAAGGACCGCTAGACTCGTTTTTCAAAGAATAATTCATACTTCTTTTACACTTTGGACAACAATCCTCCAAATTACGTTTATGAAAGGGACATTTATTTATAATACTTAATTGATGGAAAATACTATGATAACCATGGCTGAGACAAGTTCTACAAAAAGTGAAGATATTACGTCTCCCTTTAAAATTCCCATTTGGAAAAAGTTCAATATTATCCAGAATTCCCTCATAAGCTAACTTTATATCCATACCTAGACCACTTCTAATTTTATCTCCATCAAGATTAGGCATTGTCCAAATATCTCCATTTGTTGCAGTCATCACCAAAACTTTTTTACTTAAAGCATCAAAAGTCCCGAATTCCCTAAGCACATCAAGAGATGTAGCTGAATTAGCGTATTTAAACTTCTCCCAAATAGACCATGGTGATTCATATTGCTTAATCCATAGTGGATCCCAACAGAAAGATGTTCCGGAAATTTGATTTAATTGCAATTTCTTTTCAAAATCTATCATGGTATCGCCCCCTTAAGATCGAATTCATTGTCATTCTTTTCATTACTAGTTTAGTCAAAGTGCAATAAAGCAATAATTTTTTTCCATTCAAAATATCACTAAAACTGGTCATCGATGCACGATTTTAAGATAATTTAATCTAGCATATTTCCGACATTTTCATTTTATATTTATAATGTTTAACAAAAAAACCAATCTCTAAACGAGAATGGTTTTTTCAATGTTTAAAGCTATATCGATGAACTTAGCTTTCTAACTAAGAGAAGGCTCAAATCTTCTTAAAGGATAAGCAATCTGGGTAGTAGTTAGTTCATCTTGGATAGCTCTATCATTTTTTAAAAATAGAATTCATATTCTAGTGGGGATTTGGACAAAGTCACATGATTGTGAGCACTATCAATTACCAATATAATTTGGTCCTTTGAATTTAGTAACAATAGTGTACTTCAACAACATCATTTATAACAATATATTTGAATTTTTGGAATTTAGGAATTGACTTAGCTCCGATAATTTTTTTCTCCTTCTATCGAGCCACTCTCTACAATTCTCCTCCTTATCTACTTCCATTAAAATAAACTGCTCATTCACACCAATAATTTGCCTATATTCCTCAAGTTCTGATTTGTTTAAAAATCCCCTTGCAGCAAACTCCTCCACCTTTTCCAACTCTGGGATGCTAGATCTAATCATCACTTCTTTTCCCAATAACTCAAATACCACTAAAGGAGAATACTGCATTTTTTCCTTTAAAACTAAAGAACCATACTTAAATTTAATATTCTTAACTCCTTGTTTTCTTAGCCAAACAGTCACTTCATCTAGAATCTTATCCCATCTATTATTTAAAGTATCTTTCAATTGGCTATTTTCTTTCCAATGATATACCTGTTCAGATAGAATCATCTCATTATAAAAAGCAGTATCCTCTACAAATATTGGCTTGCCAATGTTCCTAGGATAAAACTGCAATGTCATTTCATTCTTAAAGCCGTTTGCTTCTTTTAACATTATTATCTCTTCCTCAGTTAAATGCCCTTGTTTAATTGACACTACTAATGGCAAAATCCCTAGATCAAATAAATATTCCTTAAAACTCTGATGGTCGTACTTATAACGATTAACCAGCCTAAATTTACCTACAACGCCAGACTCTTCCCAAACCTCACGTCTGATCCCTCTAATATTTAAGTCATAACGTATTAGGCCCCTTAAATTATCTATGATTTTAATTGTGCATTTTAGTTTATAGTAACTCCCATCTTCAATAAATTGCTCTAGTTCCTTCAAACTCATTCTTCCTCCAAGTTATACAACTGAAATTCGGTTTTTCTCTTTGTAATTTAATGCACTAAGAACAAGCGCACTTATCTCGTCTATAATCAATTCACTAGACGCTGGTCTTTGAAGTAAATCACCCAAGAAATCCCAGTGCCTATACATCAGAACTGAACTTATAACGAAAGTTAGTGTCACATCGAGTGAATCGTAAAAAAAGAGTCCGTGATCTTTACCTAAGATAAGTAATTCTCTAAACTCTTTCCATAAAGGCGATATTAAAATCTGTAATAGCTCATTTTGATTAGAAGGCAACACTAACTCTTGTTGTAGTATCGTTATTATTTCAGGGTCATTTATACCTAGAGATACAAATTCACGAATAATTTGCATTATCCTAGGTACAGGATTTGAACAACTCTCTTCGCACCAGAAATCACTATAAATAGGAATATAACTTTGAAATATTGCTGACAATAAATTATCTTTCCCGCGGAAATGATATTGAGTCATTATGCTATTTAAACCAGCCTCTTTACAAATAGCACGGAGGCCAGTCTTTTTAAAGCCGTTCCGAGCAAACAGCTTTTTAGCGGCATTAAGTATTTTCATTTTTGCTTCTATATTTGATTCATTCATATCTTCCCTCCCAATTAATATCAAAATCACGAAATATTTCTTAATAGCATCTTATCCAAAACCATATTTATGTAATCATTAACGAACACAATTTGTGTTATATTTTTATGCATTCATTTACTTCTATACTGAAATGTAGAGGTGATTAATATGAGTGAAGATGATTTTATTATCACACCAAAAGAAGATAAATCAGTTACAATAACTATACGTGTTGATAGAGTTTTGCAAGAGAAATTCGATCACCTTTCAAAAATTAGTAATCGATCCAGAAATGAATTGATCAATTTAGCACTTGAGTATGCGATGAAAAATGCCAAGTTTATTAAAGATAGTAATCAAAAAAGATGACAACTTGCCGCACTTGGCTGTTGTCATCTTTTTTGATTACTATTTGTGTTCGTAAATGATTACAAATAATAAATGTGGTAATACATAGAAGTAGATAAATTCAATTGGAGGAATTAATATGTATTTTCTTAACGATACAAATCCAATGGCTGAAGTTACTTCTGAAGGTATTTGCTATAAAAGCACGAACTATTCCTGCCCCTTAGCCATTTCAGAGCAGTGGTTTACATTAAATAGCCAGTATTATTCATTGAAAATGCCGGCGATCTATTCAGATGAAGATGAAACACTATACATAATTCTAGAAAATGGAGATCTGGTGTCTACTTACAAACTCCCTAATACAACTTTGCTTCCTACTGTTGCATTAAACGATTACTTTATCAAGCTTAACCAACTGAAATTAGAGCTCAAGTCAGCTCAAGTTTTCACTAAAAAGAAGAAAGGTTGAGTTACATGAAAACACAACAACTCACATGGAATCCTTCTTGGATTAATCCATATGAATCGGGTTGGTCGATTTTCGAAAAAATAAAATATTCAAACGTAGTTACATCTCGTGATTTAGTTCATGAGTTCGGTATAAAGAATGCTAACGGCAACTCAAATAGGCAAAGTCATAGCTTATTTACTAGTGAAGATTTCAATCTCGAATATCTCACCGAATCTTTAGGTTTTAATATCTCTGAACATTTAAACCACTACTTATTTAAAATAATTGGTATATTCCCAAAAAACTTACATATCAAAAGCCTTATGAGATCTGAGCTTACATACTGTACAGAATGTTTATCCATGGGTTGTCATAGTCTTTTACATCAATTTAGCTTATTGCATAAATGCCCGTTTCATTTAAAAGATTTAATGTGCGGCTGTACTAATTGCGGAAATAAAATAGATTTTAGAACTTTAACACGTAGAAATATTAGAGGTTTTCAGTGCCATTGCTCAAAACCAATAATTGAATTGAAATTTGCTTCACCATCTCAATGGTGTTTAGATTTAACAATAAAAGATGAATTACTACTTAAATGGCTAGAATTGGACTTAACAAATTCAATGAAACTTAATGATACATATTTTGATCTACCAATTTTAATAAATAAACCGAATGCTTTGTTATTTCTTATAAACTATGTTAGTTTCAATCAGGTCCATATTTCAAACTGAGACTCTCGTTTTATAGAATTAGGAGTACCATAGTTCCGTTGAGTTGAAGTAGTACTTTTGTTGTACTTACAAATATCAAATTCCCCTTAATATTTATTTATATTTGATCATCCTTTGTACAAAATACAAGGGTTTTTCCGCTTTCATCTCAGTCAGATATACGCTAAATACTTTTATACCAATACGTAGTAGTCCATTAATATGACCAACTCTAGATAAACTTTAAAACCTTCCTTTCCAGAACTCTGCTTGGCCAATTCCCTCAAAAGCTGGCTTCATTTAGGGCAAAGAACACAGGGACCGTCCAGACTGCGCAGCAGCTGACGATCCCTGTTTAAGTAACTTTCTTCATTAGTAGGTACTAACACTACATCTTAAAAATTACTTTGGCTCAAAAATCCAAACTGTACTAGCATCTGTCGCCCCTGAATTCCATTTCAATTCATTAGAAGAAGTTACATATAGATAACCTCTACCAGAACTTAGATTTCTTACTCGAACCCCCCCACCAAGTACTGGTTCAATATTCCACAAAGAATCATTAATTACCGCCCCCGAGTTCCAAATGACACTATTATTCGTTGATTCAGTATCCAAATAATAACGTCCTGTTCTTGCATTCTTAATTGTCCAATAACCTGTAGAATCCTTACTTACAATCCAATCCTGATCATCGTAGATCGTTGTGGGAGCAAGAACAACTACACCATTCGCATCAGTATCAAGATATTTACCAGTATTCAAATTTTTTATTTTATAAGTTCCATTCTGTAAAGGTGACATTGTTGAGAGTTGTCTCAACGTTTGAGTAACAATTGGCACATAGAATGTCTCGATACCACGGAAGTTCGGGTGTGTACCCGAAGGGGTATCTGTAGTAAACGCGGAACTACTACTTGTGACCGTGTTTCCAGGGAGTCCATCATATCCTAAATTATCAAAACTATATGTCCACCTAGCAGTCTGTTCGCGCGTATTCAGAGTAGAATCATCATAAAGGTTTGCAATTGCAATCCCCCACTTTCTACTTGCAGAAAGTTCAATTTCATGTAGAATATCCTGCCGCTCAACTGTTCGTCCACCAGCAAGCCTATGTACCGCAACATAAACAATCTTTGCATTTGGCCATTTTTGTTGCATCTGATAAATTGTATTTTCAAATGAACCAGCGACAGTGTTGCTGTCTAATGTAGTTGGGTCTTTACTAATACTTACAGATCCCCATCGGGTATCATTTACATCGTAAGCGTCATTTGTGCCACCATCAAAGACGATATAATCAGGTGCCGTTGTCGGCGCATTTGTAATTTGAGTGAGGATTTGTCCGCCAGAGCCACCCGGCATGATCGTTGCACCATTTTTCGCACCACTATGCTGGATTATCATGCCCTCACGAGTTGCAACAAACTCTGTAAAACCGGCTTTTGAGTACTTGTGACCATCAATAATGCTATCGCCGAATGCATACATTGTCTTACCCTTGAGAGGCAAATCAAGCTGTAGCGTTGGTGCAGCAAGTTTGAAGTTATCAATAGTTTGTGTACCATCGCCGCCACTTGTATAGTAATTGCTTGCTACCATCTTCGCCATGCCGGTAGCCTGAATCGGAACATTAACACCTTGAACCAAATTGGTTCCTGTATCTTTCTGAACAACAGAGTAACTTACAACTTTCTGACTAAAGTCTGCGGTTAGACTAATCGTATATGTCTTTGAAGGATCAAAAGTAACCTTGGACCACGTTGGCTCCCAGTTGAACTGAGATTGACTTGAATCTGAGTCCCAGCCGGTAGTCGAATACCTCAACTCGGATCCATTAGCTCCAGCGAATGCAAAAATGAGTCTCCCATAGAGGTCGCGGAATTCAATGCCTGTCTTTTTCCCAGTGCTTATTATCGAACTCTTCCAGTCAAATGTTACGTTTACTAACGACTGTCCAACAATATTTGCATCAAAATTTTTCACTGAAGTTGAATAATTCGCCATCCCCTGTGTCAATTTTAGAACGCCTCCTGAGACAGAAGCCCCTCCCCCAAACTCAAAGCTCCCCCCGTCAGTAGAGAAATTTTCATCAATTAAAATGGAGTTGACTTCTGCAGAAGCAATATTGTTATGAACTGGACTTACAAATAACGATCCAGCAATTAGGCTCGTGCAGATTATGCCCACACTATATTTGCGGAATCGTTTATTATTATTTTTCATTTGGTTCAATGGAACTACCTCCTCTAATAACTATGCTGCTCATGAAATCGAACCTAATTTCTCTTATTAAAATACCGATTATCCTTTCGGATAACCGGTATTCTGTTAGAAATGTATGTTAGTTAGCCGACAAATCTAAATAATCGACCGTAAAGCCATAGCCACTACTGGATGCGTTCTTTCCTGTTACCGTGAAACGGAAAAGATGGTTACCAGCTGTTAGAGAGACATTGCCCAAATCAGTCACTGGATAGGATGCAGAACTTGCGTAGTGATCTACTGTACTTCCTTGGTTCACTCCGTCAATGGATAATTGCGTGATTCCTCTGCCTGTATTTTTCTTATAACCGAAATCAATGTTATACGACCCAGAAGCAGGCACATTGATAGTCAACTCTACCCAACTTCCCGAAGCAGTCGTTGAACCTGAGTAGAGATATCCTCCTCCGCTTGCTGTCGTATCTCCACTCACATTCGCAGCATTGATACCGCTGTTCGTTGCAGTCACACCTTCCCCTTCAAATCTTACCGTTGAAATACTAGTTGTTTCCTTCGTTAACTCTAAAAAATCGACCGTGAATAAGTAGCTACTGCTTGCAGCGTTCTTCCCCGTAACCGTGAAACGGAACAGGTGGTTGCCGGCTGATAGGTTAACTAGGCCCAAGTCGGTAGTAGGATACGATACCGTGCTGGCGTAATGGTCAACTGTATTTCCTTGATTCACGCCATCAATTGTCAGTTGTGTAATCCCTCTACCCGTATTTTTCTTATATCCAAAATCTACATTATAGGTTCCAGCAACAGGCACATTTACCGTATACTCCACATAGTTACCGACTGTCGTCGAAGAACCCGTTGCAAGATATCCTCCACTGCTTGCTGTTGTATCGCCACTCACGCTCGAAGCTGTGGTGCCACTCACTGTATACGAGGTTGTTTCCCCTTCAAATCGTATAGGCAAGTTTGTATTAGCTGATAGTTCTTGATATACCTTTACATTATCAAAATTTGCAGCTCCTGCAGCATTCTCCGTATAAAACTTAACCTTTGCAATATCAGCTACAGGTGCTGCCAGCGAGACTTGGCTCAACTTCTTTATGCCATTGATGTATAAATCATAGGTGTCCGTATTCGTGTTGATTTCCATATCAATCTTAAACCACGTTCTCGTTGCATAAGTTTGTAATGTCGTCCAAACACCACTCGAATTTTGATACACAATATTTCCGGCAGCATCGAAAGCCACTTTGATTGCTGCATTACCCAAACTATCATATACATACGGCGCAGCGAACCATTGAGTTGTTGCGTCTTTGCGTATGCTAGTCTCTAACTTCACAATGCCACTTAATCCTGGAAATGATTTTTCAGCCGAAGACACCCCGGCAGTGGTAGACGTTCTATTGATCCGGAGACTTTTATCAATAATACCAGGTTTTTCTGCGATATTTACAGTTCCTCCTGTAGTTCCCGTAGTCGTCCATCCAGATGGTGCGCTTCCTGTAGCTTGGCTGTTAAAATTATCATTTATTGAATACGGTTTACTCAAAGCTGTAATCGAGTTCGTTGTCAATACTCTAACTGTTTCATATGCGTTCATACTAACAAGAATATCAGTCCCACTAGTGGTGAATGTTTTAGTTCCCGTCGAAACCCAGCTGTTGTTTGCATCATAATAGCCTGTTGTCATCGTTACAGGACCGAAGGATTGAAGGCCTTTGAGCGTGAACGTAGAAGCCGTTTTACTTGCGAGTGCAATCTCTTTGTCACTTCGTTCTATCGCGATTCCAACACCTGTATTGCTGGTATTGTAGTTAACATCGATACCGCGTATTTTCTTAGTAACACTCGCCGAAGCATCCGCATGCTCGTTAAAGAATTTAAGCTGCGTTCCACCTGCGGCATCCGGTTGTTTTGTTGCTAAATCCTTCCAAATTGTTTTGAGCCAAATATTCGTATTTTTTATACCTAAGATATTGCTATTATTCGCAACAGGTACATTGCCAGCGCCGTTATTATACATATCATTACCATCATTAGCCATTATATTGTAGAGATTGTAGATAGATCCGCCTGCAAGCGTAGCAAGGTTCAAATAATCAGAATTGGATCTGCTAGCACTCGTTTCCATAATCATTGGGAGGTTGCGACCATAGTTATAAGGATAATACTCTGCATCGCTCCAGGTCCCCAGCCCATACCGGAAACTTTCATCTGTCGTGCCAACATAGGGATCATAGCCGACGAAGTCTACATAGCTGGTTCCACCGCTTGCTTTTAATTCCTCGTTCCTATAAACAAAATAGAATTGTTCCGCATGGGTGTTCATTCTTGTCCATACAGGATAATTTGACTGCTTAACGGCTGCCCCCAAATTCTGAACCCAAGTATTGAGGGAGTCCCACATAAAGATATTATCTGAAGAATAACCTCCTGATGTATACAGCGCTTGGCTATAAGGAGAACGGGAACGTTCACCGCCAATTTGATTACCTGGTTCATTGGCGACATCAGCACCAACTACTGTTTTCTTGTTACCATTGGCGTTGTTGTAAACAGCTACATGATCAAAAAGATTCTTTAGTGCTTTATATTCTTGGGCTCTTAAATTGGGATCATCTTTGGACATGTGGAAATCATACACGTAATCGTTAAGTCGAATACCTGTCATCTTCTCCTGTAACACTCGTCCTGCAGCAGTCACCATTTTTTCGTAATTACGAATTACATAATAAGGCACTCGACTGTCTATCGTATGTTTCGTAGTATCCGAACCGAACCACAGGAGTTCTAGTTTCAGATTAGCCGCTTCCGCAAAGCCGATAACTTTATCAACCCATGAATAGTCCCAGACATTCGCTCTGGAGATGACAAGCTGAGGAGCAAGCGTCGTTCCCGTAGCTCCATCCATCGTAACGCCAATATTATTAGTTGTATCTGTTTTTAGAATAAAGCTTGCTTTTTTACCGTCACCGTAGGCGTGATTGTTCAGAAAATCAGTTACATCAAAATCATAGACCGCCACCTGATTTACTGGATCGTATGAAGGCGTTACGCCAAGATCAAAATAATCGACTCCTAGAGTTCCTGTCAGATTATAACCACTATGATTAGGAGCTCCACTATTCCATGTCATCGTAGAGGCGTTCCATGAATCATTTGCAAGTCCGTAAAGATGTAAATTGGCTGTTCCGCTATCCATGGCGTTAACATAGATTCGAATTTTAGCTGCATCTGCAGAAGTTCCAGTAATACTAGAGAAGTCATACTTGAAGTATGAGAGTGATTGATTGCTTGCATCTGCTGAATCGTATTTTGCTTTCATGGAATTACTAGTCGAGAAGTTCGTATTCGCATTCGTACCGCCAGAGATGTAAGTCGATGCGCTCGCCGGAAACGCCTGATCTGGTTGAATCATCGACCACAGAATTTGTGAATTGACAACTGTAAATCCATTGTCGGCAGCAAGTTGGTAGACGTTTTTCATCTGTGCATCGGTATAATTAAATCTTTCAAGAATTTTATCGTCTCGGATCTGAATCCCATTGAAGAAAAATGGTTTCCCATCCACATTCATAACGATCTTATCGTAGGTAGACAAAGATGAGTCGATTGTGGAGATCGGAGTTGCAGCACTCACAATATTAGGAATCGCAATCAATCCCGCAAGTAGAGACGTTGAACAAATAATTGAACTTATTTTTTTATTTAGACTCTTAAGCATTATTTTTACCTCCAATTGTTATTCTCTAAAAATGTTTAATATTTTTATAGATTTCGTGCTTTTTTCAATTTAGCACCTCTTTCCCCATTGATAGAAAACGCTTTCAAAACTAATTTGAAGCAGTACTACCTTGTACCTAAGAGTTAATTATTTCAAACTATAAGATGGTGGCGCCAGCTCACTTATATACATATCTTACCATTCAACCAAATTTGCTCGAATGGAAATAACCGATTTTAGAGTTGAAAAAAACAGACGATTTAAAAAAACTAGTTTCTTCTATTGTCAGTTGAAGTCGGAACCAAATCTCTCTTGCAATGCGTTTAGACTACTTGAAGGCGCTTCGCCGTCCTCTTCAATTGATAAAAGCGCTGGCATTCGTAGATTGCCTTTTTGAGTGTACAAAAACCCAACTTGCCAGTTCAGTCAGTAACGGCACTTGCTTATTGGGATGAACCCTCCGGAGATAAATGGGTAAAAATCCAAACGGCTGAAGGTTTTGTTTGGGTGGAAATCTCGCACAATGACAGAATTCTTGACCCTGAAGCAACGCTTCAAATTGATTATAATGCCGTCATCTGAACGGTAGCCGATTTGTTGCTGCCCAAACAGTGTCAAATCCTGACCTTTAGGAATGATCAATAGCATAGCCGAGATTCCTCTGAGCTAGTGACCACGGTTTGGTATCGCCTTTATACATATCGAACCTTGGTGCCTGGCCTGCACCGGCTGAACGTTGTTCTCCGTGTCGGTGAGAGGATTGTCTGGAAGCAAGCTTTCTCTGTGGAAGTGCCCCAATGAATCAGGTGGCAGCAGTGGAGATTGAACTATGACTCCTACCCAACATGACGTACAATTTTATTTACTCAGGAGGTTTCGAGTGAAAAGGTCGATTTTGCTTAAGAAAATTCCCCTAATGTTTTTAATAGGATTATTTATTGCATTAGTTTTTATTTATTTAACACCAATGGGGAGAAACATTAGAACACTCCTAGCTGAAACAATATCAACTACAAGGTATCAACAATATACGTGGATTTTTGGTATTGAAATTAATAAAACTCCACCTCTTCCAGATGTTATTTCAGAAAAGACAACGATCTCTGTAACCCAAGGTAGTTACTGTTGGGGAAAATTGGGATGTGTAGATTATGCAGGAGGAAGAACGATGTTAATAGGGAAAACACCAACAGTTGTAACTTCTGAAGCCAAAATTAAAATTTCGTTTGATTACGAACCTGCACCAAGTCAATTGAATGTTCAGGAGTTTATAGAAGATAAAATTGTCGAAGTTCCTTTAAAAGAAAGTTATTTTGTTTCTCCCAAAGCAAAAGGTATTTATTACTATGGAATTTCAGCGTACTGGAAAACAGAAGACGGTAAGTATTCAAACGGTGACACATCATCCGTTTTTGCCATTGAATTAAAGTAGCATAAAGAAAGGAAAGTAATTTTAAGACAACGCCATCATACGTAACTTAAATCCAACTTTAATAATTAAATATTGAAAAGCTATAGCTGGAATAGCTTACTAAGGTTGCCCGACAATTTCGCGGCAGCCTCACTTTATATTTTGCTCAACTAACGTTATTCGTTAGTTTAATAATTTCAGTATTTTCCCATTCAACGACTCTGCTTCTTCATCAGTAATATTTGCCAATAAATCAATATGGTTTAACTTAATATTTCCTGGTCCCCTATTTATCATGGCAATTGATTTCACATGTATTTTTTGATTAAAATCATCTTTATTTACTAAGATAGACCCATTTTTAAGTGGTTTTTCACGTATAAGAATTTCTCCTGAAATCACATAGCCTCGACCTGTTATTTTAAATACATCAACTACTTTAATCTCAAACACACTCTATCCACACCTTTTTTTGTTTCAAATATCTTAAAATCCATACTTGAAGTATTCTCTATGTGATTGAGCTATCCTGCCATTTACTTCAATATAATAGGGATCGTCCAGACTGCGCGGCAGCCTGTGATCCTTATTTAAGTAACGTTCCCAGTTAGCTCGACGCTTTACTCAATCTTTATTGCTGAATGGGCTTATAATTTAGTGCTTGTTCAACGACTTGCTTTGCAGTGAGTTCATTTTCATTCCAGTAAATTAAATCACTAACTTCAGGATGTGGGACGTTAGATTTGAGAAGTTCGATCATATTATCGATTTCTTCTTCACTGCCTTCAACGTTCATAATTTTCAGTACCAACTCGATCAATTCCTCTTTAATTAGAGCCTTCATTACGGTCACCCATCCTATAAATGATGAATAATAATTCTGCGTAGTCACCACGTTAACCTGCCTCTATGGAGAAACGCTTAGCTCTTAAATACTCTCGTTTTCTCAGTTTTTGACCATCAATACTATTTAACAGATAACATTTCAATGGTATGAAGTTGTAGAGGAAGAAATTTATGGATATCCTGAGGGGCAAAAGGCTCTCCACCTAAACCAACCGATGTAAAAATCGGATGGTATGGTAATCTATGGTTGCACTTTTGGATCTCCACATGAACTCATGGCGGTCAACCCTCCCACATCTCGCAGAGTCTACGCTCCCACATTCCTTCATTCAACCTGTCCATGAGGTGGAGGTCAGATATGCTGCCCGACAGGATCTTCGTCCGTAAGGATAGTGTCTTTCCGACTCATCCGTGCTTCTTGTTATCGTTCCCTTGCCTTTGATGAGATCATCAACATGAGTATCGTTCGTTATTTAAGCTGCTTGTGGTAACTCTGTAAATCGAGGGATATCCTGCATCATCTTTTCTTCACTGAATTCGTAACCTTTTGTTAATATGCCGAAAAAGACTCGTATAAGCTTATTACACAACGCAATGAGAGATTGCATCTTCTTGAGCGGATTCACCTGTCGTTTGGTGTAATACTCATGCAAAGCCCGGAAGGCTGAGTTTTTAGCGACTAACGGCATCATCACACGAAAAAGCAAAGCACGAAGGCGCTTTCGGCCTCGCTTCGTTATCTTCGTCCGTCCAGTGTGTGTACCTGACGAGTTTGTTTTTAAGTTCAACCCAGCGAGCTTCGTGATCTGCTTGGGATGACGGTACTGAGTAATGTCACCTACCTCAGCTAGAAAACCTGCAATGGTGTCCCTACCGATCCCTTTTATGGCCAACAATAGTTGCACATGTGGGATCTGCATGAGCAGATCATCCAACTTTGACCCCAGTTCTTCAAGCTTATTTTGAAACCATTCGTACTGGCTCAGCAGTAACTTTAACTCCATTTTAGCTAACTCCGAACCTTCTCTTATGCCGACAGAACAGCTTGCTGCTGCCTTCAGACTCATGATTCTACCTAGACCAAGCCCGCGCTTTGCAGCTTCTCTCAAGTGCTGTAGTAAGGTTGTATCCGGCACATGAACAAGCTCGTGCGGCATTAGATAAAGGCTTAGCATTTGGATGGCAGATTTGCACTCCCAATCTTTGAAGACCGTTAAAAACTCTGGGAAATACCGATCTAACCAGTTATGGACACGTGCTTGCACAACACAAAGGTCAGTTGTTAGGTGTTCGCGAATTTTCATCGCTTCCCTCAGTTCGGCATAAATACCTTTGGGAAGATTCGGTACGGCGTATCTCCCGTCTTTGACCAGCTGTGCAATCACTTTCGCATCCTTAATGTCATTCTTTGTTGGAGAATTGTCATCTAGTTCTTTGCTTTTCTTCACGTGCAGTGGATTCACTACACCGTATTTCACTTGCTTTTCTTTTAGAAAATGAGCAAGGTTCAGCCAGTAGTGGCCCGTTGGTTCCATGCCAACGATAACGTCTTGGAGCCCTTGTTCCATTGAAATATCCTGGAACCAACTCATGAACAACTCAAAGCCTTCTCTATTGTTTTCAAACGAAATTGGCTTCCCGAACTCAACTCCGCGGAAGTCTTGTGCACGAGCCACATGTTTGAATTTTGCGATATCGACACCGATAATTAAAGTAGAAGAAGTGATTTGATTAATTCTTTCATTTTGAGTAGAATGCATGTTGTAGTCTCCTTGGTTTTGTATTTGGATCCGACGCTGGCCAGCATCTGGGACCCATAACCATCATACCAAGGAGTCTTTTTGTTTTTCAAACCTCGTATTTCTACATAATAGGAATGCTCCCCGTTAACGTAATGGAGGCTGCCAATCATGCCGGCAGCCTCCCATAGGTGTGTTTATTGAACAAACGTTCCCAGTTGGCTTAGTCTGTTAGTCCCAAATTTCTATCATGTTTCGTAATTTTGCAATTCCTTTTGAAAGTTCTTGACGATCATTTCACTTCTTCCCACTGTGATCCTTGCTCGCTCGAATCGTTCCTTCTTTACTTATTAGCATAGTACTTGTCATACTCTCTCATTTCACAATCATCGTTATCTATGCATAACCAAAGTTGTATCTTTTTTTCGTTCCAACCGTTACCTTCGTCAGTAGTTACCGTCTTATAATCAATCTCTTTCTCGTTTGTGTTCCCGCACCGATAACATTCTCTTTCCATTTCATTCATGCTCCTTTTTATTCTATTTATTAGATTAAACGTTTAGTTAATAATACTTTAAAAGTCTTTATTTAGGAATAATGAGCTTGTTCGTAATCTGCCCGTTCGTATTATGAGGTCACCAGATATTTCTGGTAGACCTCATTTTTGTGTGGTCTTAAGATAGCGGTAGCCGGGGATCGAGCGTATCTGCCCGTGGGACTTTGATCCCGAGAGCTATTCTGTTCATCCCCCCTACTTGTTCAACCATGGTTAGGCTGGTTGGGACATGAATCCCGTATCACATGCGATAGTATGGAAAACAAGAAGGTTAGGGGTTGCCGGTGAGAATACTACAGGAGTGATGTTATGAATCCAGTCATTGGTTTGGATGTTTCAAAGGGAGAGAGCCATGCACAAGCTTTTTTAGATCGTGGAGTACCTCATGGGAAGATTTTTAGGTTTAGTCATGATATTGAAGGGTTAGCTTCTTTTTTAAATTATATTAGAAAATTGGAATCAGCTGCAGAGATGCCTACCACCATTGTTATGGAAGCGACAGGCCATTATCACAGCCCCGTCGTTCAGTATTTGGACGAGCAACAGTATCTGTACATCATAATTAATCCGTTAATCTCACACGAAGCCAAGAAAACCAATTTACGACGGGTGAAAACAGATGCCGCTGATGCTTATCAACTTGGGACACTGTTTTATAAAGAGGAGTTTGAACCCTACAAGAAACGGGGTCAGCATCTCATGAATTTACGCTATTTAACACGACAATATGAATCTCTAACGGGTATCTATGTTCAAGCAAAACTACAATTCCAGTCAATTCTGGATCAGGTTTTCCCCGAATATCATGGCGTGTTTGGTGATCTTTATTCTAAAGTTTCCCTTCGATTTCTGGTATTACACCCAACATCTAAAGAGGTCCTAGAAATGTCCAATAATGAAATTGCAACAGCGATCGGGCGACTCACTGGGCGTGGTAAATCCGCATCCTGGTGTTTGGAACGTGCTCAAAGCCTGGCAGCTGCGGCAAGGCGAAATCCATTTAAGGAGACGGCTTTTCCAAGCCACTTGATCTCCTTGCAGTTGCTCATCAAGTTGCTTCTTCAATACCAGGAGCATCTAGCAACCCTTATTAAATCGGTAGATGCCCTGGCAGAAGAGTTACTAGAATATGATTTAATGCAATCGATACCCGGTATTGGCACTAAAATTGCTGCAACAATTTTGGCTGAGATTGGGGAAATCGATCGGTTTGATCACGCAAAGAAACTGGTGGCCTTTGCTGGCGTTGATCCAAGCGTTTTTTCTTCAGGCAAGTTTACAGCAACCCAGAATAGAATAACTAAGCATGGCTCCAGGAGACTTCGTACTGCCCTGTATCAAGCAGTAAGATGTGGTATCCGTAGCAATAGAAATAAGAAATTAAGAGCTTATTATGATAAGAAACGTGCTGAAGGAAAGCTGTTCAAAGTAGCAATAATTGCTTGTGTGAATAAACTCATCCACTGGATTTTTGCCATCTTAACTACTAAGGAAGCGTTCCGTTTAGAGTAAGTCATGAATGCTAGAAATATATGGAATATAATTCCGTGCTTTATGGGACGGTTATTTCCCATGCACTTTTTTAAGTATATCACTTCATGAATCCATTATTAATAATTAAATATTGACAAGCTATTAGCTGGAATAGCTTAATGCCCGCTGCCAGTCTATAACTTTATTTTCAGTTTAGAACTTTATTTTCTATAAATATCTAAAATGAAAAAGAACCAACCATAGATGGAAGGTTCCATTTCATCGTAAGCAGATACGTATCCTTTGAAGATCTAAGCCTTGTATGAAGTCATTTCAAAAAAGTTTTTTAATTTTAACGCTAGATCATTGTCTGACAAGGGATTTCGATGCGTATTTTCAAGGTAAATATGCTTTTCCGTCTCAGGCATTAAATATTCTTTATACCAAAGGAAGAAGTCAGGACTATCACCGTGTACACGGAGAAAACGTCGAACTGTATCCACATTACGAATGGTGCTTTCAATATTGGTAAGCCAGTCCGCTCGGTAGAAATTCTCCCACTTGCCATGCTCTGAATCACGGAGTGCCTGCAAGCCTGCTTCATAACCCCATAAGGATTGTGAGGCATATACAAAAGCCTGAGGATATTCCTGTTTCGCATATGCTCGATATGATCTACATAGCCACATAAATCCCTCACAACCTGAGCGATGCAGAATGCCATGTAAGCGGAGATGGTCCGCAACTTGTTTCTTATCCTTCTCATCAAGCCCATCAATTACCTTATCACATCGTTCTACCCAGCTATTCCATTTTATAAGCCCTTCTTGGCATTTTTGCTCAAATAGTTGTACTTGCTCAGCAAAGCTTACATCTCCAGTCGCCCATAATAACCGAGTATCCGTCTTATTCCCCAACCCCTGCAGCCAATGGCCAATCATTTGCCGTGCAGGATGATGGTAATATTCCTCTCCTGCCAGATCATCGGGGTTCGGTCCGTACGAAATAGCGGCATCGGAGTAAGTTCGGTAAAGCTCCATGATTTCCTGATCCTCAGTGTTGTAATAACACTGAACAAACTTCTCCAAATGCAACTCAGTATCAATCGTTCCTTCATTCCATATGACACGAAGAATGTCCAAGGAATAGATGTGGGGGCGGATATTCCCACAATTCAGCAGTAAATATGCGTTAGCTCCTGCAGCGAACGCTTGCTCCACCTCTTTTTTAAGAAAGCTGGCTGATCCTGGGAACATTACTAAATGGTTCGATGCCTGCAAATCATGAAACGTTACATGATAATAAATACCATGCTGGCCTGTGTCGTTTGCGTCCGGCAATGCTTGAACCCGCAAGTTTAAATTACCATGCCGTCGCGATACCATCCTGCCATATCCGTTATCTGCCCAAACTTTGATGACGTCACTCGGCAGTTCGATATAACCGCCTTTGTACAGTTCAGCAATTTCACCATATAAGGCAACACAGTATACAGGATTTATAACAGATTCCCGGATTATATCATACTGCCTGCGGATAACATGACTAATCATCTTACCACGCTTTTCAGGAGTATCAAATGTGGGATCATTCTCCCAGAATGGTTTATCCCCCTGCCCCCGGAAGGAAAGTACCCACAGAATCTTCTTGTCTTTTTGCTTCTCAATGGCTTCGAGCCACAACCGCTCAAACAGCTCTGGTTCTTCCTGATAGCTAGCTATTCTGCCCGGATACGCGCGAAGAAACATCTCAGCACCTAGCGGCTCTGCGTGATGATGCGTTACCCAGAGTCCCATCTCAGCGGCAACATCAAAATGAACTCCTGTCTTCGGTAAGTCTGTACCTGGTATTACCATATTCCCTTTGCAACGGAGTAACGCTTCAAAGACATGCTCCCAGATCTCTCTGGACGGCGGATATGACTCTTTCCATCCAATTAGACATACCTCATCGTTCACAAACCAACCACGAAATTTCACTTTACTTTCTTCTGATTGGTAAGGTTCAACTGGAATCCATATCTCATTCCTAATTTGTATCGTCTGATCCGCCCAAAACCAGAACGGTTGCACGCCCAAATATCGTTCTGTAAAATATAGCATTCCATACACAAGGCCCAGTTCATCATGTCCAATGATTTCAATCTGGCTTTGTGATTCCGCAACTCGAAATTGAAAGGCGAATGCTTCATCGCGTCTCGGAACAGAATCATCCTCTGTCGCGAAACGAATTCTTATTTCTGCCTTTTCATCTGCAACAATTACCTCTGGTTCTTTCCCCAATACTGCCTTTAAGTCACGCCTAAACATCCTCAATCCATGCATGACGGGTGGTGTTAATATCTCAGGAACGGCAATTCTGACATTGCCCGTTAATCGCATTGAATCAACCGATTTACTCACGACATTCATTCCCCTCTTATTGCTACATCACTAGTGCGTCCTAATTTCGTATATACTCGGCCAGTATACCCCGAGGAAACTTTAATTGGAGGTTTGATATAATTCCCCCAAGAAAGCTCAGGGTAATTAAACGCACTATTAATAATGAATCGGGTGTCCCCAATCTCATGGCTATCAAGTATGACAAAATAGTCAATATTTACATAACTGTTATTGGAGCCAGAAGCTTTCTCACCAGTCACTTCAATACGAATGGTATGCTCACCCATCGGCAAGTCTTGAATAGCGTATGCCAAGTGGCGGTAAAACTTCTTATACCCACGGGCAATCTTTTCAGCTTGTCTTAAACCCAAATCAATCGCATCGTCCTTTAGTTCACCGTCAATATAAACCTTTGCCATTCCACATATGCCATCCAAGCTAGAGAACCAAGCAATTCCTGTACCAGTAAAGGTATATTGACAGAAGTCTCCTGCCTTACTTGACCATGTTTCTGTACCGTCTAAACTACGATGCTTTGTGGTCTGCCTGAGCCAATTACCTCCATAACTCAAAGAGGGATCTCTATCTGAAATGACATTTCTTTGATTAAAATTAATCTCCATGCGTACCGCATCCCTACCGTCGGATAGGACGGTGAAAGCCGCTTCATTCTTTTCCATAGAGGCACGAAGAATAGAAGGTTTGGTACTTGTAAAGTCCCGCGTACCTCGACGTCCAATGTCATTTTTGCCAAAGAGTATCCAATCTTTCTCATCCAATTCCCAACCCCACTCAGGAGGCGAGTCAGCTACGTTCACGCCTTTAGAGTTAAATTTGGAAGTCTGCCCCTCCAAACGACCAATATGTCCTTCTGGATAGACATTCCACAAGCCTACCCGCTTCCATGATAATAAACCCAATGATTCGGGCACAGTAAAGGAAATGCCTACCTCGTCATAGCCGCCAGAATGACTAGTAATTGAACTGCTTAATGCCACTTCCCGAGGATTGGGATAAGGCATCTCTGTTACCGTATAGGTTGTTTCCATAAGACCTTCCGCATCTACACAAATTACAAAGCGAACTTTCACATCTCCGTAACAGCCATCGAGCGTAACTTTTGCACAACCAGCTACTAAACATGCATCCATATGTTCCAATTGCCATGGGCCTAAGTCTAGCCCAATTAAGTTCAAAGTCGGCCCACCTGTGAGTACCTTTGTGTTTTGATCATATCCTTCCGTAATCAGCCCGGTCTGTGTGGAGAATGATAAGGAGAAATTTTTGCCATAGATTCGTAACGAATCCTCCTTTTCTTCCATGCAAGGCTCTATACCGTTGAGACGAGGCAAACAAAGCTCTGGCCTACCCAAGGAATAAGAGGCTTCTTCAACTTGGAATCCAAATGGATCGGTAAAAGTTAGTTCCAGTGTTTCCTCCGACATAAATTGAATTGGAATTTCCAAGACTCCTTCACCCCGAGGTGGAACATCAGGACCTTGGAGTTCGCCATTGAGGTCTGCCAGTTTCCAGTGAATGCGCAGCTCATTTAAATTGGTATGATTAAATCGATTTCGGATGGAAAGTAGTAATCGATTTTCTTCTCCCCTTGGTTCATCCAGCAAGCGAACCGGTGAGAACCCCTTACGAGTGTGCCAATACTCTGGTTTTATCCGGCGCCAACCGTCAATAATTCCCCATGAGCGTCCAAGCAAGCAGTGATCTTTGACCATTACTTCGTCAATGCCTGCCCAAATTGCGCAGCCTAATGCACCTGGGGTTTCCCAAAGTCGATCCCAGAATTGGTTTATTGTTTCCCCCCAGAAGTCTCGAACTCCTTGATCTCGTTGTTGCTCATAGAGGTTATAGCAAGGTATATGAGTCGATTCGTCATGCAGCACAGGAAAAGGATGAGGCTCACGGTAACTGCGACGATGAGCCTCCGTCAAATCCGTCAAGTCTTGCCCCCATTTGTCGTAGTGTACACTCCAAATATCCACTGAGTTATCATCTTCCATCTGGGTGAGAGGATAGCTGAAGATTGTAAGACGACTAGGATCTTCCTCATGGGCATATGCATTCATCTTAGCAATATTCTCACCCCAATAGCTTTCATTAGCCAGTGACCAAATAATCACGCTAGGATGAGAACGGTCCCTTTCGATCATTTCGGAAAATTGTCCAAGATAGCACGCTGTATATGCAGGATCGCTTTCGGTATGCCAAACGCCGTATCCTAGGAAAGACACAGCGATTTCATCCTCGACATACATGCCGTATTGATCACATAAGTCTAGAAAATCAGGACGAGGTGGATAATGACTAGTGCGAATAAAGTTTATATTTGCCTTTTTAAATAACAGGATGTCCTCTTCCACCAGTTCCCGAGTAAGGGCTCGGCCTGTAATAGGATGAATATCATGACGATTGATTCCTCGTAGTTTGAGAAGATCACCATTAATAAAAATCTCGTTACTTCGACGCTCAATTTGCCTAAAGCCGATTTTCTTGGTAACCACTTCCTGCAAAATTCCCTCTACAATTACCGAAGCGGTTAAGGTATATAGATAAGGGTGCTCACTATCCCATTTCATGGGAGCAGAAATAGGATAGTGCCCCACCACATCAGATCCTGCTTCACCACTGAGTGAACCAAGAGATATTAACTCTCCCCTAGGTGAAGTTAACTCAAGCAATACAGAACCACTTCCACCCGCAATAACAGTAAAGATTGTTAGGGTAGCATCGATATAATTAGTGTCAAAGATCGTATCCACATGAAGACGAGCTAAATAAATCTCGGGGACTGTATAGAGACTCACATCCCGTATGAGACCCCCGCGGTGGAACGGGTTGACTTCTAATGGCTTGTCGGTAATACCCACTACCAGCCGATGTTGGTTCCCAGGAGTAACATAATTCGTAATATCACAATCCCAACTGACAAAGCCGCCATAATGATCACGGATAAAGACACCATCCACGAACACCCTTGCATAGCAATTCGCACCGTCAAAACGCAAAAATATTCTATTTTGTTTCCATTCCACAGGAATATCTATAATACGAGTATAGGCATATTCATCTTCACCTGCCTCGATTTGCATAGGAACATTGGAATCTTGCCAACTAGAGAAATCTGTGGAAGAATCATGAAAATTTGCTGGAGGGTACAACTCCATCTTCCAATCGCTTCCGTTCAGACTAACCTGGCAAAAGTCTAAATGACTTGTTTTCTGGGGCAAAGGATTTAGTTGAGTCCGTGGCCAAATCGTTGAATTACTCATGAGTAACTCCTCCTGATTGACAGTATTTCAATCGTCATTTACTGAAATCTTATCCAATACTTAGACAACATGAATAACCAGTTGGGCCGGCAACATCCCCTCAGCGTAGGCAGACAGAACGACTCTTCCCTTCTCTCCCGTCAACCGAACCACTGTACTAACACAACCACGATACATATGCATCCAATTACGATTATAGGGTTCGCTCGAACAGAGGTCGCCATTGTCCACCGCGATGATTTCAGCTGATCCTTCAACCTGAAATGTAACTTTAGCACTCTCACGGAAAACAAATACGCCTTCTGCGTCCTTAGCCCGAACGGTAAATAATTTCTGGTAGCCAGCCGCTGCCCCCAAACGAATCTCTTCTTGGTCGAAGCAAAGCTGAACGGCATGCCCCGCAGTTTGTAACTTATATTGAGCTACTTCTTGGCCATTAATATACCCTCTTACTGTGACAGTCCCAGGGAAATACGGAAGATAGCCGGTTATCATTCGGTTGGGGAAAGAAGAAGGCGTAGGTAAATTGTACTTTCTATCATTGACTTCAATTTTTACCTCTTCACAATTTGTTGCAATCATATATGGAATCACGGTCTTATTAAACTGCGGGAAATTCCAATGGCTCGCATACCTTGGTGCATCCCAATGCTCCTTTACCCCTTCATCCTGTAATGAGTAATCCATTACGGCCATATAGATCATTGGCTCCTCAGACCAATAGCTTTGATAAAGATAAGAGAGTGGCTTACGCTCTGTATTCGTCAAGAACAAGGAACCCGCCCATCCCTTTGCCGGATAGCCCATGGACTCACCCAAGTAATCGATACCCGTCCATAGCATGCCGCCAATGACGTAATCGTGCTTCTCCACATCCATCCAAGGCACATCATCACTAAAATTCTGCATAGAATCCGGATGTCCACGGAAAAACTGATAAGTTTCGGTACCGAGAATTAGTTTATCTGGTACAGCTTTGTGAATGTCCGGATACCATTGCTCCTGATAATTACAGCAGATGACATCGACCAACTCAGCAATTCTGCGAATGCGCTCCACACGTTCCTCATTATTATCAATTTCACGTTCATCCACTTGGTCTACAAACTGTTGAATATCCTCCACCTTAGAAATATCTACATTGCTTTCATATTTAAAGTGCGGATTCATGGCATAAGAAATAGGCCTAGTATCATCAAGAGTTAAAATGTGCTCCTTGAGCATTTTTAATATTTTCAGCATTGATGCCTGGCCTTGAAATTCAACCTCATTCCCGACTCCCCACATAAAGATGGAGGGATGGTTCCGGTCTCTTTTTACCATGCATTCCAAATCCTTCTGCCATTCCGTCTCAAAATATCTGCCGTACGCGCCTCCCGTCCACTTATCAAAGGGCTCCTCGTACACAAAAAGTCCCAGTTCATCACACAAATCAAGAAATTCAGGGGCAAAAATATGGTGAGAGCAGCGAACCGCATTGCATCCCATTGATTTAAATTTGATCAATCTGTCCTTCCAGATTTCCGCTGGGACAGCCGTACCTAAGCAACCTGCATCTTGGTGTATGCAAAATCCCTTGATCTTTGTCATCCGGCCATTCAAGAACATGCCCTTGCCTGGAGTCATCTGAATGTCGCGAATACCGATTCTTAAGCTATATTGATCGATCGCTTCATTCCCTTCAAATAGTGTCAAATCAACCTGGTATAAATGAGGATTCTCTGGACTCCATAGCCTAGCCTCAGGTAGTTCGAAACGGATGACGCCATTATCCGACTCTCCGGAAATCGAAAAGCTAACATCGGCTATTGTTGCCTTTACCAAAGAGGTAGTTCCTGTCCGAACGGTCACAATAGCTGTGTCTCCCTCTAATGCAGAAGTCACTTGAATATTATCTGGATTCAAATGATTTCTGTACAATTTAAGCAGCGTCACATTTCTATAAATGCCTGCCCCGGAATACCATCTATCCGCTGGAAAAGCCGTGTTATCCACCTTGACCAGGATCTGATTGTCCCCTTCGTGAATGAGGTCCGTAATGTCTAAAGTGAACTGGGAATATCCGTACTTTTGACTACCGGCTTCTTTTCCGTTTACCCATACCGTGCTGTTCTCATAAACGCCGTCAAACCTCAACTTGTACACGTGATCAGCTGTCTTCTCGATTATGTTGAGATTACGTCTATACCAACCAATTCCCCATCTATCTCGAAATCCCTGAGCTTCCGCCTGTTTCATGTCACGAGAAATAGGGGCTGTTATTGCCCAATCGTGCGGTATCGTTACCGGTTCAAAGTTCTGATCGTTCGGCTCCTTTAAAGTAAACTCCCAGCCATTCAGTATTTTCGTTTCTAGTCGTCCCATCTTGAAGCATCCTTTCCCACTTGGAGTCGTTTAGTATATTTTGTTATAAAGCAATAAAGCTGCCGATCGTTCCGACAGCTTCGTAATTACACAGTATTTATTTCATAAGTTTTAGACAGACAAAGCTTAATGGCGGAAAGACCGCAATATTCTCATGTATGCATGGTGTACATGCCTGCACGCAATTCTCGTGTTCCATCTGCCGAACTAGTCGCCCACTTCCATGTAGACCTTCCTGGCATTCCCAGTCACCATTTGGCAATGCAGCTTCGATTGCCAGACTAGAATGATTAACAATATAAAGTTGTTCTACACCTTCAATTGTTTTCGTCGCGAGTGCGAAAAGACGCTCATCACCGATTGTGACCTTGGTAGATACACAGGGTTGGAACACCTTCATAAACATCGCGAAGATCTCTCCCATGCAGGACAAATAACTACTATCCTTGGTTGCTTCAATGACATTCTGTCCCCATGTGTTGCACAGGTTATTAAAATTCGCCAGCGCGAATTCACCGCCATAACTAATATAATCCAACAGACGGTGCGCTCCATTTAATGCATAATTCCAACTCAGCTGCTGCGTCGAAAAGATGTTCCTATAATCGTTCGTTACCTTGCCATTCCAACTGAAATCTATGGGAACTAATGGATCTTCGAAGGGTTCAATACTTTTACAGGATGGAAGCCATTCTGTATTGACCAGTTTCAACTGCGTGCCATTTCTCTCATTGTATGCTCGAAGCACCTGCAGAACCTTCGTAACGAAATTGGGGCTTCCCTTCCTGTAGATCACATAATTAATGTCTCTTCCTGCAATCTCGAGCATATGAGGCAGCAATTCAAGCGGATAGGTATATCCAGCGAGCATGAATTCAATTGTTGGATCAGCCTGACGCATCTCACGTGAGTAAGCTACACACTGCTGTGCATATTGCTCTGCCGTCCATTTCCGATTAGGTTCATTGTCCATCTCAAATAGTTTGACCTCATAAGGAGCAGCATTTCCGTTAAGCATTCGCAAGCGTCCCATGCCTGTATCTACATTGGCATTCAAATATTCGATCATTTGCCGCGCTTTAAAAGGTGTTGAGGTCATCATATTGAAGCAAATCTGCGGCTCAAAACCAACGAGTTTGGATAAATGCATAAATTCATCCAATCCAACGTCGTTTTCTTCCAGTCCTCCCCAGTAAAAACTTGGCTGAGGTTCACGAGCATCGCGATCACCGATCGAACTTTCCCAATTGTAAAAGCTCACAAAACAACCACCTGGGAAACGGACGACGCTAGGTTTCACTTCGCGCAATTTTCCCACCACATCCAAGCGCCAGCCGCCTATATTATCTGTAGGCATAAGTGACGCGCAAGAGAGTAAGAGTGTCCCCTCAAAAGCAAAGGTTAACCGAAGTTCTACTACTTCCGTTTCCATGGCCTCGAATTCCCATTCAAAGGATTGGGTCATTGTCGTAAGCGCAAAAACCGTTTCATGGCTCCCCAGCTGAACATGCAATTGCTTTACCAGATCGCTATGAATTGTTTCACCGAAACCATTTAATCCTGCGCTGCCTATGTCACCACGATGCCCAGCTAGTAAGCGCAGTTGATAGGATTTTCCCTTCTGGAGATGTATCCCCTTCTGCGCCACGCCACAGATCTGGCCCTCGACTGTATTCTGCACCATAAAGGATGTAGTCCCTTTATACGTATAATTGCCGCATGAATGTCGTACTTCTGGATTACCAAGCAACACCCAATCGTTTTCCTCGTAACCGTTGTGCCAAAATGGTGCTTGATCGTTATAGTGCTCCCTATCCAAACCGAGCCATGCCCATGTAGCCTTGTTATATTCCGGAACTTTACGGAAAGCACGGTTGTACAGCATTTCAGCCCATAGGCCACTAACCTGCCTGCCGAAGCCGGACTCAATAAAGTTGCCAAATATACGTTTATCAGATGGTATTTCTGTCCATTGTTCTGCTAATTTGAGTTCAATCATGATCACATTAACCTTTCAATCCAGTTGTACTTATTCCGTCTACGATATAACGCTGGAAGATGAAAAAGACAGTTACTGGAACCGTTAGAGATAAGGTTGCCATCGCAAACATAGCTCCCCAATCTGTTTGAGAACTTGGATCAGAAAATAGTCGAATGGCTACACTTACCGTGTATAGCTTTGGTTTACCCAAATAAATCAACGCACCCATAAAATCATCCCAGGCCCAATAAAATTGGAAAATAGCTGCTGTAATCAACACAGGTTTGATTAAAGGCAAAATAACGCGATAATAAATCATAAACCGGTTACATCCGTCCATCTTTGCCGCTTCATCCAATTCATAAGGCAATGTACGAATAAACTGCATCATTAAAAATACAAAGAAAGCAGAGCCAAAAAAAGCAGGTATGACCAACGGCAAAAATGTGTTAATCCAATCTAATTTATAGAAGATAATATATTGTGGGATTCGGATAATCTCACCTGGTAACAACATAGATAGAATCACTGTGCTGAACCAAAACTTTTTGAATCGGAAATTAATTCTCGCAAATCCGTAAGCAATAAGTGAAGAGGATATCAAAACACCTATAACAGATAATATGGCAACATAGAATGAATTCTTAAAAAATACAGCAAAAGTATTCCCAGCGAATCCCTTCCAACCTCTTGTGTAATTATCAAAATGCCAACCAACAGGGACCAAACTATGCGCGTTAACGAAAACCTGTGAACTCTCCTTTAGCGAACTAGAAATCATCCAAAAAATAGGATACAAGGTGATGAGTGCGATCGGGATCAAGAAGGCGTGAAACAATATACGACTAACATTTTTTCGTTTTATTACCATATTCAAATTCCTTCCTTCATCACTCATAATGTACCCAAGAAGAGGATGAGCGAAAAATTAATGCAGTGAGAAGCGCAACGAGAACTAACATAATACAAGATAATGCCGCAGCGTAGCCCATTTCGAAGAATTGAAAGCCCCTATTATAAACATAAAGCTGATAAAACAACGTTTTATCTAAAGGACCGCCGTTGGTAATGACCAAACCTTGCGTAAAGGTCATAAATCCGCCAATTACTTGCATAACAAGATTAAAAAGAATGACTGGAGTCAGGATAGGAAGGGTAATATAGAAGAACTTCTGAAATGCACCCGCACCGTCAACAACAGCTGCCTCATAGTAGGATGAAGAGATATTCTTCAAACCCGCAAGGAAGATAACCATTGCAGCACCAAACTGCCATGTAGACAAAAGTATAAGGGAATATAGAGCAGTTTTCGGATCAGCAATCCAGGAAATATCCATTTTAATACCCAACAAATTATAAATAAAAGAGTTTACGGCTCCATCTCTGGAGAAGATTTTCCCCCACATCACGGCTACTGCAACGCTTCCGCCAATAATGGAAGGAATGTATAGCAGTGTTCGGTAAACCCCGATCAGTTTCATCCCTCGATTTAACAGTAGTGCGACCATGAGCGCTACAACAAGCTTTACAGGTACGGCAACTAATACATAGTTAAAAGTCACTTTAAAAGCTTGATAAAACTTTGAATCATGAATAATGTTGGCGAAATTCTCCATCCCAATAAATTGCGGCGGCGACAGCAGATCATATTTGGTGAAAGCAAAATAGATTAAACAACCTAAAGGTATTAATGTTAATCCTACGAAGCCGATAATCCATGGCAGGATAAATCCATAACCAGCTATATTTTCAGTATTACTCACTCGAGATTTCATCATATTGATTTCTCCATGTTAGTTGCGGCCAGCTGCATGTTCATCACATATCTGGCTGGCCGCAAATTATTTATTATTTTTTAGCCGCCAATTGCGTAGATTCTTCTTTAAACTGTTTATAAGCAGCTTCAGGCGTAATTTTATCGAATAGAATCTGCTCATCTAAGCTTTTAAACAAAGCTTCAATTTGAGAGAAATTGTTAGGTCCTGGCGGATCCATTGGACTACTCTTCAGCGAGACTTTATCTTGGAATTGATAAATCTCTTGCTGAACAGGCGTTGCTGCTTGGCTCAATGCAGCACGGATATTCGAGGATACAGGAACTCCTCTTTCTCCATTCAGAATTTTGTTCGCTTCAACGTCGTTAATAAAATAATTGATAAACTTCGCTGATTCTTCTTTATTTTTAGAATTCACGGAGATGGCAAAATGCAAACCAGGTCTTACATCATATCCTTTTTCCCGATTTGGCCCCGGCAGTGGAATGAGCAATAAATCTCTTCCTGCTGCTTTCTCTATTTGAGTAAGCTGATTATTATACAAAGAACTAATAGCCGCTTTACCTTTTACCGTTTGGGAATCTTCAATACCTTTCTGTTGCTTGATAACATCGACTGGCGGAATCAGACCTTGCTTTATTAATCTTTTCTTCATGTTATAGAAACTTACGTATGTTTTTTCATCCACACCGGTTCCAGTTGAACTGTAAAGCACTTGACCATATTGTCTTGCATAATAAGGGAAAAGGTTGACTGAATCCATGACATCATCCCCACCATATGCCCCCGTTACCGCTTTCAATTTCACCAAATCTTTCTCTAAGTCTTCCCACGTTGCATATCCTTCTGTCGGTATCGCTAATCCAGCTTTCTTATAGATTTCAGGATCTATATAAAATGCTTTTGAGTTCACGCTAAGAGGGATTCCATACAGCTTACCATTCATCTTTCCACTCTCAACGAGACTTGGGCTGATTTTGCTAATATCAATGAGTCCCTTGCTTACATAGTCATCCAAAGGCTCTACAAGGTTCTTTTGGAAGTATTGGTCGTTACCCACATACCACTGAAAAATATCAGGCATACTATTCGAAGCAGCCAGCATCGTAAGTTTGCTGTAGTAACCATCAAACCCAGTGTATTCAGGTGCAAATGTGATAGTAGGATTGTTTTTCGAATACAGCTCTAATACCTTATTTGTCCCATCATGTCTAGGCTGATTCCCCCACCAAAAAATGCTTAAATTAGCTGGTTTGGCTGGTTTGGCTTGAGTCGTAGCAGCAGCACTTGCAGTTGGGCTAGCGGCTGGACTGGCGCTTGGGCTATCACTTTTAGTTGAACATGCTGTTAATGCGAATGACATCATCAGAGAAATTGATAGAACGACAGATAAGTTTTTTTTCATCTCGACGGATCCCCTTTCATCTTTTCGAAGTACTTCGCTAATTGAGGGCCCTAGCATTAGAGAAGTTTAACTTCTTACTAAAATAGTAACACCTTCATGATTTGTTAAGAATGGAAATAACCGAGATCATACTTGAAAAAAATAGACGACTTACCTTTCGGTTTCAGTCGCCTTTTTATATTCAGATGGAGTCATACCTGTATGTTTCTTAAACACTTTACTAAAATACTGGGCATCTTCAGAGAAACCTGTCAATCTAGATATCTCGGTAATTTTGAGTTCATTATTAGTTTCAATCAAATGCTGGGCAAGCTCCATTCTCTTATTTAAAACGTATTGTGAGAATCTTACACCCGTTTCTTTAGCAAATACTTTCCCCATATAATCCTCATTCATATAAAGAAGCTCATTCGCAATCCATTTTAAGGACAATTCTTGATTGCTAATGTTTTTTTGTACAATTTCTTTTACCGCTTGGATCAAATGATTTTGTTGTTTAATCGTTTTATCGTAATTTTCTTTGGCAATTTCGTTAGCTACTTTTTTCAAAAATCCAAAAATATGACTAATCGATTCAAATTCCTGAAACTTTGACACATTTTGAATCTGCTTACTTAAAAGTTCCTCGTGACTGTGTCTTATGATTTTCAAAAACAATTCTAAGCAATACGCCTTAATTTCATTGATTTTCAGCTTTTCTACTTCAAATTGAACAAACATATCTTCCAGAAGGGTATTCAACTCTGCAAGGCTACCGGTTCTTACCGAAGAAACGATCCCTTCAAAAATTAATGTAATATCCAAGACTTGCTCTCTTCGGTTAGCATCAATATCGTCCATCGTTATAATGCCGTCTTCTTCAATATAGAAGCGGAATTTTAAGCACTCCTGTGCCTCTTTATACAACGAACGAACACTGGTTACTGTCCCCTCTCTACTCACAGCCATACAGAGATTAATCTTGTAGTAGCTTTTATATACTTGTCTGATTTGAACCAAGAACTCGGAAAGATCTTGAAGTTCTATTGAATTAACAATTAAAAGCACGCGATTCTCAATGATGGTACTTAGAAAAAATCTTTTTTCCGTAAGTATTTCCTCAGCAATATTTTTTAACGCAAACTTTTCAATATAATCCGAAGATTTATCAAACATAATGAGAACAACCTTATACTTCTGAGTCGATATTTTTAAAGGATCCATAAAATATTCGCAATCATTTTCATTAAATACACCTGTAATAGCAATATCCCTTAGGATTTGTTCCTTCACAAAAGGCAACATTTTTTCAAGCTTGCTCTCCAAGCCTTGAATAAAACGATCCTCACTTGCTTTGCTTTCCAATTCATTTCTGACATTACCCAAAACTTCAATAATTTTGTTTTCATTGCTCGGTTTTAAGAGATAATGCTTAACTCCGGATGCCATTGCTTGGCTTGTATAATCATACTCACCGTATCCAGATAAAACGACAAATACTGTATTGGGATAAAGCGCTTTTACGTTGCTAATCAGTTGCAAACCGTTCATAACAGGCATCTTAATATCCGTAATAACAATTTCAGGCTGGTGCAACTTAATTTGATCTAACGCCTCAAACCCATCCTTCGCTGCACCTAGGAAATGAAATTGATGGGCATCCCAATTAATTAAGTTAGAAATGCTATCTCTAGCAATTTCTTCATCGTCAACTAACAATACTTTATACATAATCATTCACACCTCATTGGAATTGTCATCATTACTTTCATTCCATGTCCTAGCATACTGTCATACTCCAAACCATAGGGTTCACCAAAAAGAAGCTTTAGACGCTCATTGATATTTTTGAGTCCGATTCCGCTACCCGTTGTTTGCACCTCATGCTTACGTAATTTTTCTAAAAGTTCCTCTTCGACTCCTGGCCCATTATCCTTTACCGTCAAAATGATCATTCCCGAAGCGACTTGCGCGGTAACCGAGATCTTACACACATCTAACATATTTTCTAAACCATGGCGAATTGCATTCTCTACGATCGGTTGTAGTGACATTTTTGGAATTCGGTATTCTTTGTAGGTTTCATCAATATCAACAAGAAATTGCAACCGATTCGTATAACGAAACTTTTGGATGGTAATGTAATTCTCAAGTAAAAGGATCTCTTCACCTATTGAAATGACAGCTTCCATATTGCCAATCGAAGCACGAAGCAAGTTGCTCAGCGACTCAACCATCATAGAAATCGGTTCTTGTTGATTAGCCCTTGCAAGCCAATTAATCGAACTCAACGTGTTATACAAAAAATGCGGGTTAATTTGCGCCTGCAAAGCCATATATTCGGTCTCTTTTATTATCAGTTGTTTATCATAATTTTCCTTGATCAGATCGTTTATTCGCCCAATCATGATATAAAACCGTTTCTGAAGGTACCCGACCTCGTCTGAACGTTCCACGCCTCTCCACTCTAATTCTGGTATTTCGAAGTCACCTTTTTCAGCAATACTCATTTGTTTCGTTAGATTTTCGATCGGCTTTGTAATGTTTCTGGATAACCGAAAAGCAATAAATATAGCCGATACAAATAAGATAATGAATGTAGCGAGGACAATGTTTCTTAAAAAAATATTGTGTCTAAAAATTTGATCATAGGGGAGTACACTCACATACATCCAGCCTAAACGCTCTGAAGTGACATAGGCCATAAAATATGTTTTCCCTTCAATCGTTCGTATAGTATACCCCTGATTATTGGGAAACTGGATACCTTGAAAATCAAGAATAGAGTCTGTAAGGTGCGAAAACAATATTTTTTGATTGGTTCGGACGAAAAACTCCGTATTGGCATAAGGTAATAATTTTAAATGATCATAAAATAAATCTTTTGGGTTAATTTGAAACAATAAGGTGCCAAGTGGCTCAAGTATGGAATTTGTCGTGGATAAGATCTCTCTTGCTGCTATAAAATACGGATGCGTTTCATCTGGTTCTATCCAAACTAAACCGCCATTTTCTTTTATCGCCTGACGGATTATTTTTTCTTTTTGTGAATCATCAATTACAAGTAAATCTCGTCCAACAGTTAAGTTGTACCCTTTCGTATCAGCAAACGTAATCGATGAGATTTTCTTCTCAGACATACTATATAACTGAATTTTATTCATAAAATTACTAAGCTCTTTGTATTTTTCGTAGTCTCCAACCGTCTTTTGAATTTTCTGCAATTGTTCCTGATTACTGTTATCTAAAGCCAAATTTAATGATTGTTTCTCAACATTGTTAATGTTGTTCTCGATATCAAGCAACGATACATTTAGAACTTGAGAAAGTTGCTTATAAAGCTGTTCATCGTATGATTTGAATGAATAATTAAGAGCAATTAGACTAACACTGCAAACCGCACTCAAAAACATAAATAGAATTAACATAAATTTCTGTTTGAGTTTGAGATCGTTATACCTCTGAAAAATCCATCTAGTCCAATATAAAGGCTTAATATAGTTACTAAATTCTATTTTTTTCATTTATTCACTCCCCAAAACTTCTTCCAAGTTCCAGCACATCACCAGTTTTACTTCCATTATGCCACTGCTCTTACAACAATGAAAATAAATGCCGCGGCATTAACATCATATATCCTTGTTATTATTGCCGATATGGAATAAACCGATCTTTTTTCTTGAATAAAGTCGAGAAATTCGAGACTGGAAAGATATTTCAAATTAAAAGCCTTCACTTGTAAATTCAATTAACAAGTAACAAAAAAGCGCAGGTCCCGAATCAAATCGAGGATAACTGCGCTTTACCACTTCATTTTTGCAATTGAATTTTAGAATCACCAATCAAAACTTTTATCCCCTCTGGCGCTTCAATATCCGATTGTACGGTTCCGTCATCTTTTCTTGTGTGTTTGATCCGGACGATGCCAAGAGGCGTTGGAAAGGTGCCTTCTACCCAATCTAGGTCACCAAGCTGTGGTTCTACACGGATTACTCGACAACCTGGTTCCACCAATTGGATGCCGAGTACGTACTCAGACAGCCATGCCGTCGGCCCAGAAGCCCATCCATGACACAAACTATGCCGGTATCCTTGATAGCAATACCTACCATATGAGCCGTGCACATCCACCTTGCCTTCCGGGGTCAACTCGTCAATCCGAGCCGCATTGTTCAACCAATCGATATCGAAATCCTCCCAGAAGGTACTCGCCCCAAGATTCAGCATACCTCCCCAATAGGTACGGATACTGTCCAGGCTGCCCGTTACGTCCCCTGCTTCCCCGCGTGCCTTCAGAATGTAATAGCCATAGAAGGTGGAGTAGCCTTTTGGAGAATCTGGAGCAATGACTTCATCGTTAACCTGTTTGAGATCAAGCTGTCCAACTAAGGCCAACAGGGAGGCAGCCTGCTTGCTTCCATTATGATCCATAACAACATTCCGCAGCTTCGCGCACATCCGCAAACACAGATCTGCCGTTTCTTGATCGTCCATCAGTTTACAAAGCTTGGCACCTACATCCATACACCAGATAAACAACGCATGAACCCCTGCTTTGACCCCTTCGGGGTTTGTAGAGGAAGGCCAATCGAGAAACGGATTTGGGATGTCTATGGTACCGTCACTCTGAACGCAATTTATAAGTTGACGGAGCAGGCCCGTCATATATGGCTTTTGCTCTAATAGGTAATTTAAGTCGCCATTATGCATATACCAGTCATTATGCACCAAAATCCACCAAATCGAATAGGTTGGAAATGTTGTCATCCACTTTGGCAGCGGATAATCATCCCGAATGAAATCTAGACTCTTCGGTACAACAGCGTGGTTCCCGAATACAGCTTGTAGTGTAGCAACTTCTGGATGCATGTCCCCTGTCCAGACCAACCTATCTCTCTTAATGCCGTCCCACAAATAATCCTGCATATTCAAATGAACAGTATATGCTCCTGTGTCCCAAATACGATTCAGTAGCTCATCATTGCAACGAAAACTGCCCTTATATTCTACCTCGTGCATGATCGCTACAGCACGGACGCTGAGTAGTTGAATAAAATGTCCTTCATCCATAAAGTCGATCCGAACAAAACGGAATCCAGTATTCCCTATTTGTTCCGCTCCCATGTAGCTGATCTCGAACACACTATCCCTTACTGCATGATTGTTCGTCGCATTCGTCGAACCGCCAAGCTCACTCATGGCTTCCATGGCAGATTCCCCGAACCGAATACGTAGCTTGGCCGATCTTGTAGCTTCATTATTACCAACTGCAATACAGATTTGAACTCCTCCATGCAGTTCAGTCCCGAAATCAAGCAAGATTCCAGGGGCGACACCCTCATTTCTCAGAATACATGCTTGCCTCATCGATGAATCGTGTACGGACTGCCCTCCGTGTTCGGCCAGGAGTAGTTCTGGAAACTCTATCACCGAATTTTTACTTTCTGATTGCCATACGATTCGATTGGGGTTCACGTAATATAAGGCTCTCGGTTCCTGCTTCACTCTTAAATTTTGCCATGATGGTATCATATCCGTACTCCAATCTCTATTTAAAAAATATTTTAAGCTGAGAAGGCTACCGATCTATTAAATCGGCAGCCCTCTATAGTTTCATCTAGCAATTTATGCTCTTATATTACTTAATCATTACTGTATACATAGCATGCGATGTTGATCCATTTGGACCCAAACTAACTTGGGAATTGGCGGTATAGTTTTTCATATAGATGCTAAATGTTTGAGTGACACCACTTTCATTATCTGTCAAATTATCCGTTGTATCTGTCCAAGTAGATAGCCACGAAGGCTTGGTGGTAATCCGATCGTCAATCGCTACGTAAACCGTACTGTCCTTGGTTACCGTAAATGTAGCCAACGTTGTACCTGTGTAACTCCTAGAAGAATTAGCGGTTCTGATCCAGTCGGTACCAGCATAGGTCAAAGGCAAGGAAGCAAGGGTATATGTCCTGTCTCCAAATAGCGTATTACCGACTTGCATGTTGCCTTGAATCGACCAATTGGCTGCGTTCGTTGTGTCATTGATCGTCAGATTGGTCAATGCAGGTTTCCCTATTACCATTACAGGATACATATTGTACGATGTTGATCCATTTGGACCCAGAGTAACCTGACTATTAGCCGTATAGTCTTTCTTATAAATACTAAAAGTCTGAGTGACACCACTTTCGTTATCTGTCATATTATCAGTCGTATCTGTCCAAGTAGAGAGCCACGAAGGCTTGGTGGTAATCCTATCGTCAATCGCTACGTAAACTGTGCTGTCCTTGGTTACTGTAAATGTAGCCAACGTAGCACTGGTGTAACTTTTGGAAGAGTTAGCAGTTCTAATCCAATCAGCGCCAGCATACGTCGAAGGTAACGTTGCAATGGTATGAGTCCGGTCACCAAAAAGTGCATCTCCTATTTGGATATTGCGTTGGATCGACCAATTGGCGGCGTTTGTTGTGTCGTTAACCGTCAAACTTGTAATAATTGCAGGCACTCCAGTCAGCGAAGGATTAGCGACTGAAATTTTACCTTGGGTCACTGCGATTCCGGAAGCAGTTCCGCTCGTATAAGTAGGTTTGCTTGCAGTGACAGAGTATCCGATTCCTACCGGTACATTAAAGACGCTATAGTTTCCATAAATGTCCGTTACTGCTGAGTAAGTAGTTCCGCTAATTATTGTGCTTACAGTAGCTCCTTGAATCGCTTTTCCTGTTTCATCTTTCACAGTACCTACGATGGTTCCTTTACCAGCTACTACAGAACTTATGGAAAGGTTAACACCGGTAACAGCACCTGTCGTTACAGCTACCCCCAACGCCGCTACATCCTGGTAGCCAGTTTTGCTTGCTGTCACTAAATATCCAGTCCCTGCTGGAACCTCCGTAATATCATAGCTTCCCGTTGAATCCGTAATCGCAGAGTAGGTCGTTCCACCAACTATAAGACTTACTGTGACTCCTTGAACCCCATTTCCAGAAGTGTCCTTTATTTTCCCAGAGACGACACCGCTATTTGCTGTTGCATTGACATAAAATTTGATTGGACTACTTGTCACTTTAGCCATTGTAACAGTTACGCTGCCGATACCTGCAGCAATTGGTGTCAATGTACTTCCTGAGAGACTTGCCTTACTTCCTCCAGTTGCTATTGCCCAAGTTTGAGGAAGGGTCATCATGTTATGGGTACCTTGGTTTTGATCAATTCCTACAATAGGTAATTGATTCAAATTATAGTTGCCGCCCCCAACGTTGAGTACTGGCCTTTTACTCGAAGGAGAAAGATATTGACCAACACCTAAATCACTCAGTTGAGCCGTCTGGGTTGCTGATGTCGTGTTGCCACTGTAATAGCGCAGAGAAATATCTCTTGCGGGACTATCGAAGTATGAAGAATCAATGGTTGTTGTTCCAGGATCCTGACCCACTCCTACGTAACCCATTGGATGGTATCCACCATTTTTATAATTTTGAATGGCAAAGCGCAAACTTGGTGTATTTCCAGCCGGATCAAGAACCGCGAGCTGGATCATATAGTTCTTGTTTGAAGCAATGTTTGATGGAAGCGTGAATGTATTAGCAATCGTATATTCCTGCGGAGGGGTCGAATATTCCAATACCGAGGAACTCCAATTCCCACTGGATGCACCGTTCCAGGCCGTAAAACCTTCTCCAGGCAACCAATCTCTAATATCAACATTCTTGAATGTATCGCTCCAAACGATTTGATTAGTTTGAGGATCTTTCAAGCTTAACTGTACTGGCCAGTTATAGTACATGGGCGCTGACCCCATATTTTTAACCTTAAACTGTGCTACGAAGCTCTGGCCAGGAGCAACCTGTTTCTGATAATTGAAATCAGTTACAACATATTTGTAACCAAAGTTTTTCTGTATATTTTCTGCCGCCTGATCCATTTGTACTTTATTGGCATAATAGTAATCGATGCCATTATAACCTGCATCTTTGCTTCGATACGTGTATTCACCTAACCATGTCGTATAAGTTGCATGAATTTTCTTGAGCATGTTTGCAGCATTGTTATTGTAATTGCTGTATGCATAAGTCTCATGTGGATTGTTACCTAATAACGTGTATCCGTTATAATCGTAGGCAGTTTCTCCGCCTACCTCTTGTTTTTTCCACTGGGAGATGACATTCATATCTGCAATAGAGTCATTGTATTGTCCAAAAGAAAATGGTTCATTTCCTGTTGTATAACGAACCTCCACCCTTTTATTCGGGAAATATTGGTGGAAATACGCATTAACATTTGTGGGTACACTTGTTCCATGCTGCTCTCCCCATGTACCATATATGCCCATTTGGATGAAAGCTACCCTCGGATCATTGTCCCACAAAGCACCTAAACGTTGAATCAATCTTTTGAGCCTACTATCAAACTGATCATTTGTTAAATTACCTGCAGTCATATCTGCTGGCCAGTGATCTCCCTCCAAACCATACATCGTTGGGGTTGCAGGAAATCTTAAATACACACGAGGAATGACTTTCATATTGTAATCTTCGTATGGATGAAAGACACCGTTGGTATCCATAGCTTTCCATCTGTTATTGGTATATTCAACAATCTTATCTATTGAATCGGAATTTCCGTCTTCCAACCAGTCCCATGGGATATAGGTCATCATCATTGATGACCACGGCATATAATCAATCGGCCATTCGTTAGACAGATTTACCTGGAAATCCTTTTGTGTCATTCCCATTAATGGGTTCTGCATGGCCCCTGTAAATGGTGTCGGAACAATATCCACCCTCCCCGTTGCAGGAGGTGTCGGCATTGTTACAGGCGCAACATAGGATGAATCATTGTAAACCTCAATTTCAGCAAAAGCCATCCTGTTGTCATTAAACATCTGTCTAAGTTTGGTAGACTGGACCTTCACGTACCTGACGCTGGTTGAAGTAAACAAGTAGGAATTCCCAGGGATCGTCGGTCTAAGCGCGCCAGTCTGAGTGATGACTGTGGTCCAGTTGGCATTATCCGAAGAAACTTGAATGGTAAAGTCAACCGGGTACCCTTGACCTACAATGCCGTTTTTTCCACGAGAACTAGATAACCAGTTAACAGCGTACAGATCAACCCGGTTAATAGTTTGTGCAGAACCAAGGTCGATGTTTATCCATTGGCTATCGCCAGCACCACTGCTCCATCCGATATCTGAACCATCAGCACTGCGTCTTTCCCCATTAACAACATTGGCCGTCCCCCATCCTGCGGTGTAACCTGTATCTGTTGAGGCAATTGTTGAAGATACCGTTACGGTCTTATTCAACGCTAAATTGGTGGATGGGGCTGTATAAGAAGATATCTCGCTTCCCCATACCAAGGCACCACCGTAATAGGCCGTGGATTTATTCCAATCCGCATACGCTGATGCTGTCGAATTAAAAGAATAGTCATCCGACTGCGTAAAGGTTCCCATATTTTTAACTAGGCTGAAGCGTAATTCAACACTTGCTCCCGCTGCTAAACTTCCAGCTTCCTCTGTAAAACTTGCTTCAAAATAATAATCTGCATTGGATACCGCATTAGGTATTTTCACAAAATTCCCGAGAATTTTGTTACTTCCGATGTCAGAGTAATCGGCATGCCAGCTTACTGGCTCTGCTCCATTGCTCGTAAAGTAATACCGGATCTTCATATCCTGAAGACTAACGGAAGTCGTACCCGTATTAACTAACTTGAACCCAGGAGATAACGTGCTGGTACTATCTGTTCGGTTTGAATTGTACATCTGGACTTTGACTGAAGGATTACTTATGGCCGCATGGGTCATAGAAGGATTGCCTATTACTAATAAATTTGCGACAAAAATGATCGCCATTATTTTCCCTACTGTGTTTCGTAAACTAAACTTCTTTGACATAGTGTCCCCTTCCTTTCAACAATTCATATTATTAACCTCTAACCTTACCTCCTCTGTGGAATATCACCTCCCTTCTTCCTACCACCGAATTTTGTTTGCGCTTACATTTTTTGTTCTAGAAAGGGAGAATCAATACGATCTCTCCCAATATCAAATCTTATACCAGTACTCTTTCAACGCTAGGAAGTTGAACGTTTGTGCATTGTTCAATACGCAAAGGTGACGTATCCGATGAATGAATCACCACATTTTCCATAGTCCAATCTTTAGCGTTGTAGATATACCCAAGTGACTGAGCTTCTATATCTACATTTTTCCAATGAATATCTCGAATTGGTTTTTCCAGATAAGCTTCTACTTCCAACGCTGTAGCCTGAATATTAGCTGCATTTTTCACTGTGACATTACAGATGGAAACATCACGAAATTCAGGAATCCCTAACTCAGGGTCAACGGATTTGGTCAAAATCCACCAATGATCCGGTATCTCCCCATCCCAATGATCAGGAATTTTGGTGTAGCTGTAACTAGGAAACCAGTTTAGCAAAAAACTAAACGGATGAGGCACATCAACCATTTCGATATCATGTACAGAGATTCGCTCATAGATACCGCCTCTTGTTCGCGCTGATTTGAACCTTAGTCCTGTATCCGTTCCGTATGCTTTAATATTGTAGACCTCAATATCCCTTGCTCCTCCAGACGTTTCGCTGCCAAACGTAACCATCCCGTGCCCTGAACGGGTAATACAGTCTCGAATGATCACCCTCTCTGTTGGCCGATTGACCAGTAATCCATCAGCGTCCCGCCCTGATTTAACACAAATATTATCGTCATTACAGTCAATATCGCAGTTCTGCACTAAAATATCACTTGAGGAGTCAATATCGATGCCATCTGAGCTAGGTCCTTCATTATCATAAATGAAAAGGCCATCTACGATGATGTTCTTGGAATAACAGATATGCACATTCCAAAATGGCGAACGTTTCAACGTTAGACTTTCTATCTGAACATCTTCGGAGTCAAGGACAAGGATTATCCTAGGTCTCTTGCAATCGTAATCTACTGCCCAGCGGAGCCCCTTTTCGGTATAATCCTTCACCATTTCGCTTTGCTGATCTTCTCCCCAGAATTTGTTCCACCAGTATTCACCTTGACCGTTAATGACGCCTTTACCGCTAATCTTGACATGTCTTTGATCGCACACATTAATCAGTGCACAGGGCCAATTTATATTTACGCCCGCAACGCGCGATAACATTTCAGGATAAGCAGACTCGTCCTGAATCCCCCGAATTTCAACACCTTCTGGGATATGCAGCTCGACACCTGATTTAACAAAAAGCGCGCCTGTCAAGTACACTCCCTTGTCAAAGGTAACCATCCCACCGCCATTTGCGGCCGCCAAATCAATGGCTTCTTGAATGGCAGCTGTATTAATCGTGAGACTGTCAGCTTTCGCTCCAAACTGTACCACTGAATATACTTTGTTCAAGTTTGAGTTCATTTTTTTCTCCTTTTGTTTCTAACTACCCTTTTAATCCTGTCGTCGAAATACCTTCAACGAAATGTTTTTGTGCTAAGAAGAAAATAATGACGCATGGCAGCATGGTTACTAAGGACATAGCCATAATTTCATTCCAAGGAATTGTAGCGCCAGAATCAATACGAAGCCTTAGTCCAAGTTGCAAAGTAAACTTGCTCACACTGTTTACATAAATTAATACATTGAAAAATTCGTTCCAGGTCCACATAAATTGGATAATACTTACCGAGAAAAGTGCTGGTTTACATAGCGGCAACAAGATACGGACCAAAATCATGAAGGAGTTACAACCGTCCATTTTAGCCGATTCATCTAGTTCTTTGGGCAATCCCCGCATGAATTGGATCATCATAAAGTTAAAAAACGGATATATGCCAATCATTGCTGGAATAATAAAAGGAAGATAACTATCCAGCCAACCGAGCTGTTTGAACAGCATGTAACGAGGTATGATAATCACCGCGCCTGGCAGCATCAACGTTGAAATCATGATGGAAAATAGCACTTTTTTTAGCGGGAAGTTAAACCGAACGAAGCCGTATGCGACGATGACGCTTGACAGTACGGTACCCAGGACAGTCGGGATTGTAAGCAGCAGTGAATTTGCAAAAAATGTAGTGAACGTATATTGACCTGTTCCTTTCCAACCGTTGACAAAAGCGTCCCAGGACACGTGTTGCGGAATTAAGCTAACCGAGGAAAAGATTTCCGCGTTGCTCCTGAAAGCTGCAGAGAATAACCACATCAGCGGGTAGATCATGACAAGACCGAATAGTGTCAGCAGCACGTATGCCATCATTTTTGAAATGTTACTCATTAGCCTTTTCCACCGTCCTCGTAATAAACCCAACGTGATGAACTCTTAAATGTAATATAAGTAAAGACCATAATAATGAAGAACAACACCCAGGATTGAGCGGAAGCATAACCCATTTTGAAAAATTGGAAGGCATTTTGGTAAATCATCATCCCGTAAAGATAGGTGGAATTTAGCGGCCCACCATTTGTAATCACCATGGCTGGGGTAAAATCCTGAAAGGCATTAACCATCTGCATGACAAGATTGAATAATACAATCGGTGTAAGCAATGGTAGCGTAATCCGGAAAAACATGCGAACACGAGATGCACCATCCACTTTGGCTGCTTCGTACAGCTCGCCTGGAACTTGCTTAAGTCCGGCTAAGAAAAGAACCATGGAGGAACCAAATTGCCAAACTGTCAGCGAGCTAATCGTATATAAAGCGATGTTCGGATTGCCAAGCCAATCAATGCTATCAAGATGCAGGCGCCCAAGCAATAGGTTTAGAACACCTTCTTTTGAAAACAAATATCTCCAGAGAATGGAAACTGCAACGCTTCCCCCCATAATAGACGGCAGATAGTACATCGTACGGTAAAAATTCATTCCTTTAAGTTTCATATTTAGAAGAATTGCTACAAGTAAAGAAAACGCAATTTTAGTTGGGACAGCAAGTAGAACATAAATGAAAGTAACTTTCAGCGACTGCCAAAATAAATCGTCATGCTGGAATAGCTTCGTATAATTTTTCAAGCCAATAAAACCAGGGCTCTTTAACATATTTAGATCGGTAAAGGAATATAGGAACGAAGCAATAAAAGGGTATAATTCGAACGCCAGAAACCCGATTATCCAAGGACTTATATATAACAGTCCTACATAGTTCCCAAAACGGCGTTTTAGTTGTTTTTTTGCCGTAATAGAAACATTGCGTTCTACAGCGATTGGTTTCACGAGCCACTCACCTTGCTTTTGTTGGATTTAGTGTTGTAATAAGCAGGACGGCGTCAACGCCGCCCTGTTCTTTGATTCTCCAGTTCTCATCCTTTATTTGGAGCCTTTAATCTCTTTCAATTTGGCATTCAAAGCTGTTACCAGTTCATCTGCCGCTTGATCTGGCGTTAATTTCTTATAGGCTACTTTTTGAATGTTATCTAGGCGGATTTTGCTCAGTTCGGCGTTGCCGCTAATTCCGTTTACTGGAACTCCAGCTGTCTTTAACGCGATGTCTGTTCCTTTCGCAATCGCTTTATCTAGTTTGCCGCTGTCGATCAACACTTGTATGAATGATTTAGAAACCGGGGTACCACGAACATCTGTTAGAATCGCTGCAGCTTCTTTATCATTTAGGAGCCAGTTCAATAATTTCGCGGCTTCCTTTGAATTTTTAGAAGTTTTGCTGACAGAGAACAGTTGCGCTGGACGAACTTCTACGGCTGTTTGTTTGGAATCCGTAGCGTTGATAAAGGCCGTTACATCTGTTTGGAAAGGAACATCTTTCTTCATGACTGGGATATTGGAAGTGAAATTCATCGTCATACCCACTTCACCTTTAACCCATTTCGGATTTTGTTCGATCTTGGATAGGAAAGCATTGGACTCCTCGAACGGCTGGATCACACCAGCATCTAAGTATTTCTTAATGTAATTAATCCCATCTAGGGCAACGGACTTGTCAAAACCAAGCGTATAATCGTCCTTCACAAACTGGCCGCCAGTTTTTTGTGTGATAAAATATCGGATAAAATCCGAACTCAGGCTCGGATCAAGATTCAATAAATAATCTTTGCCGCTGCTCTGGTCATGCACTTTTTTACCGTACTCCAACAAATTGTCCCAGTTCCACTTGGTGTCTTCTGGAATCCCATACTTTTGTAAGAAATCTTTATTGTAGATAAGAACCGTTCCAATAACACCTGTTGGCAATCCAACAAGCTTGTTCTGAACAGTCGCGTTATCAGTCAGAAACTTTGGATCAAATTGTGAAATGTCCACGGTATCTTTCATGGTGTTCAAGTCTACGAAGACATCGCCTTGTTGAGTCAAATCGTAAAGCCATGGTTTATCAACTTGGATAAGATCTGGCGCCGTCCCACCGGCTAATTGGGTTTTCAATTTCTGCTCATAGCCGTCAAACCCGCCGTATTCCGCTTCGACTTTGACATTAGGATTGAGCTGCATATATTTGTCTAGTGCTGCCAATGTTGCTTTATGCCGGCCGTCACTTCCCCACCAGGAAAAACGAAGTGTAACTGGACCCGTAGGTTTTGCGCTTGCAGCACTTGCCGTACTTGCTGCACTTGCAGTACTTGCTGGTTTCTCTTCCGTTTTTCCGCATGCACTTAAAACTAACGAAGACATGACAGCAACCGAACACATAGCGCCGATCAGACTTTTATTTTTTACCATCTTGCAATCCCCTTTACATATGTTTTTCTTACACTCTAAACTTATCCTATCCCGATTTCTTTCGCTATGTATCGCATTATAGATTTAGGGCTCTTCATTTCATGGATTTTGTTGGAAATTGTTGAAAAATGGGATGCTATTTTAAGAAAGGGATCCCTATTTTAAGAACCTTCATTAATTTGGTATCTTAGATTTGGTATAATGAACCCACAGAAACATTCTATTCATAAGGTGAGGATCGCACATGTATAAATTGCTAATTGTTGATGATGAATACGAGATTCGGCATGGGATTAGTCAGTATTTTCCATGGGATGAACTTGGGTTCACTGTTGCTGGAGAAGCGGAAAACGGTGCAGATGCGCTTATATTTATAGCGCACACACCAGTTGACGTAATGCTCTGTGATATTAAGATGCCGATTAAATCCGGACTTGAATTGGCTCGCGAACTTCATCAAAGGCAAGATCCAACAAAGATTGTCTTCTTATCGGGTCACAAAGAATTCGAGTTTGTGAAAGAAGCCTTGATTTACGGTGCCAAGGACTATATTTTGAAGCCTACCAAATACAAAGAACTTTCTGAGGTGTTCGGGAAAATTAAAGAAGAACTGGATCGTGAAGCGAAACCGACTGTCACAACTATACAGTCTGGAGCAGAAGAGAGCAGCGATGTGCTGATTGCAAAAATAAAGGTTTATGTTCAAGAACATTTCCAAAACGTTACGCTGAAGGACATCGCCCGCATCACTCACATGAACCCTTACTATGTAAGCACATATTTTAAGAAAAAAACTGGACAACACTTTTCCGACTATATGAATATGATCAAAATGCAGAAGGCTGCTCAGTATTTAGCTGATCCCACCTATAAGACCTACCAGATCAGTGAACTGGTTGGCTACAGCAATCCAAAAAATTTTTCGAAGTCGTTTAAATCTTATTACGGAAAAAGCCCGCGTGAATACCGCAATGGCATCGAGGAGATTTAGATGAGAAGTTTGTTGAAGCGCAAATACATGATCAAGAATCTGTTTTTCTTCTTATTTCCATTACTTGTACCCATTCTGATTTTAGGTTCGTTTGCCATTTTGATCACCCAACATTTCGTCAAAGAAGATATTAACCAGAAAAATTTGAATCTGCTTCTTCAGACGAAAAACAATGTAGAACTCATCATGAACGAAATGGATACCTTGTCCATTAGTTTCCAAACGACAACCAGTATTGCTTACTGGCTCAAGGAAGTATTGAATACAAACAGTTTTTCCTATGAACAATCTGCCGCAATTGATTTAATAAGCAGCTTTGCCGCTGCACCAGCGCATGCCCGCCCTTTTATCCATTCAATTTATGTCTACTACGATAACCCGGCGCAACGTTTATTAACAACCACAAAAGGAATTACAGATTTAAACCAATTTTACGACCAAGGCTGGTATGCATCCTATAACGAGAATCGGGCAAATGACGCTACTTCGTGGCTGGAGGAAAGAATGATCGACCAGTACGGAGTTGAAAAAAAACGAGTTGTATCTATTTATCGCAAACTTTATGCCTCTGGTGCACGTACCGAAAGCGGTGTCATCGTTCTTAATATTTTGCCTGACTATGTGGAGAATATGCTTCGCAGTCAAGTGTCTCAAGATCAAATCTTACTTATATCCGATAAAAATCAACAATTACTTTTTCAAATCAATATGCCACAATCTTTTTCCGGTCAATTGGATTTGGCACATATTATGAACTCATCTGAAATATCGAAGATTTCAATGGATAACAAAACATATACAGTTTCCCATCTCCAGTCGGATAGCAAAGGACTTCACTATATTTCTTTAGTCCCGCAAAGCATACTTTATCAATTACCAGAGCAGTTAAGTCGTATTACATTTGCTCTTCTTGCAGTTTCATTTTTTATAGGTATAGCTATCACTTATGTGCTTACCAAGCGAAATTTCAACAGTTTGAGAAATATTATATCCATATTCAGGTCTGCGGAGCAGGGAAAACCTATTCCCGAAATCCAATCCAAAGTTATCGATGAATATGGGTTTATTCTACAAAGCACCATTAAAACTTTTATCGAACAAAGCTATTTGAAGATTCAGTTATCCGAACGCAGCTACCGTTTGCGCTTTATGGAGATGCTTGCACTTCAATCCCAAATCAACCCTCATTTTATTTCTAATACACTAGAAAATATATATTGGAAAACAATCGCAATCACTGGCAAACCCAACGATGCGAGCGCCATGATCGAACATTTAGGTGATATTTTGAAATATGCACTTAGCAGCCCGCAACAGAAGGTCATTCTAGATAAAGAGCTTCAATATATTCAAATCTACTTCGAAATTCAACAGATCCGGTATAAGGACAAATTTGACGTGATTTGGGATGTAGAGGACAGTACACGGCGATACTTCGTACCTAAACTTTTCCTCCAGCCATTGGTCGAAAACAGTATTTATCACGGAATTAAAGAAAAGAGAGGTAAAAGTACAATTAAAATCAGAACAAGACATCTGAAGTCAGTTATTCTTATACATGTTATTGATAATGGAATTGGCATGACGAAAGCAAGATTAAAGGAACTTACCTACATGTTGCAGCATGATGATTACATGAGTGATGATCCAGAGAAACTCTCTTCTGATGTTCGTACAGAGCACATCGGTTTATACAACACTAACAAACGCTTGAAGTTAACCTATGAGGAAACATTCGGAATCCGATTATTGAGCAAGCCGGGATGGGGAACATCAATTCAGATTCGAATTCCGATTAATCAAATTCATAATGAGCTTTAAATCCTACTAACACCATAATGTTCATTTAAAATCGATGAATTGAGAAAAAAATAAGTTCAGTTTGGAAATGCGATGTGTGATTTTTATGTTTAGACAAAAAAGAATGAAGCTTCAGCCACTTCATTCTTTTTTGATATTATTAAATTACACCATCAGGACCCTCGTCCCCACTGGCGCTTCAATATCCGATTGTACAGTGCCATCTGCCTGTCTTGTATGCTTCACTCGAACAATGCCATGCGGGGTTGGAAATGTTCCTTCTGCCCACTCCAAGTCACCTAGCTGTGGAGCTACTCGGATTACACGACAGCCCGGTTCTACTATACGTATTCCCAGCACGTACTCAGATAACCATGCCGTCGGTCCAGAGGCCCAACCATGACACAGACTGTGACGATAGCCTTGGTAACAATACCCGCCATATGAGCCATGTACATCCACCTTCCCTTCAGGTGTCATTTCGTCGATGCGTGCCGCGTTATTTAACCAATCAATATCGAAATCCTCCCAGAAGGTAGTCGCCCCCAAAGACAACATACCTCCCCAATAGGTCCGAATACTATCAAGACTGCCCTTAATATCTCCAGCTTCCCCGCGTGCCTTCAAAATGTAGTAACCATAAAAAGTCGAATAGCCCTTGGGTGAATTTGGAGCAATTACTTCGTCGTTAACTTGCTTGGGATCAAGTTGTCCAACTAAAGCCAATAAAGAGGCAGCCTGTTTACTTCCATTATGATCTTTAAAGACCTTTCGTAGCTTCGCACTGGTCCATTTACATATCTCTGCCGTTTCATGGTCATCCATCAATCCACACAGCTTTGCACCTGCTTCCATACACCAAATGAACAAAGCATGAGCCCCAGCGTCGACTCCTTCAGGGTTCGTCGAAGAAGGCCAATCCAGGAATGGATTCGGAATATCTACGGTACCGTCTTCCCGGACACACTTGGTTAGCTGGCGTAGCAAACCTGTCATGTAAGGCTTCTGCTCTAATAAATAATCTAGATCACCGTTATGCATATACCAGTCATGATGCACCAAAATCCACCAAATGGAATAAGTCGGAAATGTTGTCATCCACTCTGGCAGCGGATAATCATCCCTAATGAAATCCAGACTCTTCGGTACAACAGCGTGATATCCGAATACAGATTGAAGTGTAGAGACTTCAGGGTGCATATCGCCCGTCCAGACAAGCCGATCTCTCTTAATGCCATCCCACAAATAATCCTGCATATTTAGATGGACAGTATATGCTCCTGTGTCCCAAATGCGATTCAGGAGATCGTCATTGCAGCGAAAACTCCCCTTATAGTCTACCTCGTGCACAACTGCTACGGCTCGGACACTAAATAGTTGAACGAAATGTCCTTCATCCAAGAAGTCTATCCGAACAAACCGAAAGCCGGTATTCCCGACTTTTTCTGCCCCCATGTAACTGAGATCTAAAACACTATCCCTAACGGCATGATCGTTCGTAGCATTCGTGGCTCCTCCAAGCTCACTCATTGCTTCCATGACGGATTCGCCAAACCGAACTCGCATTTTGGCAGATCTAGCGGCTGTGTTATTACCAACACCAATACAGATCTGCACCCCTCCATGAAGCTCCACCCCGAAATCAATCAAAATACTTGGAATGGCTCCCTCATTTTTTAAGGTGCACGCCTGCTTCAATGACGAATCGTGTACAGATTGTCCGTCTCGTCCTAACAGAAGAAGCTCAGAACCAACAATTTCAGAATTCGGATTTGCTGTTTCCCATACGATTCGAGAAGGTTCTATATAATACTGAGTTCTCGGTTCCTGTTCTACCTTTATCTTTTGCCATGAAGGAATCATATTTGTGCTCCAATCTTTTGCTAATGTTTATTCCTACGTTATTAAAAATACAAATGAAAAAAGTTGTCTCGAAAGCCTTTTAGAGCCTCTGAGACAACCTCAGTTCAACTAAATTGATTCTCATACGATTAATTAACCTTTTACAGCACCCGACATGATACCGGCAATAATATATCGTTGTAAGAAAATATAAAGCAGCATAACAGGTGCAATGCTTATGACAATCATCGGAAACATATGTGCCCAGTCATTGTTGTACCGACCAGCAAATGAATATATCGCTACTTGAACCGTTCTTAGTCGGTCTGTATTTAGGAACACGACTGGAAGGAAGAAATCATTCCAAATTGTAAGGAACTGCAAAATGAAAACGCTCGTTGTAATCGGTTTTAGCAATGGTATAAGTACTTTAAAAAAGATTCCGCCTCGAGTTGCGCCATCAATCTGAGCGGATTCTTCCAACTCAATCGGTAATGATTGCATAAAACCGGTAAGTAAGAAAATCGTTAGCGGCAATCCAAAGGAGATATACAAAAGTATGACCCCGATTTGAGAATGATTCAAATGCAAGCTGCTCATCATTTTGAACAAGGGAACCAAATTAAGCTGCATGGGAACAATCATCCCCGCGATAAAAAACAATTTAAGTAGATAGGACATACGATCGCGACGCCGAGCAAGCGGATAGGAGGCCATAGCCCCCAATAAAATCATTAAAGTTACAGCGACAATACTAATTATGCTGCTATTCAAGAGAGCTAACTCGAAATGTGATTTCTTCCAAGCTTCAACATAGTTACTTACTTGAAATCCTCCACTAAGACCAAATGCGCTCAGAAACATGTTTTCATTGCTCTTTAGAGAGAACACAACTAGCATATAAATAGGGTATAAGTAAATAATAGAAAAGAATGCAACTAAAATGAATTGAGCACTTTTTATACCGCGTAAAGGCAAGTTCACTACACTTCTACCTCCCTCTTCTTTAAGAAGGTAAATTGGATAATTGTTATTGCAAAAATAATGATGAACATAACGACGCCCATGGCTTGTGCTTCACCGAACAAATTCCGGTTAAAGGCAGTGTCATACATTACCGTGCTGATACTTTCTGTAACAAATCCAGGTCCACCTTTAGTCATTGCCATTATTAGATCAAATGCCTTGAGACCAACAATCATCCCTGTAACGATCGTAATAGTGATAGCCGGACCCAAAAGAGGAAAAGTCACGTTACGAAATTGCCTTATGACTCCAGCTCCATCTATTGAAGCTGCTTCATAGAGCTCTTTAGGTATAGATTGCATATTAGCCAGATAGATAATCATACACCACCCTGCCCCCTGCCAAATACTCACTACAATCACAGACCAAATCGCTGCCTGCATATCTCCTAGCCAATTAACCGTAAATGCTGATAACCCTAATTGATTCAAAATTGTATTTAAACTGCCTGTACCAGGATCATAGATATAAGCCCAGATATAGCCAATTGCCAGCAAACTCATAATCTGTGGACTGAAAAAAATTGAACGAAACAGGCTTTGTCCTTTTAGCCCACTCTGCACCAGAAGAGCAAGTAGTAGCCCCAAGATACTCTGTCCAAATGTTAATCCTACAGCATAAAGGAGCGTATTCTGAAAAGCCGCTCGGAACCTGGTGTCATCTATAAGTTTGGTGAAATTTTCAAATCCCACGAAATGAAATGAAGGATTAATTCCGTTCCAGTCTGTCATAGCGTAGTAGAAGCTTTGAATGCTCGGATATACGAAAAAAAAGACATATAACAATAAAGCTGGCAAAGCAAAAATATATGGAACCCGATGTAAGTTTGTTTTAGAGATCACTTGTACTACCTTCTTTCCAACCTCACGTATTCAGTGTATTTCTAAAAAAGAAGGGAGACGCGAATCCCCCTAATTATGCTCCATTATTTTTTTAAACTTGCTGCACCTTTATCCCAAGCTTGGTCTGCAATTTCAAGTACTTTCAGGAACGAACTTGCGCCTCCAAGGACTGCTTGTGTCTCGCGTTGAAGTGCATCCTCTTGAGGTCCCTTAGGCCAACCTACATCAAGGAACTGATACGCAGGAGCGTTCTGTACATTATCTGCAATATCTGCTGTAATTTCTGATTTGGCTGCTTTAATGGTTTTTAGGGTAGAGAATTGGCCTGCTCCGATAAGTTCAGCATTGTTCTCATCTGCGTATACAAACGCTAAAAACTTCTTAGCTTCTTCCTGATTCTTACTTCCTGACCATAAGGCAAGTCCGGTAGAAGGCGCTGCAGCTAACCAAGTTTTTTCTCCAGCTTTATTGCCTGGTAGTGCAAACATACCAATTTTCAAATTTGACTTTTTCGCAATCTCTTCATATCCACCGATTGACCAGTTGCCGTCAATAATCATACCTGCTTTCCCAGCTGAGAAGGATGCCTTCGCAGCCTCGTATGAGATACCGAGAGCATCTTTACCAAAATATCCTTTATCCAAAAGTTGCTTATATTGATCTGATACTGATTTCCATGTTTCTGACGTTGCAAATTTAGCTTGACTGTTAAACCGCTTTTGATCCCAATCCGATTCCTTCGCATACACCTGTGAAGGAGCCAATGCGTACCAAGGAAGTTGCACCACCCAAGTCTCCTTACCTGCAAGCGCGATTGGTGTCACTCCCGCTGTCTTCAGCTTCTCATTTACTGCTAAAAACTCATCCCAGTTTGTCGGTACCTTAATATTATTTTTTTCAAAGAGATCTTTGTTATAGAACATGCCGAGGTAATTCTTACTCCATGGTATCCCATATACTTTTCCATCTTTGCTGAAGCTTTGAAGCAAACCTTTATCAATGTTTGTGAGTGGCTTTACATCGCTTAAATCAGCTAAATAACCTGCATTAATGCTGATTCCAACGGAACTGATACCTGGCCATTGAAGGAATAAATCAGGTGCATCCTTTGCAGCAAGATGTGCACCAAGGGATTGTTTAAACTGATCATCTGGTGCCCGATCTACCGAAATTTTGACGCCAGGATTTTGGCTCTCATATTTCTTAGCCAATGTTTCCATACCAGCCATATCCTGCGCAGTTAATGAAACTTTTAGCGCCACTTCCTTCGCTTTATTAGCGGCTGCTGATGCCGCTGGTGTAGCAGTTGTGTCATCTGATTTCGCTCCACAAGCAGTCAAGGCTAACATAGCTGTTAAAGTCAATCCAATTGCTAATCTCTTTTTCAACTTGATTCCCCCTAAGCGGTAATGTATAAGTATTTACAAGATTATTGTTGCACGAAGTTTTATCTCCTTGAAGCGGCATTTTTCTCGGAATGGGATGGATTCTTCAGGTTATCTAATAATTCCCGCTTTTAGGATAGCAAGGGTTGCCTTATATTAGTAGTAGAACGTGACGGAGGGAAATTGATGGTATTGACATTCAAACAAAAACTCAACATTTCCTATACACTGATGATTATCATTTTAATTACCATTATTACCTACAGCCATTATCGAGTACATCTGTCAGATACGAAGCGTAATATGTCACGAACGATGGATGAGCTAGCCATTCAGCTTGGTGTTAATTTAGATACCTATTTGAGCAATTTGGTTTCCGTCACCATGCGACCACTTTATGACCGTGATCAAATAGAAAAGCTTATCTCGGGCAGACATCTTAACGATCTAAATCCTTATGAAACGCTGCGTTTGGAGAATTATATCCGAAATACGTACTTGTACCCGAACCCGGAAGATGTAGCCGCCGTACACCTTTTTGATCGTTATAACGATATTATCAGCTTATACCAAAGAGATCGGCGGTATATCTATTCCCCTTCATCGACAATCGCATTCAGCGAAGCACGGAAAGCTAATGGTTTGCAAGTCGTCTCGGATACTTTTCTTGTCAACTCGTCAAACGGAGCCGACTCGTTTCCGATCTTCTCTATACTCAGACAGTTAAATATTGTGGAATCTGATCAGCCATACGGTTTGCTTGTCCTTGATGTCAAACTGTCTAAAATAGAAAACATGCTTCGCAATGTGAAGATCGGAGACAATTCTTTCATTACCATTGTTAACGAAGAGAATAAAGTTATTTACTCTACTATTGAGGGTGAAATTACTCAAACTTCTCCAAATCGTGCCTCTAATCAGTGGCTGCTAGCAGAAACACAGCTGGATGCAGTGCCATGGAAGTTCAAACTTGGCATTCCAATAAAATCGGTCTCGAACCAGAAAGAAATTGTATTTATTTCGGCATTAATTATGATCAGCTCGATGCTGATCGCCATTCTCTTTTCCGGATGGCTTTCACGAAAAATCACACAACCGCTAGAACAATTACAACGACTTATGAAAAAAGCGGAGTCTGGGCAATTTAACCTGCGCTTTCAAACAAAAGCACGAGATGAAATTTATGATCTCGGTAATAGTTTTAATCATATGCTGGCCCGTATCAAGGCATTGATCGATCGCACTTATATAGCTGAACTCCGTCAACGCGATGCTCAATTCTCAGCATTACAGAGTCAGATCAATCCGCATTTTCTTTTCAACACATTGGAGACGATCCGGATGACGGCAGAAGCAGAAGGCAATCCAGATACGGTTAAAATGATTGCTTCACTCGGCAAATTACTTAAAGTAAATATGCAACAACGAAGTTGGGTAACTTTGGAACAAGAATTGGATTACGTACGAAACTACTTATATTTGCAATCGGTTCGCCTATCCTATACTCCTCAGATACAAATTGAATGTGAGGAGTCAATAAAAGAAATAGAGGTTCACGCTCTCATCATTCAACCTATAGTTGAAAACAGCATCTTGCACGGTTTGCGGCCGTTATCGCGTTCGGGCTTGCTTCAAATACGAATTATTAAGAATGAAGCTGATTCTACTATGTGTATTCATGTGTCAGATGACGGGGTTGGAATCCCTTTCACACAATTAGATGAACTTAGAGGCAAAATACAATTGGCATTAAATTATTCAGATGACTCGGGTATTGGATTATTAAATGTCCAGCGTCGCATCCTTTTATCCTATGGAAAAGAGTACGGACTATCGATACACAGTGTGGAGGGCGAAGGAACATCTGTGATGTGCAAGCTTCCCCTAGACAAATCACCACGAAACGAGCAGGATGGAGGTGCATAGGCGATGAATACATTTCGAATGGTCATTGTAGATGACGAGCCTCTGATACGAAAAGGCCTAAAAACATTAATACGCAGAATTGCGCCACATTGGTTAATCGCGGGAGATGCGCCAAATGGGAAGGAAGCATTAGAGATAATCCGAAGCTCTAAGCCTGATCTTGTACTTACCGATATTTCTATGCCTATTATGAATGGTATTGAACTATTTTCAGTGTTAAAACAAGAGGAGGATCCTCCGATCGTGTTGGCGCTGAGCGGTTTTTCGGATTACGCTTACGTGCGTCAAATGTTGGTGATGGGAGCTTTTGATTACTTGACCAAGCCAGTTGAGGAACCACTTCTTATTGAGAAGTTGAAACAAATAGAAGATCAGGTTCTGGCTGTGTTTCAAGAAAAATTGGAGGAAAGCGAGCAGAACCAGCAATTAAGCGAATTTTGGGTTCATCATTTACTGCAAGGAAGCAGCTATACGCCTGAATTTTGTGAGGAGCAACTTCGAAAACTTGGGTTTCCTACGAAAGACATGCATTTTGCGATAACCGCTGTACACCACAAGTCTGATTTTACCACCGGAGATCGAACATCGTATTTGTACTTTTTGTTGAAAACGTCGCAAGAGCTTGCCGGGGAGCATGGCAAGATTACTCGAACTGAAGATGGTACGATTCTGGTGCTTCTTTGGTCACAGGACGTTATTGCGTTACAAGAACGAATGAATCAGTTCAGGGAGCAACTGATAAGCTTTACGCGGGAATATACTCGTTTAAACATTATTACAGGTAGCGCCCCAATCTTTCAGGAGTTTCATCAATTGCGATTATTCTGGCAGCAGGCCATCCTAGAGATCAAATTTCAAACTACATCCTCTGATTCCAACGAAGTAGAATGGATGGTAGCTCTGCAACAAGGAGAGCATCCGCGAATCTTCGAGCTCATTTCAAACAGCTTCCCCCCCAATCAACCTGAACTATGGAGGGAACAATTTATTAACCGTCTTGTAAGCCTAGGTAACTTCGCTGCTAAATCTGGGCTTTCTCGTCAATTGGTCCTGGATCCGTCCATACTTGAACTTTTGCAAATAGAGCGTGCCACACTTTCTAGAGACATTTGGGTAGATAAGCTTGATGTGATTACCCAGGAAGTATTGAATCAGATTATACGAATGAACACTCAATCTGATCCTTATCACATTGTCAGGGTAAAACAATACATTCATACGCATTTAAACCACAATCTCACCTTACAAGGTGCGGCAGAACATGTGCATATGCATCCTAACTATTTGAGCGAGTTATTTAAGCAAACGACCGGAATCAATTTTATTGATTATGTAATACAAAAACGAATAGAGCTTGCCAAAACACTACTGGCCGATGATAAACATAAACTGTACGAAATTTCTTATATGGTGGGTTATCAGAGCTCTAAGCATTTCACAGCTGTGTTCAAAAAGATCGTAGGCATGCTTCCCTCCGAGTATAAGCGTTATCTTGATACGGTTAATAAATAATAAAAGCGCAGGTTTCCTGAATGAGCCAGGAATTCTGCGCTTTTTACATAACCTTGGTTTATACCTAGAGTAAAGGGCAGAATACTCAGCCCCCATCCCCATTATTCTGCAACTTAATTAAATTCCCTTCCACAGTTTAGTGACAACTGGTCCTAACAACTTTAATTTGAACCAAAAAGCGATACCTCCGAGTCTGCGAACCGTGACCTCCTTACGCAATTAATCCATATCTCCTTATCTGGCCACGTTTTTTTGTCCTTTTCCTTTCCATCTGCTCCATACTTTAATAATGCATACTTAACCGTGATAGTTAAATACTGCATCGGTATTTCCAACTTACCACCGATATTATTTTCTTTGCAAACTGTGATAAAAGCTTCGTATAACTCCGAAGCACAACGGGCTAGTCTTTTACCATTAGCATACTCTTCAGGGAAATAATATCTTGTATATGACCATCCACTGTCTTCCGGATACTCAATTGTATCGTATCCTTTGAGACAAGTTTCGATATCACTTATACTCTTTACTCCTCTAAATTCGAAGTCATTGACCATAAATCTTCCAACAACCTGCCGCTTTTTCTCAATCACATAAAGATTTTTCTGGAATTTAAGTTCTGGCTGACCCACCAATATAACTGTAAGTCTTACTTGATATTGTTGCAGCCAATTATACAAATCAATTAGCCAATTGTAGTGTGAGTCAACAAGAAACTGTGCTTCATCAATGAACATAATAACCATTTTACGTTTTGAATTCTCACCCTTTTCAAGTAAGAATCTAGCAAGCCGTTCAAATTTTTGATTTTTCTTCCCATTATATGGTAATGAATGCTTTACTGCTACTAATAACATTTCATAAAAAGCTTCTTCATTTGCATTCTTTTTATGCTTTCCCGGAACAAAGAATACAGGTAAATCATCGCCAAACTTTATAGGAAGCATTTCGCATAAAAATGAAACTGCATGGGTCTTCCCTATCCTTTGATCCCCATGTATAATTCCACCTGGTGACCTATCTTCTATCCATTCTCCCACAGCCTTCGATAATCTCATAATTTCATTTGTAGGAAACAAGTAATTATCAAGTTCCAAGTGATGGGTTCCAGCTGGTATTACCGGCCTTTCTTTAATAGCCAGTTTAAGATTGAGATCAGACGATTCCAATATTATTTCACCCCTTTAAAGGATATCGGTTTAAATAATGAAAGCCAGTCATCATCAGGTAATTCTTGATTGCTTAATGACACATTACCTGTAGTTATTATTTCAGTCGAACTATTTTGTTCCATATTTTGTTCTAAATCTTGTTCCATATCTTGTTCCTGCTTTGATTCCTCATTCTCGATTAGTTGTGTCTTTTGAACTGTTTGGCTTAGCATATTCTGATATCTTTGTTCATGAGCTAATCTGTTTAAATCCCCTTTCTTACCACTACTAGCAAGGTGCTCATGTAAAGCTTGTACATAATCATCCCTTTCTAAAAAAAACTTACGTTTATCGCTTCTCAATAACTTGTTGATCGTTCTTCTTGTTTCTAAAGAATGTGGGGTCATAACCCATTTACCTGAAACTCTTAATGCGCCAAGTTCATTTCCATTCGGGAGGAAAGCTCTTACAGAGCGAATATCCATAATGTTAATATAAATGGTTATCTTCTTTCCTATTAATCCTGTGCTTTGAGACAATGTTGCATTTCTATATTGAGCGCCTTCAAAATTAATATATGCCCGTCTTCCTTCTTTTAAATTCCCCTGAATAGTGCAAGTTCTACTTACAATTAGTAAGCCTAATTCTTGGCGGCGGTTTTCAGGTAAAATTCTAGGAAGGAAGCCTCTTGAAATTTTGCTTCGCAAAGCCTTTAGTGGAGATAGGCCTGAATTACCGCTATGTGGTTCATTATTATATTGGGCTAACATAACTTCTGTTAATTCCTCAAGATGCTCTATACTGATCTCCGTTTTTAAAGCCATTTCTTCTGCATTCTTTCGCTTAGGATCTTTAGGATTACTTCCAGTTGTTGATGGCATTAAATGATAACCGTTTTCTTCCAATATTCCGAAAAACCTCTCAATAAAGCTCCTACGAAGAGGAGATTTTACAGGCCCTGCATTAATAAAACAACCAATCGTTTTAGTAAGCTTATCTTTTACGCTCAATGCTAAATTTGCTTTTGCATTATCCATCCAAAACTCTCTCCAAACTGCCCACTGAGCTTCTGGAAAACTTGAAGAAGGGAACGAGCCCCCTTCGGGATAACATAAACCCTTAACAGTAAATTTCATCGAATTATGTGGATTAATAGCGTTTTGTATACATTGTAAAACATCCATCTGAGAATACTCTGATTTAACACATAATAAGTGACCAAGCACTGCTTTAGTTGAAACATCTAGAATAACAAGCAGCCATATCCTCTTTAATGTTTTCGTTATCCAGTTCCCATCAGGATCTGTGTATCGAATGGTTAAAATCAAATCTATTTTATGACCATCAAACATGACACGACCATAAGGTCTAAAGTTATTTGCATAATTCTGTTCCCCAGTTCCCACGGACTTAGCTATCATTGCAGCAGTTTCCCCGTTAACATGCTGGTTTCCAAAATGTCGTTCCTTTAAATTTTTTACATATCTCTCCAATGATCTTTTACCTTCATCTAACGTATTTCTAGGATATTGATTTATTGCAATCCCGAGCTCCTTACACTTATCAAGCAATTTTTTATGAAGATACTTAACTGAATATGTTATTTTCATTCCCTTCTTATCCGTTCCAAGAGTCTTCGTATCAATTAACTCACGTAAATCGGGGTATTTTTCGAGCAAAAGTTCAAAAGCGCCTGAATAGTTCGATGTATCATCTTTTGGAAGTACCCCACGTTCGTAACTTTTCAAGTGTAACTTAGGATTAAGACCTCTAAATCCTAAGACTTGACCGTATTGGTCAACCTTAAGGCATCTCTTTACAAAGCGTGTAATTTCCATTTTCTCAATCTTTGTTACATTGGATATTTCGGTAACAGTGGCTGAATCTTCTAAATACATTTCGACTGCTAGCTTCCTTCGTTCGTACTTATCTCTATCAATTTGATCTAATAATTCTATATCCACAATTGGCCATTCTACTAAATTGACAGTACTTGCATCAATCCCCAAGTTTTCAAGTAAGCTCTTTCTTCTCATCTATCCATACCTCCGTCTCAAGGCCAAAGTAGTGAGTTCCAAGATCTGCTGTTACTTCGCCAGTATAAATCATGCAATAAATGGCTTCGTATAGCCGCGGTAAGCCAATGTCCAACACTTTGCTTAAATCTCCTATCGTTTTCTTGCCATCTACTAGTTGAGAATTGATCTTATATCGATCTACCTCCACAGGATTGTTACTGTTTAATACATAGGGAATCATTTCTTTTAGATTCTCTAAGTAAAACCTGTTATGTCTAATTTCTTTCTCTGTTCGAACTAAGTGCTCTTTTTCGTTTATTTCACACCAAGTTTTTTGAATTCTTACTTGTTCTATTACGTCTTCTTCTTCCAGATCTTTCTCGTACTTAATTTCCATGAAGATTTCCGACCCATCGGCTCGCTTATACCACATGTCAAAAATAGAAGTAGCTTTTTCCCCCTCAATCTCTGCTTTCCATGGTTGCTCACAGAATGTTACAACGGTAGGATCAGTTTCAATTAGAACCCAATTAGCAAACTCAAGGTCACTGAAAAGATTGACATCTCTTTTTAACTTAGGACTGAAGACTAACCAATGATTATTTCCGTATCTGCCTGTGCGTTTTTTTATAAGCGGTGTATACATTGTTTCCCTCCTAAAAAACCTATTAAAATTAATTATGTTCAAATTTAATAGTTTTAAACGCTAATTGCACGCTATTTAGGGATTTTCTTGTCGTGAAAACAAGAAAGAACCCTGAGCAATCAGGGTTCTTTCTTAAGCATAAATTCATTTCAGTGTGTTACTATCTGGCAATAATAAAACCGGTAGACTCCATTTTTGTCAGAAAATCATTCTCATAATTCTTCACTTTATCTTGAGTAACATATACATCTAATTTATTCATCGCGCGTGAACATCCAACGTAGAAAAGTTTGTATGCAAGATTGATGCCTTCTAACTTGTTCAACATAGTTAAGCAACTTTTGAAATTTGTAGGATTTGGACTCTTAAGATATTTTTCAAAATCATTTTGAAATATGAGTTTAAATATATTATTGTGAATCACTAAGGTTGTAATAATCTCATCAATAAATATTTTTATCTTGGTTTCTTGGGCCTGATAAGTTTCTTTATTTATGTTTGAACTTGAGAGCTTAAATCCAATTAATCTATTATACTTTTCTTTTATCTCTTTTACTTTACCGATTATATTTTTTAATTCTAAATAGTCAAAGAAGTCTCTTGACCACAATTCAAGAAATAAATACATTTGAACATTTGGATTAGCTCCATCAGAAATTTTCAGTGCGACGGACTTATGACCTTCTCCCTTTACCGCATGTTGTGTTGATATAGTCTGCTTATTAGCTTCAAAATAACAATTTTTAAATTCGACTAACTTCACTTTGTTAATTCTATCTTTGAAATTTAGGTTTCCATCAATGGTACTCAAAATCTCTTCTATATAATTTGCATCAAAAAAATTACTCTCATATAGATAAGTGAGCATTTCAATTATAGTAATATCTTCATTGAATTTGGTGCTAATATCTTGTATGTATTCATTTATTTTTACTTTGTCTAAATGTTTAGTGACTCTCCATTTCTGCTCGTTCTTATAATTAAATTTCGTTATTTTTTTAAATACTTCACCGTATTTACCCTGATTATAGAAAAAAACAATTTCTGTTATAAGTATTAAAATAATTATTAATTCATCTGGATTATTTTCCATCGACATATCTAAAAGAACTTGTTTAGGATTATATTTATCAAATGTTTGGTACTTTTGAGTGAAGGCTCTATATAAATTACCTGCCCCAATCCGATCAAATAACTCACTATTATACAAAACTAAATGCAAGACATCTTCTTGCATTTCAACTTCATCTAGGTTAGCTACGAGATGTAGTTTTGGCTTTTCTCCACCCATTTTAATTGGGTCTTGGGTATAAGTCTTATCAAAATATAAATTATTTAAAACTGTTACTATATGCTCATCTGAGCGCCAGTTCTTTTTAAGAGTATTGTCTCTGAAAAAGAAGTTTTCAATTACAGCTTCAAATCCATCTACCCTATCAGCATATATTTGTTGCATTTCATCGCCTAAAAGCACCAATTTAGTACTTGTTCCGACTGTCGCATTGTAGAATAATTCGAGAATTTCAGAATTAGTATCTTGGTATTCATCTATAAAAACATGAGAGTATTTTTGAGAAATCAATGTATTTAATTTTGGGAAATCCCGCAAAACTTCTCTTGAAAAAAATAGTAAATCATCATGTGACAAACCTCCATATAAGTAGGAAGAAAATTGCGTTTCACTGTAATATATTTCGCTCATATTCTCAATGACAATTTCTCTATTTATTAATACTTCTGGATCAATATATTTACGAATTTTATATTTTTCGATTCGCTCTAAATCTTGAGTCTGATCACTTCTCAAAATCCCGTCTATCTTCTGACCGAAAACATCACCATAATACGCTACAATTCCTTTCTTTTTTAAGAAGGGAGCCATTAAATTAGAAATAAAAGAGTGGATGGTACTAATCTCTGCATGTTCATCATCAACTTTTATCTTCAGTTGTTCAGTGGCTCTATTTGTAAAGGTAATACATAAAATTTTTTTTTCTGATGTTTGAATTAAGTTCTTAATACTGTTGGATATGGCAGTTGTCTTTCCACTTCCTGCAGGTGCATTTAATAGAGTGAATGATTGATTAAAACTTATCCCTGCAGCCAAACTAATCCCTCCTCTATATATTTAGGAACTGCTTCTTTTATATGATCACTCTCAATCAGTGAGTACATGAAATCTGTTTTTTGTTTCAATTTATCAATCCGGTCCCTAATTGTTGTTTGGGCGCCTTTAGGCCCAGCTAATTGTAAATTGTGATCTTGTAGTAGAGAGTTAAATTCAATTTTTGATATTTTATTAAAAACTGTACTTATATCAAATAATCTATTCAGTATTGCATCCTCTAAAGTTCGCGCGTAACCATCTTTATAAGTTTGAAACTTTATAGAAACCAAGTTAGATTCAATTAAACCTTTAGTCTTAATTTGAAAGTTGAAAATATCTTTCACTTTACTTACGCCCGTTATTTTAATAATTGTTTGGTTTGAAACCTCCCTCTCAAGAACTTCCTTTATTAAATCGAGTGGTTCTTTCATTAAATCATTTGCATCGTATTCGTAATCTATATCACTTAATATAAGAGTTTTTATTTTCAAGAAATTAATAAGTTTTAAGTAGCTATAAGCATATGCACCTCCAACTTGTATATATGAAATGTATTGAGAAGCGAGTATTCTGTATTTCTGATCACTAGCGACTAGATACTTTAAAAAAAGTCTCTCTACATCACCTTCAAATAATATAAGCTTATCTGCAAATACCATTTCAATCATATTGAATTGAAAAAATTTAATGTAGAATTTTGTTTCATCAGGCTCTAATTTCAAGAGAAATTCTTCTAAATCAAAAACAAAAGATTCAATATGATTAATAGGCCTTATTACTCTGATACTTGATAAATTGATTGATTTTGCCATTTCACTTGAATGAGTTGTAATAAATAATTGAAATAATCCAGACTTATCCTGAACTTCAATATCATGCAAAGAAGCTGCAGCAACTTCACTATAGCTATCTCTGTAGAAACCAACTTTTCCATCATCGGTCATTTTCGGGAAAGATAGCAGTTGCGATTTATCTTTTCGTTGAAAATATTCTGAAGTATTCACACGGTTAAGGTGTTGAATAAAAATATTTTCCATTTGGGGATGCAAGTGAGCTTCAGGTTCCTCGAAAACTAATAAATTAACTTTAGCGTTGTCAATTTTTTCTCTAAATATTTGTGTCTCAAGCAATAAAAATATTAAATTACTATAGCCAAGCCCTTGTTTTTGTTCTTTTATTCTTCCTCCACCTTCTTGCTCAAAATATATTTTCGTGAACTCTAAAATAACTTTTTCAATATCTTGTTTCTCTAATTTAAAATCAATACCAAGCCTACCTGTATTTCCTCCATTAGTCTTAGAAAAATCTTCTAAGGTTTTCTTAACGTAATCTATTGTTAATTCATCAATTTTACTAGATAATTTTTTATCTATTAGTAAATGGTTAATCTCGACTATCAATTCATCTAGCCCAGTTCTCCAACTTTCATCATTTTTTACAGTTTTCAGTAAGTGCTTACTTAAATAATTTTGCTTCTCATCCGAAGTATCAGACAACTTTCTTAAAGCATATACACAGTGATAATTAAATAAATTATAGAATTCATCCTTATTATTGATTAATATTCTATCTTCACCATTTTCGTTGCAATAATAAATAGAGGTTTCTAATGAGGAAAATAATTCCTCGAGACCTTTCTTTTTTTGGATAACATCTTCTATCTCTTTAATTTTAGATTTTTTATATCCGTACTCAACAATAAAGTAGTAATTTTTTTTCGTCACATCATAATCTGATAAAAACTTAGAAAACAAATTTAATTGATCATCCTCATCATATTGGATACTAATAAATACAATAATCTTGTTAGAATCGTTATAGGCTTTAATTAATCTATCAAGCTTTTCATCTACTGATGTGTTTGCATCACTAACAATTAATTGTAGAGCATCTAAATCCTCTTTGCGTGCGTTATAGTTTATATCCTCTACTGTCAATGATCGTCCCGAATTAAAAATATTTGACATTAACTCAACGATCGATGTTTTTCCTGCATTATTCGCCCCTGCGATTGTTGTCAGTAATTTATTCATATTAAAGTCCGCATTGCGGAACTTTCTAAAGTTCTGTACTTTAATTTTCTCAATTCTTATCATAAAATAAACCTCCCAATCGCTAAATAGAAACACTCCTTCAAGACTAGTAAGCCACGTATAAATGTAGTTATTAATACCTACTTTAATACGTTATTTATTGGTGACTCGCCATTAAAGAAGTTTTAAAAAGTCAATTAAAACCAATAAAGAATAGAAAACTGTCTGAATTATTAATACAGTGGGTAGCGATCCATATAGTTAAATATGGAAGGCTGTAACTGTACATTTTACTCATTAAAAAATACTAAGAAATCCATTCGTATACACGATCTGTTTGATCAATTGAAATAACCTTACATCTGTTACTAATTATGAACGATTCAATGTACCAACATACAGACACATAAATATCTGGCTTATCTGTAATAAACCTTTTATTTGGGGTTAATCCATGCTTTATGAGGAGCTCACAAATGATTCTCGCGCTATGTACACCGCTTCCAAGGTACGACAAAATTGCTGATTTAATGGGCTCTGAAAGCTCACCTAAAGAACTCTTTGATGTTTGCTGTTTCTCATAATTGAACAAGTCAATATCCTGTTCTTTCATTTGCCTTGTTTGTTTAGCCGGCGGGACAGTCAAACGGGATTTAAAAGGCTCAGATGCCCTCAGTTGGCTGCTTTGGGACTCAGCAATTATTCTCCTTAATCGAGCAATCTGCCTGTTTAACAACGGCAGCTGTAAATCCAAGTGTTGTTGAATATCCCCTGGTACCTCAATTAGCTTAGGCAACATAGCTAATATGCTAGGATCAAGGTCCAACCCCTCATCGATCTTAAGTAATATTTCATCCATCTCTAAATCGATACGAGAAAAACCACTACGAATTTCAGCAACTGTCTTCGCATCGATGCCAGTATGCAGTTCTAAGTGATCAATCCCAAATTTACGCTCTTCTCCACTTTGTTTATTAATAACGTGGTACTGATATCGCAGTGATCTCCCGCATTCGCATTTTAAATTACCCGAGACATTTCCACCATCAACATATCCAACAAGGATCCAGGAATCCACCAGATGCTCAATATCTTCATATGAAGCATGTTCTGGTACGTTCAATCCCTTTTGAGAAGCAATAATATTTGCAAATACGGTTCTTCTCCCCCGTTTCAATCCTTCTTTTAAGAATAGGATTTGCTCCTCAGATAAAGTGGCCATTATACTATCTCGTTCTTCTTCAGTTAGTTTCAGAATAATCAGCTCCCCCTAAATTTCTGCTTGTTTATGCATTCCACATACAGGGTTTAATACCCTCCATAATTCGACAAAAATTTCCTGTATTTACTAATAAAAATAATCATTTTTTCCTATTTCAGTTACTAATTGAGTGTATTTGAGAGATTTTCTTGTTTCCCTCACATTATTTAGAGAGTTCATTGTAGGTACTTTCATGTCGTAGTACACCAGGTCAAATTATGCTTGATAGCCCATATTCATATTAGCTGCCTTTTAATACCCTCTCGTTTTGATCGAACACTGTGTTTTAGGATGCGCAGAATTTCGTCACTGCTATGACATCCCCTGCGTTCCCATATTTCGTGAATTGGTAAGAAAAAGCACCACTAACAAGGACATTAATTCCATGTTAGAGGTGCTTTGTTATTAGTGTCGCCTTGAAAGATGCCGGAGAAATTCCAGCAGCTTTTCTTTACTAGTGGTTTTATCATTCCTCTTTAACAGGATGTGAGGATTGGCCCTTTGCCTTCAATTGAGTCTGTAATCTGTTATATGCCTGGATCATTGTTTTGAAATTAGCATTAGCGTCTTTCATTAACTTTTGATTTGTGTTTGCATCTGGTAAACCTTCGTCATCAAAAAAAGGATAAAAATTAGTTGGATCTTTTTCTGTCAGCAGATACCGAAGATTGAATGATAGCAATAATGATCTCTTTGCGCATTCAAAGGCGGCAGACTTTAGTTCGTCAAATTGCTCTTTAAAATCCGCCTCATAATCCTCAGAAATCGGGTTTTCAGCAACTAAATTTAGGGATAGTTTTATCAAAAAATCTTCATAATCAAGTTTTGAATTCTCATCCAATTCATCAAGCTGATTAGTTATCTTATTGACCAAACTCGATCTTTTATCATCTTCATCTTTAATTTCATAGTCCACTAGATTGTCAATTGTGAGCTTTATTTTTAATCCATCTTCACTTTTTTTTACTATTTGAGTTGTTAGAAGTTCATTTATCTCGTTTGCTGTGATGCAATACAACTTACGCTGAGTTATCCGTCTTGCATCTGAACTATTATCTATTTCATCATAATGTACGACGAGAAAAAAGTCCTCTGCTGGTTTTGATAAACCAGTTTTATTTCTTTCATATACATATGAACAATGAACATCAATGCTCTTGCTCTCACCACTTCGATACTTAGACTGGACTCTTCCTAATTTAGGCTTACTATGATCATTTAACCTAGGATTCGAAGTGATTCTCTCAATAATAAAGTCTGCTCCATCTTCATCAACATTCCGTTCAAGAATCAAGAAATCTTCTACTAAATACTCGTATGTCCTTGCTTCACCAATAACTCCATTATGATTACTTATAAAGCCACTCCTCAAATTTCCAGACATACTCTTCCCCCTATTCAAAACGCGGTTTATTCCACAACTGCTCTCCAACTCAAATATTCTTGAACGCTGTGGAAACCAGCTTAAGCTGCATTTCTTTCGATTCGACCATTATTCATAATACTTAGCGCGGCTCCATCTTAGTTCTTCTAGCGCTGCTGTTTAGCTATCCAAATATCGCTTATATTCATCAACGGTGTAATATGCGATGATTTCATTAGGGTCCACGCGCCCTCCTCCACGCAAATTAGTGCAGTCTCTCCTCACAGCAGCCGGGCCGGCACTATCACACGGGCGCGGCGATGGTGGCGGCGACACAGGACCTGCTGATAATCTCATGCCTTATAAAATTTATCACTGAGTAACCGAAAAAAAGCGCTGGATCCGGTTATGGATTCTACACGTTAAGGTAACACTTTCTATATGCTCCTGACGAATCGATGATTTTGGAGTGTAGTAAGACTCTCATTTAAACATTCAATGGCATGCTTGAGTACTCCTACAAAACCTTGGGGAAGCCAGCCGGCTAACTAATTCATTCATAAGAAGTTAGAATTGTCAGGATCGCTTACATTAATACGATTATAAACTTTTCTGTTCACAAGATCTTTAAGTTCTGAATGGTCTCCGTATGGATTATCTTCGCATACCATTTCGTACAAAAACGCAAGTAGAGCTTTGTACATATCGTTTAATTGCTGTTCAGAAGATTGTAATAGTTTTAATATTTCTATGTTATCTTTATCATTCTCAAATGAGTTAATTAATTCGGAAACCTCATCATAAATTTCTTGAATGCTCTTATCATTTCTTGAAAATCCTTTATCTTCCAACACACCTTTTGGACAATATATACGTGCGCAGTGTAAATGATCCAACTGAGAGGTAACCTCGTATGTCTCGTCCAATGCAGATTTAATATTAGCTAATATTGTGTCTGCAATAACGTAATAATTTTCTTTTATTTTATTAGTCTCTTGAAGTAAAATAGATAGAATCTCAAAGGATGAGGAAATATCTAATGTGTATTGACCAGTAATACCTTGCTTTATTTGCTCAGTTATATCAGATAATTTGCTTGCTCTTTTTACTAGATAAAGAGTTATACAGTTAATAAATTCATTCGACAATTTATTAGTTTCTTGATTCATACAATTTTTAAATGGTACTTTAATAGTTACAGTATCTTGTTGTTGAATTAGATCTATACGTTCATCAAGCTGCAATAAAGGATTACACCAATAGCAATTAGACGTACTGTTATCAACTAAAAACAGAAAAGTAGTTTCATTTTGTTGATTCCAATAATTAATCGTGGTTACTTTTATTGGAATACTAAAGTATTCCTCCGAAGAACCAATATCTAATTCAGCTGTCCCCTTACATTGAATATTAAAAAAATGCTCCTGTGGTATAGTATTTTCAACTATTTGTGCCCGCATATCTATACCTAAATCAATGGACTCATCGTGTGGATTAACGATTGCAAATCTCTGCAATATACTCTTCAATATGTCCGCAGCAATATTACCTGTTTGTTTATTAATCGCATATGATGGTAATTTCACTATTTTTCCCTCCTAATTCAACTAATTGCAACTAAGCCAAGTTCAGAATATTTAATACTTGGCAGTTATAGATCAAACTACCTATACCTTAAGATAAATTTCGACCTAAAATATTAAAATCCTTTCTTTTCCAATTTAATTATAAGACTTTATAGCCTTAATATATGGACTCCTAATTTTTAAATAACATATCCACGCATGCGCTTTACTTAAACAGCAAACTATCCCCGGCTATCGAAAAAAATGAATTTGGCTGGTTAGCACTAAAACAATAAGCACGCACCCTTTGTTAGCGCTGGGTTAGAAAATTTACTTTTAGATAGAATATAGGCTATCACTATCGCACCCTATAGACTCGCCTATCTCCTATATTGCAAAACCCCTCATGCAGTCGCATAGGGCCCACATTCCTTTCATTCTCACTGGCTGCAACGAGGATCCTAAGATGGCAGATTTCTATGAAATCAATAAAGCCGGTTTTTAGCCAAACGGTAAATTCGTTATCTACCCCAGCTTCCATTACACCAAGTCTCTTATAAATGAAAAATTACTACCTTTGTAACTGACTTTCAATATCATCGTGGCTCTAATTCATTTACCTAATGGATCCATGAGACAGAAATATTTAGTCATTGCACATATTCGAGGCATTTTCTTGTCGTATGCACGTATTATAGGGATTTTCTCGTCGCAAAAAAAACGACAAGAAAATCCCTACAAACACAAAAAACCTTGATTTAGCAAGGTTTCATTGTAGGTACTTTCATGTCGTTGTACTATGACAAATAAAAACTAGCTAGTTCGACGACGACGACACAAAAGACGGTCGTAGGTCATTCATACTCAATCCGTCGCCAAAGAAGAACAACTCGCGCAGCCCTTCAACCATGAATTTCACCGCTTGGAGTATTCCGCCACTCCGTCCGACGAAGTTACTTCGGTGATGAAAAGGAAGCCAGGGATGTCCTTTAAGAGATTTTTTTGTATAATGTAGGAAACTTTGATCAATCAGAAGGGAGTCTTGCCTATAATGAAAACGATTGCAATTTCCAGGGGGTATTTCCTTGGAGCGATCTCTTTGGAAGAAACTCTAGAGGGGATTAAGCCTTGGCGCCTTCCTTTCGATCATTATGAACTATTTCCTCCAAATGGAATCGGAGGCAAAGCCGAGAATCCTGCGGGTGTAAGACTCGCTTTCGAAACCGATACGGAAAATCTCACCGTCAGAGTGGTTACATCTAAGGATGACAACCGTAAATTTGATTGTGTCCTGAACGGAGAGTTGTGGAAATCCGTTACCCTCGCGGCCGGAGAGTCGGAGGTTGTAATTGAAGGAATGCCGGCGGGAAACAAGGAATTGGAGATTTATCTCACGCAAAGCCACCCGGTAACGGTGAAGTCGGTTCTTATCGACGATGAAGCCTCCTGCGGCGTCTTGTCTCGACGGCGGTTTAAGTGGATCACCTACGGCAGCTCAATCACGCAATGCTCGGCTGCGGAAAGTCCGGCTCTGACGTGGCCTGCGATCGTGGCTCGGACAAGGGGGTGGGACTTGACGTGTCTCGGGTATGGCGGTCAATGCCACCTCGAGCCTATGGTTGCGAGGATGATCCGGGACCAGGAGGCCGATTTCATATCATTGTGCCTCGGTATTAACGTATATGGTCAAAGCAGCTTGGGATTACGTACGTTTCGGTCTGCGGTGATCGGCTTCATCTCCATCGTAAGGGAGAAGCATCCCGGTATTCCGATTGCCGTCATTTCACCAATCTTTTCCCCATCCCGCGAAACGACGGACAATATCGTCGGTTTGAGCTTGACCAAGATGAGGGAGGAAATCCGCTTGGCTATAGAGCAACTACGCTCATATGGAGATTCGAAATTGATTTATATTGACGGACTTGATCTATTCGACGAGTCTCTTGCCGAGTATCTGCCAGACCAGCTTCATCCTGACGCGGAAGGGTATAAACTGATGGCAGCAAACGTGCTTAAGAAGTTCAGCTTGCTTGAGTCAATTTATTATCGTCCCTCGCTTCTATAAGTTAAGCGTAATCAATAATGGCTTTCTTAATCACAGCATTTTTATCGATAATCACCCGGACATAATGATACTTTTTTCAATCACACTGCTCTCACCAACTTGCATTCCAAATAAATTAAGATTATGACCAACAAGTGCGTACAACAGCAATGATGCCGTAGTACGCACTTGTTTTTTGAATACCCACTTTATTGATTCGTTGAAACGGTATCGTCATTGATAAATAATACACCGGTTTCACTGGCCGGGGTGGAGACATTGATCATCTGTTGTTTGAGACCAGTCCATGATCCGCACCAAGCTAGATGAAATAACCCTATCCTTAGTAACCCTAACCGCGATAGAGAGTACGTTATTACCTTCATCTACTGGTGCAATCAGCTTTAATAAGACGCCAATTCCCCTCACCCACGACTCCATTGTTGAGTATATTCTCATTCCTGACTGTAAAAGCAGGTGGGGTACAATATCGTTTGATTTCCGTATCTTACTTTGGTTTGGATAACTGACGGTACTGTTGCGGCGTCATCCCTTCGATACTTTTGAATTTGCGGATAAAATTCGTCTCGTCCGTATAGCCGCACTGCTCAATAATCCCTTTATAGGTCAGATCTGTGGACTTTAGCAGCTGCTTGGCCTTCTCCATACGAATATTATCAATATACTTCATGAGCGGATAGCTGGTCTGGTCTTTAAAATACCTGGTTAAATAGGAAGCGGACACCCCGAAGGTTCCTGCAATCATCTCCAAGCTTAGAGTATTGTTATAGCAGTTCGCTTGCACGAAGCTGATGATCTTTTCCCTAAGTCCAAAATTTTTGCTTTCCTTCTGGTTCTCGATATGGATGCACACATTTTTACAAAACAGCGTCATACGCTCCTTCAGACCTTCGATGGTCTCGAACTTGTACCGGTACAGCTCCACCATCTGCGTGTCGACGGTTGATCCAGTGGAGATGTTCATGGCGTCCAGCGTTTTGACAATGGTGCTGATGATGCCGAAGCAAATACATTGAACCGCCTCGGGAGAGATTGGCTGCTCGATAATCGCATACATAATTTCGCTGATAATCGGTTCTATGTCTTCGCCTCTGCCCTGCTTAATGGCGAACATCAGATTAGACTCCAGATGAAGTGGATAATTGTACTTGTTGTCTTCCACTAGCGCATTAATTTTGTGGTAGAAAATGACTTGGTTGGTCCCTTTGACAAACCGGTATTCGGCCGCTCTGCTCGCTTCCAGGAAAGATTTATACACCATAAGCAACTCGTTGTACACGCCCCCAACTCCAACCGTCAGTGTCACTTCGAACGTGTCCTTGAAATGCTCCTTCGTCTTAGCAGCCAGCTGGTTCACGGTTGATTCCAAATCACGGTTATAATCAATGCCGAGGATCAAGGCAACGCCATTGTTCTCCAGCAGATTAATGCCGAAGCCAACGCCGTATTCTGTAGACATTTCTTCAAGGATGTCCACAACACCGAATTTCAGCAGCTCCTGCAGCGATTTGGCCGTACCCGACATAAATTCGTTGAAATCGTCAATTAGAAATTGAAGCACCGTGAACCGGTAATGCTCCAGCTTAATATCGGTGAAAGCTAAGTATTGGTTTAACTGCTCCAGAGTATTGTATTTTCCCTTAAGAAGATTGAGAAGCAGATGCTCCTTCAGCATGTAGTTTTTATCCTTCAAGTTATTAAGCAAGTGCGTATTCTCCGCTGCTACCTGATCAAACGCTTTGGACACGTAAGCCAGCTCGTCGCCAAATTCAGGAAGACCCTTACTCGGCATTTGCAGCTGAAGGTTATTGACAAGCCGCTTAATAGGTTTGTAGTTAATGGATGCGAGCAAATAGCCCACGGCCACGCCGAACAATAGAACAAACAGCACCATAACTGCGAACACATACAAGCTTTTGTTGGCCGGCTGCATAAACAGCGTTGTGGGCACAGCAGACACATAGGACAAGCGATTAACCTGCGACGGAACGGTGATAATGGAGTACTTCCCTTGGCTTGTTTTAAGGGTGCTAATCTGCTGCTTGCTCGGATTATCTCGCATCTGCTCTATGATGCCGGCCTGCTCCGGGTCCGTCACTCCGCTTGAAGCCGCAATAATCGGCACATGATTCCCGTCCAGCACCGATACCAGGCCTTGGCGGCCTTTCATTGCATTCTCGAGAATGTTATTGACGGTTTTCTCATCAATGATAAACATAACAAACCCATACGGGGTCTGGGAATTGGACGGTATCGGATAAAGATGCAGCAGCGATTTGGATTTTTGGGAAGAGCGCAGGGTTACGTTCTGCACCGGCTTCATCTGGGGTACTTTTAAGGAAGTAATCGTGGACAAGAAATCGGCTTTTGATAACGACTCGAAACGGTACTCTTTTGAGAAGAAGTCATCTATATCGTAAATGCCGCTCGCCGCAAACATCCGGTCGCTGTGCTTGTCCTTATAGTACAGGGCCAGATCACGAATTAGCACGGATGACGAGTAGCGTTGCAGTTCGTTGACTACCTGCAGGGCTTCATATCCCGTTGTCTGCAGCAAGGAGGGTGCCAAGTGGGAGTTGGATGTAATTTGGACGGAAATACGCTCCATTTCCTGGAATCTGGCATCCATGACATCACGGATTTGCAGCATGGAAGATATGTTCGAGGCTTCAATCTGCTTCTGTAACGACGCAAAAATGCTGACATAAACAATCGCAGATACGATGAATAGCAGCATGACTGTTAATGTGACGTAAGAAATGAAGTACTTAGTAAACCTTACGGGGAGCTTGGCGCCAACCATCATATTCTTCCATACCTTCAAAATGAGCTCCCCCTCCGAAGTGTAATCCTGTTAACTGCCAGTATTCAGTATAGCAGAATGGCGGCTTGTGGGAACATTTATCTTGTCCAATGTAAAAAAAAGCAGGGTCAGAAATTATTAGTAACCCACCTCCCCCGCGCCGGTTGTAAATTATATACTAGTGCGAAAAAGCTGCCGATTGTTGAATTTACCACTCCCGGCTAGTATGAAGGTGCGAGGCAGCTAAAATAACCCCGATAAGTGTTGCCATGACCTTGAGATCTACTCAGGTACTTTGCGGGAACCCCGGAACTTAAAGGAGGTCATCACCTATTAAACCTAATATTTTGCTCATCATGACGGATCAGCAGCGATACGACTGTACGGGATTCAGCGGCAACACCAGCATTGAAACACCGAATCTAGACTTCCTCGCTTCAGAAGGAACGGTATTTTACAATGCGTATACCCCCTCCCCCTCCTGCATTCCGGCAAGAGCTTGCTTACTGACGGGGATGGATCCCTGGAATACCGGCATTCTGGGAATGGGACGTGGACAGGGCGAGATGGGTATCGGATTCGAGCATACTTTGCCTGGAGAGCTGGCCAAGGCTGGCTATCATACGCAGGGCGTCGGGAAGATGCATTTTTACCCGCAGCGCTCCTTGAACGGCTTTCATAACACGGTGCTGGATGAATCGGGAAGGGTTCACGATATAGATTTCCTTTCAGATTACAGGGAGTGGTTCGGTAAAAATAAAACCGGCGACTACGCCTTTACCGATCACGGCATCGGCTGGAATTCATGGATGGCCCGGCCGTATCATGCACCGGAATTTCTGCATCCGACTAATTGGACTGTTAACGAAGGCATTCGGTTCATCGACCAGCGTGACCCGAACAAGCCTTTCTTCCTGAAGCTTTCGTTTGCTAGGCCTCACTCCCCCTATGACGCTCCACCGTACTATTTTGATATGTACTTGAGAAAAAAGCTGCCGAAGGCAATCGTAGGCAATTGGGCGGTCATGCACGATGTACCGAGGGATGCGGCCAGCCCGGATGCATGGAGAGGCGTGCGAAGCGACGAGGAAATCAATCGGGCACGGGTAGGCTATTACGGATCGATTACCCATATTGATCATCAAATCGGACGATTCCTGTACCATTTGCGCAGTAAGAAGCAGTTCGACAATACGCTTATCATTTTCACCTCGGATCACGGTGATATGCTCGGCGACCATAACCTCTGGCGGAAAACATACGCCTACGAAGGTTCCGCCCATATCCCGCTGCTGGTCGTGCTCCCTAAATCGATGAAAGCGCCGGTTCAAAAGAAGGTGCACAATCCGGTCACACTCCAAGATATTATGCCGACTATTCTTGAAGCTGCAGGTGTGGACATCCCAGAAACGGTTGACGGTTGCAGCATGCTTGGCCTGATGAGCGGCGAAAGGGCACAGTGGCGTGAGTACGTTCACGGCGAGCACAGTACGTGCTATTCCGAGGAGCAAGAGATGCAGTATGTCACAGACGGTGTCTACAAATTCATATGGTTCCCGCGTCTTGGTACCGAGCAGTTCTTCGATCTATCCAAGGATCCGATGGAGCTTAACGACTTGTCCCGCGATGACGCATACGCGGATACGGTCCGATCTTGGAGACGGCGCCTCATCAAGACGCTGGAGCCCCGGGAGCTAGGGTTAACTGACGGGGATCAGTTGGTCAGTCAAGCCGGTAAGCCTTTTATGGTGTCTCCTAATTATAAGACGAGAAAAGATAAAGTCGGCGGGTGGTTGCCATGATAAGCAGCAGACAGCAAGCCGAAAATCCGAGCAGCGGCGTAAAGCCGGCAGCCCGGCCTGTAACCAAGTCGGAAGCTTCGAGAGCTTTTAAGAAAAATTGGGATTTGTACCTAATGCTCCTGCCTGTGGCGCTTTTCTTCCTTCTTTTCCACTACTGGCCAATGTACGGGGTGCAAATAGCGTTTAAACTCTATCTGCCAACAAAAGGAATTTGGGGCAGCTCGTGGCTTGGATTCGACCATTTCATGCGGTTCTTTAACTCGTTCTATTTCTGGCGGCTCATTAAAAATACGCTCGGCATCAGCTTCTACCAGCTTATCATTGGGTTTCCGATTCCGATCCTGCTGGCCCTGGCCATTAACGAGGTTAAGAACGCCGCTTTTAAGAAAACGGTGCAGACCGTCACGTATGCTCCACATTTCTTGTCGATCGTCGTGCTGACCGGTACTGTTATCTCTTTTTTGTCTCCTCAAAATGGGATTATTAACTCCGTTATCAAATGGTTTGGAGGAGATCCGATCTACTTCATGCTAGAACCTGCATGGTTCAAATCTATCTACGTATGGTCGGGAATATGGCAGAACGCCGGCTGGGGGACGATCATTTATTTGGCGGCTCTAGCGGGTATAGATAACAGCTTATACGAGGCGGCAATGATTGACGGAGCAAGCAAGCTCAAGCGGATCATGTACATCACGATTCCGTCTCTAATGCCTACTGCCATCATCATTCTTATATTGGACTGCGGAACGATTATGAACATCGGCTTCGAGAAAATATTCCTGCTGCAAAACAACCTGAACCTGCCGGCATCCGACGTCATCCCGACCTATGTATACCGAAGTGGTATCCTTGGCTCGGAGTACAGCTTCTCCACCGCTATAGGATTGTTTAACTCGGTGATTAACCTAACACTGCTGTTGTTCGTAAACAAGCTGTCGCGCAAAGTGTCGGAAACCAGTCTCTGGTGACGGAAGGAGGAAAACCACCTTGATCTATAAACAAACCAAAACGGATACGCTTCTGGATTTTGCCATATATATCGCTTTATCCTTTGTACTGCTCATTACGCTGTATCCACTCATCTTCATTTTAAGTGCTTCAATCAGCAATCCGCTTGACGTGCTTCAAGGAAAAGTTTGGCTTTGGCCAAAGGGATTTAACTTTGAAGCGTATACGAGGGTTTTTCAAAACAAAGATATCATTGTCGGCTTCCGGAACACTATTATTTATACGGTTCTGGGAACGGCCTTCAACCTGCTGATGACGACTCTCGGTGCCTACCCACTGTCGAGGAAAGATCTTTTTGGGCGCAACAAAATATTATTGTTCTTCACCTTAACGATGTTTTTCAGCGGAGGATTAATTCCAACGTATCTCGTCATTAAGCAGCTTGGCTTGTTCAACAGCCCGCTCGTGATGATCATCCCCGGAGCCGTTACCGTGTGGAACCTAATTATCATGAAGACGTACTTCCAGACTTCCATCCCGTACGAGCTGCAGGAAGCCGCTTTTATCGATGGGTGCTCCAATACAAAAGTGTTAACCAAAGTTATCCTGCCTCTTTCATTGCCGATCGTTGCCGTCATGGTACTGTTCTATGGCGTCGGGCACTGGAATGCATTTTTTAATGCACTGATCTATTTGAACGACCGCAGCTTATTCCCGCTTCAGCTTATCCTCCGTGAAATCCTCATCCAGAACCAGATGCAGGACATGCTCAATTCCGGCGTGGAGATATCCGAAAAACAGCTCATGATGGTGGAAAGCATCAAATACTCGGTCATCGTCGTTTCCAGTATCCCTGTGCTGCTGCTCTACCCGCTGCTTCAAAGATATTTTGTGAAAGGGGTCATGATTGGTGCTATTAAGGGGTAATCGCATTCGCAAGACAAGATCAGATTTGACACGGTATGATCATAGTACAATTAGGAGGGGTTATCGCATGGGAAAAATATTAAAATCCGTATGTATTCCATTAGCAGCGGCAACATTGTTGACGAGCGTAACAGCAGGGTGCAGTTCAAATCAGAACACCGGAGAAGCAAGCAAGACAAGCCCGCTACCATCCAATTTTAAAACATCAGGGATGCCGATTGTATCGGAGCCAGTATCGCTCAAAATTTTCACCGCCAGACCTCCAGCACTGGTTGAATTCAATAAAATGCTGATGTGGCAGGAATATGAGAAAATGACTGGCATCAAGGTAAACTGGATAGAAGCTCCGACTGCTAATCTCGATGAGAAGCGGAATCTATTACTAGCTAGTGGAGATTTGCCAGATGTCTTCTTCAAATCCAATCTGCCCGTGTCCGACATTATTAACTATGGCTCGCAGGGCACGTTCATCAAGTTGAACGACCTGATCGACAAGTATGGACCCAACATTAAGAAAACGTTCGAGAAGATGCCGGATGTCAAAAAAGGCTTAACCATGCCAGACGGCGGTATCTATACCCTTCCTTACATAGATGATAACCCGGGTACAAGAGTCGCCGCTAAGATTTATTTGAATCAGAAGTGGCTGACGGCGCTCAATATGAAAATGCCGACGACGACGGACGAATTTTACCAGGTGCTGAAGGCATTTAAGGAGAAAGACCCTAACGGAAATGGCAAGGCAGATGAAGTTCCATATACGACTCCATACGGCACAAAAGGCTTGTCTGTCATGTTTGCCGGCTCCTTCGGCCTGCTCAACCGCGGGAACGGCAATGCGGACCTCGATTTCGACGAGAAGACCAATAAAGTCAGATTTATCCCTGCACAGCCGGAATATAAAGAGCTGCTTATGTTCCTGAACAAGTTGTATAAGGAAGAGCTAGTTGACAAAGAGCTATTTACCGTCAAAGCGCCACAAATTATAGCCAAAGTCGACCAAGGCATTGTCGGTGGAGGCAATGGCCCTTCGGAAACAATTTTCGGCACGAAAAACTTGGCCGACTTTGCCGGTCTCAAAACCGTACTGAAAGGTCCCGCTGGCCATCAAGTACTCAGTGTCGCCGGGTCGTCCATCCGCAATATCGGATCGTTCGCCATCACCAAAGCCAATAAGAACCCGGAAGCTACGATCCGTTGGGTCGATCATTTATACAGTGAAGAAGGCATCCGCTTGTTCTTCATGGGACTTGAGGGCAAAACCTACAATGTTGTAAACGGCAATTACGAGTATATCAACGAAATTATGAAAAACCCGAACGGCTTGACCCCTCAAGATGCAAGCAGCCAGTACATGGCTTGGAACGGCGGCGATAATCCGACGATCATCACCGAGAAATATTTCAAGTTCATCACGCCAATGTCGATGGAAGTGGCTCAGGCTGTCGACAAGTTTAAGCCGAAGGAAGTATGGCCTCCTTTTGTGTACACCCCCGAGGAAAACGCCAAGGTTCAGGGTGTCCGGAACGACATCAATACGTACGTCGCCGAAATGAGAGACCAGTTCGTATCCGGCAAGGTTCCTTTCACCCAGTGGGATGAGTACCTGGCGAAGTTGAAGCAAATCGGTCTCGATAAATTAATGGAAGTCAACCAAGCCTCATACGAACGCTACAAAAAATAACCCATCACACCCCTTCTTACTCCACTGTACCGTATTCTTCCTTCCGTCCTGGCCTTGCCGGGACGGAAGGGTTACACCCTATCAGCACCACATACTATTCCTTCATCAGGCAGGTGTTCCACTCCCATCATTACAGACTGACTATACAATAAAAAATTGTTTCAGGAGGTTAAGTTATGAGACAACTAGCTTTAAAAATGATAGTAATGTCGGCTTTATTACTCATGAGTTTGGGATTATTCGGCAGTACGCCATCCAGCGCTTCGGTTACCGGGGACTTGAAGGTACATTTTATCGATGTGGACTGCTCGGCGGATGCGATATTCGTTGAGCTGCCAAACGGCAAGAAGATGCTCATAGATGGTGGACATACGGATGATGTCGATCGGGTTAAGTCGTATTTAACAAGCTTAGGCTTTTCGACCGGCTCAACGATCGACTACGTATTCGGCACCCACAGCCATGCCGATCATATAGGCGGTATGGAGGATATCATCAACTCCTATAATGTAGGGGTGTATTACCAGCCAAAGGAGCTCGTTGAAGCATCGACGACAACCGAGGTCAAGAACGCGCTGGCGGCCAAAGGAAAGTCGATCACCCATCCTGTATTGAATTCGAATATATTTAATGTGGATAATGAATTGATTCTGACAGTACTTGGACCAGCTAGAACGAACCCTGTCAGCAGCAATCCAGGCAGTTATTATGAAGATATTAACGATTTCTCTCTAGTGATGAAGCTTACGTACAAGAATAAATCAATCCTTTTTACCGGTGATCAAAGCTTGACGTCCGAGAAGGAGATGACGAATGCTTACAGCACTTCAGTGTTGAAATCGGATGTACTGAAAGTTGGCCACCACGGCTCCAATACATCGACCTCTACGGCATTAGTAAGTGAAGTCGATCCTGAGTTCGCCGTATTCCCTTCCGATGTGGCACGTAACGACGGAAGTGCTAGAGCGCCTTCCAAGACCGTATTGGACCTGCTGTACGGGAACGATACAAAAGTATTCCGGGTCGGAGAGCAGGGCACGATTGTGATGACGACCAACGGTACGACATTGTCTTTCAACAAGTCCGATGTGCCGCTAAACAGCACGTACAGCTATGGCAGTCAGCTTGATGAGAACAAAGCTTTGGGCACAGAAGATTCGGTATTCCCTTCAACGGACTATACGCGGATATTCAACGCCACGTTTGAAAGCGCCAATCCGTTATCCAGCTGGACGATCGAAGAAGGCTTGTTCGACGGCACACAGCTAACCGACGGGTCCAAGGAAGGCGGCAGTGTAACGCTGTATACGAACAGTTCGACCTCCCATTATGCCAAGATAGACCGGAACGGAACCGAATACAATGCATCAGGCGACAGCGCCAAAATTCAAATGAAGCTTAGTCACGATAAACCGTTTATAGGCATTGTACGAGTGGTAGCCAGTCTGTATATATCAGCCATGGCGGACAACCCCGATGCTCTTGCAGGTGAGATGGTCATTATGCAGAAGGACGGAACAAGGCTTGTATATGCTTCCTTCGATTCCACTCACATGTATTTGCGCAATCTTGGCAATTCCAATTATGAAGGCACTAAGGTCGTCGATTTTACCCCAGGCACCTGGTTCACGGTTAAGTTCGACGTCAACACACGGAAAGGCACGTTTCGGACGTACTATAATAACACCCTGATTGATTTCGGAAACAGCGCCGAAAGTTTCGTCAATTACGACCTGAATTTGCTGGACGTCCTGGATGACGCCAACTTCTATGGCATTGCTTTCTCTGCTACGGACGGCAAAATTCATATGTACGTAGACGATGTTCGGGTCTATCTGGAAAACTACCTATTTGAAGACGATTTCGATGATCAAAATTTCACTGGCTGGACTAACAGCGGAGCTGATTTTGCCACGTTGTATACGTTCCTAGGCAGCGCTGCAGCCGTCAGGCTTACGGACAGCGACTCCATCACGAAGTCGCAAAGCACGGCCAACAAGACGAACACCATCGCAGTTGATTATGCCTGGAGAGCGAGCCCTAACATGGCGGCGGACGATCTGATTATCGCCGAATGGTATGACGGGTCGGCATGGCATCAAATCTCGACGATCGACAAGACGGTAGACGAATACAAGTTCGAGACACACTACCTGCCTGCTGGAGCGAGCAACAACGCGAACTTTAAGCTACGATTCAGAGCTAACGGAATTGGGACGTATGCCGGCTTTATTGATAATGTCGATATTCGGGACGTTGCTGATTAAAAGAAAAAACAATCGGTTTCGGACTGCAGACCATTTCGCCTGCCGTTCGAAACCGATTGTTGTTTAAAGCTGTATGATCACTGTGACATTCTGCCGTTTTCTTTCCCCATCATGCTAGGTGTGTCCATACTTAAAGCTTCCTTAATCCACGGCAATGTCATTTTATAATTATGAATTTCTCTGAACGTCAACTTCCATTGGTCCGGAATGAACTGCGGCCAATTGCGCTTCGCATACAGATCAGCCGGAATCTGCAGCGCCTTCATGATGTAGTTCATCCGGCGAATATGGAACGAATTGGACACCAGCACACAGGTGATTATGCCAAGCTGCTGCATTATCAGCTTGCAGTTGACGAGATTATGCACCGTGTTGCGGGAGCGCGACTCCAAGATCATGCGATCTTCCGGTACCCCTTGGCCGAGCAGGTAATCGCGCATAATTTCCGCTTCCGTCGTCGACGATTTGACCGCGCCACCGGACAGCATAATGTACCGGAACTTGTATGTCCGGAACAGCATAAGCGTCGTATCCAGCCTTTCCTTCAGCAGCGGGTGAATCTGATTGTCGTCGCACCGGTAGCCAAGCACGATCAGTGCATCCGCATCGCGGCCTCTCAGCCTGGCGGTATGCATCCATACAAAATAAGCAAGCGGAGCGATTACCATGAGACCTATCACGGTAAACGCTGCCGCAATGAGCCATTGAAGCACCGTCGTCAACCTCCTTTAGCGGTATTTTTACAGGAATAAACTTTCTTCAGACTGCATCCGAGAGGAAGCGTAGCCGTTTATCCAATTTGACATGTGTATTGCCTCATATCCTAAACGAGTACGACGGAAACACCTTTCGCTTGGAGCGCGGCGACATCATCTTCAGGGGAGGATGTTCCTGTAATAATATAGTCGAATTGCTCGACCGGACAAACAAAAGCCGAATACGTCTTGCCGAATTTCGTATGGTCCATGACCAGGACGGATTTGGCGGAGTTTTGCATCATTAATCTTTTGAGTTGTGCGGTGTATAGGTATGGCGTTGTTATTCCATTCTTCGTATGAATGCCGAGCGTGCTCAAGAAACACATCTTAGCGCGAAAATGTGCGATAACCTTCTCGGCAAGCGGAGCAATCGTGCTCTCTGCAGCTTCGATCTCCTTCATATGCCCCCCGCATACAATAACCGTTATTTCCGGATTGGCGCTAAGAATGTATGCCGCTTGTATACTCGTCGTGATGACGGACACGTATGAAAGCTCCGTTATTTTACGGGCGATTTCGAGATTCGTGGTGCCTCCGTCAATAAACACCGTATCCCCCGGTTCGATTAAGGCAACAGCCGCCTGCGCGATTCGCCGCTTTTCCTCGAGCAGAATATCGGAGTCTTGTTCGGTAGGAGCGCCGTGGGAATCGGAAACGGAGGTTGTGGCGCTAACGGGCTCGATGCGGACCGCTCCTCCGCTCACCCGCATAATCATGCCGGTTTCCTGCAAATGAGTTAGATCCCTCCGCACTGTTGCTGGAGACACTCCTAGCTCTGTGCAGAAATGCTCGATCGTTACCTGATCGCTATGTTGATCAATTAAATCCAATATTTGCGCAAGACGCTTATCTCTTTTATCCATCTCGTCTAATTTCCGTCCTCTTTATCAAACTTATGGTATATTCTCCTGAATAGTATACCGTGAATGATCGAAATTTGGAATACAAAATGATTGATGATCATTTTTTTAAAATTTTGTCATTTTATCAATAAAATCAATCAATATATTCATTATTTAATGATTATGTTTGATCATTTTCAACAATTTAATTGAAATAACAAATTCATTTGATATAATTAATCATAATAATGATCAAAACTAAAGGAGTGATGGCGTATGGGTGGCTACAAACTGATCGCATTGGACTTGGATGGAACTACGCTGAATGAAGAGGGGATACTATCGGATGAGAACATCCATTGGATTCAAAAAGCCGATGAGGCCGGTGTCATCGTCATAATCGCCACGGGTCGTGGCAGACAAACAGCGCAGCCCCATCTGGATCGGCTGAAGCTGCAGCACCCGTTCATTGCGATGAATGGGAGCGAAGTATGGCGGCAGCCCGGCGAGCTGCTCGACCGGCAGTTCGTACCGCGAACCTGTATGAATCAGTGCATAGATTTAGCCAGGCAGTATGGTGTCACGTATTTAGGCTATGAGCTGTCACGCGGACTGTGCCGTAATTTCGAGCCTTCCAGTGAGGAAGACAACGAGATGTGGATGAAGTTTTTATTCCACAGCGACGAGCTCGGGAAGCTGGATGAAATCCGCGGTATCATGACCGACTGGTCAGAGGTGGAGGTCAGCAGCTCCTCGGTAAAAAATATTGAGATCACCCCGAAAGGAATCAGCAAAGCAGTGCGCCTTAAAGAAGTATGCGCTCTGCTGCAAATAAGCATGGATGAAGTTATCGCGGTCGGCGACGGCCCGAACGATATTTATATGCTCCAAGCCGCGGGGCTAGGGATCGCTGTCGGCAATGCAATGGAAGAGGTCAAGTTGGCTGCCGATATTACCCTTCCTTACACGAATGGAGATCATGCCGTAGCGAAGGTGATTCAACAGTACGTATTCCAGCAGTAGAACTCGACCGAGTGGCAAAATTGGCGTAAACCAATGCTGATGCTTATTCTGTCACATAGGTAACCGTTCAATTAAAACTCTCCCATCACCAAATGGATTGGCCAGCTGCTTGTAGCTACATACGGCGTTCTGCAAAGCTGCTACTGCTAAAAAGTAGATCTCACCCTCAGGATCAAAGGACTTTTTGAGAAATTCCAAAATCCTCTGCTGCTGTTCCTTCTCCAAAGCTACCTACATTTTTGATTAGATTTATATAAGTGAAATGCAAAATTGCATAGATTGCTCGCCTCACGGTTCCATTTAGTTTCAAAATCTAGCTGTCATTTATGATACGGCTCTCTGCGCATAATCTTAAACTATCCTGGACGTTTAGTTTAATAAAAAGAGCGCTCCCGCGCCTTCGCTTGGGCTTCATCCTCCTTTTTATATTCCATTTCCAATTACCTATTAAAGAACGACCGCGGGTAGTACCTAATTGTTCACATTCAGGGGACTTTCTTGTCGCCAATTTGTTATTGAGGGATATTCTTGTCGAAAAAAAAACGACAAGAATATCCCTCAAACAGAAAAGAACCTTGATTTATCAAGGTTCTTAATAGGGACTTTTATGTCGTTAGACTACAAAAAACGAAAAGCATACCCCCATAACCCCGGAGTATGCTCTGCACTACGTATTTTACGCTTTTACCTTCGCTTTAATCTCTTCCAACGGCTTGTGGTTGCCGTATTTCGGGTACTCACGCGTCGATGGTGCAGCCCACTGAACAGCATTGGAGATCACGCGGCGGATTTGTTCATTGTAGTACGTGCGGTACGTTTCGTGACCTGGACGGAAGTAGAAAATTTTCCCATTCCCACGGTGGAACGTGCAACCGCTGCGGAATACTTCGCCGCCTTCGAACCAGGAAACCATAATCAGCTCGTCTGGTTGCGGGATATCAAAATGCTCGCCGTACATTTCCTCTGCCTCAAGATCAATGTACTCGCCAATGCCTTCCACGATCGGGTGGCCTGGTGCAACAACCCACAGACGTTCTTTCTCATCTGCTTCGCGCCATTTAAGATCACAGGATGTGCCCATGAGCGTTTTGAACACTTTCGAGAAGTGCCCGGAGTGAAGTACGATGAGGCCCATGCCTGCCCAAACACGTTTTTGAACGCGTGCTACGATTTCGTCTTGAACCTCACCATGCGCTTTGTGTCCCCACCAAATCAGGACGTCCGTATTGTTCAAAACCTCTTCCGACAAACCATGCTCGGGATCATCTAATGTTGCATAAGTGACTTGGACGGAACCGCTCAAGCCCTCGCCAATTGCCGTGTGGATACCTTGCGGGTAGGCCGCGCGAACTTTTTCATTTTCTTTTTCATGACGATGCTCGTTCCAAACGGTTACATTTAATGTTCTGCTCATTATTCGTGCCTCCAAGATAGCGTATTCATTCTTACTTCTGAGTATAGGTTTTCCTAAGCGCCAAGGAAAGGCAGAATTGTGCCAAGTTCCTATGCAATAGTGTCATCCCATGCCTTGCAATGTTATACTGAAGGGGATAAACACTTACAATCCTTAATCTTTTTCCTATTGAAAAATGTCCAGCCCTAGTGAGGTATTCTTACCTATGAACCCTGCTCTTAGTCCCGCCAACTTAAATGAAATTCGAAATGAAGAAGTCGTGTACCAGAACCCGCTTCTTTTCTTAAAAATATGGGAAATCAAACATGACTACCCCCAATGCGATTTGCCTGATCCTTGGACTTGGCATTGGCATAAGCAGGTGGAGTTTCTCGTCGTGACCCAAGGGCAACTCGCCATCCAAACCATGGATGCCTATACGATCATGGAGGCTGGAGATGTCATGCTGCTCGGCTCCTCCCAGCCTCATCGCACACATAAATACTCGGAAGAGCCGCTGCATCAAATTGTATTTCAAATTGATCTTACGCAGCATTTTGACCTGAGTACGCTCGCTTATTTGCATTTATTTTCAGAGCTGACGCATTCGCTTGAGCCTTTTAATGCACTTTTCCGATCGAAGCCTGCCGTCAGAGCAAGTGCTTACCAGCTCATTCTGCAAATTTATGAGGAATCACAATCTCGGAAGCTTGGCTATGAGCTTGCCATAGTCGCTGCCATCAAGCACCTGCTGCTGCTTTTGCTGCGAAACGACACCCGTGATCTGGCAGGGCTGACGGAGGATTCCGGTATCTCACGCCTGCGGCCAGCACTGAACTATATCGACGAGCACTTAACAGAGCGAATTACCGTCGAAGATGTGTGCCGTATTTTGAATTTGAGCTATCATTACTTTATTAAGTATTTTAAAAAAGTGATGGGGTTATCCTTCATTGATTATGTTAATTACAAACGTATCAAAAAAGCCGAGCGCCTCCTGCTCACAGGGGATCTCAGCATGATGGAAATCAGTTATGAAGCCGGCATTCAAAACATGGCTCAATTCTACAAGCTATTCAAGCGTTATAACCAGTGCTCTCCGAAGGAGTTTAAGCAGCGGCTGCGCGAAAAGACGGTCTGAAGGGCTAGCCAGGAAGAAATCCCTCCTGGCTGATGAAAACACGCTCCTGCTGAAAATGCCGCAGGAGCTGTTCGTGCACGCGCCGATACGCATCCCGACTGTACCAGTCGGTCAGCCCCAGCGCGTCGTAGATCTTACGCACGCCGATACGCTCCGTGCGCCTGCCTCCAGCCCCATCGCCCATGAAATAATCGTCGATGCACACCCGATCCACGATGCCAGCCAGCCGCTCGGCGAAGCCATCCGAGCTTGGCAGCACTGGCGCTATCGTGGCCTGCACGGGAATCCCGCGAGTGGCGAGCTCGCGAAGTGCTTCTAGCCGCGCCGCAATCGGTGGCGCGGCTGGTGTGAACGCGCGACGGACATCCTCGCGGTCCGTCTCCACCGTCATGCTGACTCGCACGCGCTCGCCGAGCAGCTGCAGCAGGTCCGCATCCCGCGTCACGAGCGGGCTGCGGGTTTGCACGAACAGGAAGTCCGGCTGCAGCACGGACATCACCTCAAGGAGCGCGCGGGTGAGCCGCTCCTTGTATTCGATCGGCTGATACGGGTCCGTCGCCGAAGAGAAGAAGATCGTGACGGGCCCTTTGCTTTTGGCCCGTGCCAGCTCTTTGGCGAGAAGCGCTGGCGCGTTCTCTTTCACGTCAACCCAGCTGCCCCAGGCTTCGCTGCGGAACAAAGCTACTGGCATCTGCCGCACGTAGCAATACGAGCAAGCGAATGCACAGCCCGTGTACGGGTTTAGCGTATGTGTATATCCTTCAAGAAAGCCACTCGCTTTCGTCAACAACTGCTTCGATTGCTTGCGCTGCACAGTGACCATGGACAGCCCCTCCTTTTGCTCTACTACGATCATTAACCGATCTCCCCCTCATCATATCAGTTATTTATAGGTACCTGCACAAACTTCATACACCGCTCCGCAACATTGTTCATGAATATCATTTTCGTTCAGTTGTAAACGCTTACAAATGGCCATACGATGTAGTGTAGACCCGAGCTCAGCGAAAGCTGAATAACGGTCATCCCACTCATTGAAGGAGGAAATTAACGAATGAATATCTACACAAGACGTACGCTCACCGCTCTGATGTATGCTTTGTTGGCTGCCTTGTTTTTGGCTCTTGTCCCGCATCAAGCAAGTGCGGCAAGTGTCACCATCTCGAATGGCTCTGACTGGACCGATACGGCGGGCAATGAGATTCAGGCGAGAAGCGGCAATATTTTAAAAGTAGGATCGACGTATTACTGGTATGGCGAGCATGCGGTGAGCGGAACGTTTGATAGTGTAAATGTGTATACCTCAACCGATCTCAAAAACTGGACCTTCAGCAACGCCATCCTCACGAAAAATTCAGCCACCGAGTTAAACTCGAGTAAAATCGAGCGTCCGAAAGTCATTTATAATGCCACTACAGGCATGTATGTCCTATGGGCACATTACGAAAATGGCACCGATTATAGCTTGGGACGCGTGGCTGTTGCTACAAGCTCTACACCGAACGGAAACTTCACCTACCAAGGCAGCTTCCGCCCGCTGAACTATGAATCCCGTGATATGACGGTGTTCGCTGACTCCAATGGTTCCGCCTACCTCGTGACGGCTTCCCGCAAAAACGGCGGCGCCAACGACACGATGGCGATTTTCCAACTGAATTCCAGCTATACTAACGTTTCAACTTTTGTTGGCTGGATTTTCGAGAACGGCTATCGCGAAGCACCTGCTGTTGTGAAAAAGAACAACACCTACTACCTATTCACCTCACAAGCCTCTGGCTGGTATCCGAATCAAGGAGCTTACGCGACGGCTACTTCAATGACTGGAACATGGTCTGCGCTTTCGCCATTCGGGGATCCTGCAGCTTACGCCACGCAAATCGAGAATATTATGACGGTCACTGGCAGCTCGACGACTAGCTACATCTATATGGCTGACCGTTGGAATCCGCTTAACTTGAGCGACCACAAATACATTTGGCTGCCGCTGACCCTGAATGATACGAGCGCTTCCGCTACGTTGAACTGGTACAGCTCTTGGAGCATTGACGCCGTAACTGGCACTGTCACACTACCAACGCACGTGAATCACGCCACAGGCAAAACCGCCACTGCAAGCTCAACCGCAGCCAGCTCTTCCGCTGCTAATGCGCTTGACGGCAATGCCCAAAGCTCGTGGGCTGCTTCCAGCGCTACATGGCCTGCGTGGTGGCAGGTCGATTTCGGAGCACCGAAGACGATTACCGAGGTCGATATCTCTTGGTTTTTATATAAAGGCTCGGAAGGCTATCACAAATATAAAATCGAGATCAGCAACGACGGCGTCAACTACGCCACGATCGATCGCACGACGAATACGGCTTATGGTTTTACAACCGATAAGGTACACTTTACGGCAAGGTATGTACGGATTAATCTTGTAAATGCTGTGCTTTTCAACAATCCTTCTAACTGGTATACGCCAACCTTATACGAGGTTCGTCTCTTCGGACCATCGACGGCCGATGCCACAGGCTACAGTAAATTTGCGTCGCACAACTTCCCAACGTACTTCGTACGCCACTCTAACTACACACTGCGGATCGATCCTAACGTGTCGCCTGCTCTGGACTCTCAATTCCGCGTGGTGCCAGGTTTAGCGAATGCCTCAAGTGTGTCGCTGGAGTCGATCAATTTCCCAGGCTATTTTATCCGGAAAAACGCCAGCAACCAGATCGTCCTTGCCCAATTTGATGGGACGACAGCTTTTAATCAAGATGCGACCTTCAACCTCGTTGCCGGATGGGCGGACAGCAGCAAAGTTTCGTTCCAATCCTACAGCGCGCCTACCTACTACATCCGCCATTATAATTATGTGCTGAGGGTCGAGGTTATTAATGCTTCTAGCACGGCAACTGTGAAGAGTGATGCGACGTTTGCGCGTACGAATTACTGAGTTGTGGTACAAGAAGAAGCTGCCTTCTAATGGGCAGCTTCTTTTGTATTATGGGATTAGTACAACCGTCCTAGCGCATCAGGAGTAAACGGCAGTAATTCATTGAAACGTCCATTGCGGACCTTGTCAGCCCAAGCAGGGTCAACTAATAGTGCGCGTCCTACGGCGACGAGGTCGAATTCATTTTGCTCTAGGCGAACGAGCAGCTCGTTGATGTCGGCTGTCCCTGCGCTTTTTCCACGGAAGGAGCCCATGAACTCATCATCTAGACTGACCGATCCTACAGTAATCGTCGGCTTGCCTGTTAATTTTTTCACCCAGCCTGCAAAATTAAGGGTAGATCCTTCGAACTCGGGTTCCCAGAACCTGCGGGTCGAGCAGTGGAAAATATCCACACCAGCTTCAACGAGCGGAGTGAGCAGTTGTTCCAGCAGCTCAGGCGTTGCGGCAAGTTTCGCTGTATACTCGGCAGATTTCCATTGCGACAGCCTAATCATAATCGGAAAATCAGGCCCTACTGCTGCGCGGCAAGCTTCAATAATCTCCACGGCAAAACGCGTGCGAGCCAGCAAACTGCCACCGTATTTATCCGTGCGTTGATTCGTTTTCTCCCATAGGAACTGATCGATTAAGTAACCGTGGGCGCCATGCAGCTCGATGCCGTCAAAGCCGATCCGTTTCGCATCCCCTGCCGCTTGCGCGAAAGCTTGCACAACTTGATCGATGTCGGCCTGCGTCATCGGCTCGTTCACTTTTTCGCCCGTTAACGTGAGGCCTGACGGTCCAATGGATGGCGCTTCTGGGTGCGGAAGCGATCCGTTTTTGCGGGTCATCCCGATATGCCAAAGCTGCGGCATGATCTTTCCTCCCGCTTCATGCACCGCATCGACCACGCGTTTCCAGCCTGCGAGCGCCTCTTCGCCATGGAAGTTAGGGACGCTGGGAGTATCCGTTGCCGCTGGGTGATTGATCAGCGTACCTTCGGTAATAATAAGACCAACACCATTCTCCGCGCGGCGGCGGTAGTAGTCCACCACGTCTTGCCCAGGGACACCATTTGGCGAGAAAGCTCGCGTCATCGGTGCCATCACGACTCGATTGGCTAAGTTAAGATTTCCTAGTGTAAAAGGCTTGAACAACGCCTCAGCAGCGTTTGTTTCTTGATTTGTATGGGAATTTGTCATGGTTGTTCCTCCACTCCATGGTTTTATATATCTAGTTTGTAAGTTCGATTATTATCGAACAATAGAAATATAACATGGAGTATGTTAAAATGCAATCACTACGCTTTTAACGAGGAGGAAACATCATGAAAGTACTATTTCACCCGGACAAAAAAGATATGCACCTCTCGTCCGTCCTCTATGCGTTAAGCGATCCTGTTCGGTTATCTATCATCTCTGAAATCTGTAAATTAGGGGAATGCACCTGCGGTGGCATTGAGGTCCCCATCGTGAAATCAACGATGTCCCACCATGTGCGCACGATGCGTGAAGCAGGAGTAGTGCACGTCCGCGTACAGGGGACCCAGCGCTTTTTGTCCTTGCGGAAGGCTGATTTGGAGGAGCGGTTCCCGGGTTTGTTGACTGCGATTTTGAGTGCTTACGAGGGGTCTGAGGGGCATAAGGTGTCGGAATGACCAACAATCAATCCTAATCATTAAAAGAGATGGCCACAACGGGCCATCTCTTTTTGCAAGTTATTTTACCTATAACTACTGACTCACAGCTTCCTTACGGAGGGTTTCACATATTACTAAACGATTCCGTTCCCAGTAAGGAACGTCAGAATGAAAGGCTGCTCCGCCCCCAGACTGATGAACCGCAACTTTTTCCAATTTTTATCGTTTTAATGAGAGTACTTCCATAAAATGTAGATTAAATCAAAGATAGCGAGGGAGAAAATGAAGAAGCTAAAGAGGCTATTCGTTGTAGGCGCTGTTTTTGTAACGCTGATTACCCTGTTTTGTTTATTTAACGGTTATCACTTAACCCCAACTAGCACGCTGCCAGGAAAAGTTCAAATCGTCATGTCCAACGATACGGTATATGGAAAAGCAGTGCTATATGAAGATGTGGCTACTCATACATTTGGTGTTGCTCAAGTAGAGCGATGTTTGGGGGTCTTTTATCGATTTGATGGAGGTTCGAGTAGTCATTTCATGGAAGAAGGCAAACCCTTTCTAGCGACGGGAATAGCAAAGGGGGCAAAATCGGAAGACAGCTTTCTCGTAGGGGTGAGAACTGCACCCGAATCCGCGATTAGCTATGTCGTGCTGGGGAATCACATGCAAGGATTAACCCCATTAGTTCCATACAAATTGACTTTGGATGATGTGAAAGCAAACCCTGATCATTACCACATGGCTGCGGTTAGCAACAATTATGCTTTTTTCGTAGTTGATGAATACACAGAGGCTAATTGGACGATCCGTGCCTTTGATAGGGACGGCAACTTAATTGCCGATAAGTTATCTGGAGCGGAGATTCGGTGGATGAAACCAAGGAAGTAACGCATGTTCAATTCCCGCCGTCAGAAATGCGAAAGTGCAACCTTTTTCATCCTATAACGAGCAAAAATGGGAAATTGATGCGAAAAGGCAACTATTTTAGCCTCAAATGAGGATTAGCCCCCATTTTAGCCAAAATAACTGCCTATTTGCATCTTTGCCCCTCCAAAGGGCGAAAAAAAACAAAAAAACTGCACTTTTGCAGTTTTCAGTGTTGATAACGCTCCCCGGCCTAATTCCCCTTCGTCTGCCCCCGATACGCATTCGGCACAAAGCCCGTATGCGCCTTGAACAGCTTGCCGAAGTAGTTCTTATTCTCGTAGCCGAGCATGTCGGAGATTTGTTCCACGCTTTTGTCGGTGATTTCCAGCAGCTCCTTCGCTTTCTCCATCTTCATCCGCGTGACGTACTCGATGAAATTCTCACCAGTTTCCCGCTTGAACAAGCGGCTCAAATAGCTCGGATGCAGATGCAGATGTGCCGCGGCGTCCTCGAGTGATATTTTCGTATCCAAATGGCTGTACACGAATCGCTGACACTCCAGAATTTCACGATTATGCGACTCTCTGTACACTTGTCCCGCCCATTGAATGGCTTGGTGCAAATAGTCCTTGAGCCATAGCTCCAATTCGCGGATGGAAGACAGTTCGTGCACATCGTGGTGCAGCAGCTCCGAGGAAAACGTCGATTGATAATGTTGCAGCGACTTGAGGCGCATCCGCACGTCGAGGATCATTTTCAGCAGCCAATCCTTGACCTCCAAAGGGCGGAATCGATTGTACTGGATGAAATCGACCCATTTCGAGACGAACGACTCAATCCCCTCCGCGCGCTCATCGAAAACCACGTTGCGGAACTCGTCCAGCGCCTGCGCGTACTGCGCCAGCAGCTCCCCGCCATCACCGAAGCCATAGCGCATATGCTCAAGCTTTGTGATCGAGGATTCTGGCATATAGAATCGAATCGGCTTCGCTTCCACCATGCGAATTAACTGATCCTTCAATGCCCGAACATCCTTCACAGGCGTACCGGTGATGAATGAAAACGATATTTTTGCATACTTCTGCAGGCACGTCTGCAGCTGTCGCAGTGTCTGCTCCATCTTCTGGCTATTATTCACATGCAGCTCAGAAAAATGAGGAAATAACAGCACAATTTCGCCTGTATCGTACGTGAATAGGATCACTTCTTTTTGATCAACGAGAAGCTCTTCGACAATATTCTGAATCGTGTACTCGAACAAATCTGTCGATTGAAATCGACTGTTCGCTTCTTTCACCCGATTGGCGTAGCCGAATACAGGCAGCACCGCATGCTTCGTAAGCTGGATCCCGAAGTCCTCCGCTTTGGCACTCCACTCCACGGCATCGAACAAGGGCTCATTCACTGTGCTGCGTATAAATTGGCGTTTCGACGCTCCGCGCTGCTGAGAAACTTCTTTCTCGAGCTTACGGCTCTTCGACTGCTGCCGATCCTCCGCATCCAACTGTTCCTTGAGCCTGACCAGCACCTCGGTAATATTACTGACATTCATCGTTTCCTTCAATATATATTCACTCACCGAAAGCTTAACCGCAGCCTGAGCGTAGTGGAATTCGTCGTGGCAGGAAAGAATGACAGCCTTCAAGTTCGGATCCTCCTGACGGAGGGACTTGATCAGCTCCAGCCCATTGATCTCCGGCATCCCGATATCGCTGATCAGCACATCTGTCTTGGCTTGCTGCCCGGCCTTCAAGGCTTCCACCGGATTCGCATAAACGCCAGTCAAATGATAGCCGAGATCCTCCCATTTGATCGTCGTTTTCAAAAATTCAAGAACAGGGATATCATCATCTACAATCATGACGGTGTACATAGGTCACACCTCCTTCTCAGGTTGCTGTGGAAAACGTAGAATGATCTGAGTTCCATGACCAAGCGTGCTTTCAATGTCGTAATCAAATCGATGTCCATAGATCATGCGTAGGCGCTCAAAAACATTATGCAAACCAATACCTGATAAGGTTGGACTGCTTGCTTCTTCCTCAACAACCATCGTTGGCGCAGCCTCCAAGTGATGGCGAAGCTCTAACAGTCGCTCTGGCGTCATCCCAACACCGGAATCCTGGATCTCCACTTGCAGCCGATCATCCTCTGCAATTCGGGAACTGATCGTAATTTCACCTGCTTTACTTTTAAGCCCATGAATATACGCGTTCTCAATGAGAGGTTGTAATAGGAACCGCGGGATTTGAATAAGCAAGGTGTCCGAAGCCGCGAATACCCGAAGGACAACCCGATCTCCATGCCTCGAGTTCAAAAGACGTACGTAATGCTCGTTAATGCCGATCTCTTCATGGAGCGTGATATACGCGTTATTTCGATTGATGGTCATCCGTAGCAAAGCGGACAATGAGGAGATCAGCTCCGCATTTTCCTCGTCGCCCTTCATCATGATTTTCAACCGAATCGAGTTCAACACGTTAAAAAGAAAATGCGGATTAATCTGCGCCTGCAGCATCGCCAGCTCTGCCTTGCGCTTGAGCTCCTGCTCTCGCTTATTCTCAAAGAGCGTCAGCTCGATGCGATCAATCATGCGGTCAAAAACATACCCCAGTCGTCCGACTTCATCCCCGCCGCTAATATTAGAACGTTCACTCAACTGACCGGATTCAATGCGGACTACCGTTTGTACAAGCCTTGCGATAGGCTTTGTTAGCGATCCTACGACATAAAGAAGCACAACTGCAAACAGCATCAGAAATACCAATTGAATCGCGAAATCTGTCTTACGAAACGATTCAATTTGCTGGGCTGCTGCCTTATATGGTGTCATGTTCACAAGCCTCCACTCCGGCGTGACTTGCGCACTCTGCAATATATATTCTTCACCGGCTACCTTCACGAAGGAAGAACCCTCTTCTGCAGGAAGTTGATCATAATAGGCGAAAGGCTTTCCGATCTGACTTGAATCCTTGTCTACCAAAATTTTACCGTGTGCATCTATGATAACCATCGATTCTTTATCTTCATACTGTGCAAATAATTTCTGGAGAACACTCGTTTCGAGACCCACAATGACATACCCATACGTTGCACCATTGAGACGAAGTGGCTTAACAGCTTCTAACAGATAGGATTTTGAGGACTGCTGACTATAATTAAGCTCAGCTCCAATCCAATTCACACTGTAGCCATTAGACTGCATGACATCACGCATCCACGCTTTCTCAAAAAAGGATTTCGGCTCAAAATTAGTCGTCATGTAGGTCGCGTAATACTGCCCGTTCGGAAGAAGTAACGTTACTACTAAATTCTCCAACGGACGAATGAAAGTATCGATTCGATTTTCTATCGTTATCTTACTGATATATAGATCTCCAATGGAGGTTGTTTCATCCGCATGACTTAAGTTCAATATGGGTTCCCGCAGATCCACATCAAATTGAACGAAATTTATCATATTCAACATATTCTTCAATTGTCCAGTTACTATCTGATTTGCAATACGCATCGATTGTCGCGCATTATCCGCCACCTGCGATCGAACCGCATCCCTAGTAAACAAACTCGACACATTCATCGACACTATCGATGGCAAGACCAGACATATTAAAATCGTGAGTACTAATTTATTACGCAATGATAAAGCTCGAAACCAATTTAGCAAAGAGGGGCCCTTCCCTTCCCGTTGAAAATGGGAAAAAGAGGGGCCACCAGGGCCTCCTCTTGCTTCCTCAACTCATTATAACAGCAAAGCATGGAAATCGTTACCGATTACTTCGCGTTGCTCTTTCTGATGTCTTCAATTTTAGCTTTAGCTGTTGAGATCGTTTTCTCCAGATCTTGCTTGCCAGTCAAGAACAACTCAACTTGCGTCAAGTATTCTTTCTCTTGTTGCAATGCGTATGTTGGAGGAACAACCAATTTCGTAGCTTTGTTAACTTTCAAAGTAGATAGCAAGGAAGCTTTGTCGATTTTAGCTACAACTTCTGGCTTGCCGCTTGCTAGGATCGCGTCTACGTTTTTATTAATGTCCGCTTTCTTCCAACCGGAGAAGAACAGACCTTGCGTTTGAATACCTTCTGTCGTGTACCATTTCACGAAGTCATAAGCAGCTTGCTTGTTCTTGGAGTTTGCAGCAACGCCCATGAAGTCAGCTCCAACTTCTGTTAGACCGTTTGCATCTTTTGCATCATATTTCGGATATGGCGCAAATACCGTGTTGAACTTCGCGTTTTGGGAAAGCTCGCCAACCATCCAGTTACCTGTTGCTAGCATAGCTGTTTTACCTGCGTAGAATACGTCACGGTAAGCCATTTTTTGCGAAACAACTTCGAAGTAAGGAACCGATGATTTATCGACGTTTTCCATTTGGTTACGTAGGTTCAAGGAGAAACGAACCTGCGGGTTGTCGATGTTCTCAGTACCATCGGATTTAACTAGGTACGGGTTATCCATGTTGTTGTTCAAACCAAGAAGCGCGTAGTCTTTCCAGTTGTGGAAGTAGGAACCGTATTGTTTCGCTGCACCTTCACCAGAAGTCAATTTTTTTGCATATTCCGCATAGTCATTCCAAGTCCATTCTGTTGGAACAGGAAGCTTAGCAGCATCTAATTTGTCTTTGTTCAAAAGAACGAACCACTCGATCATTTTACCAGGCAAAGCGTAGTATTTCCCGTTAACAACTGGATCAAGTTTGTACTCGTCTTTAACAACGATATTGTCTTTTTTCAAGTATGCATCAAGCGGCTCAAGAATGCCTGCACCTACACGTTGTGCAAAGTCAGAAGCGCTGGAGTACATAACTACGTCCATTTGCTCGCCGGAAGCAGCTAGTAGATCAAGCTTTTTCATCCCTTCTTGGGAATCGCCTTTCTCGGACATGCTCTCGTAAACAACTTTTACGTTCGGGTGAGTAGCGTTGTAAGCTTCAACTGTTTTGTTCCAGTTACCTTGCGCTTCTGTGTACCATGCTTGTACTTTAATCGTTACAGGCGCTTTCGTTGATGCTGTGCTGCCTGGCGTTGTTGATGCTGCGTTATCTTCACTTTTACTTCCGCAACCTGCAAGTGCAGTACTAATTGCTAGAACACCACTTAATACGAGTAAACTCTTTTTCATATGAACCCCTCCAAGAATATATTTGTATGATGTGCGTTAACTGAAAACCTTTACATGACGAATCGTAACAAACTTGCTGGGAGCACACGAGGCAATATTTTAACCTCATGCACTCTTATTTTGACATTTTGCCTGCCTAGTTCGATTAACCCTTCACACCGCCTGCGGAAATACCTTCGATAACTTGCTTCTGACCAAGGATGAAAATGATCAACAAAGGCAAGATCGCAGACACGGATGCTGCCATGATGAGGGAGTAAAATTCGCCGTTAAGATCGGCAAATGAGTGAATGCCAAGCGGAAGCGTGAATAACGTCTTGTCTCTTAAGAAAATAAGCGGGTTCTGGTAATCATTCCACGTCCAGATAAAGCGCAGGATCGCATACGTTGCAATCGCGGGACGAACAAGCGGTGTACAGATGGTCCAGAAGATACGCGCATGACCTGCACCATCAATCCGTGCTGATTCCATGTACTCATCATGAATACCTAGATAGAACTGACGCAGCATGAACGTACCTAGTACGCTGAAAGAGCCCAGAAGGACAAGTCCCATATGCGTGTCGTACAGGTGCATCCAGCGAAGTAAAAGGAATTGCGGCACAAGAATTGCCTGACTAGGGACCATATAAATGATAAGAACGATAACGAAGATAACGCTGGAGCCCCGGAACTTGATTTTAGAAAAAGCGTAAGCTGCCATTGATGAAAAGAGAACGGATAATGCCGTCGTAATCACGGATACTTTAATGGAGTTCCAGTAGTATAAAGGGAATTTCGACTTTGTCCAAACGGTATTAAAATTTTCAACAAGATTCCAATGCTTCGGTATCCACTGAATCGGGAAAATAAACACATCTGCTTCAGGCTTCATGGAGGCTGAGATCATCCATAGGAATGGCGACATGAACAGGATGCCGAAAGCGAACATCACGATCGTTACTATTATTTTTTTCAAACTTTTATTCTTGTCCATGGGTTATTCCTCCATTCTTAGTAGTTGACCCATCTACGTTGGCCAAACCATTGAATTAGCGTAATCAAGAGAACTAGAATTAGCAGCACAATCGCCATCGCCGAAGCATAACCGGATTGCAGATTGATAAAGGCTGCTTCGTATAGGTGATACACCACGACACTCGTTGAATTCGCAGGGCCACCATTGGTAAGAACAGAAATGACATCAAACGCTTTAAATGTTCCAATAATCCCGGATACGAGAAGGAAGAACGTTGTTGGTGACAATAAAGGTATTGTAAGACTGTAGAATTGCTTGAATTTGGACGCGCCATCAATATCCGCCGCTTCATATAGATCCTTCGGAATGGATTGCAGACCCGCCATAAAAATAATCATGTTATACCCAATACTGATCCAAACCATGAGTCCCATCACGCAATACAACGCGACGTCAGGATCAGCCAGCCATTTCGGCGGATTCGCAAAGCCCCAGTCCATCAATATCTGGTTAATTGGCCCGTACGTTGGGTGGAACAACACTTGGAATACGATGGCTACCGCAACTACACTTGAAATGTAAGGAATGAAATAGACGATTTTGAAAAAACCTTTAAAATAAACTTGCTTATCAATTAGTACGGCTAATACTAAGGAAATAATGAGCGTTAACGGAACAACGATCATCAGGATCATGTTATTTTTAAGGGAAAGTAGAAAGACGCTATCATGAAAGAGCTTGATAAAGTTGTCCAACCCGAGAAATTTCACCTTGGAAAACCCAGCAACGAAGTTCCAATTCGTGAAGCTTAGGATGAACGATGCGATAATCGGAAATAGCGTAAATACCAATAAGCCAAGTAACATGGGACTTGCAAATGCGTATCCGGCCAAATCCTCTCGAATTTGCCGCTTCGACCGTTTCGGCTTCACTTTCGTTGTTGAGATCGTGCCAGCCTGTGATTGTATATGGTTAGCCATGAAATTCACCCCATGTCGTGTTTTCTATAGTCTACCTTGTGAGCGTTTCATGGATAAGTCACAGAATTGACCCATTCGAGTAATATTTTAACCTCGGGGGCTGTTTTGTATTAGAAAAAGGGACGGATGCGGCTTAGAAAGAGCCAAAGATGCCACTTCTGTTGGCGAGTTAGTCGATAAATCAAAAAACCAGAAAGCCACAGGCTCTCTGGTCATCCACACTCAGTCATCCACACTCTGGTCGTCCATCCCCTACTTATTCGCCTCATGCACCTTCAGCAGCTTGCCCTTGATGGTCGTGTTCTTCATAATCTTCAAGACCATCGGCCCTTTGCCGTTCAAAATGTCGACGTACGATACCGTATCCTGAATTGTGATGATGCCGATATCCTCGGCGGTGACACCTTCGATTTTGGCGATGGTGCCGACAAAGTCGACGGCGCGAATCTTCTTCTTTTTGCCCCCGTTAAAATAGAGCTTCATGATACCCTTGTTCAACTGGTCGCTGCGATCCCGCTTGATGACAGGCGTGGCCTGCATCCTCCGATCAAAAGCCGCTTGCTTCGCGGCAACCTCGTCCAAATCAGGCGCATCCTTCCGCGGAATCTCGAAGCCCAGATAGCCCTCGATGTCCGCCAGGAACTTGTCCTCCTGCGGCGTTACGAACGTAATCGCTTTGCCGGTCTTGCCCGCACGCCCTGTGCGACCGATTCGGTGAACGTAGCTCTCCTTCTCCATCGGGAGGTCATAGTTGATGACATGCGTGATGTCCTCGACATCAATCCCGCGCGCCGCGACATCCGTAGCGACCAAGAAGCGGAACTCTCCGCGTTTGAAGGCATTCATGACGAGGAAGCGATCATCCTGCACCATGCCGCCGTGAATCTTATCACACGGAAAGTCTAACTCATCCAGCAGTGTATACAGCTTGTCCACATGCTCTTGGGTCCGGCAGAAGATGATACAGTTATCCGGATTCTCCACCACGAGGACATTTTGCAGCAATGGCCACTTCTCATTCTCCCGCACCGTAATAAGGGAATGCTCGATTTGCACCTTCGCAGCTTCCGGCGTTTCGATCTCGATATCAATCGGATCCCGCAGGTACTGATGGCACAACTGCTCGACATCCTTAGGCAAGGTGGCTGAGAACAGCATCGTCATCCGATCTGTCGGCAGCTCGTCGATGATCGCCCCCACCTGCTCGATGAAGCCCATCCGCAGCATTTCATCTGCTTCATCAATAACCAAATACCGTAACCGCTCGACGTCCAGCGTCCCTTTTTGAATGTGATCCAGAACGCGGCCCGGTGTGCCAACGACCACGTGGCATTTCTGATGCAGCTCCAGCTTCTGCCTAGCAAATGGCTGCTTCCCATACAAAGCCACCGCCTTAACCCGCTTAAAACGACCGATGTTCGTCATATCCTGCTTCACTTGATCCGCGAGCTCCCGCGTTGGCGTCAGAATGAGTGCCTGCGGCCTGTTCTCTTCCCATTCCACAAGCTCGCAGATCGGGATGCCGAAGGCTGCCGTTTTCCCGCTTCCCGTACGGGACTTCACTGTCAAGTCCCGCTCCTGCAGCGCGATCGGAATCACCTTATGTTGTACATCCGTTGGCTGCGTATAGCCAAGCGTGCTCAATGCCCGCGTAATATCCTCACTTAATTGATAATCCGTAAAGCTTCTTGTCGCTGTCGTCACACTATTGACTCCCCTTCTTATTCCTGTCGTTCTATTCTACTACATCTAGAAGCGGAAAAGAAAAAGCATGAGTGAAATACCAAACTTTAGGAAATAGTTGTTTATGACAAAAATGTCACTTTAGATGTTGGTATATCGATGGTTAGCATACACAATAATCGGTATAGTAAGGTTGTGAGGGAGGCCGAATCGATGACTACAATTATTCATACAAAGAACTTATCGAAATCTTACGGAAAAACACAAGTGCTGAAAAATATTGATTTGACCATTGAACAAGGGGAATTTACGGCGGTCATGGGGCCATCTGGCTCTGGAAAAACGACATTAATGAACATGCTGTCCACGATAGACGCTTTTAACGGTGGCGAAGTTTGGGTCGAAGGCAAATCGCTGTTAGCTTTGAAAAAGAAAGAACTGCGCCAGTTCCGCCAAAAACGAATGGGCTTTCTATTCCAAGACTACAACCTGCTGGATACGCTGACGGTGAAAGAAAATATTTTGCTGCCGCTCTCGTTACAAAAGACGCCTGTTGCAGAAATGGAGCAGCGATTAAAGAAGTTAATTGCTGCGTTAAATATTGAAACGATCCTGCATCACTATCCTTCGGAAATATCCGGTGGACAAAAGCAGCGCACCGCGGCCGCACGAGCCATCATTACGAATCCAGCGATTGTGTTTGCCGATGAACCGACAGGTGCACTTGATTCTCGATCAGCCACTCAGTTGCTGGAACAAATCCAATTGCTCAATCAAGCCTTTGAAACCACAGTGCTGATGATTACGCACGATCCGTATGCAGCCAGCTACTGCCGGCGCGTCATATTTCTCCGAGATGGCAAAATCGTCAATGAAATGTTCAAAGGAGAACAATCGGAAAAAGAATTTTTCGACAAAATCCTGACGATTCAAAGCGCCATAGGAGGCGACCAGCGATGAGTTTGCTAGATTTATCATGGCGTAATATTAAACGTGATTTCCGGTTGTATGCGATCTATTTCATTTCCATGCTGATCGGGGTTATCATTCACTTTACGTTCTCATCCTTAATGTTCAACGATGATATTCTTAACGCCATTAAACATAAACAAAATTTCCAACTTGGTGCGTCCATCGCATCTGTTCTCGTCTTCCTGTTCATCATTTTTTTTATCTTGTATGCGAACTCGTTTTTTATGAAACAACGCAAAAAGGAATTTGGGATGTATTTGCTTTACGGCATGAGTGAACGGCAAATTGCTTTGATGGTCTTTCTAGAGACGTTATTTCTAAGCGTGATTTCCCTTGTCAGCGGGATTTTGATCGGGGGATTGCTGTCCAAATTCTTCGGCATGCTGCTGATGAATCTGATGCAATACGATGAGGTCATTTCCTTTGCTTTTCCGCTTGAAGCCGTAGGTTCGATCATTCTTTTATTCGTCGTGCTCATTGGCATTATTAGTGTGCAAAGCTACGTAAGTGTACGTCGAGTCCAACTGGTCGAACTATTTCATGCCAAAGCAAAAATGGAGAAGCCGCTCAAATTTTCCGCATGGCTTGCCCTACTATCTATCCTGTTGTTAGTAACAGCCTTCTTTCTCATCACACGGAAGGGAGATTCCGTCTTCTGGATGGATTACACCTTGGCAAGCATGCTTGCCGTAACCGTCGGTTTGATCGGGGGGACGTACTTATTTTTCCGACAATTTTTCGGTTGGGTACTGGAGAAGATTAGCCGCGGGAAAACCTATGTGGAAGGCAACAAGATGCTGTGGATTTCCTCGCTGCGCTTTTCAATTCGTGGAAACACACTGAATCTTACTTTCATATCACTGTTCAGCGCACTACTCATCTTCTTGGTCGGGTTCGTCTCGATCAACTATACCGCTCATTTTTACTCGGCGGAGCGAGAATTTCCGAACCACATTGCTTATACGTCGCAGAATGAACAAACCCAGAAGCAGATCGAGCAACTTATCGCGGAATCTCATCCTATCATCCATCATACACGGATCGAAGGGCTGTCTGCCCTACCGGTTTCAGACAGGGGAATCGCTCTAGATCGCAGATATTTGAATAATTTCACCGAACAATTCCTTCTGTTCTCGGAGTCCCAATATAATGAGATCGTCAGCCTCCGCGGCGATAATAGCCAAGTGAATGTACAGGCTCAAGAAGCAGTTGTCCTTTCACAAGGCGCACCTAATCCGATCAAGTTTAGCGAAGGTGACCGACCTAAATTTACCGTAAAGCTCAAGGATGAATCGACATTCAATCTCGTTGAAATCAAAAACTATGCGCTGCTAAGCAAGGCTACCACCGCAGACAGCGATGTAGGCAAAAAACCTGCGATACTGATTATTTCCGATGAAGCCTTCGCCAAGCTGAAGCCAGGGGAAGTCCTTACCTCGTTCGACATCTATGAAATCAAAGATGCCAGAAATTCAATTGCTTTATCCGATAACATTTATGCCCTTGTTTCACAAACGCCTGGCTCCTACTACGCAGCCTTTGTCGTGATGTATTCAATTGATATTGAAAGTTCGTCTTTACTGCTATTTTCAATTGCCTTTCTTGCGGTGATCGCCTTATTCGCTTTAGGAAGCATCATCTATTTCAAGCAATTACGAGAAGCGACGGAAGAACAACGGCAGTATGCCATTTTGCGAAAACTGGGTGTTGAGGAAAGTGAAATTAAAAGCATCATTCGCAAACAGCTGCTATTCGTGTTCTTGCCTCCGGTCCTCCTAGGTATGCTGCACAGCTGGTTCCTTCTTGTGTATCCAAGCATGGCGGAAGTCAAAGATATGCCGCAAATCACCTCGATTATTGCAGCGGTTCTGATCCTCTACTTTGTCATTTACACATTTTTTTATGTCTCCTCAACGAGCATCTACTACAAAATAGTCAGCCCAAAGAACGCAATGAGCTAATCATTGCGTTTTTTGCTGCAGCGATAAGTACGGATCGTCGTCTTTCGGAAAATGAACAATAAACTGCGTATACACGCCAATCTCGGACGTGCAACTAATATAATGACCGAGCTTGTTCGATAGCTGCTGCGCCAAATATAAACCAATTCCGGTCGACTTCGGATGCGTTCGTCCCGTTTCTCCCGTAAACCCGCGATTGAAGATGCGCGGAAGATCTTTTTGACTGATGCCAATCCCGCTGTCCCGAATGAGCAGCTTTTTTTCTTGCGGATTTTCCAATACGGAAATCGTAATCTCGCCGCCTTGCTCCGTGTACTTCAAACTATTCGTCAGAAGCTGATTCACGATAAACTGCAACCATTTCGGATCACTTTGAACGACAAGCGTTTCGGCTTGCAGACTGATGCGAATTTTTTTGGAGAAAAAAGTTTTCGAATGTGACTTCACGAGCTCTTTCGAAATCTGGATGACATCACAATTTTGAATCGCATAATCCTGATTAAAACTATCAAGTTTGGCGTAATAGAGCGCTTGATCGACGTAATTCTCAATCTTCGCAATCTCTTCCCTTAAACTATTCGCGTCCATATCGGTTTGCTGAAGCAAGCGAATCACCGCAATCGGTGTTTTGATCTCATGAAACCAAGAGACGATAAAATCATAATGCTCATGCTGCCTCTCCTGAACTTGATTCATTTCATGGATATGCTGCTTTTTCAGCTCCTCAATATACTGCTGGGCAAATTCGCCTTCCAGTGACAAGCTGTCGTATTCCCCGCTTTTTATCTGTCGGATCACACGTACATGCTGCTGGTAACGAAAAAATAAAAACCCGAGCAGCACGATCGCACACAACGCGAAAGCATAGAAGAAAGTCCCCCATGCCTTATCCTCATTGCGATCCGCCAAAAACACCGCACCCGAAATCAAGAAACCAGCCAGATAGAGATAGATGTACGACTTTTCATAGGCAAGATAGCGCAGAAAGGTCATTCGATCATATACCCCATTCCTTTGCGGGTGGCAATAAAGTCCTCCAGACCAAGCGCAGCGATCTTTCTTCGCAGCCGGTTCACGTTCACAGTCAGTGTGTTATCATCAACGAATTGCTCTTCGTTCCATAAGACCTGCATCAAGTCTTCGCGTGAAACAATTTTCCCGATATTCCGCATGATCAATTGCAAAACGATAAAATCATTCCGGCTTAACTCCGTGCTTTGACCCTTATATTCCATCGTGGAATTGGTGACATGCAATTTCAAGCCCCGATGAATGAACGCGGGATTCTCCTCTTCTTGATACGTATATTTCCGGCGGAACAGCGCATTGATTTTAGCCACAAGGATGTCCAAATCAAATGGCTTTTGAATAAAATCATCCCCACCCATATTAATCGCCATAATGATGTCCATATTTTGATTCCTAGATGATAAGAATATAATCGGCACCTTGGAAACCGCGCGTATTTGCTGGCACCAATAGTATCCATCATAAACCGGAAGATTAATATCCAGCAGTACGAGGTGCGGCGCCGTTTGCTCAAAATCCGTTAGAACCCTGTCAAACTGGGTTACTTCCGTTACGGCATATTGCCACTTGGTCAACGTATCCGCGACGATCCGCCTTATCTTTTCATCGTCCTCAATGATCATAATTCGATACATACAATCCCTCATTATCTATAAAAGAGTTCTACCTTGCTAATAGCGTAACCCTTACAGCTTTTTGCTCATCACATACCAGCTATCTGTCTGCTCTGGATAAAATTTGTGCTCAATGACTTCGTAATGCAACCGCTCATACAGCTTAATATTTTCTGGAATGGATAGCCGTACTCCGACTCTTGTTTCCTTCAATCCTTGTGCACGCGCCTTATTTTCTACGAAAGTTAATAGTGCTTTGCCCAAGCCCTTCCCTCTATATTCAGGGAGTACGGATACTCGACCAATATACATATAATCGACTCTGCGCTCATACCTTGCAGACCCAACAAGCCTTTCACCTTCGTATGCGACTGCTGCTCCTCCGCCGCCCTGGAACACTTGGACTGTCTGGTCTACCGTTTCCATTAGCGCCCCCGAAGTTGGTGTCAACTTGCCGCTGTATTCCATGAAGGATTCGACCATGACCTGGAAAATGAGATCGGATTCATCGATAGTTGCTTCTCGGATTGGCAGCGTCATGTGGATTAGCTCCTTTTTGGATGGAGTGAAGGGTTTATTTCCAATAATACTACAATCCAAGGAATACCAGTATTCCTTTATCTCATTGCTGAATGTCCTGCAAACTTGTGCACGAAAAGTCGGGTAGCTATGCGTTTTTACTGCTATTCTATGGATATAGGAGGTCAGAACGATGGATTTGCTTAAAAACATGAACGGTGCGATCAAGTATATTGAAGATAACCTGACGAACACGATTGACACGAAAGAAGTAGCTCGGCTGGCTTTATGCTCGGAATTTCATTTTAAACGCATGTTTTCCTTTCTCGCAGGCATACCACTTTCGGAATACATTCGCCGCAGGCGGTTAAGCCTTGCCGCTTTTGAGCTGAGGGACAGCAACGTAAAAGTCATCGATATTGCTATCAAATACGGATACAACTCGCCCGATTCATTTACAAGGTCTTTTCAAAATTTGCATGGCGTTACACCGTCAGAGGCGAGGATTAATGGACAATCCTTGAAAGCCTATCCGCCTATGACCTTCCAAATTACCATTCAAGGGGGAAATGAAATGAATTATCGCATTGAGGAAAAAGAAGCATTTACCATTGTCGGCCTTTACAAACGAGTTCCGATTATCTTTAACGGCGTTAACCCTGAAATCGCTGCAATGTGGCAAAGCTTAAATATGGACTTAATTAACACCCTTAAACAACTCTCTAACGTTGAGCCCGTTGGACTGCTAAGTGCCTCCACCAACTTCTCAGAAGGCCGTATGGAGGAAAAAGGAGAGCTCGATCACTATATTGGCGTCGCCACGACGCATCCGTGTCCTGAAAATCTAACACAACTCGACGTCGCTGCCTCAACGTGGGCGGTGTTCGAGGCGATTGGACCTTTCCCCGAAACATTGCAAAACGTATGGGGACGCATCTACTCCGAGTGGTTCCCCTCCTCCGGCTACGAACAAGTCGCGGGTCCCGAGATGCTGTGGAATGCGGATAAGGATACGACGTCGCCTACGTTCCGAAGTGAGATTTGGATTCCGGTGGTGCGGAAGTAAGTACCTCCAACCGCAACTCTCCCTCGCTCTCCTAGATTCGGAATGTGGTTCCTCATCTCGTGGCTTAGGGACTGAACACTACCGAATGACTTAAAAAAGCTCCTGAATCCCTGCATGTTCGCAGGAATTCGGAGCTTTTTTGGGATAAACCAACAGCTAGACGCTGGCCGTCGCATTCTCTTTGCCAGCGCTAGGCACCGTGGGCTTTTTGTACTGCACGCCCGCGGTGTCCCGCTCCCGTAGCGTGAGGGAGAACCCGCACGCTACTGCAAGAAACCCGGCCGCGCCTAGCAGCGCGACCTGATACGCCACTCGGCTGGTCGCCTCGCTGGCGGCACCGACAGCAGCGGCATCCGCCGTAGCTGCTGACACGGCCGCCAGCAGGCTGCCGAGCAAGGCCACCCCCAGTGCAGAACCTAGTCGGTTCTGCACCTGTAAAAGCGTCGCCGCCTGCCCCATCTGGGCCGGCTCGATACGGGCAAAGGCCAGGAGCTGAATCGCTCCGACCGCATGCCCCAACGTCAGGCCGCCGCTGAGCAGCAGCCCGCGGACCAGCCACGGGTTCGTGTCGGCGCTCACTAGGCAGAGCAGACCGAATACCACCATCGCGCATAGCAGCGCGATATGGATAATTCTGCGTGGGCCGAGCTTTTTCGCCGACCACGGCATGAGCTGAGACGCGGCCATGAGGCCCAGCGCCTCGGGAAATGTCGTCAAGCCAGTGTGCAGCGCTGACGCTTTGAACACATCCTGATACATCAGCGGGAAAATATAAAGCATGCCGAGCAGCCCCGCTGCGTTACAGAGCGCGATCAAGCCTGTCGTCCGATACAGGCGATCTGTAAACAAACGCAGCTGAAGCATCGGTTGCGGCGTGCGCAGCTCCACGAAGACCAAAGCTGCGAGGAAGATCAGGCCGATCAGTCCTGTGAGGACGATCTCAGGCGAACTCCAGCCGCGCGCCGTCCCTTGACTCAGCGCGTAAATCAGCATAGCGAAGCCCGGCGCGCTAAGTAGAAACCCTGGCAGATCGAGCTTGCCGACTGCTATCTTCTCGCTTTTTTTTAGCCAAATCATCCCTAGCACAATGGCGATAATGCCGATCGGAATATTAATATAGAAGCACCAGCGCCAGGATAACTGTTCCACGAAAAATCCGCTGACAATCGGTCCGACCGCCGGGGCAACCGCGATAGGAAGGATCAAGGAACGCGAGATGTTCGCTCTTTCCTGCGGAGGGAACGCTCTAAACAGCATCGCCATCCCAACGGGAGCAATCAGCCCCCCGCCGATCCCTTGCAGAATGCGGTAGAGGATCAGCTCACCTAAGCTTGACGCGAAGCCGCAGCATACGGAAGCAACCGTAAACAGCGTTATCGCAATCATCAGCATCCGTTTGCCCCCAAAACGATCACCCAGCCACCCTGCCATCGGTAGAACTAAGGCCACCGACACCAAATAACCGATATTCACCGTTCCAGCAGCTGCGGGAGAAACGTTAAGCTCCTCGCAGATCGACAGCAACGCCACATTCACAATCGTCGCGTCCATGGCGACCAAGAACATCGCTGCCACATAAACCATTCGGATCACTAAGCGTGGGTTCAACACTGTCATCCTCGTACTCCAGCTGCCATTTCCTGTGGACGCATGTCGGTCCAGTGTTCCTCAATATAAGCCAAGCAGGCTTCCCTTGATTGTGCAAACACTTGTGTCCACCCAGCAGGCACAAGGGCAAAAGCCGGCCAGAGTGAATACTGGCCTAATTCATTTATCAGCACGACATACGCGTCGTCTTTCTCCTCAAAAGGGTTACTCACGGGCTCATCTCTCCTTAAATTTCATCTCACTTTTGCTACCTACTCCATCTCCCGATACCTTGCCTCTAATTTCCCAGATAAAATACGGCCAATCTCCGCCAACGGACCTGGCTGACACAAATCCTTATGCCGGCACGCCAGATCATACTGCTCGATTTCTCCGTCAATATAATCCTTCCACGTATCTGGCGAGATCGGTGCGAACCAATCTGGAATCACCGTGGAGTGCACGAACAACAGATTGCCTTCGAACTTGCCAGGTCGATACGTCGCCAAAATCCGCACCGAATTCACATACGTGTCCTTCAAGCTCATAATCACGGACGGCTCCAAGCTCGCTAACGCACTGCCATCACTGCGCAAAATCTCCACAGCCGCCGCCATATCCAGCGGCTTATCCCCTAGGCTGTCGGGGTCGTACCCGCCGAGCGCCAGCAAAGCGATGAGCGCTTCCTCCTCATTCGGACCTTCGCGAAGCGGCAGGAAGTGGCTCGGGAACGCGTCGAGCATCACCAGCATAGCGATTTCCTCGCCATCCGCCTGCAGCAGCGAAGCAACAGCATGGGCTACGTTGCCGCCCAGCGACCAGCCGAGCAAATAGTACGGGCCATGCGGCTGCACGGAGCGGATATGTGAAATGTAGTCAGCCGCCATTTCCATCAAATCGCCAGGAAGCGGCTCGCGTCGAGCAATCCCTCTGGCTTGCAGCCCATAGATCGGGTAATCCGGCCCGAGGGATTTCATCAAACCGGCATAGCACCAGCTAAGCCCGCCTGCTGGGTGGATACAGAACAGCGGCGAGCGCTTGCCGCTCGTTCGCAACGGCAGCAGCACCTCCAGCGCTCCTTCGCTGCCACCTCCCTCCAATCGCATGGCCAAGCCAGCAACGGTAGGTGACTCGAACAACGTGCCGATGCTCAAGGAGACGCCCAGCGCTTCGCGGATGCCGCTCATGAGCTTAACGGCCAGCAGCGAGTGGCCTCCGAGATCAAAGAAGCCATCGTCGATGCCGACTCTCGGCAGCCCCAGCTTCTCTGCGTACAGATCGCAGAGAATTTCCTCTTGCGGCGTGCGTGGCCCTCGGCCAGCAGCCGATAAAGAGAAATCCGGCGCAGGCAGCGCCTTGCGATCGAGCTTGCCGTTCACCGTGAGCGGAAGCTCAGCCAGCTCTACGAACGCCGACGGCACCATGTAGCTCGGCAAAGCCATGCTCACGTGATGACGCAGCGCCATCATATCCAATTCACTCAGCGAGTCTGGGATGACGTAAGCGACCAGTCTTTTGTCCCCAGGCGTATCCTCACGGGCGATGACAACCGCTTGCGCAACACCGCTCACCTGGGCGATAACCGCTTCAATTTCGCCGAGTTCGATACGGAATCCGCGGATTTTGACCTGATGATCGATGCGTCCGATATAATCAAGCGTTCCATCCGGACGCCAGCGGGCCAAATCCCCCGTCCGATACATCCGCGAACCCGGCACGCCATAAGGGTCAGCTAGGAAGCGATCTGCCGTCAAGCCTGGACGGTTCCAGTAACCACGCGCTAGTCCAGCGCCAGCTACATACATTTCGCCCGTTACACCCGGCGGCACATGCTGCAGATAAGCATCCAGCACATAGACGCCAAGATCAGGAATCGCCCCGCCGATGAGGCTATTCGCCTTACTTTCGGTCATTGCGCGCGTTATCGGATTGTAGCTGACATGAACCGTCGTCTCCGTAATGCCGTACATATTGATTAACGTTGGTGCATGATCCTCATGCCGGTCGTACCAATCTTTGAGATGACCCAGATCCAAGGCTTCTCCGCCAAAAATGACATACCGAAGCGCCAAAGCCTGACCTTGCTGCGGATTTTCTTTATCCGCCTGCATGAGCTGGTAGAACGCCGACGGCGTTTGATTAAGTACGGTAACCTTTTCGTCACACAGAAGCTTCAAGAACTCATCCGGCGAGCGCGTAATGCGATGCGGCACAACGACAAGACGTCCCCCATAAAGCAAGGCTCCCCACATTTCCCAAACGGAGAAATCGAACGCATAAGAATGAAACAAAGTCCATGTATCCTGCGCATCAAAATGGAACCAATCCTCTGTCGCTGAGAACAATCTCACGACATTGCTGTGCGGGATGACGACCCCTTTTGGCTTACCTGTCGAGCCAGAGGTATAAATGATATACGCTACGTTATCCGGCGATAACGGCGCAACCCGATCCTCATTCGTTGGATTAAACTCGATGTACCGACTAAGGATTTCACTCGTTTGCGGTTCATCGACAATGAGAACTTCCTCGCCGCTAAGAATAGTGGCAGTTTCCAAACAGCCGATCACACAAGCAGGCTGTGTGTCCTCCAGCATGAACGTCAACCGATCGAGCGGATAATCCGGATCCAGCGGTAAATACCCCGCGCCTGCCTTCAGAACGGCAAGCACGCCGACTAGCATCCGCGTCGATCGCGGAAGGATCAGTCCAACGATTTGCTCAGGCCCGACACCCTTGCCAATCAAGTAATGAGCCAGCTGATTCGCTTGTACATTCAGCTCTGCATATGTCAGCGTTTCCCCTTCATAAGCTACAGCTACTGCATCTGGATACAGCTGAACCTGTGCCTCGAACAACTCCACCAAGCTAGCTGACACGGTCTGCTCATTATCGTGCAGAGACCTGTTCACAACTCGGCTCCAACGCTCTTCCGGTGTCAAAATATCCAACAACCCTATCGCCTTATCCGGCTCTGCCCAAGCTTGCTCTAGCAGAAGCACTAAGCGAGCAGCGAGCTTCTCGACAGTGTCGCGTTCGTACAAGTCACTCGTATACTCAAACCAGCCATCAATACCAGCAGGGGTACCATCTTCCCCTCGCCGTTCACGGAATTCGATCGTGAGATCGAATTTGGCACGTCCCACCGTATCCAGCTTATGCTCCGCCTGAATACCTGGGAGGGTAAGCGCAGGCTCGGGGGTGTTTTGGAAGGCGAGCATGATTTGAAACAGCGGATGTCTGGCTCTCGACCTAACAGGGTTCAGAATCTCAACCAACCGCTCAAAAGGCACATCCTGATGATCATAGGCCGCCAAATTCACAGCTCTTACCCGCTCCAACAACTCGCGGAAGCTTGGATCACCCGAAGTATCCGTGCGCAGCACAATCGTATTTATGAATAAGCCAACTAGATCACTGAGCGCATCATCGTTACGTCCTGCAATCGGACTTCCGAGCGGGATATCTGTTCCTGCACCTAATCTTGTAAATAACGCCGATAATCCCGACTGAATAACCATGAACAGACTGGTGCGGCTTTCCCGTGCTAAGGCCAACAAACGGGTATGCAAATCAGCATCAATCCGCATCGCAATCGTATCTCCACAATGTGTCGCCTCCGCAGGACGCGGATAATCCGTCGGCAGCTCCAGTTGATCAGGGAGATCAGCAAGCGCATGACGCCAGTAATCCACTTGGCGAGCAATCAAGCTATCTGGATCACTTTCGTTCCCCAGCAATTGCTCCTGCCAAAGGGCATAATCGGCATATTGCAGCGGCATCGGTGACCAGAGCGGTGCCTCACCACGCACTCGAGCCTCGTAAGCGGCTGATAGATCTCGTGTTAAAGGATCGAGCGACCAGCCATCCCCAACAATATGATGCAAGAGCAACAACAAGACATGTTCATTGGCACCGAGGTGGTACAGATGGACACGGAACGATGGCTCAGTGGCCAGGTCAAATCCGTAACGAACCGCGAGCGCAAGCTCCCCTGCTAACTCAGATTCCGTAATCGTTGCGATTTGCAAATGAACAGGACAGTCTCCCCCATCCAAAACAAGCTGCGAAGCTTCCCCATTCTTTTCAGGAAAAATCGTACGCAATGTCTCATGTCGCTGAACCACATCCTGCAGGGCAGCTCTTAGCACTTCCCCGTCCAACGGACCTGACAAGCGCGCAACGAGCGGAATGTTATAGGTCGGGCTCGGCCCTTCCAGACAATTCAGGAACCATAATCGACGTTGGGCAAAAGAAAGCGGAACTTCCGCCGTCCGAACAGCAGGACGAATGGGAGGTCTGGCGGCAGCTGCCGAATCTATTCGCTTCGCTATCCCAGCTACGGTTGGCGTTTCGAACAGACTCGCAATACCAAGCTCAACGCCCATGACTTCACGTATTCGGCTCATCAGTCGGCCCGCTAATAGAGAGTGCCCGCCGAGATCAAAAAAGTTATCATCAATGCCCACTCGCGGAACGCCCAGCACTTCGCTGAACAGTTCGCGAAGGATATCCTCCTGTGGCGTACGTGCCGCTCGGCCAGCCGTATTCGCCTGATAATGAGGTGCTGGCAACGCTTTGCGATCTAGCTTGCCATTCGGCGTGAGCGGTAATTCTTCAAGGAAGACGAACGCAGACGGCACCATGTAATCCGGTAGTCCCGCAGCCAAAAACTCACGCAAAGCAACCGCATCAACCGCAGCATCGCTAGCTGCTACAAAGTAAGCGACGATTCGTTTATCACCTGGCTGCTCTTCACGGACAACAACAGCTACCTTAAGTATGTCTGGGTAATCAGCCAAGACTGTTTCAATTTCCGAGATTTCAATGCGGAATCCTCGGATTTTAATTTGGTGATCGGCGCGTCCGCAGTAATCCAGGTTGCCATCTGGCAGCCAACGAGCAAGATCACCGGTACGGTACATACGCGATCCTGGCGGGCCGTACGGATTTGCCACGAAGCGCTCCGCTGTCAGCGAAGGTCGGCGCAGATAGCCAATCGCCAAACCGTCACCTGCGATGTATAAATCGCCAGTAACACCAGCGGGAACAGGCTGCAAGCCGCTATCCAGAACATACATCTGCGTATTCCAGATGGGCTTCCCGATCGGAGGCTTACTATAAGTGTCCTGTTCAGTAAGCGCAATGAGCGTCGACCAAATCGTCGTTTCCGTCGGCCCGTAGAGATTGGTCACTTTGCAGTCGAGCGCTTGAAGATCGCGCAGCAACCCGCTAGCTAAAGCCTCGCCGCCAACTAGAATGCGCAGGCCTCGCAATGATTCTGGTGCCTGCTCCACAAGCGCATGCCAAAGCGACGGCGTCGCCTGCATCAGCGTGGCACCGGAAGATTGAATGATTTTAGATAAAGCCGTCGGATCTTGAATCGTTCGTTTACTGACGACATGAAACTGTGCGCCATGCAGCAACGGCAGGAAAATTTCGAGTACGGAAATATCAAAAGCAACGGTGGTGACACCTAGAAGGCGATCATCTGCCCCAAGCTGAAATTGCTCCTGCATCGCAAACAGGAAATTCGTGAGATTTCCATAGGAAATCGCCACGCCCTTCGGCTTGCCTGTCGAGCCAGAGGTATACAGAATGTACGCAGGATCGGATGCAACCGGCTTACCGAGGCGATCCTCATCGCATATGTTGGCATCGCCAAATGACACTAGCTGCGCCATGGTGGCCGAATCATCCAGCACCAACTGCTCTTGATTGGCACCTGTTTGAGGCAAGCCTGTCGACGTTGCAGCATTCGTAATCGTAACCAGCGCATGCGCATCCTCCAGCATGTAGCCAATCCGATCCGCAGGATAATCGATATCGAGCGGCAAGTACGCAGCACCTGTTTTATGTACAGCCAGCATGCTGACAATCAGATCAATGGAACGGGGCAAGGCAAGTGCCACGATACGTTGGGGTCCTGCCCCCTGAGCGATAAGCAAACGAGCGAGTCGGTTCGCACACGCATTCAAGTCAGCGTAGTTCACAGTGACATTTTCATGAATAATTGCCGTGCTTAACGGACTTAACGCTGCCTGAACCTCGAATAAATCTGTAGATCTACTCGCAGGTACAGAGCGCTCCGTGTTATTCCAACGTGTCAGCCCTTCTGCCCGTTCATTCACAGCAAGCAGCTCAATTCGCCCAATAGGCTCTGTTGCAGGCGCTGCCGTCAGCTTGCCTAGGTATTGCACAAACCGCTGATGATGCGCCTGCAATTCCGCATGGGTGTACAGCTCTGGATTGCCATCCATATCAATCTGCAAACCACTGCCATCCGCCTTCAGATACACATTAATCGCCAAATCGTCGACAGGCCCTGCGGATAAATTGGTTTTGATGCCTGCGTTTCCGTTGAAATTCAAGTTAATATCAAAAGGCATGATATTGACGAGCGGTCCAAACAATCGGCGGTTATCTGCCACGCGCTTCAGATCACGCCGCAGCTCCTCATGGCGATAGCCCTGATGCTTGCGGATCTCGCGAATTTCGCGCGCAATCTGCTGCACAAGCTCCGAGACAGGCATCGCAGGCTTCACCGTTACCCGAAGAGGAACGATATTCATCACCATGGCTGGTGTATTGAGGGATACAGAGCCTAGACGCCCCATCATAGGCAGGCCTAGAATAACGTCTGATGCTCCCGTGAGCCGGTGTAAATACGAAGCAACCGCAGCTAGCACAAGCTCAGACCAGGCTGCTGAATGCTGCTGGGCTGAGTTGCGCAGGCTTTTCGCCTCAGACGAGGAAAGCTCCGTGGAACACCGCAGGAAGTGATCGGAAGGTCGGGGCGAGCGATCCACGAGACTGACAGCATCCGGTTCATCGGCAAAACGATCCAGCCAGAACGTACGATCCTTCTGCGCTTTTTCCGAACGGCGATACGCTGCATCTTCATCCAGCACAAGCTGCCAAGCGCCGAAGCTCCCTTCCGCCTGTGGTAAATGATTCATCATCGCCGTATAGACTTGTGCTACTCGCTTCGACAACAACGAAAACCCATAACCATCCATCACAATATGATGAATGCGTTGGTACCAGATGTAGCGGTTTTCTTTTATTTTAAACAGCGCCTCAGTAAATAAAGGACCTTGCGTTAAGTCACACGGCTTCGCAAGATCTTCGTTCATCCATGCCCGTGCTGCTTGAGCTGGCGCTGCCTTCTGGCTAACATCGAGATAGGTAAAAGGCCAAGCAGATGCGGCTACGTTCGTAACTTGCCACGGACCTTCCCCATCTTCTTCAAATAACACATGAAGCGTCTCTGCTTCTTGAAGGACTTGGCGGAGCGCCTTTTCAAAGGCTACCGGATCAACCAGCCCTTCAATGTCCACATATTCCCCCGTATTGTACATGGGGTTGCTGGGATCTAGCTGTTGGGCATACCAGATGCCTGATTGCGCCCCCGATAAGGGAAGACGCAGCTTTGAAGCGACTAGCATGTAAGCACCTCCTTAGCTTCTAACAAAATAGTCGAGATTTGGCATAGGAATTTGCAACCTAGAAGCAAGCAACTGCCACCAGTTCGTCAATGTTGGCTGCTCAGCAAGTTGCGCAAACGTAACTTCGGCACCCAGCCTGCGCCAGTGTTCTACGATACTCATTATGCGGATGGAGTCTAAGCCTCTCTCGTTAATGAGATCCTCCTCATCTGTGAAGCTTTCCGGTGATTCGTTCAGCAGTTCAGCTACTTGTTGACGAACGGTCTCTATACTAACCTCGGAAAAATGGGATGAAGCTGGCGCTAAATGCCGGAGCACATCCTCTGTTGTCAATGTCACGGCACAGCGTTGCGCCGCATAATTCAACGCCATATGGTGATTTTCCAAGGAAAAATCGGCCACAGCGTCCGCCACAAAAAACGGCTGAATGTCCTGCATAAACGCCTCACAAGCCGTCATCAAGCAGCCGATATGTGCATAAATGCCGCTGACGATGAGCTGATCCCTGCCGCTGTCCTGCATGATTTCAAGCAGATTCGTTTTGCGGAAGCCGCTGTAGCGCCATTTCGTGAGAACAATATCGTCTTCCGCTGGTGCCAGCTCAGGTACGACATGCTTTAGCTCTGGGTGGTCGTTAATCCCTGTACCCCAAAAATCCATGAGCAGGCCGCGCTGTTCTGGCGTCTGAGCATCCGGCTGAGCCGTATACACAACGGGGATACCGAGCTTTTTGCACTGCTCGCGCAGAGCATGAATATGAGCCAGAAGCTCATTCACAGGCGATTCGCTGGGCGTAAAAGCGTTCAAAAAATATTGCTGCATATCATGAATGAGCAGTACGGCCCGCTTCGGATCAGGCGTCCATGATACGCGATTTTTCGGTAAATCAGCTGCCACTGGCATGCGGTAAGGTTGGATTTTAGGAAGAGCCATCGGGGTCCACTTCTTTCTTTATATAGTTGAAAATACTTCGCGCAGCGCCTTCTTGCTCACTTTGCCCACGTTCGTTTGTGGAAAAGCCTCTACAAATTGGATGCGATCAGGAATTTTGTAAGGTGCAATCCCGCGTGTGCGGAGATAGCTTTTGAGTTCTGCTGCAGATGGCGTCTGCTGACCGCGTGGGATGATGAACGCACAGGAGCGTTCCCCGAGATAGGCATCCGGCATGGAAACTAAAGCAGCATCGAAAACACTGGGGTGTGACAAAAGGTGGTTCTCTACTTCTTCGGCAGCGATTTTGTCGCCACCGCGATTAATCTGATCTTTTGCACGGCCATCTACGACGATGTAGCCTGCCTTATTGACCTTGACCAAATCACCCGTCCGATAAAAGCCATCCGCGGTGAAGGCCTTCGCGTTATGCGCCTCGGCTCGATAGTAGCCACGAATCGTGTAGGGACCTCGCGTCAACAGTTCACCAACCTCTCCTACGGGCACTTCGTTATCTTCCTCGTCGACAATGCGGATTTCATCCCATTCGGACATGGGGCGGCCTTGCGTAGTAACTATCGTGGCTTCAGGGTCATCCAGCCGTGTATAGTTCACAAGCCCTTCCGCCATGCCGTACACCTGCTGGAGCTTGCAGCCCAGGACTGGCTCGACGCGACGCGCCGCTTCCTCGCTGAATTTGGCCCCGCCTACTTGAAGGACCTGAAGGCTGGATAGATCGTCTGCGCGTGCCGAGGCGGCCTCCATCCAGATCAAGGCGAGTGGCGGCACGAGCGCCGTTATCGTCACGCCTTCCTTGGCGATCAGCGGGAATGCATCGTCCGGACTTGGTCTTGCGGCCAGCACAATTTTTCCGCCAGCGTGCAACGTTCCAAGCACGCCAGGCGAGCTCAACGGGAAGTTATGCGCAACCGGCAGGGCTGCGAGGTATACGCTGTTTTCAGTCATTCCGCAGATTTCATTGCTGCGGCGAAAGCTGTACATATAGTCATCATGTGTACGGGGGATGAGCTTGGGTAATCCCGTGCTTCCGCCAGAAAGCTGGAGGAACGCGACGTCACTGGCTTTTACATGTGGCCAAGCTGCGTGTTGCTCATGGGTATGCTCGGCAATGGCATGCAGTGCATGAAAGGCATCCGAGTTGGCATCACCAGCAACAAAAACTTGCTGCAAGCTCGGCACCTTCGCCTGCACGTCCTGAGCGAGAACACGGTAATCGAAGCCTGCTTCTTGGTCAGGAATGACATAAGCCACAGCTTCGCTCCATTCACACAAATACTGAATTTCACTCTGGCGATGAAGCGGCAACGCGAAAACAGGGATGGCCCCGATGCGAAACAAGGCAAATATGACGGTGAAAAACTCATATCGATTCGGAAGCTGTACAACTACGCGATCTACTTGCTTAAGACCTAGTCGTAGAAAGCCTGTCGCGAGCCTACTAGCCTGTTGGTCGAGTTCGGCGTAGCTGAGGCGATCTTCTCCACTTACAACAGCGATACGGTCGCCGTGCTGCGCCGCCCGTTCCGCCAGCATGTCGCCAAGCGTCTGTCCCTGCCATAACCCTTGTGCCCGATATTGTGCCGCCAATGCCTCAGGCCATGTTGGACAATTTTTTAACATATGATCTCTCCTGTTCATCACTCTTGATTTAAACCCATGGCATAGAGCATCGTTCGGAACTTCGCCGACGTTTCTTGAAGCTCTGCCTCCGCGCTAGACTCGGCTACAACGCCTGCTCCAGCGTATAAATGAAGCGTTTGGTTGTCCGCTACAGCGCAGCGGATGGTCACGATCCACTCTCCGTCCCCACTCGCATCACACCAGCCGACTAAGCCTGTATAAAAGCCTCGATCGAACGGCTCAATGTCTTTAATCGCTTCTCTGGCAAGCTTTGTTGGTGAGCCGCAAACAGCCGGTGTCGGATGCAGCGCAACAGCAAGAGCCAGTGATGAGATGGACGGATCTATTAATTCCCCCCTTATTTCGGTGGACAAATGCCACATAGTTGAGGTTTGCACAAGTGAAGGTGATGCAGGAACATGCAGGGGGTCACAGAAAGGACGAAGCGCTTCCGCCACGGCTTCAATGACTAACGCATGTTCACGCAGATCTTTCGGAGATTGGAGCAGCGCTTCAGCTCGTCTTGCATCCTCAACTGGATCAGCACTTCGAGGTGTTGAGCCTGCCAGCGGATTAACAACGACTTCCCGACCTGTACGGGCGACAAGCAGCTCTGGGCTTGCGCCGATTAAGGTGCTGCTTCCTTTGCTCGTTGTACCATTCGGCAGATCAACCGCAAACGTATAACCATGCGTATTGTGGATGGCCAAATTATGAAGCAGCTGCTGCAGATTAATCGGCTGCGGAGAAGTTAGTCTTAGAGTGCGTGCAAGCACGATTTTGTCGAGTTCACCTGCTCGTAAGCGTCCTAAGGCTTTATTAACTCCAGCTACGTAGGCTTCCGGGGCAGGCACCGCCTCAATGTTAAAAAGGCTGCCAATCGGACGCCGCTGACGATCCTGCTGCGCAAAGCTAAGCGATTCCAGCTTCTGTGCTCTTAAAGGTACGACGAGCTGTGCAGGCTGCATCGGGTCAAAGGGTACCGCCCCGACGAGCATCGGCAGGCTCTGCCCTGGTTGTCGGAGCTGTGCCAAGAGGCGTGCTGCGCGATCCGGCAGCGTTTGAAGCTCATTCGCCCCTTCTGATCGGGGCAGCACTGCAAGTGTTCCTTGTGCAAGCAAAGTTGCGTTAGGCGAAGCGAAGAAAAACGAATTCCCCGGACGATAATCTGCCAGCAGATCCGCCGCCGTAAGTTTCGTGTACATGTGAACATTAGCATTCATGTTACTCATCCTCCTTCATTTGGTTCAGTTGGTTCAGTTGGTTCAGACGCCAAGTGTGGCGCCGCCATCCACTCGTAAATCATGCATCGTCAAATGACCCGCACGCTCTGACGCCAAGAACAGCACGCTATTCACAATATCTGTTGGTGTCGCCAATTTTCCGAGCGGGATTCCTGTTCGGTATGCTTGCGGCGAGCCTTCGATGGTTCGCTGTGCGCCATTGTCATCTGTCCACATTCCGCGCAGCATAGGTGTGTCCGTCGACCCTGGCGAGACAATATTGCAGCGAATGCCATGCTCGGCGAGTTCAAGTCCCAAGCATTTGGTGAACATCGTCACCGCTGCCTTCGAGGTCGCATAAGCCGCCATGTCCATGCGGGGAATGGCGGCAGCATTCGAGCTGACGGTGATGATCGTCCCTCTGCGGCGAGGAATCATGCGCTCGCTCACAGCGCGAGAAACATGGAAGACACCGCTAAGATTAACGGCTAGTGTATGCGTCCAATCGGCGTCGGAGTAAGACACAATCGGTCCCATTCGAAGCACGCCAGCCGCATGGACAAGGATATCGATGGGGCCGAGCAGCTGCTCGATGTTAAAAATGGTCGTCTGTACAGCTTTGCTGTTGGTGACGTCCAACGGAAAAGCCGTCACGTCGTAGCCGTGACTCGTAAGCTTGGAGGCAAAGCCTTCGATGGCCGCCTTTTGCATATCGACGGCTGCGACTCTCGCACCTTGCTCGGCAAAGGATCGGGCGATTGCCGCCCCAATGCCTTGTGCGGCTCCGGTAACGAGCACGATTTTGTTTGTAAATTCGTTGGGGATCATAGGCGCATTCATCCTCTTCGCAGGAAGCGAACGGCACGACTGACCAGTGCTGGAAGTACGGAAACATGCCCCTCGCCTTCGAATTCAATAAACTCCGTATGAAGCTTCTCACTTGGCAAAAGGGCTAGACGACCGAACAACTCTCTCGCATTCTCACCCATATTGCTCGGATGCCCATTCTCCTGCTCACCGATGGTCATCAGTAGCTTGTGCGTGCTTTGTGCCATCTGGAGTCCAGACACATACTGATCTTCCTGCTCGCGAAGCATCGCTTTGTTCCAATGTACGGATGGGCTGCCCGCGATATAGGTTTGAAACGTATGGGGTTGTGTGAACAACGTTTGCAGCACGAAAAGTCCGCCTAACGAATGCCCGAAAATCGCTTGCTGCTGCTTGTTAATCGGATAATCGCGCTCGATGTGCGGTTTGAGCTTTTCTTCGATGAACGCCCGAAAAGCATCTGCGCCTCCAACCTGTGGTCTAACAGCTTCCTTGTTACGTACCGGTAAAGCATCAAGCACTTCTTGTGGCGTCGGCATCGTAAAGTCATAAAACCGTGAAGAATCAAACGGTGCCTCTGTCGGATAACCGATGCCGACTACGACTGCCGGATAAACGCCCGTCTTCTCGGGTACGCGTGATTGTACGCGCAGTGCTTCAACCATCGTCGCAAAAAGCGCATTCGCATCCAGCAAATAAATGACTGGAAAGCCTTCTGGCGGCGCCTCCTGCAAAGGCTTGTAAACGTAAATTTGATAGGGCTGCTGCCTACCTGCGCTATGAAGGAGATACTGCTCTGCATTCGGTAATGTAAAAGCCTGACGGACAACTTCCCCCGACGGCACGGCGGTCTCAGTGGGTGGATGGGGTAAATGGGTCATTTGATTTCCTTTCTTTTTAAACTGATAATGATTCTCATTATTAATTATAGGGGAAGGTAAACGCCCCGACCATGAACAATATCCACATAATGAAATGGAGAATGTACAGATTAGGATGGCTGCTTCGAACTCCCCTACTTATCTCCCTCGCTTTTGCGAATCTTCCTGTAAAAACTCCAGTTACTTGGTGGGAAATCCCTCGTTTTTCATGTTTAACTGGATTTCCTCCATCTATTTCTGCCAATTTCAGTGGAATCAGCGCTTCCGGCAAAAATTAGCTGCAGGAAATCCATCTATTCGCTCAAAACCGGGATTTTACGCTAAGTTAGCTGGAGGAAATCCAGTTATTCTACTTGGGGGCTGTGGGAGTGTAGGGCGTGGGACTTTGGGGCGTGGGGCTGTGGGAGTGTAGGGAGTGTGGGAGTGTGGGAGTGTGGGAGTGTGTGTGGTGGGACGCTGTGGTGATAGGACTGGGTTCAGTAGCTAGTTTAAAGATGGTGTGTTTTCTCAGTGTGCGGTGTGCGGTGTGCTATGTGCTGTGCTATGTGATGTGTGCTATAAAAGGTACCGTTGATGGGTTTAGGGGTTTAAGTAGCTAGCTTAAAAGCAAAAAGGGCCGCCCCCCAGGGGGCGACCCAACCAGCATCGCTATCGCCGATGCTTATTCCGATACAACAACCAAACAAAATACGGCACGCCAATGATCGCAATGACGACGCCGACCGGCATCTCCACCGGCGCAAACGCCATTTTGGCGATGAAATCGGAGATCATCACCAAGAGCGCGCCGACAATCGCGCTGATTGGCAGCAGCCGGCGATGCGTCACACCGACGAGTCGGCGAGCGATATGCGGCGCCATGAGTCCAATAAAGCCGATGCCGCCGGAGACGGACACGCAGGCACTGACAATACCGATGCTGCTCAGCAGCAGGATCGCTTTCTCTTTGTCCACGGCTGCGCCGAGCCCGCGGACGCTGTCTTCCTTGAGCTGGAACACATCCAGCACGAGGGATCGCCAAACGATAACTGGCGTCAACAGCACCAACCATGGCAGCATGGAGAGGATGTACTTCCAGTTCGCACTATAAATACTGCCGGATACCCAGACGGCGGCCATCTCGAAATCTTTGGCATTCATTTTAAGCGTAATGAACACAGTCACTGCGGATAAGCCCGAAGCAATCGCGATACCGGTGAGCAGAAGCCGTTGCGAATCTAATCTCCCGTCCTTTTGGGAAAAGATATAGATCAGCAGCGCTGCGCCAAGCCCTCCAATCAAGCCGACGACAGGCATCGCCAGAATTGCCGCCAAGCCCGTTCCTTTCATTTTCCCTTGGAAGAAAAAGAGGAAGATGACCATCGCCATCCCTGCGCCCGCGTTGATACCCAAAATCCCGGGATCGGCCAAGTTGTTCCGAGTCAAGCTCTGCACGACCGTTCCCGCCATCCCTAATCCCATGCCCACCAGCAGGGCAATGACGATCCTCGGGAGCCGGAACTCCAAAATCACCAGATCATAATCATGCTGCGGATCAATCCGCAACAAGGTTTTAACCACATCCTTCAACGTAATGTCGAAGGCACCATTTGTTAGCGAGACATAGGCTGTCAAAAGCAGCAGCCCAATCCCCAACACAACCTGTAACGCGAAGTAGCTCTCACTTCTTTTATCGATGAGACTCCCCTCCTCGCGTGCGGATGAGATAGAGGAAGAACGGAACGCCGAGTATTGCAGTGACGACCCCGATTGGCATCTCAAACGGATAGTTGAGGTATCGACTTAGCACATCGCACAGCCCCAAGAAGACGGCCCCAATAACAGCCGAACAAGGGATAATCCATTTGTAGTCGAGTCCTGTTAGAAACCGTGTAATATGGGGCACCAGCAAACCTACGAACCCTATTTTACCTGCAATAGCAACAGATATCCCCGTTAACAACACGACACTTAATGTCGTTAACAGCTTTACTTGCGTTGTTTTCTGCCCCAGCGAAACGGCAATTTCGTCCCCCAAAGAGAAGATCGTCACCGACTTGGACATCCACATGGCAAGCCCCAAGCCTACAACGGCAAAAGGAACCGCCAGCATAATGAGCTGCGGGTCCAATTGATGCAGACGGGCGTTATACCAGAAGCTAATATTTTGAGAAACTTGAAAATACATCGCTATCGCCGCTGACACACTGCTCAGAAACGTTCCGATCAACGTGCCTAGAATCGCCAATCGTACGGGGGTCATTCCCCCCGGCAACAGCGAAGCCAGCCCAAATACAATGACAATGCTGAGCGCCGAGCCTGCAAAGGACGCCATAATCATCGCCATCATTGAGGAGTAAGGTGCGATGACCATACACACAGTTACTGCGAATGCCGAGCCATCGGATATGCCCATGATTGAAGGGGATGCCAGGTAATTCCTGGTCATCCCCTGCATGAGAGCGCCCGACACCGCCAGGAAAGCGCCGACGAGCAGCGCCCCAATCACCCTGGGTAGTCTAGCATGCATAATAATTTGATGATCGACATTGTCCGGATCAAAATGTACAAAAGCCTCCATGATACGGCTAATATCAATGCTTTTTGCCCCATACGTTATGGACAGCACGATCGTAAAAAGCACGGCGAACGGTGCGGCCAGTAAGATAATGGTTGGTGCGGAAACTCTCCATTTCATAGCTCTACTCTCACTTTGCTTGAACAATTTTAGAGCCATTAATCGCTTCTAGGAATTTAATTTTGCTGTAAGCTGTACCACCTTGTAATAGTGGATCTACAAGATTTGTATACAATTGGCCATTCTTAACGGCATTAATGTTTTTGAAAATAGGATTGTTTTTCAGATCCTCAAACACCTTCGGTGTATCCTTATTCTCTTCTTCAGAGAATTCAACGATTAAGTAATCCGGATTCATCTCGGAAAGCTTCTCAAGTGTAATGTTCGCTTGTGCTTTCGCTGCTTTTACTTCCGCTGGAACGGTTGCGCCAAGCTCGGCATAGATGGATGGATTAAAGAATACATCCTCCGGATAGATGAACAAGCTGCCTGAACGAACGCGAAGTGCCAATACTTTTTTATCTTTGAAAATAGGACCGATTTTCGTTTTCAAAGCAGCTGAATCCGTTTTGTACTTATCCAGCACTTGTTTCGCTTTATCTTGTTTACCAGTCAACTCACCAAGCAACGTCAAGTTATTCTCCCAATCTGTCGCGATGTGGGATACTGGAATAGTTGGTCCGATTTTTGAAATTTTCTCAATGGTCTCTGCTGGGAACTTCGTGCTCATAAGAATAACATCCGGCTTCAGCTTCAAAATCGTCTCAAGGTTCGGCTGTGCTTTCTCGCCTACGCCCTCCGCTTTATCTGTAATTGGCGCGAATACTGCTGGGAATTTGCCACCAACCGTTAACGCACCAACTGGCTTCACATCTAGAAGCAAGGCATCTTCCAAAGACTCAAGTGCACCCGTAATAACGAGTTTATCCGCTTTGGCAGGTACCGTGTACTCTTTGCCAACGTATTTGATGACTCTTGGTCCAGACGGCGTTGCTGTTGGAGCAACCGTAGGAGCAACGGATGCAGCTGGCGCTGTTGTACCTGCTGCTGCAGGTACTGTTTCTGTTTTCCCTCCGCCACATGCCGTCAAGCCTAATAGAACCAATGTCGTAATACCGATTGTTGCTAACTTTTTCATTTTTCTTAAATCCCCTCTCTATCCGTTACGAATGATAATCATTCTCATTAAATTATAAAAGAAGATGCCCATGGCGAACATGGACAATATACGGAAGTTGTCATGTACGATTGTCAGAAAGCAGCTCATGAATATCATGAACCATGCGCTCCATGGCATACGCCGAGTACTCTCTCCACGGGTCGGAGGAAATGAGATGAACGCGATTTCTGCGTACGATTTTCAAATCCTGCCATATCGTAGACGTTCGAATTCGCTCCCAATGCTGCAAGGTCTCGGATTCCTGCCGTATATTCAGCAGCAAGTGATCCGTGTCGAGTTGGGCCAGCTCCTCCAGCGTCAAGCTTTGATTAGCGGCATATTGCTCTGTCCCCTGCGGCGGCTGCAAACCTAGATCTTGAAACACATCTCTCATCCCGCGCGTCGGAAATAGGCAAAAGCTATCGCCTAACAGGCTGACAATCAGTACTTTGTCATTCTTCAGTTCTTCCTGCAGCCGCTCGCGCACGAGCTTTACTTTGCGGTTGTAGCTTTCGATCCAGACAACAGCTTCATCTAAAGCACCCACAATCTGTGCCGTAGCGTGCAGCTGCTCCTGCCAGCTTTTATCATAGAGAGGGACAATATGCACAGGGGCAATTTGCGCCAAACGCTCCTTCTCCTTGCTTTCCAGCTGATCTGTACTAATGATGTAATCCACCTGACTATGCGCTAAGGCTTCCACGTTCGTCTCCCAATCCTCGTTGAAACGGTACCCACTCAAGTGCAACGGAATATCCGTGCGATAGTTGTTGTAGTAGTAGGTGCTCCATTTCGGGTGTAGAGGGGCAGCGTAGGGCATGATTTTGAGCGCAAGCAGCTGGCCAAGCACCGTGGAAGAGTAAGCGACGATGCGTTGCCGGCGGTTTTTCAGATACACAGTCGGCGAGACGCCAACCTCTTTCTTAAACATGCGGCTAAAATAAAACTCATCATTATAGCCCACTTGGTAGGCTACATCCTTCAAACGCACATCGGTTTGCAGCATCAGCTGCTTCGCCATATTGACCCTTACTTCCGTCAAATAGTCGATGGCCGTTTTGCCGTACGTTTTTTTGAATAAGCTTACGTAATACTTGGGGCTAATTTCAGCCATGCGTGCGAGCTGCTCAATCGTCATGCTCTCCCGATAATGAGCTTCCATATAGCTCTTGGTGCGGTCCATCGCAGCGCGTGAATCGGATTTAGGATGCTGGCGAATGTGTGTCATGACCCAGTAAATGAGTTCCAGAAATACCGACTGTCCACGAAAACGTTCCAAGGCACTTTCATTACGGCTGCACAAGATGAGCTGCTCACAGTGTTGGGTCAACGTACTCTCGACATGAACAGGTAATTCGCCCAAGAAAGGAAAATTCACCTCACCGTCAGACGTCCCCCCCTGCATATCAAAAGCAATCATATACAGCTCCGGCTTCTCTCCCGTTTCCTCACAAAACCCAACCGTTTGGCCGGGCGCCACAACATGAACCGTATCAGGCTGCATGCGGTAGGTTTTCAAATCTATTCTCAACTGTCCTTCACCTTGCTTGACAACGAGCATGCAATAGGAAGAAATAAACTGCTGCGCTAATTTCCACTCTTGAATGAGCTGCGCAGTGCGGAATTTAAGCCATGTATGATCAAGGTAAAGGAACGTGTCTTCATCTTTAGCAAGTACTTCAGACAAGTCAGCAGGCTCCTTTCGTTTTATGAAAATGAGAATCATTATCAGTATAAAATTTAGCACAAAAAGAGAAGACCTGTCAACGATTTACAGGTTGTAACGCTGTTAAAATATCTCGCGGCTCTACTCGCTCCAGTTCTATTGATGAAGCAGAAGGTCTGCAGCAGGTTGTTAATAAGTAGGCATTTGCGTCCGATGGAGTATCTGTGGATAAGTCTGCAGGCACATTCAGGGCTGTGGGCAAATCTAAGTAGAAAGATTTAATCTGCCACGATTCGCCACTTATCCACTTCACACCCTCCACCCCTTCTGCGGTCATGACCGAGAAGTCGGTTAGCTGCAGCGATAACCCTTTGCCAACGGCTTTGATATAGCTCTCCTTGGCTGTCCAAATCTGATAAAATCGCAGCTGATGCTCCCTAATCTGGGTGGCTTCCATGATATAGCCGTACTCCTCCTCCGCAAAAAAGGATCCAGCAATCCCTTCATCGAAGGCTTGCATGCGTTCCACATCGACGCCTACGGCTTCGCTGTCCACCAAACAAACCACCCAATTCCCTGCATGTGACACGTTAAAATGGTAGTTATCCACACCGCTAAGCCGCGGTTTACCGTAGGCATTGAGCTCGAATTGGATTTGCGAATTTTGTAGACGTAGATCCGCGACGATCCTGCTGCGCAAAAGCAGGTCCGCCCATAAGCCCCGAATCAGGTCCTCTCGGTGGCGAAAGCGATGCAAGCGTGCCCGCTTCTCTTCGGATATATAAGTGAGTCCTTCGGCAACGGCTTCCGAGGGAATCGACGTAATGGGTAGTACGTATAAACGCGCGATGGCGATCACCTCATTGTACATAAATGGAAATCTGTAATTCATTTCGGTTCATTGGAAAGAATTCCTGCTATCTTAGCTCCTATGATACAATCATTGGAACATACTATTTAACCGTAACTGGATTTTTCGGAGGTATCGTGATGCGCAAATTAATCTTTTTCCTAGGTCCTGCAGGTGCAGGCAAAACAACGCTAGCGAAGGCATGGGTGCGCCGACACGGCGGTGCCTTCTTGGATATGGACACCTTGCTGCGTCCAGCCGCAGAAGCGATCATGACACTGGCCGGGCAAGATCCGAGTGATCGGGATTCCCCTTTTTACAAGGCGCATTGCCGCGATCTGGGATATCGCATCACGATGGATGCGGCGCTCGAGCAGCTATCGGTTGGTCAGGACGCCATCGTGATCGGGCCTTTCACGAAGGAGCAGAGTGATCCGCTGTGGCTTGAAGGGGAGTTGGCGCGAATTGGCGCTACGATTCATGATGTAAGCGTGAAGGTGGTTTATGCGTTTTTACCGAGTGAGGAAGCTTATGAACAACGCATTCGGGAGAGAGGGTCGGCTTTGGATGTGTGGAAGCTGGACAATTGGCAGCAATTTCGCACATCGCTACAGCGCAAAGAGGTAGTTTGGCAGATGGACGCATCGTCTCTGCTATATTGGGATAATTCGGAGCCGCTATCGGAAATAAGGGAAGCGGAGTTAGCGAGATTTATTTTATCCGGCCACTCCGCGTTCTGAACCATTAATTAATTCGTTTTTTTGTCCTCGATCAATCGATCAAAATAAACCCATTCATGACACACAAATCTTTATTACTCTTGAGATGGTTGTATACAGCTTGCTGTAGGCTGCTTTGTCTCGGCAGTTTCTCTAGATCAGGATCCGTGGTTCTAAATACAAAGAACAAGAATGACGAGTTTCTCACAACACCATTTACAAGCTCAAACATGGAACCGAATTTATTTATGTTGCTGTCAGCAGGCAATATTTCCTTGAATTGCGGTGTAAGAAGCCAGGAGTCACAAATGAATGCCTTATAGGTATAATCGTTAAAATACGTTTTATAGAATTCCAAAGCTTGTTTGAAGGATTCCCTGCAACTCTCTGCGTTTAGCGGCTCGTAACCAGGTATATGTACGTCCAGGACGTTATCGTTCTCACCCAACACAAGCTCGAAATCTTCCTTGGCAAGAGACACATTTTTCTTAATCATGATCCCATTCACGAGGATGCAATTCGAGATAATAGCCTCATCGGTTTCCATCACCTCAGACTTGAAGCCGTTCCTGGTCAGGTCTGTGCCTGGGAGCGAGGGCGTAAGCCCTTTATCATCAAACTCCATCTGATCATGTGGGATAATGACTAGTTCGCTGGTCACTTTATTTCTATAGACTCTCGCCTTTAAATAATTTTTCTTATAAATAAATTGCAGACGCCCTACTCTGAAAATTTCATTTTTAAAATGGATTTTCAACCAACGAAGCTCTTCAAATCCATCTTTCTGATGTCTATCTTTATAGCCTCGTATCCATAAATTCACATCGAGAAAGGTGTGAAGCAGAATTTCCTTGGGCAACTTGTGTTTTTCATAAAACGTTAGTACGTCATCGAATTTCGCCAACAGCACAATGAGCGGGAAAAAGTTTGCACCCTGTAGATGGTTTGCCACATTGGCTTTGACCTCTTCGGATATATCATGTTGGTTCTCTACAAAGATTTGATTACGCGCGATTTCCAATTGCTCTTTCAAAAAATTTGAGCTTTGAATCTCATCAAAGCACTGTAGAATCAAATTCATGTTATATTCATCAATTTGCAAATATTCGTTGATTTTTAAGATATACATTCGATCCATGCGTGAATCCTCCTAATTTAGGTTACATTTATGAATGGGGCATTCTACCCTTACATTCTACAACACTTGGTTACAAAAGCCGAAAATTAAAGTTTCCTATGCAAACAAAAACCCAGCAAATTTAAGTTTGCTGGGTTTTCGGATGTCATATGCCATTCCTGGCACTTAAAATCCTGATTCTAAATAATCGTCATGCTGATCAAAAACAGGGATCTCTTTCTCCCCATTCGGATCTATCACCGATATTCCATCCTTCGCTGTTACATGCCAATCCTCATTGGAGCTGAGGACTTCAGCTAAAAAAGCATCAATATCCATAGCCTGTAATTCCTTCCTTCAAATACCTCTAAGTTTTAGCCCTATTATTGGTGATGAAGGCAAGGTTTATTCCTATTGCGAATTATTTAAAATAGATGAATCGTTCTCCCGCCGACATCATATGGAATTTTTGTGCGGGATATGTGTGAAACAAATAATCCACAAAGTAGGACGGGTTATCGCGATTGTTGGAGAACATATCAAAATGGATAGGAATAATTAAATCCGTCCCAATCTCAACGCCGAAATCCGCCGCTTCGCGGAAGTTCATATTGGCTACAATACCTCTTGAGGTTCTTGCATAATCTCCCCCATTAATCGGCAGCAGCGTTACATGAGGCTGGAATTGCTTGGCCCTCTCAACTAACTCCGTCGTGACCAAAGTATCTCCTGCATGGAAAATGCGTACCCCGTTAATTTCTATGAAAAAGCCCAAGTAAAACTGATTGCCTTCCTCATCCGCCTCATACGCCGTGTGCGCTCCCGCTACAGGGATAATCGTGACTCCGTTGTCGGAAATCGCTTGCTCCTGCCTTGCAGGTATGATACGGCTTGGATCCAGTTCGATGTCACGCATCATATGCACATGCGACGCCGGGGCAACAAATTTCGTCTCAGGATGTGCCTGAGAAACACCTTTAATCGTAGCCAAATCCATATGGTCACCATGAAAATGTGTAATTAACACCTTGTTTACATCCAACTCTTCTGGCATAAGTGGAGGCGGAATTTCCCGCTTAAATTCTGTATCTGGATAGTCCGTTTCAATCGAAAAAGTTAAATACGGGTCTATACAAATGATGTCATCAGAACTGCCGCCTTTTATCAGCACACTGGCTTGCCCCAAACTCCAGATCGCTACCCCGCCTTCAGGCACAGTCGTCCTTTGTATATCCTTCAGCAGTGATTCACCCGCATTATAAATTGGTCTTAAATGATTCTTTCCCACTTGGCTACACTCCTTTTCGTTCCTATTGTTCCTTAACTAATAGATTCTTTCATCTGTTTGAAATTCCTTCCACCCCGCGGTAACGCATAGCAAAACACCCTGCAATTGTCTGCAGGGTGCTTTTTAGCCGATCTCACAAAATTTTCTCCAACTCAATTTCATCACGAATCGGAATAACGTAATATCCCACTTGGGGGATTGTTGGCTTTAGTTTCCTAGCCTCATCAATTGCATTGGGATATAGGGCTGCTATGCTATAGCCGCGCCGTTGATAAAACCGCAAAGCATCCAAATTATCATTTGTCGTTATCATAAATATCCGATGAATTCCCGACTGCTTCATCCTGCTCTCCAGCTCAGCAATTAATGCACTTCCAATGCCTGCTCCTTTTACACTTGCATTAAAACTCATTACCTCACATTCATCGATACCAATGCGATAAGTAGCTGCTCCGACACGCACATCATCTGCCCATGCGATGAGTGCATCCATGTCCTGAACATGATACTTATTGCCTTTCGTTATCATGTCGTCGCTGCCCCACTCGCTTAACCACAAGTTTTTTAGCCATTCCGTATCTTCTTCGTTCGAAGGAGAAAGTATTTTTATTATCCAGTTATTTTCCATATTCATCACCCCATTTAGTTTATGAGACAAATAACGAGGTAAGAATCTTATAATGATACGTTGCACTTATATTTTGAACATGACATCACTGGAGGTTCCGAAATGAAGAAGAGCATCATCATCACTTTAATTTTCGTCATTCTAGGCGGTTCTTTTCTTTATTGGCGGTGCTACGGCAAAGTTGCCATTTATCATCAACACCTTGTCGTGCAAGAGGTTCAAAGTATCCGCTTATATCAAGGTGTACATACAATCGAGATTACAAATCCGCAAAAAATGAGTACATGGATTAACGCATTCAACAAGTCAACCTTTTTAAAGGATAACGACGAAGGCAATGGTACTACACCACTTTGGGGGGTTAGGTTTAATTTAGTCTCTGGCCGTTCGGTTGATGTATCGGAATATGGCAACGTTCTATCCGTTCAACGTAACGATAATGCCAATTGGATAAATCGAAACAATTATTGGCGAGTTGATGATGCCTCCAAAATTAATGTATATTACTACGTTTCCTCACCGGATATTGCTAAGTCAGTGAAAGCTGAGTTTGAATAGCACAAAAGAAACCCCCAGCTAGCTGAGGGTCTCTTTCTATTATTTAAAAATATAAGGAAACGTCAATGTAACGATAGCTGCCCAGATCCCGTAGATCGGCAAATACTTCGTAACGGCATCTTGGATGGCCGATGGTCCGGTTCGGTTACGTAGAAACCGCAGGTAGGAAAGCATAATCCAGATGAGGTTAGCCCAGATCAGAATGTTCACGCCTAGAACAGCAAGTCTGTTGGGCGTAATTCCATAAGAAGATAGCCTGAACACGATGGCTGATAAAGCCACACTATCAATGATAAGCGCGAGAACGATTAGGGCAAAATTGATATAGTCGGAAATAGACTTTTTCTCGTCTGTACCGCTTTCCGTAATGGAGAAAATGGTGACGGCCAATACACATAGCAGTATTCCGTTGAAAGACAAGAGAAAATCGCGGTCCAAGAATGGATTTTTCCCGACTACAATAACTGTTATGAGGTAGACAAACAAGGTAACCAGTACAAGGGGGCTAAAAATTTTAGCTATATAGGGAGCAATGTTTTTAGCTAGTTTAAGATTCTTCGATACTAGGTATGTAGCCACAATAGCGAGGCCCGCGGCACCAAATAACACGACATTTTTAAAATAAAATTGGGATATATCCATGCCGACAAATCGAAATAACTGCATCGTTAATCCTGTTAACAACATACCGCTAATCGCCATGCTGGCATAGAGGATCGCCAATTCCCCATTAAATTTAAGATACGCTAATCTTGTACTCCCTCTGCCAAAGTCATTCCCTGTAAAAGCAAGCCCTACGACTACCCATAAGAAGATGGGAAGATGAATATAAGCCAAGATAATACTATCCGTTTGCTCTAGCGGCAGTAAATTCAGAAATAACCCGGAGAGCACAAATGACGATGCTAGGGTGTAGAGAACCTTTTTATTCGGGATATGATGGAGTACAAAATAGATGGCAATGAAGGGAAGAACGCCAAACGCAAGATTAATAGGAGCGATTGACTCCTGTTCGACAAAATGAAATAAGATCCTTGTCGTGATCCCCGACAAGATGGCCAAAATGCCCATGAATACGAAAGATTTCTGAAATAAGGATGCTTTTTCTGAATGGGCCGTCTCCTTGAAATGCAATCTTTCATGCCAAACGGCAAGCACCTGAGAATCAGGATTTTTTTCCCAAGCGGTTGAGAATGACCTTTTAAAAGCTTCAGGATCTTTTCTAAATATTCGCTCCAATTCATGGGGGTTGGCAAGATGTTCAATAATTACATTGTTACTCTCCAAGGTTACACCTCCTCTTACCAAACTGTATTAGGCTTGAACGATCTCGTCACTTCTGTATTCTAAAATATCGCCCGGCTGACAATCTAATGCCTTACAAATCGCTTCTAAAGTGGCAAATCGAATCGCTTTAGCCTTTCCATTTTTCAATATAGATAGGTTAGCCATTGTGATCCCAACTCTCTCCGACAGTTCCGTTACGCTCATTTTCCTCTTAGCCAACATCACGTCAACATTAATTATTATCGCCATATTCGTCACCTCAGACCGTCAAATCATTTTCAGATTTTATATCAATAGCCTCTTTTAGAAGCTTTTGGAGAACAGCAGCAAAAACAGCAATCACCATGGGGGCAAAAATCATGACCATTCCAATGACTATGACACCTGGGGCGTCGTCTCTCTCACCAAGAAGATAGAAAAGCGGCATCCCTAACACATACAGACCACTGATTGTGATGGCACAGTACTTGATTTTCTTTAAGGCTTCTACAGATAATTCCGAGAACGCTTTATTATTGTCAATGTACTTTAAAAGCTTAAACGCTTGATATAGCGCAATGTAAAAAGGCACCGCCGTTGCATATAAATCCATGATAAACAGATATTTTAAATAAGTATGATCTGGGTATAATTCTACGACATAATCCGCGATCTCAGGCACTGCAAATATGCACATAGCAAGAACGGGTATACCCATTAGAATGACAGTCAACTTTAAAAAGAGCGTTGTTCCTCGTTTCATATAAATCCCTCACTTAGGTTTAAAATTTAACTTGAATTTATCACATGTTTTATCGTTCTGCAATAAATAAATACTAAAAATAAATATATTATTGTTGTTAACTATCCAACATGAAACCACTTAAGCTTTATATCGTATCAGTATATATAAATGATGAGGAGGATTTTTACACATGTCCATGTTCAAACGAATGCTCGCAAGCGTCGGCATCGGCGCTGCCCAAGTAGACCTTATGCTTCATGAAGACGCGGTGAATGCGGGGGATATGATCGACGGAGTCGTCCGAATTCAAGGGGGGCGCGTGGATCAGCAGATCGATGACGTATACGCTTACGTCATGACGCGTTACTGGAAAGAGCAGAACGATACAAAAATACAAGAGGAAGCTGCCGTTGCCAAATTCCAGCTTACCGGAAAATTTACAGTTGAAGCAGAACAGGTATATGAGTTCCCTGTTTCGTTCCAGCTTCCTGCAATAACGCCAACAACAATGGGCAGAACCCCTGTTTGGATACAAACCGGACTCGATATTAAAGAAGCGGTGGATCCGAAGGATCAGGATCAGCTTCAAGTAAGTCCACACCCGCATGCCGCCATTATTCTAGAGGCAGTCAATGAACTTGGCTTCCGACTTCGCGAGGTGACCTGCCAATACGCACCATCATATGGCAGACATTACGGCGTACCTTTCGTGCAAGAATTCGAGTTCGTTCCCACCTCTCAATTCCGTGGGCAGCTGGATGAATTGGAAATTATGTTCTTCCCGACGGAGAATGGCGTCGACTTATTAATGCAGATCGATCGCAAAGCTCGCGGGCTAGCTGGCCTATTCGCTGAAGCGGCTGGTATGGATGAAAGTTTTATACGGGTACGGTTCAATCTTGATGAACTAAATGCCGATACCACTGACATTGCTGGCACATTGGCCGATTTGATTCGGGATTATGTATAACATAAAAGATTAATAGACGAAGAACGTCCTTTGGGCCAGGTTGGCTGGGGGACGTTTTTTGTTTTTTCGCACATTTAAGTTGTTTAAATAACCCACAGGTTATACAATGGAGGAAACTATGCCTGTAAAGTCGAGGTTCCCCTATGCAAATTGAAGTTTCAACTAAAAATATGTCTTTCCTAGAATGCTTCTCCTCCGAGACTCGTGTGAAGATGATTGAGCTGCTTAGCGAAGCACCGTTAAATATTAAACAGCTGTCCCAGCGACTGGAGATATCGTCAGCGATCGTGACGAAGCATATTCAGAAGCTGGAGCAAGCTGGCATCGTGCGCTCGGAGAACGTGGTCGGCGTGCGCGGCACCCAGAAGATCTGCTACCTGCAGCTAGAACAAGCCACGCTACAGTTTAAGTCGAAGAAGCCGTACGAGCATCCGACGACGACGGTGGCGATCCCCATTGGCCAATACTCCGCCTTCGACGTGAAACCAACGTGCGGCTTGGCTTCCGCTACACAGCTGATTGGGGTGCTGGATGATCCGCGGTATTTTGCGGATCCGCAGCATGTACAAGCTGGCATTCTCTGGTTCGGTAGCGGCTATGTCGAGTACCGCATCCCGAATTTTTTCCATAGCAATCAGAAGCTCCGCTCCTTGGAAATTTCATTTGAAATTTGCTCGGAGGCTCCTGGCTATAACGAGAACTGGCCTTCGGATATTTCCTTTTCCATCAACAACAAACCGCTCGGTCAATGGACCTGCCCTGGTGACTTCGGTAAGCACAGAGGCGTGCACACCCCCGATTGGTGGGGCAATGAAAACACGCAGCATGGCCTTATGAAAATTATTACGGTGAATCCGCTGGGTTCTTTTCTGGATGGCACCCAAATATCGATGACTACGATTCATGACCTGGCCATCTCCTTTTCACAAGATATTCATTTCCGCATTGCGTCCTTAGAGACAGCAACGAATTGTGGCGGGGTTACGCTGTTTGGCAAGCAATTCGGCAACTACGCGCAGGATATCATCGTGACGATGCAGGAGGATAAGTAAGCAAAAAAGGAGACCCTTTCTATCCCCCGAAAAGGAGGTAGAAGGGTCTTTTCTATATTCGCCACTACACATTGGCATATGAAAATTGCAAACCATCCTGAACAGGAAGGTAATGATGTTCTGTTTCCAAAATCGCATCCAACGTGCGAAGCACGTCGGGCTGGCGATGGCTCATTTGAGCGTTCTTTTTCAATTTGAGCAAAACGGATTGGTTCGCGATGACCTCTAGCAGTTGGCTTTTCATCTCAGCTGCGTTCTTCACTTCCACGGCTGCGCCAATCCCGACGAGATATGCGGCGTTAGCCTGCTCTTGGCCTGGAATCGGCTTGTACAGCATCATCGGCAGCTCCAGCGCAAGCGCTTCGGATACAGTAAGTCCACCTGGCTTCGTCACGATCAGATCGGACAGCGCCATCAGCTCATGCACATGATCGACGAACCCCGTCACCATGACATGGTGATGTGTATTCGAGCCACCCAGCTCCTCTTCCAAGTGCTGCTTCAGCTTCTCGTTGCGACCGCAAACGAAAACAAATTGCACAGGCTCCGCCAAGTCATCCGACTGCAATACGGATTTGAATGACTTCCCGATCAGGCCGTGCCCCCCACCCATGACAAGGACGGTTGGCATGTCGCGGCGCAAGCCATATTTATCACGCAGCTCGGCACGGTTGTACGTTTGTGTGAAGGTCATTCGAATCGGAATCCCCGTCACGACGATACGCTGCTCAGGGATCGCGTACCGCAGGAGCGCCTGCTTCACATGCTCTGCCCCCACCAGATACTTATCCGTCCCCGGATGAATCCAGTAGCTGTGATCGGTGTAATCGGTGATGACCGTCACGGTCGGCACGATTGTTAGGCCGTTACATTTTAGATACGACATGGCTGCCGCAGCTCCTGGGAACGTACACACGACTTCCGTGGGCGCTTCCTCTTCTAATAAATCCAGCATCCGTTCGGTGCTGAACGATTTCATCTTTTTAAACATATGGGATAGCGCGGTATCATGTCTGGTCTTGTTGTACAGGAAGCCGTATACGGAGGGCAAGCTTTTCACCCATTGCATATAACAGTACTTGCCAAACCCATGCAGATACGGATGCGTCCACGCCAAATAATCGACCACTTTCACTTCCATATCCGGCCTATACACACGCATAGCTTCCAGTATCGCTTGTGCTGCTTTATTGTGCCCATCGCCAAGACTGCCCGTCAGTATCAAAAGCTTTCCTTTTCTTCTCATTGCTTTAGTCCCCTTTCGAGCTTATCCTGCCGCGCACCAGCAGTCATCGATCCTGTTAACCAACCTTTTCTACATTTCTCAACTACATAGACGACACCCTCAGCCACAAACACTGCACCCACAATGTCCAAAAGCACATGCTGCTTCACGAACTGTGTCGAAATGATAATGAGAATCGCCATGCTCGTTGAAAGGATTTTGTAAGGCATCACAATCCGTGTGGATCGGAGATAGGCCCTCATCATGAGATAGGCGGTTAACACGTGTGTACTTGGAAAACAGTTAAACGGTTGATCCGTGTTATACACCCACTGGACCGTCTGCAGCAGCCAATCACTGCCTACAATGTCCGGTCGCGGCACAGTCGTCTGATATATAGCATAGACGCCATAGCACAAAAGCAAACCTATGATAAATTCTACGAGTGTTTGGAAATAATTCGAGCGGTCCCGGTACGCGATATACAGGAATCCTACGGCAAGATAAACATACCAGGATAAATACGGGACTACGAAGCCTTTGATAAAAGGAATCTGTTGATCGAGATCCGTCATTAAGTTGTACGCCGTTCCGGTGTCTTGATTTAAATGTATATAAATGAGCCCTACCAACGGGATCAAAAGTAAGCCGCTGCATGCTAGCAGATAGGACATCCAAGCTTTTGTTCTCATGCCAAATCCTCGCTCTCCTCTACGTTAACTCTATCATATAGGAGTAAGGCCATTTGCTGAACGCACCAAGGTACTGTCTTTCGTTAGCCAAAGGTCGTGAAAATAAACTAGACTAAAGGCGGAGTTGTCCACCTTCTTAGGTGCATATAAGTGAAGCAGAACTGCGTGCTCCGTACCATTGAGTGCTTCATACGATTATTACAATAGTATTACAAAAATGTTACAACACAATACAGTTTACCAAATTGCACGTGGAAAAGCACATCCTACGGCAGCTTGGCAAGGAGCCTGCTTTAAGCTCGTGACTTAACAGGAGCCTACTCTCCACTTGTGGATAAGTTCGTCTGTGGATATGTGTATAAAGATAAAGAAATCTTATGCACAGCTTGATTTGTGGACATGTTGATAGTGTGGGTAAGTTTGGGGATAACTTGGATTTGGGGCGATTTTGGGGGCAAAAAGAGGGAGAGAGCGTAGGTGGAGTAGGTGGACGACGAGATGAGGGATGGAGACTAGTTGGTGAGGTAGAGAGTGAGATGGATAGATGGTGGGAAACGCGATGGTTGGCGGAGTGCAGAGTTGATTGGGGACTGGAGGTAGGAAGAGAATGGATGGATCGTGGAGTATACGAGGTTGGTGGACGGACGGCAGAAAAGAGGTGATTAATGATAGTTGGGATGGCGCAGTGGCGGAATTGAGATAGATAGCCCGCTAGCAAATCACCCGGCACAATAACTGGATTTCCTCCAGCTAATTTTGCTTATTTCTAATGAAATGAAGCAATAGATGGAAAACCTCCAGTTACATGTGCCCATTTTCCGCCAAATGGCTAAATTGCTTCAAATTAGCTGTATGAGATACATCTAAACTAGAATTTCGGCCAATTCCGGTGAAAATAGATGGAGGAAATCCATCTAGCCTGTTGCCCTTCATCAGTTCTCTCTGTCTACCGTCACAGCCTCCAGCTGCAGTCATCCCATGCCACCCGCGGCCACGCACTCTTTATTTCAGAAACTGATCCGTCGACCCCGTCGCCACAAAATCGCTAAGCTTCAAAAGCTTCTTCTTCCCCATGTTGCCTTTCACCGTATGTGAAGTAGGCTTCTCGGCCTTCGGATCGTCTACGATTCGTTTAACATAATCCCCTGTGAGCAGGTTATAGTCCTCTTCATCACCCGTCGTTTCTGTCGTCGTCCCCGAAAAGAAGGAGCCCACTGTGGCACCGATCAGGTACCAGTCGTCATTTTGAAATCGAAAGCGATAATTCCCGTACCATCTGAAGTTGCTCCCACCATAAAAACTCACCACAACAGAGCCCCTATCGATCGCAATTCCGGCCAGTGGATCGCCCCATATTCCGCCTTCGTCAGCTTTTAGAATCGCCTTATCTGCGATAACCGAGAGCGTATTGGTGCCATCCTTATTCCCAAAAGCAATCAACAATGCCCGCTCAGGTGCTTCCCCCTGCTTGGGTTCTAGCTTCTCAATGACAACGGCGACGTCTGGAATTCCATCATGGTTCAAGTCACCTATTACCTTGTCAGGGCCACTCTGCCGAACGAGCAGCTGCCACCCTTTTGGAATAAGAGAAGTGACATCCTTAACATCATTAATCTTCGGGGGCAAAAGCTTTTCCACAAGGATAGGCGCCGCCGCTGTCTCTTCTGGCATCGTACTCGGTTCAACCGTTGTGGGCGCTGCTCCTTTACACGCGGACAAACCTAGCATGATTGTTAATACCATGAAATAATACAAGAACTTCAAATGTATTTACTCCTTTCGATGCCTCAAAATTACTTTTACTCCCCCAATGACAACCAATAGGAGTCCTACTAGGGCTGTGCCGAACGGGTAGCCTATCGGAAAAATAAGGGATGGCCAGCCAAGCAAAATATCGCTGCGATAGCCTACGGAACTTGGTGAAGTTGACGTTATATTGATCATATTTACCCTTTGCGGCACCTCGCCCAGCTCCTCATATGTGAAGCGATCATCCTGCACCTGTCCACGGCTATCGATACTTAGTATGCGCCATGACAGGTATTTATCCGGGGTAAACGCAGTTCCAGAGATTCGCTGAATGAAGACGAACTTTTCTTCCCCTTTTTCCTCCATTGTCAAAATCCCAACATATCCATGGTACCGATTATCATCCAAGAAATTTGGCCTTACCAGAACAGGTCCCTCCACGGACCAATCCTTGTGATTGATCGTCACTTTTAAGTTGGCAGCCTCACGGCTAGCTTCATGGAAAACACCTGATTGGAATTGATCTGCAATTTCAATCGTCTGACCTGCCCATGTATACGTTCTCGTGTACGTAAGTGGATGCGAGTCGGCTTTTTGATTCATGTCCACGTACTCTGCCATCGTATGAATGGCTTTATTGACGCTGCCGTCCGATAGTTCGTTTTCCACCGTAATACGATCAACTGGTATCGGCGCACCTCTCCCAAGTATCTCCACTTTGCCTAACTGCATGAAGTTGACATAAATATGATCCCATTTAAAATCGTGATTCACACGACTTCCGATCCACATCTCCTGTCCCATTTTGTACAAAGGATTTGCTGAGAGCAGCAAGAGCACTGCACCTATAAAAAGCGGAATCAATCGAATAAGTTTCATGGATTCGCCTCCTCTTTCCAACTATGTTACTCCTATTTTAGAAACTTTTGCTCACATATTACGTCTAATATTTGAAATATTTACCACAATTTATGATGGGAAGTGGTTTGAAAATGAAGTGGCGAGCACGTTCGATGATAGCTTTGTTAGTGATAACCTTAGCGGTTCTTCTAGGTAAACCTTCTGGAACCTCAGCCGAATTTATGGCTCAAGGGCCCTATTCTCAGCATGGTTTACGTATTCCAAGTTCAATACAATTACTGTCCGATACAGCTTACTATCCTGCGTCAGATACGCCTGAGGATCAACCCGAGGGATGGTTTTCTCCACAAAACGTCAATGTCATCGAGACGAATGGCGCTTGGTCGATCGGCGCTGCAACTTGGAAAATCGAGACGATGTTCGGCCCTCGCTGGATTCGCCCAAACCCTTGGGAGATTGATATCGCTCCGCCGGAGCGCATTTTTTTAACCACAGATACCCCGCTTTATAGCAAAATGAGCGAACGAGGCGGCTCGGTAGCAGCTCTCGCACCTCAGGAAGTGACGGTCGTCAGCGCGGAGAAGCAATGGTTCTACACGAACGATCCGTCCAAAAAAGCATGGATTCAAATCCACACTTCATGGATGGGAGATTTGTGGGCGCATATCCCGGTGAACCAGATCGGCACCATACTGGAGGTCAACGAGCCTGTGTATTATCACTACATAAGCGGATATAAGGATCTTTTGTCCGTTTTCCACCCGGAACAGGCTTCAATGGAGTCTGCAACTGCAGGCCAAACACGCATTATTAAAGAATATACAACGATTTATGATCGTCATTTCTTAGTTGAAACGGATGCCGGGCCTTTATGGACATGGTCAGCAGGCGTTCCGATCGTTCAGTCCGATGAAACGTTGAACCTGACGACTGAGTTTCCGCTCTTTAATGAACCTGCCAACAAAGAAATTGCGCTCCTCGCTGGCGAGAAGGTCACAGTCTTTGAAAAAATCACCCAGCCGTTATGGTCTGGCAGAGGTCCTTATGATATTTGGCATTTCTCTACTTGGTACCATGTACGAACCTCAAAAGGTACGGGATGGATCAATCTCTTGTACGGGGAGCCTGCCGACGCGGTGAACATTCATTGGAAAGTATCTATTCGGGGGGATCATGCGCTCATGCGCTATCCGGATATCCCCTTTTCCACATCATCCTTGGTGCTGCGAAATGAGGAAGTAGACGTGATCGCGGTATGGAGCCAAACAAATGGTGTCACATGGCTCAAGGTGAGCGTAGATGGACATACGGGTTGGATCCCTTTGCAGCCATGGAACCAAGACCGTTTCTGGGATCTGGATACGGGCACTGAATTGCAGATTGAAACCATATATCCGCAGCAGCTTATTCTCAGACTTGATAGCGAAGGAAAACTGAAGTGGAACGAGGATGTAGACGCAGGCTTTATTCAAAACGGCGTTGACTTCCTGATGCTGAAGCTCCTAGCTGAGCAGTTAAAGTATACGCAGTCGGATGTCGATGGGAGCGCTGTTCGTTACGCAAAAGGCGACTACGCATTCGTTTTGTACCAAGAGGAACTGCGCGCTGAGATTTACTGGAAGGATAAATTGATGAAGTCTGTCACCCTGAGCAGCACCCCACTGCAGCAAAATGGCGAGTGGTACTTGCAGCAGCCCGATGCGCAGCAATTATTCGGCCTTTCGCCAATTCCATGGTATGAGGGGCATGCTTTTTATGAAGGATCCTATAAGGTTGAGTTGGGTAAGCTTCCTGACCAAATAGCAGGTACAACTGCTGCACTGAATGCTTTCCTGTATGATACACAGGTGCAATGGACGCAGAAAAATCTCAAAGACGCCATACAGCCATGCCTAACTGTGGAAGAAAGTAATGATCTTGGCGGCAAAGATTCCGTCTCTTCGATTGCAGTTGCTCCTTCCAATAAAATCGTTACCGCTGACACGGTTACTCCCTTGTACCGTTTGAGCACATCAAGAACTCTCACCGCAGGCCCTCATGACTTGCAGATCGTGCTTCGCGTAGGGGAGCGAATCGTGTGGATGCAGCCTTGGCATGTGGTGATGAAGTAGATGTTATACGGAATTAGGCAAAAAAGAAGAAGCCTCGGAGAGGCTTCTTCTTTTTTATGAGAATAGCTGTACGCTAGCTCAATATCCTATTGTCTTGAATAAATTGCACGCTCATCTTAACTGACTTCGCCATATAGTCGACGATCTGACTATTATCATTACTAAAAAGCTCTAAACGCTCGTTGGCTACTTGCTCCTCAAATGAGAAATCCTTGCTCATCCAATCCAGGAGAAAAGGCAAGGCGTTCACATTGATTTCTTCCATTTCCAAATCAACAGGTAGATCATGTTCCATTAAAATCAAGTTGTTCGCTGTAATAATCCGTCCATTTAGTCGCCAGAAATCACGATAGCTAGAGTTGGCTTTTTCTTTCCTTTCTTCTTTAGAAAGAAATTCAACAATTTTGAAATATGTATCTTTTGACCAAATATAATCAGAAATGAGATGACAAAGATACCCCAAATAAAAGGGCTTCGATATGGTGGTCTTATACTTTTCGTAAAACCGAAGGTAATTGATTTGCCCCTTGCCATTTTCATCTCTATCCACAAAATGTGTAAGGTCTTTGGGTGTGTTCATGTAATAATGAACGTCTGGGCTAATGCTACCAAGCATAAAATCATTGATATTATCCATTTCAATTTGATCGCTAATTAACTTGGCAATACAATAGTGCATAATTCTTGAACCCATTGCTCCCCCACCACCTTTCACTTCACATTACCGTTGTATATGAATCTGGCCTGATAGCTCCTGCGCATCCATTTCGCGCATGGAGAGTTTAGCTCCAATGGATCGGAAGCTGTTGATAACGTCCTCATAACCTCGTTCGATGTGCTCGACGCCTGTAATATAGGTGCTGCCCTCGGCAGCTAAACCAGCCATCAGCAAGCAGATGCCTGCACGCACATCCGAGGCATGCACCCAACCGCCCCGCAGCGGAAGTCCACCGCGGATAAAGGCGCTCTCTTGCCGCAGCTCGATCTCTGCGCCAAGCCGCCTTAGTTGCGGCACGTGAGCGAATCGCTTCGGATAGACGCGTTCGGTCACAATGCTTTTACCTTTTGCCTGTAGCAGAAGCGCAGTCATCGGCTGCTGTAAATCGGTGGCGAAGCCCGGATACATGCCTGTACGAATCCTCGTTGCCTTGAGCGAGCCTGAACCGTAAGCTGTGATGTGGCTCTCGCCGCATTCTATATGCATGCCTATTTCCTCGAGCTTCGCGAGAGTGGCACCAAGATGCTCCGGAATGACGTCATGGACAGTAACCTGTCCTCCGCGAACCCCAGCCGCCATGAGAAAGGCACCGGCAATCAGCCTGTCCGGAATGACGGTGTGCATGCCCCCGTTTAAATAAGAGACGCCTTCGATGCGGATACATGCTGTTCCCGCTCCGTAAATCCGTGCGCCGAGCTGGTTTAGGAAGTTGGCGGTATCCACCACTTCCGGATCCACAGCCGCGTTGTACAATTGTGTCCGACCTTTAGCCCGCACAGCGGTCAACAGCGCATTGATCGTTGCTCCGGAGGTGATCATGTCGAAATAAATATCCGCGCCTGTTAGCTCGGCAGCCTCGACGATATAGTGGTCTTTTAAGAGATGAACCTGCGCTCCGAGTGCCTGAAACACTTTGATATGCTGATCGATCGGTCTTGAGACGAAATCGTCACCGCCCGGGAACCCGATCGTGACTCTGCCGAATTTGGACAGCAGTGCTCCTGCAAAATAATAAGACGCCCGATAGCTCGAAGCTTTGCCTGGGTCGATCACGGCGCTGTGAATGCCACGCGGGTCGATGACGACGTGTCCGCCTTCCCTTCTTAGCTCCATGCCGATGTCCCGGCCGATCCCCGCAATACTATTGACATCCTCTATATGTGGGATGCCTTCCAACGTTACGATATCGTCCGCCAAACAAGCGGCGACAAGCAAGGCAAGCGAGCTGTTCTTCGCTCCCGGTATATGTACATGTCCGTGCAACGGGCCTGAATATTCCGTCTGTATATACTTCATCAAGGGTTTCCCACTTTCGTTATAACGATATCAATTCCGATTCAAGCACATAACCGCTGCCTCGCACTGCGCTAATATGAAAGGTGTCTTTGCCGTATTTTTTCCGGACGCGGTAAATCAGGGCGTTCATTTCATCATGCGATACATCGGGGACACCATCCACGCCAGGTGAGCGTTCTAGCCATACTCTTGATTTGATTAACTCGAGTGGAACGAGTCGGTTCACATGTTCATGAAGAACGCGAATGAGCAAATATTCTTTCTCGGACATCGGGATCCGCTCTCCATCCACGACGCATTCCCTTTTCTCCCAATGGATGGTAAGTGGCAATTTCACGACTTCTAGCTGCCTAGTGATGCTGAGCGGTTCGATTTCAAGGGTTTGATCGGCAAACATATACGAAAAGTGGAGAACCGTCATACCTTTGGCGAGCTTAATGATATCAAAACTGTTCAGGGGATATGGGGTGTGAGGTGTTAACCGTACACCGTTGATTTCCGTTCCGTGGCGGCTTCCCAGATCATAGAGCACCGCCTTGTCCTGCTCCTTGCGTATAACAAAATGCTGCCGGGAAATAAAAGCGTTCGTAAAGGCCAAATCCGGCGTCATCTGATTGGATACCCTGCCTACATGTGTTTCGTAGGTGTTCAAATTTACGCAGGTTCCTGATCGGTAGGGTTCGCCGCGAACAATGTACAGGCACGCGAAGTCTTCCATTTTACACCTCTGTCTGCTATGGTAAACTGCCATTGGTCTAAGAAAATTCCCCCCTGTATTATCGTATCTCAAAGTGAGGATGAATAAAACCGCATGACGCTGACGACTCACTCACATTTCAATAACGTCAGTGACTTTCAGTGACTTCATCCAATCTACTTTCGAACGATTCCACAGATCTGTCTTCCCCATATTTCTCATTCAAATGCTCGACATGGGCCATTCCCCAATCATTCATCGCCTGTAAAACTGTAGCCATGCCTTTGCCGTATTCGGTAATGGAATATTCGACTTTCGGAGGGATTTGGTGATAGATCTCTCGATGAACAATATCATGGTACTCTAATTCCCTTAATTGTTGCGTAAGCATTTTCTTCGTTATATCTGGAATCGCTTTTTGGAGTTCACTGAATCTCATCGTGCCATTTGAAAAAAGATGAAACAACACAACAGGCTTCCATTTGCCAACTAGAATTTCTAACACAGTTTCAAATTTACAGTGCGGTGAGGACAATATGGCCCACTCCTTATTAAGGTATCTTTTTAGATACTAGGTATATTTATAGTAACTACTTCTCAATATCAATCCTAGGGATTATTATACGGCTATACACTTACTTATTTCAAGGAGGTAATTTATTTTATGAACATCGCATTGTGGATTGCACAAGGTGTGTTGGCATTAGCTTTTATTATGGCTGGCATCATGAAAGCTTTTCAGTATGAGAAAGCCAAAGCCGGGATGCCTTGGGTCAAGGATACTTCCAAAGGCTTAGTTACATTTATCGGTATCTCCGAGCTGCTAGGAGGACTAGGCCTCGTTGTGCCTCATGCCACAGGCATTGCGCCTATTCTGACACCAATTGCCGCATATGCGCTTGGTTTAATCATGATTTTAGCTGCAGTATTACACGTGAAAAGGAAGGAAAATCCGGCGATCGTGATGAACATCCTATTCTTGGCCATATTACTATTTGTAGCAATAGGACGTTGGTAAGCTGCTAGCGCATTAACAGTATGTACAAAGATAGGAGGTCATCGTATGCTTTCACCCGTCTTTTTGCCCCATGGATCACCCTATACCATCTTCGAAAAGTCCGAATTCACCGAGTTCCTGAATCGTTTCGGCAAGGAAAACCGCCCAAAAGCCATTGTCATTTTTTCAGCGCATTTTGAAAGCGAAATAACCACAATAGCCGCGACGGACGATGTACATGAGATGGTTTATGATTACTATGGATTCCCTCCTTCCTACTATCAGGTTCAGTATCCTGCAAGAGGCTCAACCATTGTTGCTTCCCTGGTAGAGGATCGTCTGCGCCGAAATAACATTCCAGTTAGGCTTGCGTATCGCGGCTTAGATCATGGGGTTTTCCCTATCATGATGCACGCTTACCCGGAAGCCGATATTCCAATCGTCCCTGTATCGGTCAATCCGTTCTTGCCGGCAAGGCAGCAAATTGCCATTGGTGAAGCGTTACAGGGACTTGAGCAAGATGGCATTCTCGTCATCGGGAGCGGCTTTTTGACACATAATTTTAATGAAATTGACCGTGATAAAAATGCTCTGCCTCGTAAATGGGCTGTGGAGTTCAGAGATTGGATACGAGATAAGGTGCTCGCCAGAGATATCGAATCCCTAAGCCAGTACGAAACGCTGGCCCCGCATGCAGCAATCGGAGTACCACGTGCAGAGCACTTCGTGCCTTTGCTCATTGCCCTTGGAAGCGGAAGCCCTGGTCGAGATATCCAGGTATTGCACGATACGATCGAACATGGTTCGTTAAGTACGCTTTGTTTTAAATTTTGATCATATAAAATGAGGAAAACCCCGATCGGCTGTTGCTGATTGGGGTTTTTATGGTAAATTTAGGAGGCAATCAATCATGGGAGGGATTTAGATGGCTGGCTGGACAACAGAAACTCTAGATTTACAGAAAACAAATATTTCTGGTTCCAAATTTCAAGAGGTTCGAGCAGAAAAGTTAGATTTCGATAATGTGAGTCTAGCAGGGACGAAGTTTAATAATGCGAATTTGAGCGGATTATTGTTTAATGATGTGAATTTATCTGGCTCCCAAATCAACGATGCGAATTTAAGCAGTGTCAAAATTACGAATGCCAACTTGAGCGAAGCTGTCATTGAGAACGTCCTTTTATACGGTACTCAATTTCGCAACGTCATGTTGCCCATGGAAGGCGACTCCAAATATAAGGCTAACCAAGACTATGAGCCCATTCAGTTCGATCATTGTGTACTAAGTAACAGCGTGATAACGAATTGTGATTTATCCAATGTCGACATCTCTAACTGCAATATCACTGGATTGAAAATTAACGGTATCTTAATCGAGGATTTGCTGAAGAGACATACGTTTTAACGGCAACCCATACACGCTCCATCGGTTCAAAATTGCAGAAGTGCAACCTTTCTTTATCAAAACCACGATTTCAGCTAAAATTGATGCAAAAAGGCATCAATTTTTGAATTTTCAGCTCTTTTAAGCATTTTCCGCCCCAAAAAGATGCCTTTTTGCAATTATTCGGAACGTCGAACTAAATACTCGTGTAAAGGATGCTCTTTTGCATCTTTGACACCTAGGCACCGGCAAAAAAAAAGACACTCCCTAAGGAGTGTCTTTTTCATTGCTAGATTCATATGATTATTGAGCTGAAACGATATCTCTACCCTTATATGAACCGCAGTTTTTGCAAACATGATGCGCTTTTTTAAGTTCAGCACATTGTTCACACTTCACCATTCCTGGCACAGCCAGTTTAAAGTGAGTACGGCGCTTATCGCGACGTGTTTTGGACGTTCTCCGTTGAGGAACTGCCATTGTCAAAACACCTCCAGTTACTATTCTAAATCAACAAGAGATATCATAGCGTTCTGGAAGCCGTTTGTCAACAATGAAACCTATCGTTCACTTATTCGATACAAGCCAAATTATGCTTTTCTTTTCCTCCTGATCACCAACAACCCTACCCCCACGCCTAAAAGTAACACTACCACAACAACCTCTCTCAGATGATGGTTGGCCACCCGATGATTAACGGCTGTGAGATAAGCGAGTTTATTCGTAAAAGCCATTCTATCCATCGTTCCTTGCAAGCTCTCTATCTTCGTTGGCTTAACACCTGGCCCTATTTTACTTAGCTCCGCGGTAGCAATTGAAAGTTTTTTGGTTAAGGAACACGAGCTTGCTTGCAGCATATTCTCCTTATGGTCATAGTCATAAGCAAAAACAAGATAAGATTCACCTACTATAAAATTGTACCCGCATGAGTCTTCACCCAAGGTGGTAAGGACAATGACTTGCGTCTGATTAACCCCTTTCCAAGTTTCCGCTACATCCAAATGAACAGCAATTTTATAATCGAGAATGCCATTGATATCTAAAACCTGAGGTTTGATGGCTAGTACCTTGCCCGAAAATACCGCCTTAGCTTGTTCAACAGCCTTGATGGGATCGGGTTGAATCATACAAGTACAAGCATAGCTTGTACTTGGCATGATGAAGCTCATACAACTAAACAGTAGGATAAACGATAGAGCCATCACGATTTTTTTCATTAAACGTCAGCCTTTCATTGTAAAATCACCTAACTATTTGACGTTAATTTCCAGATATTGTTTCACTATTGGCCGCTCTACACCTCCATGACTCCTCATTTATATTTATGTTATGATGGGCTAAAATGGACGAACATGACCGAAAGGGGTGATTTCACTTGTTTAAGATTTTACTTATTGAAGATGATGCCACCTTATTCGCAGAGATCAAAGAGCGTTTGGCCCAGTGGTCCTATGAGGTCCATGGCATCGGTGATTTTAATAAAGTCATGGAGTCCTTTATTGTTCTAAAGCCTGATTTAGTCATTATTGATATTCAACTGCCCAAATTCGATGGCTTTCATTGGTGCCGGATGATTCGGACGCATTCCAATGTGCCGATTGTATTCCTCTCTTCGCGTGACCATCCTACAGATATGGTGATGTCTATGCAGCTTGGCGCGGATGACTTTATCCAAAAGCCTTTTCATTTTGACGTGCTGATCGCAAAAATCCATGCCATTCTCCGCCGCGTCTACAACTACAATACGGAGCAGTCGAAGTTAAAAACGTGGTGCGGGGCTACGATTGATTTTGAAAAGAATATGGTGAATCATGCTTCGGGATCTATTGAACTAACCAAGAATGAAATCTACATATTGAAGCTCCTGATCGAGCATAAGAACACGATTGTCAGTCGAGAGGACATCATTAACAGCTTATGGAATGACCAGCGTTTTGTCAGCGATAATACGTTGACGGTGAACGTGAATCGGCTCAGAAAAAAGCTGGATGAGCTTGATTTAGGCCGTTTTATTGAAACCAAGGTCGGGCAAGGTTATATCGCAACGGAAGAGGCCCCTCATTATGATTAAAGCGTATCTTCTAGAGCGAAAAAGCTGGATCCTCATGTTCCTCGCCGGTCACGTGCTGCTGCTGCTCATCGCTTATCTCGACCATTCGATTCCATTCCAATCGGTTCTATATATTGTTTTCCTATCTACAATGTTGTTCGTGATCTTCTTGATCGTTCGGTATCACAAAGAAACGGCTTTTTTCAAACGCTTAAATGACTGGGAAACGAGCTTGGATATATCCAGTGTCCCCGATGCGGCAAGTCCATTTGAGAAGATCATGGAATCCGCCTTGATCAATCAAACCGAGCGGCTCCACCAGACGGCCTCGCGGCAGCAAATCGCGCTGGAACAGGAGAAGGACGAGCTCTTGTCTTGGATTCATGAAGTGAAGACGCCGCTCACCGCCATGCATTTGATGATTGGCCGCTTGGAGAACGAGCCGATGAAGGCATCTTTGACCTTTGAATGGCTGCGCATTCACCATCTCCTGGACCAACAGCTTCACCAACAGCGACTCCCCTCGATTGAGAATGATCTCTACATTGAAAAGGTAGACATCGAAGCCCTCCTCTATATGGAGCTTAAATCGCTGCAATCTTGGTGCATTCAAAAAGGGATCGGTTTTGACGTCCAACTAGACGTCACCGAGACGCTGAGTGATGCCAAATGGCTCGCTTTTATCCTTCGTCAGATCTTGACGAATGCCGTGAAGTATAGCGACAGCTTCTCGCCCGATATTATCGTGAAAAGCTTTTTGGCGCAGGAACGCACCATCCTGGAAGTAACGGACTTCGGACGCGGCATCGATGCCAAGGATCTTCCCCGTATTTTCGATAAGGGCTTCACCTCCACGATCTGGCATCAGGACAGCGCTGCGACAGGCATGGGCTTATATCTAGCCCGCAAAGCAGCTGACACGCTGCACATCCAGGTCACGGTGCAGTCCGAGGTTGGCGCAGGAAGTACGTTCACCCTCGCTTTCCCACAGCCGAATGAACTCGTGCGGATTACAGGCATGTGACAATAATGTCACATGCTTTTCTACTTTGTTCGTCCAATCGAAGGATAAATGCGGTCCAGCTTTTTATAATAAAGCTATCGTATAAAGGAGTGTGATCTTCATGTCTATCTTACAAGCCGTTAAAATCCATAAAAGCTTTGGCAATAAACATAACCAACAAGAGGTGCTTCGCGGCCTCGACATCTCGATCGAAAAAGGAGAGTTCGTCAGCATCATGGGCCCTTCGGGATCCGGCAAAACGACGTTGCTCAACGTGCTTTCCTCCATCGATAAGGTGAGCAATGGCTCTATTCAGATTAACAAGACTGAAACAACGAGCATGAAGGAAAAGCAATTGGCCGAGTTTCGGAAGCATCATCTGGGGTTTATTTTTCAAGATTATAATTTGCTGGATACGCTAACCGTGAAGGAAAATATCCTATTGCCGCTGTCGATTACGAAGATATCCAAGCAAGAAGCGCATCAGCGATTCCAGGACATCGCGACAGAGCTTGGCATTTATGAGTTGAAGGATAAGTACCCGAACGAAATTTCGGGCGGGCAAAAACAGCGAACCTCCGCAGCTCGAGCGTTTATTCATGATCCCGATATTATTTTCGCAGATGAGCCTACTGGTGCCTTAGATTCGAAATCTGCTTCCGATATGCTGAACAAGTTGAGCGCCATGAATCAAGCTCGACAAGCGAGCATCGTGATGGTGACACATGATCCCGTTGCCGCCAGCTACAGCAGCAGAGTCATCTTCATTAAAGATGGGCAGATTTATTCGCAAATCTACAAAGGACAAGAATCGAGACAAGCTTTCTTTCAAGATATTATGAAGACGCAAGGCGTCCTTGGAGGTGTGCAATATGAGTATTAATCAGCTCATCCTCCAGAACCTGAAGTCCAATATTAAGCACTATTACTTGTATGTGTTCGCTTTGATTTTTAGCGTGGCGCTTTATTTCGCCTTTGTCACATTGCAATACGACCCTGCGCTAGATGCGGCCAAAGGGACGGTGAAAGGTGCGGCATCGATGCGCGCTGCTTCTATTTTGCTCATCGCCATTGTGACGATCTTTAACTTATATGCCAATAACATTTTCGTCAAAAGACGCAGTAAAGAAATCGGCCTTTTGCAGCTTATCGGCATGACGAAGGGGAAAATCTTTCGTATCCTTAGCACCGAAAATTTCATCCTCTACTTCGGTTCCATATTCATTGGATCGTTCATCGGATTCTCCGTATCGAAGCTCTTTCTGATGATCCTATTCCGAATTACAGGGGTTAAGGCTGACGCAACGCTCCACTTTTCGGTACAAGCGTTCATCCAAACGATTGTTGTTTTCAGTGCGGTTTACTTATTTATTCTACTGGTCAATTATTTATTTATTAAAAAGCAGACGATTCTTTCGTTGTTCCATGTGGCCACCTCCACCGAAGCCAAAGTGAAGCAAATGTCGAACACGGAAGCTATCCTTGGATTCCTGGGCATATGTCTCGTTTTAATCGGCTACTATGTATCTTCCATATTGTTTTCAGGCAGCATTACGTCATTAGCGGGATTATTGAGCAGCATGCTGTTAATTCTTGCCTCGGTAATTATCGGTACTTATCTCTTCTATAAAGGCTCTGTGCGCTTGATTTTGAATCTTATCCGTAAAAAGAAAAACGGCTATCTGAACGTGCAAGAGGTGCTTTCCCTCGGTTCCATCATGCATCGGATGAAATCCAATGCATTGCTTTTGATGGTGATAACAACGGTGTCTGCCTTAGCAATTGGCTTGCTCTCCTTGAGCTATATCACGTACTATTCTGCTGAAATAACGGCCGAAAGGAACATTCCTGCCCACTTTGCCGTGACGGAGCGTCACAATGCTGAAATATTTACGAAGGCCTTAGATGAGGGGGGCATTCAACACCGCGAGACAACGATTGAGGTTATTCAAATGAACGCTGATCTTCGCCAAGTGGTGGGAGCGAAAGGTGATCTGTACATGAGTCCAGACGCCAACCAGATGGCCGTTATTAGCGACAGCGCTGTCGGATCAATCGATGTGACTGCAGACCAAACCCTGTTTACCGGGGCGAACGATGAGATGCAAAAATTTCTTCAGTTCAAAACGAACAGCCCGCTTGGGCTAAGCAGCCAAAATATCACCATCCCGTTAACGCTCATCGGCATCGAGGAACGCTCTTACATTTCGAGACGCTTTTCCATGGGGAACCTGCCTGTTGCCGTCGTTGACGATTCGGTCTTTCAGCGCTTAAAGCAAGATCTCGACCCTCAAATTCAAAGAAAGACATCGTTGTATATTGGGATTGATATCGTGGATGACAAGGAGCTTGAGAATGCCAATCAACTTTTCCATGACGTTGGATTTGATAAGCAGGCTTCGCTTGATTCCCGCATGGATACGGCCAGTGAAGCGAAAAACCGAATGGGATTAATTATGTTCATCGTCGGCTTCCTAGGACTCACTTTCCTGATCACGTCGGGCTGCATTCTTTACTTCAAGCAAATGGATGAGAGTGAAGAAGAAAAGTCATCGTATACCATTCTACGCAAGCTTGGATTTACCCAAGGGGATTTATTAAAAGGAATCAAGGTTAAACAACTATTTAATTTTGGCATTCCCTTAGTTGTGGGGCTGCTTCACAGCTACTTCGCCGTTCAATCCGGCTGGTTCTTGTTTGGAACGGAGCTGTGGACTCCGATGTTAATCGTAATGGGGCTGTACACGCTGCTCTACTCGGTGTTCGGCGTGCTGTCTGTACAGCATTATAAGAAGGTTATAGGGAAGGCTTTATAGGGGTTCTTTCCATACTGGGTGCCCTACAGTAGATACATCTACTTGTAGGGCACCCCTTTACTTTGGGGATCAGGCTGCCTTTGTGCTAACAATCCGATTGCGCCCTGCTTCTTTGGCTTGATACAAGGCTCCATCCACCGTGGCAAGTAAATTTTATGCAGATTATTAATCGTAACCGTTGCAATGACATACACAAATAGAGCAAACAATAGGAAAAATAAAATAAGGTCAAGTGATAACGAAAGTAACAACATTTCTCACCTTCTTATGACGAGTACTTGCAGAATTTTCATTTCGACTTCTTTCGAGCGAATACCTTTTTTTTCCTATAATTTCACCTAATTTCGTAAAAAGAAAAGAAGCCTACAAACCGCTGCAGGCTTCCCCTCAAAATTCCTATGTAAATCCCATACTTACGTTACTTTACTCACAATTTTCAAAACCATATCTCGTGTCAGCTTGTTGCCGCCAGCAGCTAGTAAATTAACCGTAGCATGCGCTAGAGCTAAAGGGACCTTGCAAAACTTCAACGCTGGCCCCTGCTTCAGATCAGCGATATACGCATCTGCCAGTTGCAGATTGCGACGCGTGTATTGCTGCATTTCCTTGAAGCCCCAACCATCCGGGAAAAAGTTCACGCCGCGATTCGCATCCTCCAATTTATTGCGGAGAATATTAACCGCCTGCAGTCCTCTTCCAAAGGCAATTGCTTTGTCACGATCGGATTGTGTGCCATCATGCCACAGCCATAGCTCGGACAACATCTCGCCAACCATACCAGCAACGCTATATGTATAGCGGTCCAAATCCTCTTCCGTATGGATGTTCCAGCCATTTTGAACCCATTCCGACATTTCCAATGACATTTTAGCAATATACTTCTCAACGATTGGCATTGCCGTAGGTGGACAGAGCGCCAGCCATTCATCCAGTCGCATCGAAACTTCCGGCAGTTCCTGCTGATGAGGCGCCAGCAAGCTCTGAATCGAGCCCATAATATCGGAGGATTGGAACGCTTGATATACGCCATATAAAAGCTCTATTTTCAACGGGTCCGCCAGTTCCTCATGATCCTCGATCTCATCGATGGCCCGCATACATAAATAGGCAGATGTTACAGCCTCTTTTAACCCGAAGTCCAAGTTGCTGATCGGTATATAAAAGGTTCGGCTCGTTTCTTTCAACATCTTCATTGCATCATTCAGCATATCGGTATTAATGGTAATTACCTCCAAGTATAAACTTCCCTTTGCGTTCTAGTAATCATGTACTCTCATGATAACATACTTTATGAAAGTTAAGCCAAAGCAAACCACCAATAGTTGCTCAAACTACGCTTCATTACACAAAAGTGTCAAACTTTTAGATGCTTAATTGTCATATGCAGCTTACTTTTCAGGGAGTCCATATTGACACCCTTTTCTGGATATTATGTCCAATTTGAAAAGGAAATAAAAATTCAAAAGCAAAAAAAACCACTTTAAAAGTACATGATTAGATATAAGGCTTAAGGTAAACAATGTACAGGAGTGAAAAATCTAGAGGAGTTGAAGCCATGTTTAAACGAATGGATGAAATTTCAATTGAGATTCCTGACATTGAGAAGCCTGACCCGAATGCCGCGGCAGCTGTACAGGAATTGTTAGGCGGTAAATTCGGGGAAATGTCCACTTTGAACAATTATCTCTATCAATCCTTTAATTTCCGTTCGAAGGAAAAGTTGAGACCTTTTTACGATTTAATTATGAGTATTACGGCCGAAGAGCTCGGCCACGTAGAATTGGTTTCCCATGCGATCAATAAATGCTTACGAGGTTCAACGAGCTATAAGGAGCCCGATCAGAACCCCTTGGAAATTGTCAAAGATGCTCGTCTCTCGTATCACTTTCTTGCAGGTGCGCAAGGGGCCATGCCGGTTGATTCCATGGGTAACCCATGGACAGGCGCACATGTTTTTAACAGCGGTAATTTGGTAGAGGATTTGCTGCATAATTTTTTCTTAGAATGCGGTGCTCGCACCCATAAAATGAAAGTTTATGAAATGACCGACCATCCTGCAGCACGTGCTGTGATCGGTTACCTTCTCGTTCGTGGAGGCGTTCATGTTGTTGCTTACGCCAAAGCGTTGGAAGTTGCCACAGGTGTAAATGTCACTAAATTAGTCCCTATTCCTTCCCTAAGCAACAAAGCGTTTAATGAAACAAGGAAATTTGAAGAGAAAGGCGTGCATACCAAGCTTTACACGTGGAGCGACAAGGATTTCACAACCATCGGCCAGATATGGAAAGGCACCCATCCTGAAGACGGCTCTGCGTTAGAAGTCATCCATGGTACGCCTCAAGGATATCCCATTGCTGAAGCGCCGGCTGTCGAAGAGGAATTTGCTCCTGGCATTTCACCTGAAGATTTCAAACAAATCGCGGCGAGACTTAAAATGGCTGGAAACATCAACACATAGCTCGATTCACACTAATGATCCTTATCCTATAGGGATCTTTTTTTGTTCAAATCTACTTGGGTTGAAAAAGCTCGTTAATCCGCTTTACCAATTCCTCCGAGTGCAAATAATAATTCCCCGCAATCCCACAGGAGTAAATACAAGCTTTTGTTCCTTACCTTCAAATAGGACAACCGAGTAAATGGGAAATCTTAAACTTTTTTAGCGACATCACTCGGTAATTTGTTTCAAATCACTAAACTTTAGCAGGACCTCCCTACTCGTATCGAGGTAAATCACTCTAATATCTAGTTCCTCATCATTAAGCTCGAATGCTAGAATCATACATTTCCGACCACGATTTTTCGTCTTTCTAGGGTTGTCTGGGGCCACAACGTAGGAACCTCCAAGACTTAAACTTACGGTTTCGCTCATAGTGATCTGCTACCCTCTCATGTTGTTATTCGAATCATTCTTTCATCCCAATTTTCTAACCTTTTCCTCGATTATACATTGATTACTTTCATCCCACACAACAGAAATCTCAAAAGTTCCCGACTCAAAGAACAAAGGAAACCTTCGTTTAAACCAGTCTTGCATGGGCAACTGCAAAGCCTCGCTTACATCTACCCAGACTAATTCACCTTCAGGTGGATTGGGAAGCAGCTCTCCAGAATAGGTCCGAGCGAGGTAATTAAACACCATATATCGATAGTTCTTTTCGGGCACTAAATATTCATCCACGCCCTTGTATATGAGATCTTCCGGGTTCACCACGAGTCCCGTTTCCTCCCACAATTCTCGGACGGTTCCCTCCGAAAAACTTTCTGCTAAATCCAACTTACCGCCAGGGCCTAGAAATCCGGGAAACCCTTTGGCTTCGGGACGGTTTATTAGAAGCACCTTGTTCCCATCTTGGACTAAGCACATGGTATAAATGCCACATTCAACTTTACTCACTTATGTAGATCCTCCTACTTCAATCATTCAAACGGACTCTCCAACAAAACAACCTCATTCGCCTCAGGATTCAACGCCACTCGCCCGCCGAGATGCATAATCAATTTCGGATCTGTATGCTCATGGAGCCAGGCTTTAATCTTTTGGGTTTGATCATACGATCCCTCCAAGTATCAACTGCCAGACATTTTCAAAATCCTCATCGCTGTCCCCAAATCCCCACTCCCCAGCATGCGATGGATGATGGAAGCGCGAGGTGGCCAAAAAGATCGCTCTAGCGATCGACGCCGAATCTCCCTGCTTGAATGCGTTGCTCGCCATTCCCTGCTCGAGAATCTGTGCAAGCTGCCCAATCAAGCGATACACATGCGTGCTAATCATTTCAATTTCAATGAGCGTTACATTGGCATACATGGTGAACATTTCCGGATCCTCGGCAGCGAATTTCCGCTTGGTCTGAATCAACGTCTCTAACCACATACGCAAACGCTCAACGGCGCTGCCGCTAGTTTCATCTCTCGCAATTGCCTCCAAAGGAACTGCGACACTCGTATGCAACCACCGGGATGTCACGGCTTCCCGCAGCGCAGCTTTGCTTTCAAAATGCCGATACACCGTTCCATGACTCACTTGCAGCACCTTCGCAATGTCCACAACGGACGTTTTGTCTGGACCATACCGCCGGAGCACTTGCTCGGCTGCATCTAAAATCTCATCTTTTGATAATGGCAACTCATTCTTCGTCATCTTAGATAAACCCGCCATTCACACGAAGTGTTTGTCCTGTTACCCACTGAGATTCCTCACTTGCTAAGAAAAGTACAACCCGTGAAATATCCTCCGCTTCCCCCAAACGTCCGAACGAATTCATGTTAGCTACCGCTTTGATTTGTTCCTCCGATTTTCCTACGGTGAATAGCTCAGTATTGACTGGCCCAGGTGCAACGGCGTTAATCGTGATGCCTTTGGGTCCTAATTCTTTCGCTAACTGACGAGTAAACTGCTCAACAGCCCCCTTCGTGCCCGCATACGAGCTGTACCCAGGGAACATTTGCCCATTAACTGAAGTAGAAAAGTTGATAATTCGACCATTCTCCTTCATATGCAGCGCCGCTTGCTGAATCGCAAAGAACGTCCCTTTCACATTAATATTAAACTGCTTATCAAAATCCTCCTCGGTAATGGAGAGTATCGGTTTCGTAATCATGATCCCTGCATTATTGACTAAAATATCAACCTGCCCGTACGCCTCCAGCGTCCTCCGGAACAAAAGCTCAACCTGTGCCACTTCGCTGATATCCGCTTGAATCGCGATCGCTTCACCGCCTTGTTGTTTAATGCCGTTAACGACTTCCTCCGCTTTACCTGGACTGCTAGCGTAATTCACAACAACTTTAGCCCCGTGAAGTGCCAGCTCTTCTGCGATTTTCTGACCGATTCCTCTGGATGCACCCGTTACTATCGCTACTTTTCCTACTATTTTACGTTCCATTTCCTAATCCCGCCTTTCATTGAAATGAAGTAAGCAGCCGTCTTTTCCGCCTAACATGTAACTTTATTATAAATACGAAAATGACAAATATCAAATGACATTTTTCCAATTTTGTCATTCCTGTTTATTTTGAAACAATATATAGCGCCCTCGTGAGAGCCTTGGCATCAACGCAAAGAGGTGCTTGATTCCCAAGATCTCCACCTTCGAAGCAAGCACCTCTTTATGATATTTTACGTCTAGTTCGGCTCTGCCACCAAGGTTTCGCCATGCTTTAACAAGCGCAGCGCGCTTGGGTCTAGCCCTCTCCGCTGCCAATCCGCCAGCAGCCGATCCAATGCTTCCTTGGGTGTATCATCAGCAAGACGAAAGGCTCCATAGTGCATCGGAATGAACTGTTTGGCACCGACATCCAGGAAAGCCTGAATCGCTTCCTCGGGCGTCACATGCTGCATCCCCATGAACCACTCTGGCTCGTAGGCGCCGATCGGCATTAAGGCGTAGTGAATGCCCGGATATTTGGCACCAATCTCGCCGAACCCTTCAAAATACCCGCTATCGCCAGCAAAGTATATCGATTGAGGATCCTGTTGCTCGCCCTCTGGCAAAGACGACGCAGTCCGCTTCATTACCCATCCGCCCCAAAGCGAGGTATTCGTATCGGTTAGCGTACGCCTTGTCCAATGCTGCGCAGGAACAAAATGAAACTCCACCTGACCCACGGTTTGACTCCCCCACCATGGCAATTCATAAACCGTGCTGAACCCCAGCTTCCGCAGCTTCGAGCCAAGTCCCTCTGGTACAAGCACGTACGGCGTGCCTCTCAGCTTTTTCAATGAACCCACATGCAAGTGATCGTAATGCGCGTGTGAGAGCAAAATAACATCTACTGGCGGAAGCTCTTCAATAGAAAGCCCAGGCGCTTCCAATCTCTGAGTGAAGCCCATCCGGGTGGCCCAGACTGGGTCGGTCACAATCGTCAAACCTGCGAATTGCAGCACGAAGGTGGCATGCCCGATCCAAGTAATCGTCACTTCATTCTGATTATTCTTCAGCAGTTCCTGCTGCTTTTGCTCAGCTTGGCCAATTCGGAAGCTCAAATCTTTGATTTTACCCTTCCGCTCCTTTTGCCAGCGTCTTACCTCTTTCCACGTTTTCGTCGTTGCGTTTGGATCCATATTGCTGTACCGCTGTCGAGCCATTCACTCATCCCCGTTCTTTTGTAACCTCATCTGATGGTTAATCCCGTTAAGTATACCTGCTCATTAGTATAACAAATGAAATCATGGTATTGAAATGTAAAGAAGGTGTGCCTCGCGGCACACCCTTCGTTATTCAAGAATCCTATCACCAATCAGTTTTTATAGACAGGAGCAACTGGAATCTGGCGTTCAAGAAAGTCCAAAGCCGTTTGCAGTCCCGCTTCCGCCTTGATTTGCTTTGAGATCTCAGCCGCTCTCAAGCGTACATGAGGAGTTTGAAGCTTGCGAATCGCTTCAAGTAACTTTTCCTTTGTCAGACTTGGAAATGGATTTTGCTCGCGCCAGGAATGAAGGAAACGCGCTTGTTGCAGGTGAGATCGGAAACAGGTTCGCAATGATCAGCGGCTTGTTTAGCCTCTCCGACAAGGTGCACGCGTAATAGACCTGCAGCGGATGGGCGATAATCAGGTCGATTTTCACGACATGAATTCCCCCAAATTGATAGCCGATTGTACTTTCGATTATACCCCTATTTTAAAAGGATAACGTCTCATTATCGTCTCATCTTTTCATACGCGCATGTTGCTAAGATGAAGGATACGCCGTGAGTGATGCCGAAACGTATTAGCTGGGGGAGGACGAATTATGGAGAATCTTATCGAAAAGCTCGCCATCGAGCGCAATCGACTATTCGTTGGGCGAAGTGCGGAGTTGGAAATGGTTCATCAATGGCTCCGAAGTGTGCCTGCGACGACGCAGCTTCTGTTTGTATCTGGCATTGGCGGAATCGGGAAAACCTCGTTCATGATGCGGGCGCTCGACTTAGCTATGCAAGCGAACAATCGTACCCTGTGGATCGATGGTCGAATTTGTGTAGAAACACCTACAGGCTTCATGGAAGCTTTGTTTGATCATATGAAAACCTTTGACGAACTACCATCTCCACTCGAACCTTCTCTGCACAATCTCATTCATGAGATGTCCAGAGGTCGAACAGTACTATGTATAGACAATTATGACGCCATTCAAAAAATAGACGGATGGTTGCGAGAAGTGTTTCTTCCCCGACTGCCCTCGAAGGGGCTGTTGGTTCTGTTAGTTTCTCGTCAAAATTTATCCGAATCTTGGCAGCATGACCTCGCTTGGCGGAACAGCGTCTCTTACCTAGAGCTACAGCCTTTAAATAGACAGGAAGTTACCCAATACGCCTTCCGCACCGGAATCAAAAAATCTGTAGATATCGAACGTCTTCATAACGAATCGCAGGGATTGCCGCTTGCCTTGGCGCTCAACTCCGAAAAGCTTCATCTCATCGGCAAAGAAACCTGGCCAATTTCGCTGCGTATATCAGCAGAGCTTTTGCGCGAAGTTGCTTCTCCAGACTTACAAGAGACGCTGGATGTGCTTTGCATTCTGCCGCAAGCCACGCTGGCGCAGATTGGTCGATTGGTTCGTTCGCCACTACATGCGGACAAACTGCTTCAGTTAAGCCGCATATCCTTTGTACGCCCTACCGCTTATGGCTTTGCCTTACATGATGTAGCGCGTCATTACTTGATGGAAGACTTCATTCGGCGTGAGCCGAAACGGGTACGCAGCTTGCGTACGACGATTGTTCGCGAGCTGGTGCGAGAAATGAAGTCAGAAACTGTCAGCGACTGGAGTAAACGGATTGCCATCCTTCTCACTACTTGCCGGGACGTATTTCAACTCGATTCCGTGTCTGTATTCGCCCATGATCCTGAGCAGATGCGCATGGAGTCTTTTCACCAGCGAGATTTACCTGAGTTGATGCGAATCATGCAAGAACAAGCCTCCTATGCAGTATCGATTAGTAAGGATCTCGCCGTACTGCGAGAGATGGCTGCATGCTTCCCTGATTGCATCCGTGTGTTTCGAGCCAAAGACGGCACGCCTCTGGCGTTTGTAGCAGGCTTCTTCCTCTACGGGGAAACGACCCGATTTCACGAGAAGCATTTTCCAGAAGTGCTGGAGAAAGCTTTCCCTAATGAAATCGACGCGTTTCGTACGCAAGGGATGGAGCAAGCGGATACCTTTTACCATTTGCTTGCCGCCGCTTCCGAACAGCATGCTGAGTACAGTTTTCAGCAGCTCATCGGCATTATTTTAGCGGATTGGCTTGTCGTTCGTTCCGCAGGTTTGCGGTTCGTCATGATCAATACGTATGAAGGAATTACGGCCATTCTTTTACGGCTAGGGTACAAAATGAGGCCCCTGACTGGCCTTCCCGACGGTCACCCGTTCCAACACGCAACCGTCCGCGAGCTGGACTGGCACACTTCAGATATCGGAGACCGGATTCTTGTGCTGCTTGGCATTGAGCTGGAGGCGGCCAAATCCCCTTCCTCGGAAGACATCACCGAAAAATCCATACTCGCTGCTCTCCCGCTTGTAACAGATCTTAAGCGGCTGGCGCAAACCGATCTGGCTACCCTCCTTGGGTTATCCGGTACTGAGTTGCAGCACTCGCTTCATCAATTGCTTTGGGGCGATCCTGTGTATCCGCTTGATCAACGCATGCAGCAAGTACTGCGACAAATGAGCGAGCAGACTCATCTGACTGCCGAAATCGCGGCTAACCGATTGCACGTAAGTAGAGCTACTTATTTTCGAATTCGCCGAGACGCTTTGAGAGTTATGAAGGACGTTCTTTTAAGTGGTGGTTGGTTGGACAGTAGAGACGTATAGGAAAAAGGAGTGAACGCGACAATGAGTATGCTAGATTTCCCTAGGAATCCTTTAGAAAAAGCCGGGTACACCCTCGTATTCCACGACGACTTCGAGACGAGCGAGTTGGATCGTGCGAAATGGCTGCCTTATTACTTACCGCAATGGAGCAGCCGTCAGAACACCACGGCGAATTACCGGTTCGAAGACAGTCAGCTTCTCTTGCGCATAACTGAAGAACAACAGCCGTGGAGCCCGGAATTTAATGGGGATGTGAAAGTGAGCAACCTGCAAACGGGGGTGTTCGCCGGACCGCTCGACAGCCCGATTGGGCAGCATCGGTTCTCGCGGGATTGCCTCGTTCGCGAGGAACAGCCTGAGGAACGGTTGTTTGTCTCACAATATGGCTATTTTGAAATTCGAGCAAAAGGGCTTGGCACACCATATAACGTCTGCGCGTTCTGGATGATCGGCTTCGAGGATGTGCCCGAACGTTCGGCAGAAATTTGCCCATTTGAGCTAAAAGGCTGGAACGTGAGGGATGGGGCGTGCACGCTCGGCTATGGTATTCATTCATTCGGCGACCCTACTATAGAAGAAGAGTTTTTCGAACGCGAGTTTGCGTTGGACCCGACGCTCTACCACGTCTATGCGGTCGATTGGACTCCCGAAGGCGTCGACTTCTATATCGACAATGTACGGATCCATCGCTCGCCACAATCGCCAGATTATCCCATGCAATTGATGCTAAACATTTATGAAATCCCGCCGCAAGAGAGCGGGAACGTTGAACAGCCTGTGTATCCGAGCGAGTTCGCTATCGATTATGTGCGGTGTTATCAGCGCGTAGGTGATTGAATACATATGCACTGGAAGGTGACAAACAGTGACTAGAGATAATCTTACGTCTGATCATCAATTGATAATCAATGCTAAAAGCGGCGACTTCGAGGCATTTCGCATTATCGTAATCCGCTATTCTAATGCCCTTCTTTCTGTTGCGTATAGCGTAATTGGGGACTTTCATGAAGCTCAGGATGTTGCACAAGAGGCTTTTGTAAAATGTTACAACAATCTACATACATTAAAAGAACCAACTCGGCTTGGCAGTTGGCTTTACTCGATTGCTTACCGAACAAGTCTTGATTTTCTAAAGAAGAAAAAGGCGACTCTCACGTATATCGAATCTATCCCCGAAAAGTCGGACAACGTCGGTTCATGGCTTGAACAGCATGTCCTTCAAGAATCCATTTGGCGTGCCCTGCACACATTGGAGGAAAAGAGCAAATCCGCTGTTGTTCTGCATTATTTAAGCGATTGGTCAATGAAGGAAATCAGTCTATTTCTAGATCTATCCGTAGCGGCAGTGGAAAGTCGCATTCGTCGCGCTAGAGAGACGCTTAAGCTCCACCTTGTGGACGATTTCGAATCTTATTTCCGCCCTTTCCGACTGGATCGTGATTTTGAGCAAGCGGTTTGTGAACAAGTGTTGAGAAGAGCAGGACACTTCTACATTCCAGTCACCAATAAAAAAAAAAACAACAGACTGGTTCTACCTTCACTTTCATTTAAGAACTAGTATCCATGGCAATCTGAATCTGGAATCAGGTCATGAATTGTATTTGCTCGAATGCCACAATCATTCTCCGAACAAGATGCCACTTTTAACTTTTTCAGTAGATAGCGCAGATGATTTATGGTTACAACTAACAAACAGGGGTGTCCATACCGAACCCCTGGAAGAGAACGAATTATTCGGAAAGTTATTCGTATTTTATGACCCTGACGGAAACAAATTTAATGCTGTAGAAAATAAATAAATATATGATCTCACGCGACGGATTTGACTGGTTTGAATCGTCTATATGTTGAAACTAAAAACAAGAGGTGAGATCATCCATGTTAGAAAAAGAAATACCACAATTACAGAACCAACAGATCGGCCAAAAACCTATGTTAAAGAAAGTTCTCTGCAACTACTTACCCGTATCTAATCTGGAGTTTGCTGCAAAATGGTATGCGGAGATGTTTGGTTTAGAGGTTAGGAAACGTGAACCGGACGGAGCCATCTTAATCCTAGGAGACGGACAATGGTTATTCTTACTGGAAACTTTGGATATGAAACCAGCGAATTTTGTCACTGCACAATGGGATGGCGAAGAGTACGAAATGTTTTCATTAACGTTTGAGGTTGACAATATTGTCGAGCTTCGCAAGAAACTTCGCGACAATAGCGTCCATGTTGAGCCACTAGTTGACCATGACGGCTGTGGTCTGCAATTTAAATTTAAGGATCCTGACGGAAACAAGTTTAATGTATGGCAAGACCCTGCATCCGTATAAAACAAAGACAAGAGTCAGGATCGCTCCTGACTCTTGTCTTGTTTTATCGTAACCACCACGAATACAATCGTGTTGTCTATGAGTGCAATTTCAACTTAACATCGCAGGACGTTTATACTCCGCTTTTCGTTTTAAAACAACGATACCTGCAGTATCTTCCCCAAGGCCTAACGTAGGCGCTAATACCCTTTCAACCACCTTACCCGAGGTACCTGTTCCTTGAACAGCACCCTTTTGGAATGCTTTGCGGATGTTTCTTCTGTTCATATTACTTCACCTCCAAAAATATAGTGGATTGAACTCATTAGCTCCTGATTCTCATCCATCATACTTTCCAGTCGCGTAGTCGCCACCCCTCCGTTGATCGTGAGATGAATAGTAACGACTAACTCCTTACCAACAGGATAACACAGTAAATATACACTCGCAACGCCCGTTTTATTGTACAGGAGAGCTTGCTCTGTCCCAGTTAAATGTACGTCAATCACTAATGGTTTTGTGGCACTCTTGGATTGATAATCCTTAAAATGATAAAACTTCCCTCGTCCCACATTTCCAGCGACCTGTCTAATGCCATCTGTCCCCTCTACTGCCCAAACCGCAGCTCCGGACACTTTGGCACTAGCAAAAGTATTAGTATCGTAGGCAGTTCTGATGGCTTCATATACGTAATCATATTTACGTCCCGGATCAGTTAGAAGGTCCTTACTAAATTGTGTCAAAAAACTAATTAACGATTGATGTGCTGGATTTACAAATGAGCCTAGTTCATCTATTTTTTGACGGATAGAATCACATGCAGTTACTACTGCAGCATCTTTATTACTCATACTTGCATCATATGTAATGAATGTTAATCCGTGTAGGTCAGAAGGAATATGAAATTCGGTAATTTCCGTACCTTGATACGTTTTTCTCGATTGAATTGGGACAATGTAAAATACACGATCTCTCCGTAAATGTCCCCAAAACAAGCCCATCTCAAAGATGGTATTGTCTCTTGGGGCTAATACCGTTTTTCCTCGAAAGTCAACGATATCATCCGGTCCGAATACAAAAACAGCAAAATCGTTATGGTCCACTTGTGTTTCTAAATCATCCATAGTTGCACTATTCACTTTAAAAACGCCAGCAAACCAAGGAGTTATCTCTGCATAGCGTTGTAACTCGCGCATTACGGCCGTAGCATAAGGTTTTGCTTCTGAAGATGATCCAATAAATAACCTCGGCTTTGAATCTGCCATCCCATAACTCCTTTTTAAAAGAATCTGTTTTTCCGATGACAACTCTATGAGTCCCTCGTTGATTACTATAAAGACTCTGTAATGCTAGAATTATACAATACGAAATCTACATATTCTACCTTTTAAGGAGAAACACTAGAACTTCTCCGCGTTAGCTAAAGCTGCAAATTTAAGAGCCATCCTTTACGGATGGCTCTTTCTCTCTCACTTTTTTTCATCCATCGTTACTCACTAGTTATTGAGCTACTCTGCGGATCATCATTTCCCGTCGCGCGAAGCCGTATTTCTCATATAATCCATGAGCGTCTCGTGTACCCAGATAAATATTCGTTTGGCGAATACGAGGATGGTCGACCATAACGGCCATCATCCATTTGCCGAGTCCTTTGCCACGATGTTCCGTATCGACGATCACGTCACACAGCCAGGAAAAAGTTGCGCCATCCGTTACAACCCGCATGAAACCTACTTGAAGCCCGTCCGCACTATAGACTCCAAAACAAAGTGATTCCTTCCAGCTGTTCCTGATGGTTTCCTCCGACCGTTCAGCCGCCCAGTAGCTGCTCTTCAATAAAGCAAAAACCACATCCGGCTGCAGTTCTTCTACACTGTCACTGATTCTGTAAGGCAAGCAATCATGAATCCATTCCATCTGTATACCTCCCATAGTTCACGATACGTAATATGTTTAGTATAATGGTAACAGTTAGAAGTGAAAAATGAATTATCCATTAACTATACCCATACAGATTGGGGTGTAAAGATCATGAAATACGAAAATGTGAAGGATTATCTGAAACAACAGATTAACAGCGGGGTGATCAAGCCTGGCGGTAAATTGCCGTCTATCCGAGAGCTTAGTCTGCATTGGGCGTGCAGCAAAAACACCGTAATTCGAGCTATCGAGGAAATGGAAAAAGAACACCTCATCTACTCGGTACCGAAGAGTGGCTACTACGTAATTGATCGTTCCTCCAAGTCTGAGGATCGGCCGGAAGGGCGTATTGATTTCGCCGTGGCTGCACCGGATCCTGGCATTATCCCGTATGAAGAAATTCAGCACGGGTTGAACCGGGCGATACAGCTATACGGGGATCGGCTTTTTACATACGGTGATCCGCTCGGATTTCCATCGCTGCGCGAAGCTTTATCCCGACACTTCGCAGCCTCACAGATTTTTGCTGGACCTGAACGGATCTGCGTCGTCTCCGGCGCCCAACAAGCGCTTCACTTGCTTGCCTCCATGCCGTTCCCAAATGGAAAATCGGCGATCTTAGTCGAGCAGCCCTGCTATGCGGGAATGTTGCGATTATTGAGCCTCCTCGGGGTAACTGTAATCGGCATTACTCGAACGGAATCAGGCCTTGATTTAGATGAACTAGAGCGGCATTTTCGGAACAATGCCATTAAATTTTTCTATACGGTCCCCCGTTACCACAACCCGCTCGGAACCAGCTTGTCACGCGGAGAGAAAGAAGCCATCGCAGCCATGGCGGAGAAATATGATGTGTATATCGTGGAGGATGATTATCTCGCAGACTTGGAAACAGACAGCAAATCCGATCCAATCTGCAGCTATGATAATTCGGGGCGCGTCATCTACATTCGAAGCTTTTCCAAAATCATGCTGCCCGGCCTGCGACTTGGCGCCGCTGTACTTCCCGCAGCATTAATGACTATGTTCCGAATGTACAAATCTTCGAGCGATTTAAGCACATCTGCCCTTTCACAAGCCGCTTTGGAGATTCATCTGGGCAGCGGATTGTTTCAACGCCATGCCGCCTTGATGAGGGAACGCTATGGCGTCCGAATGAAGGCTCTGCAGAAGGCTTGCAGCAGATATTTAAACGAGGGTTTCCGTCTAAGCCAACCAACTGGCGGTATATTTGCCGGGCTTGAGCTACCCCATCATCTGGCGGCAGAGGAGCTAGTCCCGGCCCTTCGTCAGAAGGACGTGCATGTTTTTCCTACGATGCAATGCTACCTTCCAAGCGTGGAAAGCGCGAACAGCTTGCGCCTCAGCATTATTCGCACAAATGAAAAAGAGATCGAGGACGGCATTCAGATCATCCGCCAAACGGCTGACGAGCTCATCGGCCAAAGAAGTACAAACAAACTCAGCCGATCAGCCATTACTTGGATTTAGAAGGCTGCATTTCTTATTCAAGAAAACACAGCTAACGCTACCTTCCAATTCCGACGTATTCGTGCCAGGACGCTTTCTTGGCCTTCGAGTTGGTCAGCTAATTCCGACAATGCTCGTTGAACACGCGGCGCGAAATCGCGAAAATCACGATCTGGTATTAGCTCGGCTCCCTCACGAATAACCGCATCCGATAATCGGAGTGCAGGAGACGTCGGCACGATGCGCATCCTCAGCCGAACCGCTACCCGCCTTAGCTGCTTGGCGCATCGGCGGCCGCCATGACCGCCGTAGGTCACGATCATGACCGGCTTATCCCGCCACTCGTGGTAAAGATGATCAATAGCGTTTTTGAGTGCCGCCGGATAACCCCAGTTAAACTGCGGTGTGACGAAAATCACGCCACTTGCACTCTTGATCTTTTCGCTCCACGCGTGCGTGTGCTGCTGACTGTAGCTTCCCAAGGCGGGGATTCCCGGCTCATCGTCCATCGGCAACGGCCATTTCGCCAGATCGATGATCTCATATTCGTAATTTGAATTCGCTCGACCGATATACTCGACCCATGCTGTGATTTTTGGGCAATTTCTGCCTGCTCGTATACTCCCCATGACCAGGAGAACCGTCTTCTTCTGATCCATTGCTACACCTTCATTTCTTGTAATAGGTTTTCATTAATCGACACGATATCCGAGAGCCTTGGCGAGACGAGCCAATCCACCAAGTAGCACCTTTTGCACAACGGCTGGAGCACCTGCATCATATCCCTCGCCATATTTCCATAACATCCCGAGCCAAAGCGGATTATAAGGAACTCCCCTTTTACTCAACTTTCCTTCGCACTCCAGCTTGTGATGCAGCTTAAACATGTCCCAATGACATCCGGGAGGGCGAACCTCATGGATCCCGATCAATATCTCTAGGCCAACGTTAAAAAATTGATGCACCTGTTTCGGATGAATGGTTAAACGCTCGCCAGGGCCGAGCACTTTTTCTACGCCATCTACGATCCCTTTGACTAAACCTTGCTTCACCTCGAAGGATTCTGTAAGGATCGGATGCCAATGAGGGGAATTCATTGCTCCTTGCTTGGGTATTTGATGCTCAATCCGTAAAAAGTCCCCCCGCTCATCCTTCCCTTGTTCCAATAAAGTGACGGTCTTCCCATCAGGAAACCGAAGCTGATTTGCATCTTTTCCTTCTAGCACCCTTTGGTCACCTACTTTTAGCAGTCTTTTGAGCTTCGTCATTCGAACGAACACTCGCTTTCTCGAGCATGTTAACCAAAAGCACTACTGCAAAGGTTGCAACCGCCACGAATATGACATCCTTACCCGCATGAATCCAAAGTACGGGGATCCAGGCAATTGCCAGGTAACGATGAATGGCTCTCATCCACTTATTCCGTACTTTCCTAATCAAAAAGCCGTATCCCACGATGGTCAGCAGGAAGATAAAGCTGGCAGCGCCGGAGTAAATATGTTGAACATGAATTTCTTTGATTAAAAAATAAATACCATGCGCAAACACGAGGACTAATGCTGCCCAGCCCGAAATTTCGTGAAGTTTAAGAATCCACTTTCCAATGACACGGACGATCTTAGATTGAGATTTCAATCCTCGCTTAAACCACAACAAGGAAATACACACCGCTCCAAGATAAACCGCATACGTACCAAAATCGTTAAAAAGTATCCCTATTCGAACGGGAAGCTCGACCACACCTCTTTCCATTTGTTCCGTTGCCAAACGTTTGAGATCAGTATCTCCGTTCCCGTGCAGGGAAATATAGTAGCAAAAATAGCCCAAAAAGAGCACAGCAATGCCGACAGCTATAATTGAAGGAATCCAAACTCGTTTACTTTTACTCATCGATATTTCGTCATAACCTCCTAAGATGCAAATTAGTACGTGATACAAACAATATAGTTTGTGCCACGTACAATGTCAATGACTTTTATGATAAAATAAAAATTGAAATATACATATAGGCTGTATACGAATATCTGAGCTTATCTGGAGTGAATCATGGTGAACGAAAAAAACACTAATTTTCAAGAAAACCTCTCAATTATGGATAGTTTGATACAATTATCCTTCCTTGTTCAAGGAATCCTTACCCGAGTCGGAGCTGAATACGATGTTTCCATCATTCAGATTCGGTTGTTCGGCATTTTACGTGATCGAGAATTAAGTATGTTACAGCTAGCCCAATACCTCGACCTCGACAAATCCAGCATTACCGGATTGATCAATCGCGCGGAGCGCCGGGGGTTAGTTGAACGCAGTCCTTCCCCCCACGATGGTCGTGTCATTCATGTAAAGGTGACAGCCGAGGGACATAAACTGATTCAGGTCGTAAGCAGTAAGATCGGGCGTCAAATTAAAGCCATAACGGATACCCTTAATGAAAAGGAGAGCTCACAATTCAGTGCTCTTGCTTCTAAAATGTTGTTCCCTTTAGGCCAACAGTAAATAAGAAAAAGAGAAGCGCAGGCGATACCGCCATGCGCTTCTCTTTTTGGTTAAACCACGTTGCGCCAGCTGCGCAACGCCGTAATATCTTCCGCGCCTTCGGCCGCGTAAGCTTCACAAACGAAGCCCGGGACTTCCGTGCCGTCCCGGAGCTCAACCTTGCCGATCCCGAGCGGAGCCGGGATCGCTGCTGCAAAGCCGCCGAATGCCTCGAGCGGCATCTCCCAAATTTCCAGCTGGATGGCCGCGCCACCCTGCTGTTGCTTGATCATCCCCGGCTTCGCAGGGGATGTCGGCAGCTTCACAAGGCTGTACTTCGCCGCGGATTCATCCTCCCGGATGAACCGCGCTCCACAGCCTTGCATCTGTTTCTCCAGCGGGTAGCCACGCATGTGCAGCCCGCAAACCGCCACCAGCGTCGTTTGCGCAGCACCGGCGCTATCCGCCCTTGCACTTGCCTTAGCATTCACGCCGCTACTCACAATCACACCCGCACTCGCCGCAGCAACCTCCGCCTTCACGCCACCACTAGCGCCAGCAACCAGCAACTCCGCAGCCCCACAAATCAACCCTTCCTCTTCCGCTACCGCGAAGAGTGTAATCCCAAAAGGCGTCTCCGGCGCCGCATCGCCCGCAGGCACAGCAACCGCGCACAAATCCAGCAGGTTGCAATGGTTCGTGTAACGACCCATATCGCGATTCGTGCTGATAGGGTCCGCAAGCACCTGCTCGCGTGTCCAAGTGCCTCCGCAGGTCGGCATCACAAGCACCGCATCCTGCAATAGCTTCCTAGCTTCCAACTTATAGCGCTGCAGCTTATGCATCGCAACAAACACCGATGCTGCATCGTACTCGCTAGCTGCGCCAGAACGCAAAATCTTTTCCGTCACCGGATAAGCTACACCTGGATTCGCTTCGATAAACGGTCCAATATCGGCCCAACGTTCAGCCACCCATGGACCTTCATATAAAATCGCCGCAGCCTGCGAGAATAACTCAACATCTATCTCTTCAATTACAATACCCTCACGCCGACTAACCTCACGCACCTGCTCAACAGCCTGCAACCATGCTGCACGATACTCCGCAGCGTAAGGTCCATAGAAGCCTAGCTCACCGCTCGGCAGGCAAATCTTCGCAGGCAGTCCCGCAGGCTTGCGCACCACGCTGCGCGACCAAGGGTCTTCCGCGTGGACGCCCCGCGCCACGCTGTCTACGACAAGCGCATCCGCCAAGGTATGCGCGAAGACCGTGACGCAGTCGAGGCTCGCACAGGCTGGCACGACCCCCTTGGTCGGCCATGCGCCGAGACTCGGCTTATAGCCGACTAGGCGATTCAGAGCTGCCGGCACACGGCCGGAGCCAGCTGTATCCGTGCCAAGTGAGAATACCACTTGGCCACGGGCTACGCTGACGGCTGAGCCTGAGCTCGAGCCGCCGCTGATCAGTTCAGGACGCAGCGCGTTATGCGCGTCGCCGTAAGGGCTGCGAGCGCCGACTAAGCCCGTCGCGAACTGATCGAGGTTCGTTTTGCCTACAGGAATGGCACCTGCAGCAATTAATCTCTCTACGACACCCGCATGCTTATCCGGCGTAAACGCATATTCCGCGCAGGCCGCGGTCGTCGCAACACCAGCTAGATCAATGTTATCTTTGATCGCAAACGGAATCCCCCAGAGAGGCGCATCTGCTTTCGAGAGAAATGGCAAACGATCCAAGTACGGCTGAATCGCATCCATCGACGGTGGTGTAATCCAAATGTTCATGTCAGCATCCGCGATGGAACGCTCTACTATAGTAGCCATGACCTCCTGTGGAGATAATGTGCCCGCTTCATATTTTTCTCGCAAGTAAGATAACGTTAACTCTTTTGCCACTGTAATGCCCATGACCTCTTCACCTCTCCCTTACGCAGATTGTGCAATACCAAGAATTAGTTGTCCGGCATGCACCTGATCCCCTGGCTTCACACCAACCATTGACACATAACCATCACAAGGCGCGTGCTGCGGGAATTCCATTTTCATACTTTCGAGAATTGCCAGTTGGTCACCCTTCTTCACTTGTTCACCTGGGGACACGAGTACTTTCCACACGCTTCCTGGCATAATACCGCGTACAGCCACAGTCCCTACAGGCAATTCATCTTCCGGCGCAGCATCCCCTGTCTCCTGCTCGGAGACATATTCGGCAAGTCCTTTGGCTTTCCAACTCTCGCGCTCTTCTCTGAACGCTTCACGTTGTTGGGTACGGAACGTATCCGTTGTTTCTTCTATAGAACTTAGGAATTGGAGATATTCACCTAGATCAAAAGTCGTCTCTTGAATGTCAGCCTCATAGCGGCCACGAGGGAAATCCTCGCGCAGCTGCAGCAGCTCTTCCGCACTCACTTCATAGAATTGGATTTGGTCAAAAAATCTCAATAACCAAGGCTTACCCGTCTGAAAGCTCTCCGTTGAGCGCAGACGATTCCACATTTGAATGGTGCGTCCTACGAATTGATATCCGCCAGGACCTTCCATCCCATACACACACATGTAAGCTCCGCCGATACCGACGGCATTTTCTGGTGTCCACGTACGAGCTGGATTGTATTTCGTTGTGACTAGACGATGACGAGGATCAACCGGCGTTGCCACTGGAGCCCCCAGATACACATCCCCTAACCCTAGTACGAGGTAGTTCGCTTCATATACGATTTTTTTCACTTCATCTATGGTGTCTAGGCCATTAATCCGTTGAATAAACTCAATATTACTTGGACACCAAGGTGCATCTGGACGCACGCCTTGTTGGTAGCGCTCGATTGCAAGCTGCGTTGAAGGATCATCCCATGACAGTGGCAAGCGCACAATACGCGATGGTACACGGAACTGTTCCAAAGGAGGGAGAGCAGCGTCGATCTCGACTACCTTTTGGCATGCTTCTGTTACCGTAATTTGGGACGGATCAATATGAATTTGCAAAGAGCGGATCCCCGGAGTCAGATCAAGTACTGGAATGGAACCACTTTCCACGATGGCCTGCATCAAAGCCTGCACTTGGAAGCGAAGCAGCAGATCCAGCTCTAGCTCACCGTATTCGACGAGCAAGTTTTGATCCCCACAGCAACGAATCGTGATCGGGAATCGGCGGTTCTCTACTTCATGGAAAAGTCGCGGATACTCTGGCGTAATCTCCTCATTTACAGCAGGCAACTGCACGTGTACCAATTGGTCAAAATGCCCATCGCCAATCGCGCGCAGGTTGCTCTCTTGCAGATCACGCAGTGCTTCTGCTTCAGGAAGCGTCAGAAGGTGGAAACGGATGGAGTCACCAGGGTGTAATTGACCTAGCTTCCAGAACTCAGCCGATGCCGTCGTCACTGGACATACGAACCCACCGAGACTCGGTCCATCTGGCCCTAGCAAAATCGGCATATCGCCTGTCAAATCCAGCGTACCAATCGCGTAGGCATTATCGTGAATGTTGGACGGGTGAAGTCCCGCTTCCCCACCGTCTTCGCGCGTCCATAGTGGAGCAGGCCCTTTCAAACGAACGCCAGTTCTGGAGGAGTTAAAATGCACTTCCCAGCTCGTTTCTGTCAATTGATCTAGATACTCTGTGCGCAAAAACTCACCTGTACAATGTGGTCCAGGCACGACCCCAATCGTCCATTCGCGTGTCATTCCTGGGCGATGATCTGGCGCTAATTCAAACACATCCTGAACACGGTTCTCGCCGCCTTCGTTGACACCCAATACATCGCCCGTGCGCAGCGCACGGCCGCCATGCCCCCCGAAGCCACCCAACGTAAACGTGGATGAGCTGCCTAGCAGCTTCGGCATATCGAGTCCGCCGCCGATGAGCAAATACGTACGCATGCCCGCTTGAGCTTCGCCGAAGCTCAGCACTTGCCCTTTCGAAGCCAACACCGGACGGTACGTAGCAACCGTCTCCCCATCTAGCTCTGCTTGCATATCCGCACCGGTTACGCAGAACCACATGTCGCTGCGGAACTTGTAGGAGCCGCCACGCAGCGTCATTTCAAGACCAGGCGCATCGTCGGCGTTGCCTAGCAGCTTATTCCCGATGCGGAACGATAACGGATCCATCGGTCCGCACGGTGGTACACCGACATCCCAATGGCGAATACGGCCTGGGAAGTCCTGCACCGTCGTTTGAATACCGCCATCAACAACTTCAAGTGCGCGCTCTGTAGGCTCGAATGTATTCAGCAATTGCGTGTAGACATTGCCGCTCAGACATGCCTCTTCTTGCAGAAGTGCACGTACATACTGCAGATTCGTCGTTAACCCATACATGCGCGTTTCAGCCAACGCTTCTACTAATTTATGGATCGCGTCTAAGCGGTCCTTGCCGTGAACAATGATTTTAGCCAGCATCGGGTCATAGAGTGTCGTTACAGTCAAACCATCACGAACCCACGTCTCATTACGAGCTTCGCTAGAGAACACAGCGCGATCCACCTGACCCGCACTCGGACGGAACTGTTGAAGGCAATCCTCTGCGTAAATCCGCGCTTGGATACTGTGGCCTTGCGGCTTGCGGATCAGCGATTGCAGATCATTCAGCTCGAGTGCTGCTTCACGCACCATCCACTCCACGAGGTCAACACCCAGCACTTCCTCCGTCACGCCATGCTCCACTTGAAGACGCGTGTTCACTTCCAAGAAGTAAAACTCACACGTATCTGGATCGTAAAGATACTCGACCGTACCCGCACTGCGGTAGCCTACCTCAGCAGCCAAACGTTTCGCCGAAGCAAACATCGCCTCACGTACTTCGTCCGACAGGTTCGGAGCTGGGCTCTCTTCAATGACCTTCTGATTACGGCGTTGGATGGAGCAATCGCGCTCACCTAGCGTTACTACCTCACCTAAGGAGTTACCGAAAATTTGCACCTCTACGTGACGCGCACGAGCAATGTATTTCTCGAGGAACATGCCCCCGTTTTTGAAATTCGTTTCGGCCAAATGACGTACACCGTCATATGCCGCTCGCAGCGTCGCTTCGTCGGCACACACGCGCATCCCGATACCACCGCCGCCGGCGGTGCTTTTCAGAATAACAGGATAGCCGATACGCTTCGCTTCCGTTAAAGCTTCCTCAAGCTCCGTGATTAGCGGAGTGCCTGGCAGCATCGGAACGCCTGCTCTTTCGGCAATCTCACGCGCAGAATGCTTGAGTCCGAACATCTCCATTTGCTCTGGAGTCGGTCCGATGAATACAATGCCATGCTCGCGACAAGCGCGGGCGAAATCCGCATTTTCACTCAAGAAGCCATAACCGGGATGGATCGCTTGGGCACCGGTTTCGAGCGCTGTTTGCAGAATCAGCTCGGTATTTAAATAACTCGACTTCGCTGGCCCCTCACCGATCAGAACCGCTTCATCGGCTCCATCCACATGTAAGCTATCTTGATCAGCAGCTGTATACACAGCTACGGATTGAACTCCCAGTTTGCGTAATGTACGCTCAATACGTACGGCAATCGCGCCACGGTTGGCAATTAGCACTTTTGTAAACATCGTAACCACTCCTTCATGTGTATGTTCTTTATTTATCCCAGATGAGCACCTGAATCGGCGTCGGGTTATAGGCATTACATGGGTTATTAAGCTGCGGACAGTTGCTGATCAGTGCCATCGTGCTGCCAATGGACTGCATTTCGACATAACATCCTGGCGCGGATACGCCATCATCGAATTTCAAACCACCATCCGGCGTCACGGGTACATTCATGAAAAAGTTGATGTTCGGCGCCAAATCCCGCTTCGTATACACACCGTCCTGCCCAGCCAACTGCAGCATGAACGTATCGCGACAGTTGTGCATCGACAACTTGTCGTGCGAGTAACGTACTGTGTTGCTTTGCGCTGAGCACGAACCGCCGACCGTATCATGACGCCCGCAGGTGTCAGCGACGATTTTCAGTAGCTCCTTGCCTGACTCAGCTCTCAGGATGGATCCAGTGCTCAAGTAAATGTTGCTTTGACCCGTGATTGTCGCCACTGCACTGTAGTGATCCTCTGGATTCTCCGCATCAAAGAACAACGTGTCTGCCGCCTGATTGCCTTCCAAATCCACGATCCGCATCACTTGTCCTGGCTTCAGGACACGCATCCAGCCATCTCCCGCCTGAATCACTTCACTATATATGGCATCCTCCACTTGACGAGGGCTTTCTACTCGATTAAATACAGCCATACTTCCTGCCTCCTCCGCATTGTCTTTTCTATTAAGAACCTAACAGTATGTGGTATTCCCATGTATTTTCAAAAGCTCGGCGATTCTCCGGGCGATAATTCAAGCAAAAATCATCTTCATTAACAGGTGCTGATGCGAGCACTTCGATTTTGACAGGCACGGAAGGATAACTCTCTCTCGGATCAAGCGGGTTCGGCGTGTTGGACAGGACTACCAATGTATCTAGCTCCGTCCTTAGCGTGACTGTTGCCCCTGCTGGACAGTGATCTAAGCTGAGCCGCATATCCCCGTTGTCATCCACGACGACTTTGGAAAATATATTCACGACCGGCATCATATCCCGCATGCTTAGACCATTGCGAACGAGCTCCACGGCAAAGTTCTCTTGGCCGCTCCGCAGCCAATCATTGCGCAGCTCCTGATAGTTCGTCGCCCCGTACTTGGCATCTGTTGCCGCACGGCTTGTGTATCCACTAAGTGGATCATGCCAGCCTAAGCTGTCTTCCACGATGCTTACCATCGCCCGGCCGTTATCGCTCATCAGCACATTGCCTCGGGTCAAATGAGCGGTGTGCTGCGCCTTCAATGTATCTGGCATATTGTAGCGCTCCGTCAGATCCTTCGCGTGGTACAACTGGATCGACACATTCGCGCCCGCTTCCAGCGCAGTCAAACGAATCAATTTCCCCTTGCCAATTACCCCTGACCATTTGCCTCCCGGCCCTATGTCCTTGCTCCAAATGTTCCCCATGCTATCGCTCTCCTTCGCTTTTTGCTTAAACAAAAAGGGAGACATCACAAGACCCATTGTCTTGGTGATATCTCCCAGGTTTTTATCCTTCCGTGTCACTCTCTCTCAAGAGTGGTTTACTCTCGGACCAGCCCGATTCGTACCGGCGGAACCCTAGTAAACAATCGTATTCGTTTGTGTTACTAAACATAACATCGACGATGATATGTGTCAATAACTTCTAATAATTTTACCTGTTTAACATAAAATACTTCTCATGTTTCATACAATGTGTTATATTAACTTACATAAATAAGAAATAGCTAACATCCTTAATGAAATGGTTGTTCATCATATTCATAAGTAATGAAACATTACATAGAAAGTCTTCTAGGGTTCCGCGAAGCACCTCGTTTCGGTCTGGACCAAGAGAGGACGCACAGCTAAAGACTGTGTTCACGGAGGGATAAAAGCCCGGGAGATATCTGCACGTTAGATATCCCCTTGGCTTTTTTGCATATATGCTGCTCCCGTGTTCACGGCCAACCACTGATGAGGGAGTGTTACCGCTATGACTCAAGAAGTTACACTACGCAAGTCGCTAAGCTTATACCAAGTCGTCTATATGGGGCTTGCTTGGATGACCCCGATGATTTATTTCTCCATCTATGGTATTGCGTACGAAAATGCACATGGGATGCTAACGCAAGCCTATCTACTCGCTTTCATCGCCATCTTTTTCACCGCATATAGCTATGGTGTGATGTCCAAGGTGTTTCCGACCTCCGGCTCCGCGTACACCTATACCAAAAAAAGCATCCATCCCTACCTAGGCTTCCTAGTCGGATGGGCTTTGCTCCTTGATTACTTCTTTTCCCCCATCATCGCGTGCCTAACCTTCGGCATTTACCTGCATGCTCAGTTCCCGTCCATTCCCGCTTACGTGTGGATCATCGGGCTTAACATCGTCCTCGGCCTCATTAATATCATTGGCATCAAATTCTCTGCAAATATCAGCAAATTGTTCGTTTGGATTCAAATTGTGTTTATTGCCGTATTCTGCTTCTTTCTATTCCGAAACCTTTCTGGCGCTGGTGAGATTCACCCGCTTCAGCCTTTTCTGCAAACGGATGTACCGTTCTCTACCATTCTCGCTGGCGCTTCGATTATCTGTTTCTCTTTCTTAGGCTTTGATACCGTGACAACGATGGCTGAGGAAACGGTCAACTCGGAGAAAACCATTCCGCGAGCGATCATGATCATCATCATCACAGCCAGTGTTCTCTACTTAGTACCGTCATTCCTAACTCAACTGGTGTATCCACATCTAACATTCGTAAATATCGATGCCGCAGGCTTTGAACTTGTTAAAATGGTTGGCGGAGCCGCATTGAGTGCCGTGTTCCTCACTGTTTTGATTCTGGCGATTTTCACACAAGGGTTATCGTCGGTTACCAGCGTGTCGCGCCTCCTCTTCGTGTTAGGGCGAGACAACGTACTGCCTAAACGGGTATTCGCGTTCCTTCATCCGAAGTTCAATACACCCGTCATCAACATTGTGATCGTTAGCGCCGTCTCTCTGCTCGCTCTCGTGATCTCCCTAGATAATGCTGTGAAATTCGTGAATTTCGGCGCGCTTACCGCCTTCTTCTTCGTCAACGTGTCCGTCATCGCGCAGAAGTATTTGAAAGAACGCCAACGTTCGCCGAAGCAAACGCTTCTGTATCTCGTGCTTCCCCTGCTTGGCGCTGGATTCATCAGCTATCTGCTGTCCCTGCTGGATAAGGATGCCTTGTGGATGGGCGGCACGTGGCTGCTGATGGGAATCGTGTATCACCTGATTCAAAAGCGTGCCGCTCTGATGAAGAGCCCCGCTGTTGCGACCGAGCGCTTGCCCGGAAGTGCACAGCACGTTGGCACGTTGAAATAGTTGGTTATCGCAGCTGCACAGTACAACGCAAAACAGTTGGAGTGATATGACTCCAACTGTTTTTTTATTTGTGATAACACTTCGTTTATGAAATTTGGTTTGGACTAAAAAAAATGTATCAACATAAATTTGTTTCCCTATTGCAACTTTTTCATATTTGGATAATAATATAAGAAATAAATGTTTCCCGAAGTCAACAATTGTGGGCTTGCACAAATTTGAAATTGCGCATTAGAAAAAAGCGAAAGATCGGGGAGGACATAACGAAATGAACGTGATGACTTTAAGAGGTTTTTGGAAAAAGAGTGCTGCTGTTGCCTTATTAGGCGTGTTATTAACCGTATCGGCATGTGGAGACGCTGGAAAAACATCAACCTCGACGGAGAAGGAGATTAAAGTCACTACAACGATAGGTATGATTACTGACATCGTCCAGAATGTTGGTTCAACGCATGTGAAAGTAACCGGACTTATGAATGCTGGTGTCGATCCCCATTTGTATAAAGCTTCACAGGGCGATATTAAAAAGTTAGATGATGCTCAGATTATTTTCTATAACGGTCTGCACCTTGAAGGTAAAATGGTTGAGATTTTAGAGAAAATGGGTAAAGAAAAACCGACCGTTGCGGTATCGGAAAAAATCGATCGTAAAGTTTTGCGCTCCGGTGCCGAGATGGCAACGGAGTACGATCCGCACATCTGGTTTAATGTGAAGCTGTGGATGAAAGCAACCGAGCAAGTCCGAGATTCCCTCATCGCGTTAGACCCTGCTCATAAAGAAGATTACACCAAAAATGCTGCCGCTTATTTAGTGAAGCTTGAAGAAATAGATCGCTATGCGACTGAGCAAATTGCTTTAATTCCTGAGGCATCCCGCGTTCTCGTAACGGCTCATGATGCTTTCGGTTACTTCGGGGATGCTTACCACATTCAAGTGAAGGGGCTGCAAGGGATTAGTACAGCGTCGGAATACGGATCTAAGGATGTAAGTCAGTTAAGAGATTTCTTAGTCGAGAAAAAAATTAAAGCTGTATTCGTTGAATCCAGTGTGCCTAAGAAATCCATTGAAGCGGTTATCCAAGGTGCGAAAGAAAAAGGGCACCAGATTCAAATTGGAGGAGAATTATTCTCTGATGCGATGGGCGCAGCAGGAACACCGGAAGGCACTTATGTGGGGATGGTTCGTCACAATGTGGATATCATCGTCAAGGCGCTAAAATAGCCACACAGGCAAAGAACGGTTTGAAATAGAATCGTATTGGAGGAAAACACATGAAACATGCTCCGCTATCGATACACAACATGACTGTCGCTTATCATAAGAAACCTGTTTTGGAACAAGTCTCCTTAACGATCCCTGAAGGTAAATTAATTGGCATTGTGGGTCCGAATGGCGCAGGAAAGTCGACCTTAATTAAAGCAGCCCTCGGTTTAATTCCGAGCCTCTCAGGTGAAGTGAAGATATATGGTAAACCTTACAAGGAACAGCGCAAGCTAGTTGGTTATGTGCCGCAAAGAGAGTCCGTTGACTGGGATTTCCCCACGAATGCGCTTGATGTCGTAACCATGGGCCGATATGGACACTTAGGCTGGTTCCGCAGACCGGGAAATAAAGAAAAACAAATCGCCATGTCTTGTCTGGAGAAAGTTGGGATGGCTGACTTCGCAGACCGACAAATCAGTCAGCTGTCCGGCGGACAGCAGCAGCGTATTTTCTTAGCGAGAGCACTAGCACAGGATGCCAGCTTATATTTCATGGATGAACCCTTCGTAGGTGTTGATGCCGCTACCGAAAAGGCGATCATCACTCTGCTCGGTGAGCTGAAGAAACAAGGGAAGACCGTACTTGTTGTTCATCATGATTTATCGACTGTCAAAGAGTATTTCGATTGGGTTATCCTGCTGAATGTAGGTCTTGTGGATATCGGGCCGACGAATGAAGTATTTACGAAGGATAAATTGCAATTAACGTATGGCGGTAAACTAGCGATTTGGGATCGAGAAGATACCGGAATGCAAATAGGATAGCGAGGTGAGCTACATGTTGGATTCATTGCTTCACTTATGGTTAGATCCGAATGCGCGATGGATATTACTCGGATGCTCATTACTGGGACTAAGCAGCGGAGTGTTAGGCAGTTTTGCTTATTTACGCAAACAATCGTTAATGGGCGATGCATTATCGCACGCGGCCCTGCCAGGTGTGTGCGTAGCCTTTATGATTACCGGCTCCAAATCGATCCTTTTCTTCTTGATCGGAGCAGCTATAGCTGGTTTACTTGCAACCCTAAGCATCGGATGGATTACGCGATATTCTAAAATCAAGAATGACTCGGCGTTAGGTATTGTATTGTCCGTTTTTTTCGGGGTAGGCATCGTATTGTTGACGCAGATTCAGCATAGTTCAAGCGGCAATCAAAGCGGATTAGATAAATTTCTATTCGGTCAAGCGGCATCCATGGTTCACTCCGATGTTATGACAATGGCCATTATTTCTTTCTTATTAGTTGGTGTGTGTACATTATTTTTTAAAGAATTTAAATTATTGAGCTTTGACCCCGGCTATGCGAGAGGTTTAGGATTCCCTGTAGCGATCCTGGATCATTTCATGATGTTCCTCATTGTTGTTGCAGTCGTTGTCGGCATTCAAGCCGTAGGCGTCGTCTTAATGGCGGCATTGTTGATTACACCAGCTGTAGCGGCAAGATATTGGACGGAAAAATTGGGCTTAATGGTCATCCTATCTGGCTTATTCGGAGCATTTAGCGGCTTTGTAGGGACTTATTTAAGTACGATGGGCAGCAACTTGCCTACAGGGCCACTCAGTGTGCTCGCGGCTACGCTGGTATTCGTCATCTCTCTCTTTTTCGCTCCTAAACGAGGGCTTCTCATTAAACTGATTAGACAATCGTCCATGAAACAAAAGATCCAGAACGGACCAGAGCACTTCGTCAAAGCAAAAGAGGTGAGTCCTGTTGAATGATCTGTGGATTATCCTCACAGCTGCACTTGTCGCAGCCGCTTGTTCCTTAGTTGGCTGCTTCCTTGTACTGCGTAAAATGGCCATGATTGGTGATGCGATCAGCCATTCCGTGCTTCCGGGCATCGTTATCGCTTTTCTAATTAGCGGTTCTAGGGGTTCCATCTTCATGCTGATCGGCGCTGCGGTAATCGGTCTCATTACGGTGTTCTTAATTCAACTTTTCCAACAAAGCGGTGTGCAGTCGGATGCTTCTATCGGAGTTGTGTTCACGGCCATGTTCTCCATTGGCGTTGTGCTCGTCAGTTTGTATACAAGACAAATCGATCTAGATTTGGATTGTGTGCTCTATGGCGAAATCGCCTATGTGCCGTGGAACACGATTGAAGTTGGGGGTATTAGCATCGGACCCAAAGCGGTTTGGGCAGTTGGCTTTGCACTTATCCTGAGCAGTCTTGTCATTGGCCTCTTTTATAAACAGTTTAAACTCTGCTCGTTCGATCCGGCTCTTGCTGCGGCAGTGGGCATTCCGGTCTTACTATTCCACTATCTGTTGATGGGCTTAGTTTCGATCACGACTGTGGCTTCTTTTGAAAGTGTTGGCGCCATTCTCGTTGTCGGTATGTTGATCGTACCTGCAGCTACCGCCTATCTGTTAACTGAAAAACTCAGTGTTATGATCATGCTGAGTATGACTGTAGGGGTTATTTCCTCCGTAATTGGCTATTATGTTGCCTACTTACTGGACGCCTCCATTGCAGGCTGTATGATTAGTGTGGCAGGCGCTATGTTCGCCCTCGCTTTCCTCTTATCACCAACCAACGGATTAATTATCCGTAAAATCCGTCAAAAACGCGGTTTATCTGGCATGACGCCAGAATCCGTATAACAACAAATAAACCACTCCCAAAGTCGTATTAGGAGTGGTTTATTCTTTTATTTCCTACTTCCGATCCGCCGGGAACACCAGCCCGATTTGCTTCCGCGCCTCATCCATGATCGCCATCGCCGCGCTGGAATTCGCATGCGAGTTCGTCGGAGACTCCAGCTCGCCCGCCTTAATCAGTCGGCTGAATTCCTCCGCCTCGTAGCGCATCGTTCTAGCACTCTGCTCCTGCGTCAAATCCTCGACAGAGCCGTCACGGTAACGGATCTGAACCTTCTCTGGCTGATTGATTTTATCAATCACCATGGTCGCTAGCTCGCCTTGAATTTCAGCAGGCAGGTAAGAGCTGGCGATTTTGGAATGCTGGATGACCGCATCCATCCCCTCGTAGCTCAGCAGCAAGCTGCCTTCGCCATCAACGCCAGACTCCAGCATCACGGCATTCGCCTTCACGTTCTTCGGTGCCCCGAACAACACAACCAGCGGATAGATGCAATAAACCCCTAAATCCATCATGGAGCCATTTGAGAAGATAGGGTTGAACGCATTCAACACAGTCCCTTGCTTGTACGCATCATATCTGGACGAGTACTGGCAGTAGCTTGCAAAATAACGTCTAACTGTACCAAGCTTATGTAAATTCTCTTGAACGACTTTAAAATTCGGCATCAGCGTTGATTTCAACGCCTCCATGAACACAACCTGATGGCTGCGCGCGGTATCAATCATTGCCGCCAGCTCAGCGCTGTTGGAAGCCGCAGGCTTTTCGCAAATGACATGCTTGCCATGCTTCATACAGTGAACAGCATACTCCGCATGCAGCGAGTTCGGACTCGCGATATACACTGCATCGAACGCATCACTTTGCGCAAACTCAGTCAAATCTGTATATCGATGCGCTACATCGAATTTCGCCGCGAATTCGGCAGCTTTTTCCTCCGTGCGGGAGTATACCGCTGTCAATGCGAACTCTCCCGTTTCGAGCGCCGCATGTATGAATTCCTCTGTGATCCAGTTTGTACCAATAACTGCAAATCGTATCATTTTCCCCATGACTCCTTTATCTTGCTTTATTCTATGACTTACCCTATCAAATTCAACCTCCGAATTCAAATTGTCTTGTCTTTTCCGCAATCACTACAATCACTGAAACTTCCCATAATGCTTGATTTTCACTTTCGCTTGACATTGAATCTCAACATGAGGGTACACCTCGCGCCAGTCCATCGCTTTCCATTCCTTATAAGCAATCGAATTCTTTACAGCATTGCCCACCCCAAGGCTATCCACATTATGCTTCTGCATATCCTTCACCATCGCTTCCATGCGACCGGTAATTTTCTGTGCAATTTTAGCTTCAAGTTTACGCCGATCCTCTTCCTTGCTGATTTTCAAATCCCCCCTATATTCCAAAATAGTACCGCTTGCTGCAATCTGAAAACTCACTTTAAACGCACCCGAGTCCTCACGTGCCACGCGAACCTTTCGTTTACTTATCACCGAATCGAACAGCACAAGCTCTTTATTTTCATTCTCTTCACTTAGCGTCATCGGCAAAGAGCCTAATTTGAAATTTTTACTCAGCATAGCAAAATAAAGTGCATCTTTCGCCGCTATCTTCATCTGATAACGATCATCGCGAAATAAGGCAATCCCATCTATCTTCACATGTTCGCCAATATCTTTAATGATAGGAGCAACAGGATCAATACCATCGTCATAATAATCTCTCGTGAACTCATATAAACTGACCTTCGGAATGCTCTGAAATTTCGATTCTGACTCCATCATTCGATCAATATACTGCGCTGTTCGCAGGTAATTGCTGTACGTTTTGACTAATAAGTCATTGGCATTGCCATCCACAACGGTCACTTTGACCCGCGGTGAAACGGAAGGATCTCTCACTAGCGTATCAATATCATCCCAAAACCCTCGCTTTGCAAGGGACAAACCGAACAAAATATTGCGCATCTGGCCGCTGACTAAAACCAACTGACTCTGCCTAGCAAGATCTACCTTAGCCCCTTTGCTGCTATCTGTAACGGTCGTCAACACTTCCCTCGGCTTTAAACCTTCACCTACAGCGAGAGGAATGCTATTCGTCACCCGAAGCATCCCGCCGGGCATTAAATCAAAACTTGTCGTATGGGTTAAACCGATCTTCTCTAAGATCCGCTGGTCACTTCCACAGCCCGTCATCGTCATCAGTAGTACACAAATCATCAGCCATTGAAACCGAATGTTACGCAAGACGTTTTCGCCACCTTTGAATGGAGAGAATGCCAATTAAGCTAAGCGGTAGAACAAAGGTATAAGCCGTATTAAAATAAGTAGCAATAAACAACCATCTACCAACCTCATCCAACACACTTGGAATGAACGAGATGAGATACGTAATCCCCATCATATATAGCGTGATTCGTTCCGTCTTCCTTTTTTTGAATATTTGCTGCAAACACAAGCTTGCTGACCAATGATACATCACAATCGTAATAAGAACCCTGAGAAGTAGAAAGCTAAAGAGGATATTCTCCGCTCGCTCGATGAAAGGAAATTTTATATAGGCAAGTAAGTCAATGAAAGGAAACATGATTAACTTCAACTGCTGCAAGCTATAGAAGCCAAAGCAAATCAGAGTCACACCCAAATAAATCAGAAAGCTAAACACATTCGCTAGCTGTACACTTGTGAAAAAGCGCGTTTTATGCTGAACATACGGGAACAACATGATACACAGCTCAAATCCCAAGAAAGAACCAAATAGATTGAAAGCCCCAAGCCAGTACTCCTTGCCCTCTTTAAACACATAGTGCGTGTATCGTGACAGTGGCAAATCATTATAAAACGTAACTTCCAAAGGCATCATCCACATCACTATAAAGAAAAACACGGTACCCGCCTTACCAATCGCGTAAATGCCTTTGTTTATCAATAAATACGCAAGCAGCGAGATAAAGAACATGAAAATCATCGGGTTGGCTGTCGGAAATGCGGTCACTTGAAATATAAGCACATACTGTTTAGCAACCAGACTGGCTGTAAATGACCACGTAACTGCCAAAATGACATATATGGGATAAACAACCCATTTGGGCAGGCAGCTTTCAAAAATGGCAAAAATACTTGCTCCTTTTCCCATCTTCCACACGATCCAAATCAGATAAATATTGAAGGCGACGATGGCCGCAATAATCACAAGCATGAGCCAACCGTTATAGCCAAAATATTCGGCGGCAATACGCGGTAAAGCAAAGATCCCCACACCAACCTGGATCATATGGATCAAAATGAAGATATGGAAACCGTTCAGCTTCTCATTCACGCCCAGATCATCCTTATTTTCTCATTTTATTCTTCTTGGCATTGGCAGTTTTCACTTGATCCGGCCGTACTGACAACATAGAGAAAGGACCACGAATGAAAACATCTTTCCAATCGCCCCATTTCGTTGGAGCAAACGGGGATAGATAGGATGTCCCTAAGCTTGTCAACCCGCATAAATGGATTACAATAAAGGCGATTCCCAACATCAGACCGAAATTCCCCCATATGCCTGCCAGCAATATTAAACCAAAGCGAATTAGTCGAATCGATGCACTCATCACATAACTTGGTATAACAAAAGACGAGATTGCTGATGAAGCCACGGCAATGATGAGAATGTTACTGGTCAGCCCCGCTTGTACAGCTGCTTGACCGATAACAATACCGCCAACGATACCGATGGTTTGTCCAATTTTGGTTGGCAAACGCGCCCCAGCTTCTCTTAATAGTTCTATCGTAATCTCCATCAACATGGCTTCAATAACCGGAGGAAAGGGCACCCTGCTGCGTGATTCTCTCAACGTTAAAATCAAAGCCTCGGGAATCATCTCATAATGATAGGTCGTCACCGACACATAAATAGCTGTAAATGTAATCGTGATCACAAAGGCGATAAACCGAAGCATCCTTGTAGCGGTCCCGATCAACCATCTCTGATAATAGTCATCTGCGGAGGAAAAGAAATCAAAGAAAGCCGTCGGAGCGATAACCACTGCTGGACTGCCGTCTACGATAGCTAGCAAGCGACCCGCGACTAATTTGGAAACAGCCGTATCCGGACGCTCTGTGATTAAAAATTGCGGAAATAACGAGTTCGGAAAATCATCGATATACTGTGAAAACATATTGCCGTCATAGACAGCATCAATCTCGATACCTCGAATCCGACGAACGAATTCGTCGACAAGCTCCATATTTACAATATCTTTGATATATAAGACGAATACGATGGTTTTGGTGACTTCACCGACTTCCAGCTTGATCACCTTTAAATGGGAGCTTTTCACCCTTCTTCGTACTAAAGAAAGGTTCGTCCCCGCTGTCTCTGTAAACGAATCATGCGGCCCTGTGATAACCGTCTCCGTTTCAGACTGCTGCACGCTCCTTGCTTCAGGACCATAGGCAAAAAATAGATATACCTTCTCCTGATGAAAAATAGCCGCTTGCCCAGACAATATCGCAATGACAATTTTTTTTGGATCATTCGTTTCTTCAAATTGAGATTGTTCCAAAATGCGACTTAGATCCTCTATCTGCACGTTGGATAAAGGGTCTATAATTTCCCGTGAAAATAGCATGAGATCAATCAAATGAGGAATATAGACAATGTCCACTTGAATACTAGGTATGTTTCGATGAAATATATCGACACAATCTTTAAATTGATCCAAAATATGAGCGAGTGATAACGATTCCTTCGTATCTGTAGGTTCATCTGTGGCAGGTATCTCAAACCGTGTTGGCTCTTTGTCCATTTTCCGCGAAAAAGAAAATAATAAACGATCCCATAAGGCCATACGACGCCCCCCCACCTAAAGCTTTCTTTTATTCTGAGCAGTTCCGCTTAAAATATTCCATTTTGCCCAAAAGTTGCTCTTCGGCTTCTACCTTGACATGAAACCAAATGGTTTCATATAATGGACAAATAACCAAATGGTTTCGCGTTATTCTGAGGCGATGGAAAGGTGATTTTGCGGGAAAACTAAGTAGATGTACTTCAAGCCGAAGGGAGATTGACTCATGCAGGAAGAACTGCTGAAAAAACTACGTTACAAAAATGGACGCGCTCTCGTCCTGCAATCGCCCGAAGGCTATGCACTGGGGATTGAGGAGATTGGGGAGCCAAGTGGCCCTTATGATTTTGTTCAGCTTTTTGTTAGCAATGCTGGTGAAGTGGAAACTTGGGTCCATAAAGCAATTACCTATTTGAACGAGGACGCCTTGTTCTGGATCACGTATCCGAAACAAAGCTCGAAGATCAAAACGGATATTAACCGAGACAGCTTATTCGAATTGGTTAGCGGTCTGACGGATTATCGAGCGGTCAGCAATGTCGCAGTGGATGACAAATGGTCGGCGTTGCGGTTTCGTCATAAGAGCAAGGTAAAAAGCAAATAAATAACTACACGATTACTGGAGGCCTATTACGATGGAAAATCAAATGCAAACACTGCCTGATATTAAACAAACACTTATTTTTAATGCGCCTATTCAAAAGGTTTGGAATGCAGTAGCGACTTCTGAAGGCATCGCCGTATGGTTCATGCCGAATAATTTCATGCCGGAGCTCGGCTATGAATTCCACTTGGAAGCTGGACCTTTCGGCAAATCACCTTGTAAGGTCACTGAGCTGGATCCCCCGAACCGGTTAACTTTTTCTTGGGGGAAAGACTGGTTCCTGACCTTTGAATTGACCGATCTCGAAGGCAAAACCGAATTCACCCTCACCCACGGCGGCTGGGATATCGACAAGGTCACAGAATTCGGTCAACCGCATGATACGGTTCGTGAAACTATGGCGCAAGGCTGGGCAGGCATCGTCCAAAGGCTTACTGCTTTCATCGAGGCTTAAGATGGCTATTCCTGCGCAGAAGCACGACGTCTTCCAGGCAATCGCCGATCCTACGCGTCGCCAAGTGCTTCAACTGCTCGGCGAGGAGGAAATGCCTGTCACCGTCATCTCCAGTCATTTTCCTATGAGCCGCACGGCCGTTTCCAAGCACCTTCGCATTCTGGCTGAGGCAGGCCTCGTGAAAGAACGCAAAGTGGGCCGCGAAACGCGGTACCGCTTGGAAGCCGAGCCGCTGATGGAGCTCAAGCGTTGGCTCTCCTTTTATGAGCGCTACTGGGAAAATAAACTTAACGTGCTTAAACGTTTCGTTGAGCAGGATGATGATACAGACGGACTCACGTATGGTGGTTTAGAGATTGTGGATCCGGAGAAATAGGCAGAAGAGTCCCTCAAGGGGCTCTTTTTTGTGTCGCGATGGCCGCAGCGGTGCACGGTGAGGGAGTGGAAAGACGTAGCGCGGCGCAAGAGAATTAACTGGAAAACCTCCAGCTAATCTCGGCGAATTCGGCTTATATTGCCAACTAGATGGAAAATCTGGAGTTAATTTAGGTGAATTCGGCAATTTGAGCTAGAATTGAAGAAATTAACTGGAGGAAATGCAGGTAGTAGTCTGATGGGGGCTATTTCTCACGAAATTAGATGGAGAAAATCCAGTTAGTTTTATCAACCTCATTAAACTTACAAAAAGTAATTAACTTACTTGACTAAACTTCTCGCCAAGCGTATTATTAGTTACATAAAGTAATTAAATATATTAAAGTAAATAAATATATACGTGATAAACAAAGGAGATGTGTAGCATGATTTCACCGATTTTTGTAGGTCACGGTTCACCGATGATGGCTCTTCAGGATACCGCTTGTACGCAATTTTTACTTGATTACGGTTCAAAGCTGTCCCCTAAAGCAATTGTCATCTTCACCGCACACTGGGAAACAGAAGTGCTCACCATTTCTTCTACGAATGATGTATACGAAACGATCTACGATTTCCGCGGCTTTCCCGATGAGCTATTTCAAATCAAATATCCAGCCAAAGGTGATGTCGCTCTTGCCCAATCCATCGCGGAGCGTTTTCAAGCCAAAGGCATCCCGGTTCAGCTCGATCGCACGCGCGGCCTAGATCACGGCTCATGGGTGCCGTTGCTGCGGATGTTCCCTACACCTGAATGCCCTGTCATCCAGGTGTCCGTGAATCCTTATCTGCCGCCTGCGGAGCAGTACCGAATCGGTGAGGCGCTGCGCGGACTAGATCAGCAAGATATCCTGATCGTCGGCAGCGGTGCCACCGTGCACAACCTGCGCGCGTTGAACTGGAATGCCACGGAACCGGATGCATGGGCGGTTGCTTTTGACGATTGGCTTGCCGCGAACATGCAAGCTCAGAACCTAGAGGCGCTGTTCAACTACGCCGCAGAAGCACCCAATGCGAAGATGGCGGTGCCGCGCCCTGAGCATTTCATCCCGCTTTTCATCACGATGGGCAGCGGCGACCCTAAGCGGCCTGTCGAGATCATTCATCGCAGCTATGAGGTTGGCAACCTGAGCTATCTGGCCGTTTCATTTTAAGTATGAAAATGGCTTGGCTGCACATGCTAACAGAACCACTTTCAACAAGATGAGGTGCTCTGGCCTTGACATGGACGACTCGCATCATTCAAATCTTATTGGCAGCAGCGTATGTCATGTTCGGGATTTTGAAGCTGTCTACCCATGACCTGCAGATGAAAATCTTCACTTCGACCTACGGGTATAGTGTAGGCTTTATGTACATCGTCGGCGCCGTCGAACTCGTCGCCGGCATCGGCCTGATCATCGGCCTGTGGCACCCGCGGATTGCGCTCTTATCCGCTGGCGTTATCGCCATGATCATGGCAAGCGCCATGTTGACCCACATCCGCTCCCATGAGGGGATGCGCACCGCGGTATTGCCGATGATCTTCCTAGCGATGGCGATATTCATCGTTGTGAGGAGTTCGCCTGGCCGGGAGCGAGAATGGATATAAGAAAAGCGTGCGAGCCAATGGCCCGTACGCTTTTTTAACATTGAAACGAACGAACCCTACTCGGGCTTCATCGCCTCATTTTCAACCCTTTGCATAAACTCACGCACGACTTTATTATTGCTTTTCTGGGTGCCGAGCTTCAACATCGCTCTTCCAACAAAATTCACGCCTTTATTATGACCCTCATAAATAAACTTCGTATGCGTATCATCAATCTTAATTAACCTGAAAGTAAGCTTGATCTCGAACGCTTTTCCCAATACAAAGCTAATTGTCTTCCGTTTCTCGTTCGCCTGATCTTCATACGCAAGTGTTTCGACGATATACGTTTCCACACGTTTCCCTTCACGATATGACTGCCGATGCTTAGCGCCCGCTTCTCTCTCACTCTTCTCAATCAGCGTATGCTCTTCAACTTTCGGCATTACTCTCTTAATCTGGTTGTCCGAAAATAAGGCCCAAACCTTCTCAAGTCCTGTATTAATTACGATATCTTCTTTCCATTCCAACATACTTGTTCCTCCTTTCCCGATGATGCTAGAAACTCATCTTTCCCTCCCACCAAAATAATAAACCGTTGGGTGCACCACAGGGTCAATAGCGGTTACTGTTCATCTAAAAGAAAATTCTTCAAAATGGATCGCCTTTACTGGTACCTGCTTTTTGTGGAATTCAAGGGCCGACTCAACCCAACCTCTCTAGCTAGCTCGCTGGAATATTTACGTTCCGCTTGCAAAGAGGCTTTGATTCGCAATCGATGCGGGTTGGCTAAAGGTAGGTTCTCTAAAAATTCAAAAAGTCACCATTTAGGTGACTTTTTGAATCCAAACAGCTTAATCTATTCAAATGAGCCAACAATTCGCGCAGGTAATCTCTACGCCCATGCAAAATGAGGTGGATTATTACAGTATCGTCACTTTCCTTATTCTTTTGCGGGATTAATCTTCCTCTGTATCCTCAGCTATCAATAGTTTCGATTGCAGTTTAATACGAGCTTCCATTCGTCGATATGTCTCATGACTCATAACAACTAAATCGGCTTCCCCGTTAAGTGTTATTAAGACTGGCTCATCAAGTTCATGACAGTATTTTGAAAACCCATTGTAATCCTGATTAATTGAAGTGGAAGGCTTAATATTCATTCCATACAATCTCCTTCAATACATCATTATTCTATCAATATTTAAATATCATTATTCACAAAAAAAGAGACCCACAGCAACGGGCCGCAGGTCTAAAGGTATATATATTTAAAAGGGGGTCGAATTTCATTATAGGTTCCGAACCTTAAAGGGAGATGAAATTCAGATGTCATTTCCGTGACAAATGATTCCTCCAATATTACAGCTTGCACTTATTCTTTTCGCCTGCCTACTTCGCCTTGATCGGGATATAAATATCCATCTCCAGAAGCTCATGCAAGTTAGCATGGCAGCGCTCATCATAGTACTCAAACTCGGCGCCTCCCGCATGCTCATAACCTGAATGAGGGAACCATTCCGTGAAAATCGTATGCCACGTAGTCTGAATTGAAGCAACAAACTGATCCTGTGGCACCTTCGGTGTTGTAAATACAGCATAATTCGCTTCTGGAAACTCACGGCACACCAGATTCGCCGGCACATTCTCGAAGCTCGTTGCCTCCATCCCAATGATGTAGGTCAACTCCCCGCTCTCCAGATCAAAATCTGCACAGATCCCAAGCTCAACTGGCAGACCTGTGTGAACGCGGTTCGGGATGTGTTGTCCCAGCCCTTCCTGCATATACTTCTGCCAAAAAGCCGGGATATCGCGGTGATTTTGCCCCTCTTTGCACGAGGTCTTCAGTTCATATCCAATGAGCTTAAAAGCCGGCTTTGTTTTTAACGCGTAGTTCATACGTATTCCTCCTAAATAGGGATTAAACTTCCGATCCAGCACATTCACTTTGGAATAGTTAGGTGGCCTGATACCTTGCTTGCGGTAGGCAAGCGGCGTCAGTTCAAACACCTTTTTAAATGCCCGTGTGAAATTCTCTGGGGATCCAAAGCCATTATCGAAGGCAATATCGATCAATTTCTGCTCCGTATGTGCGATTTGATAAGCCGCTCTCGCTAACCTTCTTTTGCGAACATACTCCATCACAGCATCCCCCACCATGGTTTGAAAGACACGATGGAAATGAAAGGCAGAGAAGCAAGCTACCTCGGCTAAACACTCTACGGACAGCGGTCCCGAAAGATGTTCCTCAATATGATCCAGCGTCATCTGAATCCGCGACTCATAATTGGTGTCCATCCTTTGCCCCCTTCAGCTTGGTAACCTCAGTTTACGCCATTTAGAACTACGCTTCTTGATATTTCTTGCTCCTATTTCCAACTTCCTTTGGAAGCAACGGAGTAAGTCTTGTACTGATTCTTCCCCTTAATCTCCAGAAGATTCAGCTGCAAACCGTAAGCACATCCGCCATCGATCCCAATTTTATCCGTATCAAACCACACTTCCGCTTTGCTATGAATCTCCTTCGTCGTCGTATGCCCGAAAACAACAGGCTTCTTAACAACCGTTTTCTGCTGTACGAATGGCGCGCGAATCCAGAGAAAATCCCGCTCCGGCTGTGTTTTCCAGTCTGCATAAGCAGGATTGAGCCCAGCATGTACAAAAATATGCGTGTCCGTCTCGTGATACAGCGGCAACCCCCGTAAAAAGGCTATATGCTCGCCGCATGTAATCCGAATGCGTTCTTTGGCTGTTTTCAAATCAAAATCCCTAACGCCGCAGAAGCTTTGAAAAGTCTGAATGCCGCCATGCTCAAAAAACTTCATTTCCGTCAAGGCGTCCGTCTCGCCCAGCACTTCTAAAAACCGTTGATCATGGTTCCCTTTAAGCGCAATCGCACCTTTGTCACGCACCAAACGCATCACCAGTTCCACGGTCTCCCGACTCGCTGGCCCTCGGTCCACATAATCCCCTAGCAAAATCAACTGATCCTCTTCCGCATTGAACTTTGCTTTATCTAGTAATTCCTTAAATTCATGCACACAGCCGTGTATATCGCTTACCGCTAATACTCGTTTCATAGACAGTTCCCCCTGATGTTCTCTTGTCTAGCTCCCAATACCCATGTATGTAGCTTATTTTAGCATATATCGTCACTTTCGAGCTTCCTTAATTATGGGAATGAACGTGGAGGCAGCAAAAAGGACGCCCTTAGCGGGCGCCCTTCAAACATGAATTAATTGATAAACTGAACATATTGCAAGAATCTTTTCAGCATGACCGCGGCTTCCGCTCGGGTTGCTGATGCTGCCGGAACAAACGTCGTATCGGTAACACCATTCACAATCCCAGTGCTTACCGCTCCTGCAACAGCTTCTCTAGACCATACGCTCAATCCCTTGCTGTCCGTAAATTTCTCTAATTGCTTGAGATCAACTACAGCTGATTTGCCAGCAAATTTTATCGCCCGCGTTATCATTACCGCCATCTGCTCTCTCGTAATGCGCTCATTTGGTCGGAAAGAGCCATCTTCAAAGCCCTCAATCAAACCAGCTTTAGCCGATGCGCCTGCTGCCCCCGCAAACCAACTGTTTGCAGGTACATCCGTGAAACGCGTTGATGCCTCTTCGTTTAAGCCAAGCGCTCTGACTAGAAGTGTTGCGAATTCGGCGCGAGTGATGTTGGAATTCGGTGCGAACTGAGTGTCACTTACTCCTTGAATGACCAATTTGGAAGCAAGTAATTCCACATCCGCTTTTGCCCAATGCCCTTTCACGTCATCGAACGTTTTGGAAGATTGAACAACAGCATAGATACTATTACCTTGACGTTTAATCGTGACTTCTGTTTTGCCATTCACGATTGTAAAAATCGCAGGAACGAAAGTCATCTCCCCCGTTTCCGGGTCGTACAACACCGCTGTTAGCTGATTGGAATCTGTAGTTTGAACAAGCGTAATCGATCTTGGCACGTATGTATTTCCAAAATCGTTCACTGTTGTCGTCTGACCATTGCCTTCTGCGGTAATGGTAAAATCAACTGCACCGGAAAGAAGGGATAACCCTGCTTGTTTGGCTTTAGCGTTTATCAGATCCGCTGCCCCGCCAGTTACTTTTTCAATCGAGATATTGATTTTCACCTTGCTTACGTCGGTACCAAGCGTTTCAGCTATCTCTGCAAGATCCAACGACTTGGCAGGTAGACTGTACGTTACTTCATTGCTTTTTATGGATAATACCGTATCTGGCGCGTTTTCCAGACCTGCCGACAACGCGTCAGCCTCAATCTGAACCTTAGCTGCTCCTTCACTGCTTTTTACTTCGATCATAATTTTTTGATCTTTGGATTCTTTTGTTTGAAGTACATCAAAAGCTTTGCTGAGCGTACTTCTATCCACCGTAACTACCGCCACGGTTTTCCCGTTGATCGTTTGCATCACCGGTGGGATTGACACTTGCACACCATCATCGGTGCTGGTTGGAGCTGCAGGGGCCGTGGAGTATCCAGGTGTGTTATCACTAGCTTTGCCAGGCACTACACCTACTGCATTCGAATATTGACCCTCTCCTACAGCGTTCGCTGCGTTTACCTTGTAATAATAAGTGGTGCCGTTCGTTAATTCGCCATTGGTATACGTTACGTTCGTAACGTCTGTTGCAATTTTTTCATAGGAGCCATCGGCAGCCATCCCACGATACACGTTATAATACGCAGCACCCGTGACGGTATTCCAACTTAGAATCGCTCTTGTGTCACCTGCTCTAGCAATCAAGCTTGTCGGTGCAGAAAGCGGTGAGATATATTGCAGGAAAGTCCCCAAGATGATGCTGCCGTCATCTTCTCTCGTGTACGAATCAACAGGTACTAAACTTGTAAAGTTGGCATCTGTCAGTTGAACACCCGATTTGTTAACGGATTTAGAACCGTCAAACATGAAATTATTGTCAGCTTTTAATTCCGCTGGATAACTATCTTTGACTGATACCGTTTTTTGATAGGATACAAAACCATTAATCGTGAAATCCGTAGGTATGCCTGCATACGTTGTAAAGCTTAAGTTGCCTTTGGCATTGTTAAAGCCAATATTATTTTCAGCTCTGACACCTGGGTTACTATTGCTTGTAAAACCATTGGCACCATTGCCAAAAGCGATGCTATTTCGAATGAGATGAGGTACGTGAATGCCTTCTCCACCAAGCTTGAAACCATTCTTGTCGCCTTCACCTCTACTGCCATTCGTTAGAGTACCGTTATTATAAGCGATGCTATCCTCAATCGTAACAGCGCCTATCGCACCTGAACCCACTTTGGTATAAAGATCCCAACCGTCATCGATGTTATTGTGAGCAATATCACCTCTGAAAACATTGCCTACGCCCGCTGTCAGTTTTGCCGCAAAGCCATCGGCATTGTTATTTGATGGATCTATATTATCGAAGGATTCATTGTTCAAAATCAGATTGTACGACGGCCATGTCGATTTATCCGTGGATCCATCTGTGCTGCTGATCTGTAGTCCCGTGTCACCATTCGAATAGAATCGGCTGTTCTCAACGAGGTTATAATTCCCGCCAACCGTAAAGCCTTTCGTATTGCCAGCCGAGCGTTTAAAATCAATCCCTTTCACGTGCCAGTAATCCCCGCTTAATACAACACCCTCGGATTTTCTAGCAAAGTCAATGACAGGTTTTGCGCCTAGAGCAGCAATAAGCGATTTCTTGGCACTGGCTGTACCATCGTTGCCCTTCTTAATGTCTAGTTTGGACTTGCGAACATATCTGCCATCTTGCACAATGATCTTCTGACCCGCACTGACATAAGCGATAGCTGTGTCAAGGTCTAACGGGCTGGAGATGGTACCTGTTCCTGCACTTGTACCCGTTGGAGAGACATAAATATCTCCGCCCTGAGCAAATGTTTTCATCGTGACAGAGAAGGTTTTCACCAGTCTGCCATATGAGGTTAGAAGCTGTGTATCATCAGGTAAAAAAGTAGCGCTAAAATTCGTAGTTGCGTCCACCGCAACTGAAGTTTTCAACGTAATCGTTTTGCCAGCTTCAACAGTTCTATCCAGCGCAATCACGTCTTCACCTTTTTTAATCGTAACCGTACCGTTCACATTAGGCTTAATCGTTAAATCATAGTCTGTCTTTGAAGTTTTATCCAAGGATAAGATTTGTAGATCAGGTGTAACGGATGTTTTGGGTCCTTCCACCTTAGGTGCATCCGCTTCTGCTGCTGTTACTTTCAATTGGATGTTGCTTACATCAATCGTCGCAAGTCGAGCTGCATAAAACCCAACGTACATCTTGGAATCTTGGACGTTCATGATGTCAGGAACAAAGAACTGCTCTTCTGTACCTGTATTCAATTTCCCTGTAAAACCACTATTTGTTTTTGCGAGCGTAAGTTTGTATGCAACAGCAGGGCTAGTAGTAGCTGTCGCTGGTCTTTCATTTTTCAGCATAGTACTTTGAATCCCTTTACTGCCTGTGCCATCCTTAGCTTCCACACCGGTTCTAACAAACAATTGAGTTCCAATCGGCTTGGTTGTTCCTCCGCTGTACCCACCAATCGCTGCAATATTAGAAGCGAATACACTGGAATCACCAGGTGTTCCAATTGCATCTCTAGCCATAATTCCAAAGGATTCTTGGCCATCATAAGGGTTTTTAGCAAAAAGGGTAACTTTCACATCTGCTGATAATTCAAAGTTATCTTGAACGGCATCAAGTTCCGTATAGTAGAAGGAGATCCCATCATGATCACCGGTAACTTTACCGCCACCCTCTAAGGCTACAAGGTTTACAGTTCCATTTGCGTTAGGCGTTATGGTATTGCTGGCAGCCGTTGTAGATTGTCCGAATCTTATAGAGTTCCATTGCGCTTGCACAGGCGCTCTTACGACCACTTTATATGTAATTGGCGTAATACTTGTATCTGTAGGAACAACTCGAATCTCATACGTTCCTGCGCTATTTTTATTATAAGCGGAAGCATCGATGGAGAAGCCCGTTAGAGTCTCTGTAACCAAATTATCATATACTTTGGATACGCTTAATCCAGTCGTGACTAGATCTTCACCGATTAGATAAGTCGTTTTAGGATATTGGATGACTTTGATCCCTGTTAGTGCTTTTTGTTTAACCGTAACATTGGAGGAAGCTTGTTGTCCTCTATAAGAGATTACAACCTGCTTTGCCCCTGCAGTACTCGTATCAAGTACAGAAGCATATTCGCTAGACATTAATCTCATTTTCGAATTATCACTGTATTTCGCATAGACAACCATTCCGTTAGGTTTGAAAGCATCACCGAGATAATAAAGCGTTTTTTGCGGTGGTTGTGCGATTTCTAAACCAGTGAGCAAAGCATCTTTCACCGTCACGTTAAACGTTGTCGTTTGTGCAGGAGTCTCCGTCGATCTGATCGTAACGGTTTTCAATCCTGGGGTGTCGAACGTGTACGTAGCTCCAGTAACTGTAGCATTCGAAATCGAGACAGTGTATTTATCGCTAGTAAGATCCGATCTGCTGCCTGAATCATATCCTGCTGTAACGACTAGACCTTCTGGATCAAATTGATCACTTGTGTAATACACCGTTTTGGCAGGAACTAATGTCGTATTCAATGTGGTAACGGTCAAAGGAGAAATCGTGAGGTCAATCGTTTTGACGGCACCGTTATAGTTGACTGTAATCGTATTGGTTCCAACCTTACTGCTGTCAAACCCTGTAATGATATAATCATTAGGTGATAATACCTCATAAACAGAACCAGTTACTGATTGTACGATCAATCCAGTTGCATCAAAACTTTGATCCTTCAAATACGTGGTTTTCATTGCCGTTTTATCTAGTGTAATACTCGTAGGTACATGAGCATCTACGCTAATGTCAAAATTACTAAACGTGACTTCCGCATCTCTCGCTACATAAAAACCTGCATAAGCCTTATTGGCATATACGGAATGGGAAAATAAATCAAGGAATACGGTCTGACTTTGCCCATTCATCGTTAGTTGATAGGCATTTCCTGTTTTTTTAATCGAAATATCATATTCTTCACCTTCAATGGGGTCATTCACATTACTAAACACATTCGATTTCGCTTGCGTACCCTGCCCCGATGTAAATGAAGTAGCTCCCGTTTTATAAACGACTTGGGTAACGGTAGAAGCAGGGGTACCCGTAGCTGGGACTGCAGCAACACCTACCCCACCAACCGCCACATAATTGGATGTGGTAGCTGTTGTTCCTGAACCGATGTTTCCTCTGACCATCAACCCAAAAGAAGCTTGGTTAGGGGTATTTGCCGGATTAGTAAAACTAGTTACTTTTGCTTTCGCACGCATTTCAAAGTTAGCATCAGCAGGTAAGCTTAACTGTTTGTAGTAAAAAGATAGCCCCTCATCTGAACTCGCAATTTTCCCTCCGTTAACAGCTTTCAGAGTAATTGACCCATCGGCATTGGTGATAGAGGTATTTTTTGAAGAACTCGTATTCCCTCCAAACACGCTATATTGCCAATCCCCAAGAGCTGCAGCAGATCCACTAAATGGAATCATTGAAAATAGTAAAATAAGCGACAAAACGGTAGCAAACAATCGTTTTTGTTGTTTCAAGTGACGTCCCTCCTTATTATCAAAAGAATCAAATCAAACTGAATGCGCTTACATTATTGCTGGCTTGTCACTGCTCCCCACAGCAACTCGGATAGAAGGACGCCACCGGCGCCCTTCTTCACCCAAAGTCACTCCTACGAGCGAATTGTTGCTTTCTCTTCTTCCAAATAACCAGACTCCATAGACTGCCTACCTGTGACGAAAACATCGTTTCCGCGTGTTATAGTTACAACTGGGGTTGCGGGGTGCTTCTGCTTCATTTTCAAATCGTTCACGTCAACATCCCTCGCATCTTCTAGCCGCAGCGCAGGACCTTGTCGCGTCTCAATCCGAACATGATGGAATTCCACGCCTTCCACATGCTTACAAAGCATGCCATCGCCAGCCATGATGAGCTTCTCGCGCACCATGTCGGGTTCATCCCCCATCTCGGATGGATCTAACGTCATCTCAATGTTAACGTGTGCAAGTTGAACATCACGAATCGGCATTTCCGGCAATCCGTAGAGAAAACCTGCAGCGGCGCGTGTCCGTTTCGATGTCACTTGATGAATCCGTATATGTTCAATGACCGGCGTGCATTCGGTAATAGGAACCGCATCCGGGCTGCTGATCAACGGATCACTTTCGTCAACCCCGTGCCGGTAGAACGAGTTGATGGTCAACGGACAGAACACATCTTCCATGTAGATATTGCTTACTAAAACATTTTTAATATACCCGCCGCGAGCGCGATTCGTTTTCATCCGTATGCCGCGATCGGTCCCTGTAAAAATACAATTTGAAATGACCACATTGCGAATGCCGCCTGCCATCTCGCTGCCGAGCACGACACCGCCATGTCCTCTTAGCATCGTACAGTTGGTAATCACGATATTCTCTGAAGGTTTGCCTACCCTGCGGCCATCTGCATCGATACCGGATTTGATGCACAAGCAATCATCCCCAACATCGAAGAAGCAATCCGAGATACGGACATTCCGGCAAGAGTCGACATCCAGTCCATCGCCATTCGGTGTATCATTCGGGTTTTTAATCGAAACGCCGTGAAGCTGAACATCATCGCAATACACGAGATGCGTATTCCAGAATGGCGAGTTCTGCAACGTGATGCCTTCGAGTCTGACACCTTCACAATCGATTAACTGCAATAAAGTCGGTCTGAGAAATTGCGAGGGCCATTCCACGATATTGCTCTTCACGGTTTCCCGTAAGGCTTGATTCTTTACCTTGAGCTCTCGCATCTGTGCCGAGTCCAATGTGCCGCCTTTGCGAATCTCCCGATACGCTTGCCACCAAGCGCTGCCTTGTCCATCGATGATCCCGTCACCCTTGATAGACACCTTCTTCAAGCCTCTCCCATAAATGAGCGGGGAGTAGCCATAACACTCGTAGCCCGACCAGCGCGTCTGTACGAGCGGATATTGGTCGAACTCGCTGATAAACATCAGCTTGGAGCCCGTCTCAAGTTCCAACGTCATGTAACTGCGCAGCTCAATCCGGCCCGTGAGATACGTACCAGCTGGAACGAATACCGTTCCGCCGCCTTGCAGAGAGCAGGCCTCAATCGCTGCCGCGATAGCCTGTGTGTTATCCGTTACACCGTCTCCGACAGCGCCGAATGTTGTTATGTTAATGATCGCCATAGCTGCTCGCTCCTTCGGATCCTTACTTATTCAAAGCCTGAACTTCCACGCACGCCATGACAAAAGCCCCTACACCATGCAGATCATTCTCACTCGTTGGACGCGTTACGTAGTTCTCATAATCACCAGCAGACGTTCCAATACAGATCAGCGGCAAAATAACTCTCCCCTGCTCGTCGAATTTCAACGTGCGCAGCAAACCTTCATACCCTTTCAAGGCTGCTTTCGCGCATTCGCGGCCAACGACACCGAGATTCACGGCTTTAGCAATTGTGTAGACAAAAAGACTTGTACAGGAGCTCTCGAGCCAGTTATCTGGCTGATCTCCTTTGTCGACTACCTGATACCAGAGACCGCTTTCCGCATCCTGATAGTGGATGATCGTATATACGAAATCGCACAGCGACTTCACCAGCGCCTCGCGCCCTGGCTCGTCAGCCGGCAATTCGTCGAGGAATTGCGAAACGGCTAGCCCGTACCAGCCGAGCGAACGTCCCCAGAATTCCGGCGAGCAGCCGGTTTCGGGGTTCGCCCACGGCATGCGGCGGCTTTCGTCCCACGCATGGTACAGCAGACCCGTGCGCTCGTCTTTCATGTACTTGCGCATGAGCTGCTCTTGGTGCAGCACGGTTTGGCGCAAGCTCGTCTCGCCGAAGGCGTTCGCGTATTTCAGCGAGAATACGCCAGCCATGTACAGACCGTCCAACCACATTTGGTTGGCGTATTTATCTTTGTGCCAGAACCCGCCTTCGGAGGTGAGGTTCAGCGTCTTGAGCAGGTTGCGCAGCTTATCCGCCGCAACGCGGTATTTGGGCTTGCCTGTGCGCTGCTCCAAGCGGAACAGCAACAGACCTGCCTGCATCGCGTCGAGCTCGTCGCGGGCGAAATAGAGACTGCCGTTGTCGTCGACTAAGCCATCGACATAGCCTTGGATGTACGCGTCGTAGCGTTCATCCTGTTGCACTTCCGCGAGCATTTCCATGCCGCAAAGGAATACGCCTTGGTGGTAATGCCAGCGTCCTGCGGGCGGCAGCTCCATCGGTGTATGCGTGTCCATGATCGAGTCGCAGGCAGCTTGTGCCCACTCCAATGGTGTCTTCGTTTGAACAGGAGCCATGTTGAGGTTCCCCTTTCCTATAAAGAAAATATTGGATTTAAACGTTTCAATTTCTTTCCAGCTCGGTAAAAATTGGCCCTTTGGTTAGGGGAGGTGCCTTCTTGCCTGCTAACTGATAACAAACCGAACGGATTAACAAAGCCTGTGTGCCGGCGTTCATATCGCCCTCCACGTCGCCTCCCCCGATCTGGACAGCCTTCGGCATGCCAGGGTAGTATTCGCCTTCCTTCACCTGCGCCACGTTAGGCGCTGTTGGCGAATGGGCAAGCTCTCTGGAGAAGCCCCCGTCTGCACGAAGCAGACGCTTCATATTGGCCAATGTAATGGCGATGATTTCTCGCAAATCTTCAGGCGGAATGGATAACTTCATATAGGACAATAAGTGAATCGGATTGCGAATATAGCACATATCAACCGCTTCCTCATGCCGTAAGGCATACAGGATGCTTTCATAAATTCGTTCTTCTTCCGGCAGCGGAACGTTGAAGTGGTCATAGAAAATGTGCAGCTTAAACGTCCCTGAAATCCGCACATAATAAGATCCTTCCCCCCATAAACCGGTACAAGAATCCTGTTTATTGGCAAAGAAGTCGAATGCTGTTTGTGCAAACTCGGCTCTACGGCTCTCTGGCTCTACTTGTTTCACATACACGCTGGAGGTCGAAAGGCGATCACAGCCTCGCCAACTATTCGTTAGCTCAACCGACTTCAGCCAGGTGAGATAGTCATCCGGTGACGACATATATGACGGCGCTTGCTGTGCTTCGTAAGGCAGTGCATGAAGCGGCTGCCCGCCAAGCTTGCGCAACGCATTCAAGCTATAAGAAATGGCGCGGGCAACCATCACTTCATCTTCACGCATCAGCGGGTTCTCGTCATAGAAGTAACCTGACGATGCCTCTTGCTTGCTTTGAAAGAATCGGATACACCCGCGCCTCATGTCCATCGACAGCGCATCTAGCCAATCGCAGCGTTCCAGAATGTTCAGTGCTTGCGCCGTAGATTCAATGTCTGGAGCGCCGCCCAGCAATCGTCTGGAGCTTGCGGCGTAATAAAACCCGCCGCTTTCCGCATCCTTTTGCCTACCAAGCCACGTTCCAAAACCATCAAACAATTGATCCATTTCGCCAAGCAGCTTGCTGATCTCTACACTTTGATCTTGTGTCATAAGTTGTCTTGTCCCTTTACAGATTAACCCTTAATAGATCCAATCATCGCGCCCTTAGCAAAATGCTTTTGCAAGAACGGATACACAATTAGAATCGGAATCGTAGCTACGACGATAACAGCCATTTTGATTGACTGCGCTGGCGGCGGTGTCGCACTGTCCAAGTCAGAGCTCACGTCCAAACCGCTGGCAAGTACGACAATTTGGCGCAGCAAGACTTGAATCGGCCATTTGGCACTTTCATTGATGTAAAGAATTGCACTCAAGTACGTGTTCCAATAGGTTACCGCGTAGAACAACGAGATCGTTGCAATCGCAGGCATCGATAATGGCAGAACGATACGGAATAAGATACCGAAGTCGCTGCAGCCGTCGATTTTCGCTGACTCTTCAAGCCCTTCCGGGATGTTTTGGAAGAAGTTTTTCAAAATAATTAAGTTAAATGCACTGACTGCTGTTGGAAGAATCAATGCCGCGTAGGTGTCGATCATACCAAGCTCTTTTACTACGAGAAACGTCGGGATCAAGCCGCCATGAAACAACATTGTAAAAACAACGAGGAACATGATCACTTTACGTCCATCCACATCTCTGCGTGCCAAGCCGTATGCCATCAACGCTGTGATGAACATACTGATCACCGTGCCGACAGCCGTCGACCCAATCGAGACCGCCATGGCTTTAAATATGGTATTCGTTGAAAAAATAAAGCGATAGGCCTCGATACTCCAATCCGTCGGAATGAGGACGAATTTCTTAGTTGCCATTTCCGCACTTGTCGTGAAGGAACCTGCTACCACGTGTACGAAGGGGATGATCGTAATTAATCCAATGATCGTTAATAACAAATAGTTGATGATACCGAACATTCGGCCGGCAATTGTTTTATCTTCTACCATGATTTCAACCTCCTAGCTGCTTCCGCTTACCAAGCCTAGTAAACGCCTTCTTCGCCCAATTTCTTCGCGATTCGATTCACGATCATCACCAGAACAAGTCCAATGAATGATTTGAACAAACCAATCGCTGCGCTGTAGCTGAATTGCCCTTGTTTCAAACCTGCTGTATATACATAAGTATCAATGATCTCAGCAACTTCTCGGTTCATGGAGTTAAGAAGCAAATACACATGTTCAAAACCGAGCTCGAGAACCGCACCAATTTTCAAAATTAATAAAACAATAATGACACTTCGGATCGCGGGCAGCGTAATGTGCCACACTTGTCTAAGACGTCCCGCCCCATCCATACGAGCAGCTTCATATAAACCAGGATCGATAGAAGCAATCGCTGCCAAATAAATGATCGTTCCCCAACCTGCTTCACGCCAAATGACTTGCAGAATATAAATCGGTCTGAACCATTCTGGAGCTAGTAAAAAGTTAATCTTTTCAAGGCCGAAATACGATATGAGTTCATTAATAATCCCGCCATCCATAGTCAACATAACGAAGCTGATAGAGACGATAATTACCCAAGACATAAAGTGAGGCAGATACACAATCGTTTGAAACACTTTCTTAAACAGATCCCCTCTGACTTCATTCAGCATGAGTGCCAAGATGATCGGAATTGGGAAGTAGAACAAGAGATTCATGACGAACAAGATTAACGTATTGCTCAAAATATTCAGAAAATCCGGCTCTGTAAACAAACGCTTAAAATGCTCCAATCCGACCCATTCACTTCCAGTAACACCTTTGAAAGGCTTGTAGTTCTGGAAGGAGATGATTAGTCCGTACATCGGAATGTATTTGAAAACGATAAAGTACAAAATACCCGGCAGCAACATGACATAAATCCATTTGTTTTTCCAAAGACGTCTGCTCAGCTCGCTGCTTGACTTCCTAGCTACTATGTTTTGTGCAACCTTCACTTCTTGCATAGGACTTCTTCCTTTCCTTAAAAGGAGAAGGCCGCCGCGGTTTCAGCAGCCCTCTCACCTTGACTTGTCAGACACTTGTTGCAGAATTACTTTTTGTAAACAGCGTTGTATTCTTCGATGATTTTGCTGCCGCCACGAGCTTTCCAATCTTCAATCGCTTTATCAAAGCCTGCTTTATCGATTGTTCCGTAAATGTATTTGTTCGTTGCATCAATGATAACGGCTTGCGCTTGAACACCTTTTTCAAGGTTTGTTTTGGAATCAAGTGCAGCTACTGGGTCTTGAACAGCGAACTTCAGGTTCGCAATTTTCAACTCATCTGCTTTACCTTGTGCTGGGATCGTAGGAATACCCAAATATCTGCCGGACGTATCTTCATCACCAATTGCTGCATCTGTGAATGGTTTCACTTCGCGTGTCCATTTTTCTTCATCCAGCTTCTTCGCTTTGTTATCTGTTACGCTGTAGTTCACATCTTTAATGCCCCAGTTAGCCATGTTTGCTACTTCTGGTGTCATCATTTTGTCGAAGTAAGCTAATACTTTACGAAGATCAGCTTCTGTTTTATTCGCAGATTTCGGGAACAGAACTACGTTAGCGAATCCAGGCAATGCCCAATGTGCGAATTTGCCATCAGGTCCAGCAACCATGCTGTGCACATCAACTACAGCGGACGGTACGTTCTTAACCAAGTCTTTGTTCAACGTGGAAACGTCCGTCATCGCTCCGATGTACATACCTGCTGTACCCGCGGTGAACAACTTTTGTTGATCCGTTTTACTTGTCGCTGCGAAATCCTTGTTGATGTAGCCGCCATCTCGCATTTTTTTGAAATAATCCATGGTCGCTACATATTGCGGGAACATGAATTCAGGAGCTAGCTTACCGTCTTTCACGCCCCAGTTATTCGGTGTGCCTTGCCAAGCTGCGATAGTTTTGAATGCCCCGTAAATAAGATCATTACGGTCAGTAAGACCGATTGTATCTTTTTTACCATTGCCATCAGGATCGTTTTCCGTAAACGCTTTTGCCATTGCAAACAATTCATCTAGATTAGCTGGAGGCTTCAGACCCAACTTATCTGCCCAATCCTTACGATAGATAAGACCTTGACGGGCAATGTCGACACCACGGTACAGGGAGTACAATTTGCCATCCACTTTTGTATTATCATTTGTTGTGGATTTCAGCTTGCTCAGGTTCGGGAAGTCTTTCAGTAAAGGCCCGATCTCCCAGAACTGTCCGTCACGGATCGCTGATTTCATTTGGATGAACGTCGCTTGGTTTTTCAAGTACGTCGCTTGCGGAAGAGCGCCAGTTGCGAAAGTCGTATTCAACTTCTCTTCATACGTGTCTGCCGGGAAGAATTGATACGTCAGCTTCGTGTTCGTCAGCTTCTCAAGTTCTTTAATAATGGTATCTGGTGGGGTTTGCGCCGTATTAAGTGGTGCCATGATTGTAATCGCTGTAGGTGTATTGTCTGTCGGTTTCGGTGTTGCCGCTGCAGGTGCTGTTGTTGTCGTTGCTGCTGTTGTTGATGCAGGCGTTTCTTTATCTCCGCATGCTGCCAAAGCAAAGCTGGAAACGAGTAGTACGCTCATTGGAATCGTGACTAATTTTCTCTTCATATCGGGTTGACCTCCGTGAAAATGTTGTGTGCTACAACTCATACATTACACGGCTTGGAAAGGGTACCGAAACAATCATTTACTCATATCGGCTGCGTCTGGCGCGGGATGTGAGATGATGATTATCGGGTGTGCAGATGATTATTAGTGGGGAAGCTTTTAGTGACGGGGCTGAGGCTTTGGGCCTAAAAAGACAAAAGAAAGAGCCTACCAGTTGGTAGACTCCTTCTGAACTTCTTCTGACATATATCGAAAAACGAAAGTAACCCACTCAGGTTGAAGGCCTAATTAGTGGGTTACACCTTCAACCACTACTTCTTCGCATACGCCTCATTATACTCCTGGATCATTTGATTCCCGCCGCCGCGCTTCCAACGCTCGATCTCTTGCTGGAAAGCCGATTTATCTAACTTGCCTAAAATGTAGTTATATGTCGCATCCGAGATAATTTTGTACAATTCGACACCGCGCTCGTCATAGGTCTTCGATTCTATACCCAATGTCGGATCCTTGATCGCATAGTTCTCATTATCCAAGCTAAGCGTATCCGCCATTTGTGACAATGATTCGCTTTCTACAACAGGAATGATATTCGGATTGTTCAAATCCGCGATCATCAGCGCATATAGTGCGTTGACCTCATTAACACGGATTTTCGATGTCTCTTCGGAGAGCTGAATTTGTCCATTCTTGGCCGTGTAATGCCGTCCCTCTAAGCCGTACTTCATCAGATTAGCGATATCTTTATCCATCGTCCGATCAAAAAACTGCAGCACTTGCTTCAGTTCCGCTTCCGTTCTAATCGCCTTTTTGGAGAACAGATATAAGGCACTATAATTAGGGATAGACCAAATATGAAATCCCTGCGGTCCTTCAATATGATTCACGAGCGTGAACCTTGCCTCTGGATTCACCAACTGTGCCTCATCCGAAAGACGTTGTACATCCTGCATACTGCCGATGTACACGCCCGCCGTGCCGCGAATCAACTTATCCCGCTGTACTTCTTTGCTGGTCACGGCGAAATCCGAATTAATCAACTTCTCGTCATACAGCTTTTTCATAAAATTCATCGTGTCTATATACGCTTGTGTTTCGAATTCTGGTACGAGCTTTCCAGCGGAAACTCCCCAAGTATTCGGTGTTCCAAAGTAGGAGCTGAGTGTCTTAAATGAGCCGAATACCAAATCATTACGATCCGTTAACCCAATCGTATCATCATTCCCATCACGATCAGGGTCCCCATATGTGAATGCTTTGAGCACTTCATACAATTCATTGAGATTCGTTGGCTTCTTCAATTTAAGATTATTCAACCAATCTTCGCGAATAATAATTCCCTGCCGAGAGGACGGACGCTCGGTGTATAAGCCATAAATTTTGCCGTCAACGGCCGCTTGACCCAAAATCTCTTTATTCAGCTTTTTCAAATTCGGATACGCAGCCAAATAAGGTCCAATATCCCAGAATGCACCGGAACGGATCGAATTTTTCATCAGCATATAGTCCGTATATTTCACGTAGGTCGCTTTCTTCAATGAGTTCGTCGTCAGGGCTGTATTCATTTTGTCTGTATAAATCCCATCTGGTACCCAGTTCAAATCCAGCTTAGTTTGCGTCTTATCCTCAATCGCTTGTATAAGCTCTGGTATTGGCGGATGCGGAAAATGAAGAGGTGCCATAATCGAAATCACTGGCCGATCATTCTTCTCTTCTTTTGCTTTTGGTGTGCTCTCCTTCTGACAAGCGCTTATTAACATAAGGATGATTACAGCTATGATTATTCGTCCTGTCCATTTGAGTCGCCCGCCAAACAAACTACTTCTCACACTAACTCCTCCTTGCAATACAAGTGTTTTTTAACAGTAAATATGAGATAATGATTATCCCCATTGCAGATGATTATTGATCTGAACTGGACTCTTGACTACAATACATAGATAGTCTGACGTATGATTCTTCGAATAGATAAGGTGTTGGATGCGATGCGCTCTTTAAGTTTTCTTAGCAAAATGACGATATTCAGCTTCCTGCTCAGCACGCTGCCTGTGATTTTTATCGGTGCTTTTGCCTTTGTGACATCCTCAAGTGAGATCCAAAAAAATGTCAACGAAGGTAAAATGCAGTTAATCACCCAAATCAATTCCAATGTAGAGCAGAAATTAACCACTGTCAACCATACACTAAATCAGGTCATCAATTCCACTGTACTCAAAAAGGCGATGGAAATGCCGCTAACTGTAACCGATTTCATGATGTATGATGACCTGCGCAGTGAGATTCGGTATATGCAATCTTTTGACACGAGGCTCGAAGATGTGCTCTTGATTAACGCGAAGCAGAATTGGATGATCAAAAATTCAGGGCTGTACCGTTTTGACAACTATCCGTTCGCCGATAAACTGATTTCGCTGATGAACGCGCAAGATAACAGCACATGGACCTTGAATCCTTCGGAGTGGTTCTACACCGAGGAAAACGCTCGCAGCGTGAGCTGTGACTACAGTATTTCGCTTGTCAAAAAGCTGCCGACTACCGGCCTCGACAAATACGGCTTAGCCTTAGCGAATATTCCCGCCTGCTCCTTGCAGGATATGATTCAAAGTGACTCCGAACACCCTGATGACATTGTCATCATCGATGAACAGCAGCGGATTGTGATGAATCGTGATCCGGGTCTGATCGGAAAATCCATTACTGCGGCCGGTCTGACTGACCTTAAACCACTTGAAGATGGAAGCGGACAATTCCGCGCCAGCATTCACGATAAACCTTATTCCGTTACTTTCTTGCGTTCGAATCTGAACAACTGGACTTACTTATCCTTCACATCAATCGACAGCTTGACCAAGGAATCCAGCAAAATCGGAACCTACACAATCTACATCTGCGTTTTGATGCTGTTGCTTGCTTTGCTGCTCGCATGGCTCGTTTCGCGTAAAATGTACTCACCGATCCAGCTGCTCTTGAATCAAATCGGAGGTTTGGTGAGTGGTAATCAGCAGCGCAAGGCCAACGAATTTCAGATGATCAGCGAGCATGTGCATACTTTGTTCCAATCGAAGTCGCAGCTCGAAAAAGAAGTTCACCAACACATCGGCCAAGTGCGGACTTTCTTCCTCATCAAGGCTTTTCAGGGACATATTAAATCGGCGGAATTGCTCGAAAAGCTCGCACAATTCGGTTACACCGAACATATTGCCTCTTGGAAGACGATGTCTGTCATCACGATCCAGATTGATGCTATCGACCATACCCGTTATGAGAAAAAGGATATGGAGCTGCTGCTTTTTGCTGTGCACAATATGCTGGAAGAGCTCATCCCTTCGGAACAGCGCTTAGCGCCGATCCTAATTGATCAAACCATCGTTACGCTGATTGGCAGCGCAGACACGGTGGACAGCGACTTCCGCACCATGGTGTACAGCTTAACAGAGCAGGTTCAGCAGCATATTTACAACTTCTTGAGGCTGCACATTTCCATCGGGATTTCGCTGCCGATCCATGCTTTTACACAGATGGCGCTGGCGTACAAAGAGGGACTTGAGGCGTTGAAGCACCGGATTAAGCTCGGAGAGGGCATCATTATTCAATATGAGAATATCAACTCCGGGAAGCATTACTTGAATTTGAACTATCCGAAGCCGCTGGAAAACGATCTGATCGACAGCATTAAGCTAGCCGAAAAAGATAAATCCCGCGAGCTGCTGAAGCAGCTGCTTCAGGCAGTATTTGCGGCTCCCCTGTCGCCACAGGAGTATCAGATCCCGCTGGCGCGGTTGCTGAACAACCTGCTGATGATGATGCAGGAATCCGGCATCGCCTTAAATCAGATTCATCCGAACAAAGGCTCTTTGTTCGAAGAGGTGCTCAGCCTGCATACGACAGCGGAGATCGAGGACTGGTTCTGGACCGAGGTCATCCATCCGCTGATCCGGATTTACCGAGATCGTCAGGATGCGCAGTACCACAACATTTCCGAGAAAATCATCGATCTCGTGCAGCATTATTACGACACAGATCTAACACTCGAGGAATGCGCTTCTCGTCTGCATTACAATGCGAATTATTTAAGCAGTATTTTCCGCAAAGAGACGAACTGCTCCTTCAGTGACTATTTATCGAACTACCGCTTCAATATGGCAAAAAAGTGGCTCTCCGAGACCGATATGCCGATCAAGGATATCTCCTCGAAGCTGCGCTACAACAACTCGCAGAATTTCATCCGCTCCTTCCGCAAACAGGAAGGGCTTACGCCCGGTCAGTACCGGGATAAACAGAAAGAGGGTACGACGCCTAGTCCGTAGGACGAGGCCACCACGTGCAAGGCCGAAAAGCAATCGGTCGATGCAGCCACCACCTGCTAGCGGAAAAGCAAACAGCCGATGCAGCCCACCACCTGCTAGCGGAAAAGCAAACAGCCTGCGAAGCCACCACTTGAATGTTGGTGGTTTCGCAGGCTGTTGTTCCGTTATACCGGACTGCCCTATGCGGAAACGACTTGGCTGGCTTCAACCGCTGCTTTCAGCGCAGCACGGTTGTCCCACAAGAAGGATAGAAGCAGATTGCGCTCCTCGAAAAACGACTCGCCTACATCTTCGTAATCTTTCCCCACGCCATGAACACTAAAGCGCTCGTCTTCGTAGTTCATTAAGGTCCATTGACCTCCACGTTTTTTATCGGCAAATACGAGGTAAAGCTTCTTCCCTGCTGCATCCCACTCTGCGAAGTTTGAAAAGTTGTCCAAAATCAAGCTGATGTCCTGTTTATTCTTAATTTGCATGATCTTATCTCCTTTTCGCTTTTTTTAAAGCGTACCCGAGATTTCATGAGAAGTTTGTCACACTTTAGGGACGAAATGTAGGAATTTTTGTCGAAGGCGCTGGGCTTGGCGGGGGAGCCAGCATTTAGATGGAAAAACTACACCTAATATCGGCGGTTTGAGCTGAAATCGCCGATTAGATGGATTTCCTGTAGTTATTTCCTGCCGATTTGGCCAAAACGCTGAAAACCACGGAAAATAGCTGGAGGAAATCCAGTTATTCCTCTCATACCGTAGATTTTCTGGAAATTAGATGGAGAAAATCCAGTTAGTTGTACAGCTGTGTTGAAGGATGTCTGTCCATTGGATTAATACAGTGCTTTTCATAATTGTAGACCAAAATATCCTTCTATATTGGATTTGTCCACTGGAGCTGCCCCAAATCGGGCCAAAAAGGCCCCATTTGACTGATTTGAGTGGATTTGTCCACTCAAATTGGGTATTTGGTTAGTTTAATGACTCATCCATTGGAATTGTCCAATGGAGCGGTGTGCTAGAGGGGGATAGGGATAGTTCAGGGGGAGCGGCATGTTGGCGAGTGGAGTGTAGATTAGTTCAATTGAAGTAGCTTGTTGGTGCGTGGAGTGTAGATTTAGTTCAATTGAAAGTAGCTTGTTGGTGCGTGGAGTGTAGATTTAGTTCAATTGAAAGTAGCTTGTTGGTGCGTGGAGTGTAGATTTGGTTCAATTGAAAGTAGCTTGTTGGTGAGTAGAGTGTAGATTAGTTCAATTGGGAGTAGCGGCTGGGTGTTGAGTAGAATAGTTCTTTAGAAGCAGGGTGCTGTCTATTTGGAATGTTAATCATACAAGGTGCCAAAGTGCTGGCACCACTTCAAATTTCATTTCTTGTATATATCTCAGAACTTCTAAATCCCCCGAGGAACCACTCCCACCGCGACACCGCAAGCAGCAAAAAGAGCGAATCCCCAAAGGAATTCGCCCACTCCACAAACTACTACAATCCCGCCGCCGCATAAACCTTGTCGAAGCCAGCCTTAGACCGCTCCGCCAAGAGCTCTGGCGAATCCGTCGGCGCTTCCGCCGTCAGGATCTCCTGCGCCACAGCGCCGGTGTAGCCAATGCGCTTAAGGCCTTGCAGGAAGCCGGCCAGGTCGATGACGCCTTCCCCCGGGTAGACGCGCCCGTTGTCGAGCACTGCCTCTACCGGCACGTCCGGCGCATCGTTGATGTGGACGTGCACGATCTGATCGACGCGAAGCCTCTCGATATCCGCGACAGTGCCCCCCGTCGTGTACCAGTGGTACGCGTCGAACAACAAGCCCACGCCCGGCTCACCGATCGCATCGATCCAATCTAACGTTTCATCCATCGTCCAGATGAACGGATGCTTCCACCGCGTCCGCAAATGATGCGGACCGACGAACTCCAGCCCTAGGCGGATGCCGTAGGCGCCTAGGATTTGGGCGCACGTGCGCAATCTGCGCGTCGCGAGCGCCATGAAGTGCGCTGCCCCCAAGTCCGTGGAGGGCAGCACATACGTGCAGCAGCTCGTGCAGCCGAGCGCTGCTGCCGCTTCCGCCGCTTGGGCTAGCTTCGGCAGCCCCTCGCGGAACACCTCTTCCGTGGAACGCCATTCCACGGGCAGACCGATCGAGCCGACCACGAGGCCACGGCTCTCTAACAATTCCCGCGCACCCGCGACGGTGTGCGTTTCTACGAGGCTCACAACGTCGATATCGACCGCTTGGAAACCATATTTTGCAGCTAAATCAATGAATTGCTCGTTGCTCTCAATCTTGCCAAGCCCTGCTCTCGTTAATCCTCTAAGCATCGAATCATCCTCCAAATAGTTTCTGTTATTCGCCTGTTCTTTTAATCCCAGTTCAACTTCACTTCACTGCCAGTCCGCGAAGACTCGTAGATCGCATCAAGAATCAAATTGTTCGTATAACCAGAAAGCGCGGAAGTGATCGGCTGCTTCCCTTCACGAATACAGTCTAGGAAATGCTGGCTGAGACGCAGGCGCTCACCTTCATCATTTTCAGGCTTTTTCAGCTCGGTTTCGATGGCACGGTTGAACTTCTCTGTCAGCAGTTTACCCGAAGGTCCCTTGTAGCTAGCTCCGCCATCTGAGCCCATGAGGTGTACGAAAGGTGTGTTATCCGTATCCATGTGAACCGCCCAGCTTACTTCCAGCGTCAACGTGCTGCCATCTTCCATGCGAATAAGCGCTGTCGCCAAATCCTCAACATCATAGTAACCATTCCAGTTCGGCTTGCCCCATGTACCAATCCCTTTGCGGCGCGGCCCAAATTCTGCATACGTTGCCCCAACGACCGATACAGGCTTCGGATTCCCCATCAAGTAGAGGGCAAGATCCAACATATGAACACCGATATCGATCAAAGGACCACCGCCGGACTCGTCCATTTTCGTGAACCAAGTTCCCCAGCCTGGGATTCCTTTGCGGCGGAACCAGCCCGTTTTAGCCGTGTAAATCTTGCCTAGCTCACCCGCTTCGACCTGCTCCTTAATTTGCATAGGAACGGACTCCCAGCGCATTTGGTGACCGATCATGACAATCTTATTTGACGCTTTGCTTGCTTCATATATTTGTTTGGCCGCTGCAGCATTAATGCCCATTGGCTTCTCGATCAGTACATGTTTGCCTGCTTCAATCGCTTGCACAGCAAGGGAAGCATGGTATTGATTCGGCACGCCAATAATGACTGCGTCGACATTTGCGTTTTGGATAAGCTCCTCCGGTGTGGCTGCCACATAAGCAATGCCATGCTCTTGCGCTTTCGCTTCAGCTAAAGGCAAGTAGGCATCCGTAATCGCTGTAATTTCACAGAGTCCCGCCAGCTTCGAAAACTCCCGAATATGAACGCCGCCAATATTTCCTGCACCGATAATGCCAATTCTAATTTTGTTAACGCTTTCCACGATTCGTTCCTCCTCATTAGTAAACGCTGTTGAACCTGTTTTTATGATAAAATAAGTTCATGAAGAAGTCGTACCGTATATTCGGAAAACGTCCCATTTTTTCGAAGGAGCCTTGACTGACCATGACGTATTTTCCAGATTACTTAAAAACATACCCCAACATGCACTCGCCATTCCCGTTTCATCTCAGTCGAAATACATTAGAGCATGGTTTTCGTGCACATCGCCATGATTACCTTGAGTTCTCTTATGTGGTGGAAGGCCGAGGCGCAGAGATGATTAATGATGTGAAACACATCATGGCACCTGGCACGTTTACCTTTGTGCTGCCCTATCAAGTGCATGAGATTTTTACGGATCCGGGTCAAAAGCTAGTTCTCTTTAACGGCATGTTCAGTATGGATCTGCTCATGGAGCCGGGGAATGATCAGGGCTTATCTGATTTATTTAATGACGCTAATGATTTACCAGCTTATGTACAATTTGAAGAGGCCGAGCAGACGAAGATGACGGCTCTCATCGAAGATATGTTTAAGGAGTATCACGGCGACGAGCGTTACAGGCAGACCCTGCTGAAGGCCAAATTGAAGGAGATTCTGATCCGCTTCGATCGGCACCGATTCCAGCACATTGGACAAGAAGAGGCTGTGAGCACTTCAGCCAAAGCTTCCTCCAAAGCCAGCCAAGCCGTGTGGCCGATCATTCATTATATCCATCGGAATTATCAAGAGGATCTTGCCTTGTCCGATCTTGCTGTACGCTTCAAGATGAGCGTCTCCCGCATTAGCGAGGTGATTAAGCAAACGACAGGACAAACCTTTGTCCATTTTTTGCATGATCTGCGCTTACGCCACGCTTGCAGTCTGCTGGTCTCCACTGACATGAGTGTCACGGAGATCGCGCTGGAGGTTGGGTATGGCTCGTACAAGACGTTTTCGCGGATTTTCAGGGAAAGTAAGGGCATCGTGCCGAAGGAATATCGGAAGGTCGAGCATGGGCGTGCGGTGAGGTAAAAAAAGTGACCCACAGCAACGGGCTGCGGGTCTAAGGTTTATATATTAAAAGGGGGTCGAGATTTAGTATAGGCTTGTAACCTTAAATCTACCTGAAATTCAGATTGCAGCCGTATTACATTTACATGACGGCATATTGCCGATCGATTAGGACTTCAGCACACGGCTCGAAACATCGCTAATCTGCTTTAATTCCCCATCCGTCAGCTTGAACTGCATGGCCTTCACATTCTCCTCCGCATGGTGCGTCTTCGACGCTCCAGGGATCGCAAAAACCGTCTCCCCATGTGCATGGATCAACCAATTCAGTGCAATCTGTGTTGGAGACGCATCATATAGTTGAGCAAGCTCGTCCAGCTTGTCGATCAGCGGCTTCGATTTCTGCAGCCCCGAGGTACGGAATGCCGCAGTGAATTTACGCGGACCCTTGATCGCTTTCACGAGCGCCGGATTCTTGTGGAATTTTCCGCTCAGAATACCTTGCTCAAGCGGCGAATACGCAATGATGGCGATTCCCAGCTCCTGCGCGGTTGCCATGATGCCATTGTGCTCGATGCGGCGGTCCAGCAAGCTATATTTCACTTGGTTGGATACGAGACGAAGTCCGTGCTCCCGCAGGACGCGGTCAGCTTCACGCATTTTGTCCGCTGAAAAATTACTGACACCTACGTTCTTGATTTTCCCCCGCTTCACCAGTTCCGCCATTGCGTTCATTTCCTCGCGAACAGACGAGAATGAAAAAGGCTGATGCACCTGATGCAGCTCAATCGTGCGATTCTCCAGCAAGCGAATACGCTCGTCAATCGTGTTTGTGATGCTGCTCGCTGTGCGAAGCAAAGGCCACCACTTGGTAGCAATGTGCGCGCCGTCAGCTAAAGGCCCCGCTTCGCGCAGCGCTTCCGCTAGCATTTGCTCCGATTGCCCTTTTCCGTAAACTTCCGCTGTATCAAACCAGTTGATCCCGCCTTTGAGACTCGTCTGAACGATGCTGCGCACATCTTCTTTCTTCAGCACCGGCCAGAACTTCCCAACCATGCCTTGACCATTGCTGAATTGCCAGCAGCCTAGGCCAAGTGGCGACAAGGCCAGCGTTGAGCTGCCTAGCTGCCTGCGTAATGCTTCCCCCACCATACTTTTCACCCATTCCTTGATAGCTTGTAAGTCTTGCATTGATTATACACAATATTACGGGTAATCACCTTCCTTACAAACCTAAAAAAACTCAGGCTATCGAAAACATCTCGACAGCCTGAGCTTTATCATCCTATTGGTAATCCTTCGCTTTTTTCACTAATTCATCATACGCCGCTTCCGGTGTAATTTTACCAAACATCACTTTCTCACCAATATCTTTAAAGTCCTTAGCCGTGTAGTTGCTCCATCCCTTAGCACCAGGATTAAATGGCTGCGCATCCGGAGCTACACTCTTGATCAGCTCGATTTGCTGTTTATCCGCAGGCGTTAGCTTCGGTGTCAAATAGTCGAGAACCTTTTTGGAAACGGGCACACCACGCGTTGTCGTCAAAATATCCGCTGCTTCCGTATCGTTCACAAACCAGTTGATAAACGCCTTGGACGCCTCGATATTCTTGGAATCCGCACTGATGGACCAGAACATGGAAGGCTTCAGAAAGCCACTTGCCTGAGCACCTTTAGGCTGTGTAACAAATTTATATGCGCCTGGTTTCACGCCATCAAAGCCAGGCAACAGAGCTGCGAAGCTGCGCTTCATCAAAACCGTATCGTTGTTCATCAAATCCATCTTCGCATCGGATTCTTTATCCGTTGTTGCAACATCTGGAGGAGGCACAACGCCTTCTTTGCGAAGGTCAGCATATTTTTTCAGGTACGAAATGTACGTATCTTTGTCCAAGTTGAACTTGCCATCTACAGTCACCGGGTAGCCCTTGCCTTGGCTTGTCTGGTAGGAAGCATAGACTGTGTAATCATTCGACGCATCCATTAACGCATATTTATCTTTCTCCAGCTTCGCTTTTGCATCCCTGCCGAATTGGAAGTATTGATCCCATGTCCAACCATTGGCCGGAGCTGTGATGCCAAGCTTATCTACTGCATTCTTGTTAAATAGCATGCCCGTAGCATTATTTCCTAGCGGAATCGCATACAGCTTGTCTTTATATTTACCGGAGTCAACCAACGACTTATCGATATCCGCCGTATTGATGCCTGAGGCTAAATCCACGAGCTGGTTTCTGCCGCTATATTCAGCTAACCAAGCCGGGTCCATCTGGATGATATCAGGCGCATTCTTCGCCGCAGCTTGCGTAGCCAGCTTATCTGCATAGCCATCAAACCCAGAGAATTCCGGTTCAAAGGTGACGTTCGGATGTTTCTTCGTATAAGCCTCAAGAGCCTTCAAGGTAGCATCGTGTCTGGCTTGTGAGCCCCACCATACAATACGCAGCTTTACTGGCTTATCGCTAACTGCTGCAGCACCGCTGCTAGGTTTTGCAGATTCGCTAGAATTAGTAGTGCTGCCGCAAGCGGCCAAGCTTACAGCAGTAAGAGCTGTAATTGTGAGTAAACCCCATCTTTTTATCTGCTTGTTCATCATTCTGTTAACCCCTTCCTGTATTCAGGTCCATGTGGTCAAAGCCTTTCCGACGATAGGAACGAAGGTAACGAACAACTCCATTCATCAGCAGCGCTTATAGCTTCATTATATAAACCGAAGGGCACAATCAAAATAAGAGTAATGAACACATTTCTATCACAATCGAGCACAACTTATCTCTCATTTCTTGCCGAGCTCGCTAGGATTCATACCGTAATGCTTTTTGAAAATGGAACTGAAATATGCCACATTTTTGTATCCTACTTTTTCTGAGATCTCGTAAATCATATATTTGCCTTCCGCCAGCAATACCTTGGCTTTCTCCAGCCTTAAGCGGATCAAATAATTGGTGAACGTTTCTCCCGTTGCTTTCTTGAACATACGGTTTAAATAATTGCGTGATAAATATAGCTGCTTGGATAAATCCTCCAGCGCGATTTCCTCGGCATAATGCTCATGTGCAAATTGAATCATGAAGTCGATAGCTTCCTTATGCTTGGAATGCTCGCTCCACCCGCGTTGTGAAGAGATGCCGGAGATTTTGTTCTCAAGCCATGTGCGGAGCTCCTCGATCGTGAGAATCTTCGCAATTTCCTGGCTGGCTGGCAGACCTGGGAACAGATCGTCAAGTACTACTCCCGTGCTATATAATGAATAGGCTAAAATAGTCCACAATTCCGAGCATAAGTATTGCAGATATGCTGGCGTAACCAAAGGCATTTGGCGTAGCTGCTCTAAGTAGGCATGGGCGATTGCAAGCGTCTCCTCCTCTTTGGCGTATACGATCGCCTCAGCCAGCTCCTGGTAAAATTTAATAGGCCGTATCTTAACATCGGGCTCATCTGTATCGAAATCGGAAGGCGGAGTGCCCTGCCCTTCGGTCAACGTTTGCTGCAGCAGATCCAGAAAGGCCTCCTCCGTGGAGTCGGAGAGTTGCCTCCAGTCCGCCTGGACACTGCCTATTCCGATACGGATGCTCAGCTTCAAATAGGTCTGAGTACACTCCGTGATGTACGCTCCAATTTGCCTTATACGCTCTCGCGCCTCAGCGTCCGATTGATCTAAAGGGATGTGAAAAACGATGGCAGCATGATGACTATGCAGCTCGATGAACTCGGATTGCGGCCAATCCCGCTCCAGCACTTCACAGATGATGTTCGCTAGGGCAAATCGGAACAGGCTCCAGTCCGTTAACGTCAAATTCGAAACACGGTTCGTTCCCATCAGTTCGATGCCCATAATCAGGTGCTTCTGCCTGAGCCACACTTTCTCGTCCATCGACTCCATGCTTTCCTCACCTATAGACCGCCCCAACGTGCCTGTGACGACCGACTTCAGCCACTCCTTCTGCACGAAGGGCTCGTACATTAGTAACCTGCGCCGCGTCTCTTCCTGCTCCAGCTTCTCCAGTTCCTTGTTCTCCAGCTCACGGATGACCCGCTCCAGCACACCGCCAAGCTCATCCATCGTGACCGGCTTCGACAAATAATCACTTACTTGCAATCGCAGCGCCTGACGCGCGTATTGAAAATCGGAATATCCGCTGAGAATGATGATTTCCCCCGAGAACCCATCCTGCTTCAGCTGCTCGATCATCTCAAGTCCGTTCATCACCGGCATGTAAATATCCGTAATAATAATATCAGGGCTCGTTTCCTTGACCTTGAGGAGCCCCTCTTGGCCATCCATCGCCTCTCCAGCCCATTCTGCCTCTAGGCGCTCCCATGGAATGGATTTCTTCATCCCTTCCAGCACTTGAAAATCATCGTCAATGATGAGTACTCTCCACATGAAATGTCTCCTCCACCTCTGATTTATTACGCAGAACCGGCAGCAGCAGAACTACTTCTGTTCCACCCTCCAGCCTGTCTCGCATTGTGACACCGTAAGGCTGTCCGAAGTAGGCGGCGATCCGCTCCATGACATTTCTGACGCCATAGCCTCCGGTTTTGCGCGGCTTTGGCACATCCCAGCCTGACTGCAGCCCTACGCCATTATCGGCAATGATAATTTCCACATCATTTTCCTTACGTCTAAGGGCGATGTGAACTTCGCCAGTCCTCCTGCCATGAAACCCATGAATGAACGCATTCTCCACAAAAGGCTGTATCGTTAAACGCGGAATATATAAATCCTTCAGCTCTTCTTCTACATCTATGGTGTAATGGAGACGTTCTCCCCAGCGAATTTGTTGAATTTGCAGGTAGCAGTCCACATGCGTCAGCTCATCCCGAATCGGAATGACCGTCTCTCCATTGGAGAGGCCGATACGAAACATTTTGCCCATGAGCGAGACGATTGTACTGATTTTCTCTTGTCCGGAATCGATCGCAATCCAGTTCAACTGATCCAACGTATTATATAAAAAATGGGGATTAATCATCGCCTGCAGCGCCAAGATTTCCGCTTCCCGCTGACGCTTATGCTGCGATTGCAGCGATTGCAGCAGTTCATCGATTCGCTCCATCTGTCGGCGGTAGCCGTTAAATAAGCTCCCGAACTCGTTCATATAGTCGGTAGGCAAATCCATTGCCGCCCCTGTCGCAGGCACACGTCCCATTCGCGCAAGTAATAGACGAATCGGCTTCGTAAATTGTTTGGATAGAAACAGCGTGAAGAAGGCAGTGATGCATATGGCTGTTAGACCGACGGATACTAATATATAGGCCAAACGGATACTACCGTGCACGATATCTTTCCATGGCGTGATTTCAATCAGCATCCAGTCCGAGCGTACCTTGCTCCATACGAGCAGCGCCCCTTCACCTTGATTGTCTGGCAAATGGATGTAATTCGACGTGCTCTCCTTACTGCCGACCAGTTGCAGTTCCTCTTCACTTAATGTCGGCTTGCCAATCGTCGCGATCATCCTGTTGCCGGCACCTAACAGCAATCGGTTCTTCTCTTTGCCGTTGGCTTCTCCACGAACTAGTCCTTCAATCGCAGTCGCTTTCACATTTAGCATCAATAGCCCATAGTACTTATCGGAATTATTATATAGCTTGCGAACGAAGCTGATGAATCGTTCCTGCCCCTTGTTGGTCGGGAGCATTCGCTCGCCAATCCAGGTGAAGTCGGATTTTTCAATCTCCGAATACCAAGGCTCATCTCGTACATGCGCCATATCGAGAATTTGCACAGGAGCCTGGGGATCCGTCATGGTCGGATTGTCCATATATAAATAGATGGACTGCACCATGGTCGTGCTGTAGGTAATACTAGCCAGCATCCGCAGCATATCGTCCCTTCGACGAAACCGCTCGAATAAATCCTTTTCCAATGGATCATAGCCGATCGTATTCAGATTGCGGGATGCCGCAAGTGACATTTGCTCAATCGATTTCAGCTGAATATCAATCTGTTTATTTAGCTCATTAAGGATATCCTGCTGGTAGTAAGACGACGTGTCCGCCAGCTCGCGGGACGTCATGCTGTAACTAATCCATGTAAAGATAAGCAATAGAATCGATATAAAAGAAGCGAAGCTCCCGAAAAACAAGCGGTCAATCCGCACGCGTTTGAATAAGTTCATTAAGGCTCTCCCTTCAGACGGCCATGCATATAGCAAAAAAGCTGCACAACACCGCAGCTTCTTAGCTTACTTCACAAATTTTAACCCTTCACTGCACCGGAAGCAATGCCGTCTACGAAATGGCGTTGAGCCATAAAGAAGATAATTAACGAAGGAATAACCGATACGAGTGACATCGCCAGCAGTTGACCCCAAGGCAATGCAGACTGACTATCTACAAACAATTTGAGCGCAAGGCCAACTGTGTATTTGTCCACGGAGTTGATATACAACAGGTGACCGAAGAAATCGTCCCAATTCCACAGGAAGCAGTAGATCGCCACCGTGACAAGTGCAGGCTTGGTTAGCGGCAGCACGATGCGCCAATAAATGCCGAACCAGCTGCAGCCATCTATTTTGGCCGATTCATCTAGGTCCTTCGGAAGGCCTCGAATGAACTGAATCAGCAGGAAAATAAAGAACGGTCCGCCAATGCCTCCCGCTAATGCGTGGGGGACATAGAACGGCAGGTACGTATTAATCCAACCGAACGTATTAAACATAATGTACTGCGGCACCAACGTCACCTGACTAGGCAGCATTAACGTGACCATGAGGATGGAGAACCAAAAATTTTTAAGCGGAAAGTCTAGACGGGCAAAACCGAAAGCAACGATACTGCAAGAAAGCACGGATGTAATTAGCACGCCAATGATAAGCTCGAAGGTGTTGATGTAGAAGTGCGTGAACGTGTATTTCGGGAGAGCGACCCAGCCTTCCGTGAAGTTGCTCCACAGCCACTCTTTCGGAAATAGGGTTGGCGAGCTCATCTCGTCATTGGATTTGAATGCAGCGCCCACCCACCACAGGATTGGATAGACCATAAGAATACTGAATATCGCCAAAAAGAGATGAGAGCCGAATGTCCGTCGTTGCAATGTAGTCATTTCTTACGGCCTCCTTCTGTCTCGTAAAATACCCAATAACGGGAAGATGCGAAAATTAGGGCTGTCGCGATGCCGATAATAACAAGCAAAATCCAAGCTAATGCAGAGGCGTAACCCATATCGTAGCGAGCGAAGGCTCTTTCATACAAATACAGGGCATACATGTACGTAGAGTTGATTGGTCCGCCTTTTGTAATGATGAAGGCCTGCGTGAACATTTGGAACGAACCAATCGTCTGCAGCACTAGATTGAACAGCAACACTGGAGACAGCATTGGCAGCGTAATGTTGAAAAATTGTCTGAGCTTCGACGCGCCATCGACCGATGAGGCCTCATATAGCTCCGCTGGAATTTGCTTCAGTCCTGCAAGAAAGATGACCATGGAGGAGCCGAACTGCCACGCCACCAAAATAATTAAAGTACCGAGAGCCGTACCAGGACTGCTGATCCAACTGATCCCTTCCACGCCAAAAATACTCAGAAACTTATTGATAAAGCCATCGATTCCGAAAATGTTTTTCCATAGTACAGCGACAGCAATACTGCTTCCGATCAGAGATGGCAAGTAAATCAATGTACGATAGACAGAGATACCCTTAATGTTTTTGTTAAGCAGCATCGCAACCAACAAGGCGCTTATCAGCTTTAGCGGCACCGAGATGACAACGAACATTAACGTGACATAGAGGGACTGTCTGAACGTTTCATCATCCGTAAAGATACGCTCGTAGTTGCGCATGCCCACCCAATCTGGAGCGTCCAATAATGTAAACTTCGTAAAGGAATAGTAGAGTGAGCGGATCATCGGCCATAAGGTTAAGAGTAAAAAACCAAGCAGCCATGGGGAAATAAATAAATAACCTGCAAAAGGCGATTCCCAGCGACCCTTCCATCGGAAGGCAGAGACCCGCTGTTGAGCCTGTTTACTGGAATGTGTCTTAGGTTGTGTACGCATATCGGGCTCACCCTTTTCTAAAAGTAATTTCGTCTACCTTCAGTATAAAAGAGCCTATCCGCCGCGAAAATGAGAGGATTGAACACAACTTCAACACAATCGAACACAATCACCGTTCACGTACAGCTTAATTTCCTTTTTTTATTCACCTTGGGGAGTTGTTTGCTTCCTATCGTTTATAATAAAATGTAAGAAGCCAAATTCATATCAACAAAAAAAGTTCAATAGAAAAGGTGTCATTCATGAGCATATTAAATGTAGAACGACTTAGTCACGGCTTTGGAGATCGCGCGATCTTCAACGATGTATCCTTCCGCCTGTTGAAAGGCGAGCACATCGGACTCATTGGCGCAAATGGTGAAGGAAAATCCACCTTCATGAACATCATCACCGGGAAGCTTCAGCCGGACGACGGGAAAGTCGAATGGTCCAAGCGCATGCGCGTTGGTTACCTGGATCAGCACGCGGTGCTAAGCAAAGGAATGACGATGCGCGATGTTCTCAAGGGAGCATTCCAATACCTGTTCGATATGGAGCAGGAAATGAACGATATGTACGGTCGCATGGGCGACGTTTCTCCTGAAGAGCTCGAACGCCTGCTTGAGGATGTAGGAACGATTCAGGATACATTAACCAATCAAGATTTTTACATGATCGATGCCAAAATCGAAGAAACGGCCCGCGGTCTGGGTCTGACAGATATCGGCTTAGATAAAGACGTGAATGATTTGAGCGGTGGGCAGCGTACGAAGGTATTGCTTGCGAAGCTGCTTTTGGAAAAGCCAGACATTCTGCTCCTCGATGAGCCGACGAACTATTTGGATGAGCAGCATATCGAGTGGTTGAAGCGCTATCTGAATGACTATGAGAATGCGTTCATCCTCATTTCCCATGACATTCCGTTCCTGAACAGCGTAATCAACTTGATTTACCACATGGAAAATCAAGCGTTGAACCGCTACGTCGGCGACTACGATCATTTCCTAGAAGTTCACGAAATGAGAAAATCGCAGCTGGAGTCCGCGTATAAGCGCCAGCAGCAGGAAATTTCCGAGCTGAAGGACTTCGTCGCACGTAACAAAGCGAGTGTTGCCACGCGTAACATGGCGATGTCCAGACAGAAGAAGCTCGACAAGATGGACGTTATCGAGCTTGCGAAGGAAAAGCCAAAACCGCAGTTCAACTTCAAGGAAGGCCGCACGTCTGGTAAGCTCATTTTCGAAACGACTGACCTCGTCATCGGTTATGACTCACCGCTATCCCGTCCGTTGAACCTCCGCATGGAGCGCGGCCAGAAGATCGCGCTTGTCGGTGCCAACGGGATCGGTAAAACGACGTTGCTGCGCAGCATTTTAGGCGAAATCCCTGCGTTGTCTGGCTCCGTGCAGAAGGGTGAAAACCAACAGGTTGGTTATTTCCAACAAGAAATTAAAGAGTCCAATAACAACACATGTATCGACGAGGTGTGGAATGAGTTCCCTTCGTTGAATCAATTTGAAGTACGCGCGGCGCTTGCTCGTTGTGGACTAACAACCAAGCATATCGAGAGCAAGATCGTCGTACTCAGCGGTGGCGAGAAAGCCAAGGTCCGCCTGTGCAAGCTGATCAACCGTGAAACAAACCTGCTCGTACTCGACGAGCCGACGAACCATTTGGATGTCGACGCGAAGGATGAACTGAAACGTGCGCTTCAAGCGTACAAAGGCAGTATCCTGCTCATCTCCCATGAACCGGATTTCTATCGCGATGTCGTGACAGATACTTGGAACTGTGAGAATTGGACGACGAAAGTATTCTAGGCTATTAAGCGAGAATCTTGAATCTTAAATCCCCCTCGATCTCCTAGGATCGCAGGGGGATTTTTCATTAGCGGCAAGTTACACTGCGCAGGGACCACCTGTCGCCTCCAAACTGGACAAACTTCTCCAAAAATGATACATTATGTATCAAAACTAAAAAACTCAACATATCCCCTGCCCTAAAGCAGTACGCATCCGAATCGACCACGGAAAGCGAGGAACTGTATGCTTGTTTTGCGAACCTTATTTCAGAGTAAACTGCTGGTATCATTGCTCATTCTCTGCTTTTTTGATGCGCTATTTACCGATATCGGCCTGCAGCTAGCTTTCATAAAAGAAGCTAATCCGTTTATCCGCAAGCTCTACGAATGGCATGTCATCGCTTACTATCTCGTGAAGCTCATTCTCCCCGTTGTTTTAATGTTCATGTATCCCTATATCCGTCAGAAGCTCTGGGTACACCCCTGTTTAACCCTTGCCGTCATGGTTTATGCCGCTGTTAATCTGTATCATATCGTTTGGCTATCCTATCGACTAACTTAACTCACCAGCAACATCTCACCCGCATTGATACAAATCGCAACAAAAACATAGAGGCCTGATGTCCGCCAACCGACTCTCTCGGTTTAACGTCAACATCAGGCCTCTCAGTCTGCTTAGCATCCAGCAACTCTCGCTACATCAATCTCAATGGATCTCGCTTAACGCCTCAACCTCGCTGCACTTCCCCACAATGCCGTCGATCTCATGCTGTATCCGTTTCAAAATAGGGAAGATCTCCTGCGATTCTAGGCCATTCTCCAGTTCTTTCTCCATGGCGAGCACCTCATTCACTAGCGCTTCCGCATAGAAATTCACGGCAATCCCTTTCAGCGTATGGATCTTCCTTTTCACTGCGGTCAGCTCCCCGCCGACAATAAACGGTGCGAGCTGCACACTGAAGCCGCTGTAATCTTGCTTGAATTTCTCCATCATATACTGGAAGATATGCAGCTTATGATCAATATTCCTCATCAATTGCTCCGTACCAACACCTTGATACTGATGTAACCAGCTCGTCTGCACCCATTTCTCCAGCATGTCGGTCAGCTGACGCTCCGTGATAGGCTTAATGAGCAGATCATTCATGCCCAGCTTGAGCAGCTGCATACGATCCTGCATGAGCATATTCGCGGTGAGCGCTACGATCGGCACAAGGTTCAAGCTCTTACGCTGTCTCAACTTCTGTGTAGCTTCGTAACCATCCATCTCAGGCATATGAATATCCATGAGAATCAGCTTCCACGCTTGCTTATCAGCCATTTCTAATGCTTCTAGGCCATTGTGCGCCATTACCGCGTGATAGCCTAATTGCTTTAATTGCTCCGAAATGACAAGTTGATTGATTTCATTATCCTCTACGACGAGTATGCTCCCTTTGGATGCAGCGACCTCGCTCTCCACCCGGTCATTCATCGACATAGACTCCCTTGCCATAGAGCGTGTCTCCCTCCGCGCTAATCCTTCGATAACCAGCTTCAGATTAGCTCTGCTCACTGGCTTCACAAGTACGGCATCAGCCTGCAGCGCTTGTGGCAGCTCCGACATTTGTTCCCTGCCGTCGAGTGTCGTATAGGCAATTATCCTCGTGTGTGAGCGGTCAATCGGCGCCATAACTCGCTCTAAGCCATCTTGATATTGGAGCTCCTCCATCTGCATATCCAGAAGCACATAGTCAACTGGCACCGCGTTCCAAGCATCCCGTTCCAAAGCAGTAACTAAATCTGTCGCTGTCGTCACAATATCTGTCTGCAAGTGCAGATCTCCCAACAATTCAGCGATATGTCCCGCCACAAGGGGATGATCCTCCGCAATTCGAATTCGTTGACCCTGAATAGTCGTACCATTCTTGTGCAAATTAGCTGGCTGCGTTTCCTCTATTGCAATTCCCTTGCCTAGCATCAAGCTGAAGTAGAATCGGCTGCCTTGACCGAGAACCGAGTCTACCTGCAAAACACCACCCATGGACTGCACCAAATGTTGGCAAATCACAAGCCCTAATCCTGTCCCGCCATATCGCCGACTCATCGACGTATCTGCTTGTGAGAAAGGGACGAACAGCTTCGAGAGCTGCTCCTTGGAGATCCCAATGCCCGTATCCTCCATGGCAAATGAGAGCAAGTAACCCTCCTCGGACGTTTCCTCCAGAGAGACCTGCAGCCTCAAATAACCTCTCTTCGTGAACTTAATCGCATTATTCGTCAAATTGATGAGCACTTGTTCTAATCGGAATGGATCGCCATTGACCAAATCAGGGAGTTTCTCTGACGTATCAAGCATAATCTCAATTCGTTTTTTTCCGAGCGAAACACTCGCTAGATCCGCTACCTTTTGGAGCGATGACGTTAGAGAAAAATCTACGGTTTCTAGCGACATTTTGCCTGCTTCTAGCTTCGAGAAATCGAGAATGTCGTTAATCGTAGCGAGTAGAACATTCGAAGAGGCATCTATTTTGCTCAAATAATCCTGTTGGATCGTCGATAGCTCTGTGCGTTGTAAAAGCAGTGACAACCCGATGATCCCGTTCAGCGGCGTGCGTATTTCATGACTCATCCTAGCTAAGAATTGACTCTTGGCTCTATTGGATTGATCCGCTTCTTCCCGCTTCTTCAAATCCGTAATATCGTGAACCGTTCCCGTTACACCATCGACTTCCGTTTCCCCATCTGTGAACAGGGGGGACAACGTGACATTATATGCATGCTCCGATCCATCCGGATGCTGGAGGTGAATACCGAACTGCTGCGTTTTCCGCTCCACAATCGCTTGTTCGAAACTCGTCTCCCACTTCTCAGGCTCGTCCATTTGGACCAAATCCGTTAACAGCTTCCCTTTCACCTGCTCGGCATCCATGTCGTACGTAACATACATTTTACTATTGGACGAAGCTATTGTACCATCCAGACGAAACCGGAAAATGAAATCCTCAGAATTCTCGACCAAAGTCCGATACTGCTCATCCCTGGCCTTTGCTTTAATTAAAGCGGCACGGTGCTCTGTAACATCACAAGCAGATCCAATTAACTCTGTCACATACCCGAATTTATAAATTGGCTGGAGGCTCACTAGAATCGTAAACCCATTATGTTCATACTCGTAGTTAACGCGTTCCCCCTGCCATGCTTTCTCGTAGTATTGCTTGATTCGAGCCAAGAAGGGTTCTTTAAAAATAGTGACCTCTTCAAGTTTTTTGCCAACAAATTGACTGGGACGTAAACCTAGCATGTGCAACAGTTGACCTTCGATTACGATGTAAACGTATTCATCTCGATGCTTATGGACCTTAAACGTAAATCCGGGCTGAGAGCGCATCATATCGATCAGCTCTTCCTCCACTTGTCGAATCTGCTGCTTATATTCCCGACTGCGAACCATATACCGCATGAAGCAAGCAATGACAAAAACGCAGATTAATTGGTAGCTAATATATTTCCAAATGACGCTCAGCGACGTCCCATATACAAACCAAATCAGCGCATAATAAAAAGTAAAAAAGAATGTCGATCCACACAACCATTTCATCCAATAAGACCTTAGTTTAGCGAATATGAGGCCAGTCCCTGTAACGGCTGCGAAACCAATCAAGAGCAGCGGTACATCAATCGTACCTTCAACAATGAATCTCCCTACCCATAAACAAATAAAGGTAATGAATAAAGAGACCATGCCCCCCATATAGGCAGCTAACAACAACCCGACACCGCGAAAGTTAAGACTGACCTGCGGAGCCATCTGAATACTGAAATTCATCAGAAGGACAACAAGCGCTCCATGCGCCACACCTATATACATTTTATTCATCCAGGTTGGCCGCTGATCTAGCTTCATAAGAAGAAAGAAGTGTTCTACAAATACGACAAAGACGGTTATTAACGCAAAATTGATAATCAAATCACGTAACAGAGGAATCACCAACCCGTTTCTGACTCTATTGAGAGAATCTCTATCGAGGCCATCCAAGTATAAGAACCTCGATTCGATGTGTTTTAGTAAACACTTCATTATTCTACCATTTTATCTAGGCTAGTTGAAACAACATTTCTTCAATATATCCAACTTCTACTGGTTTACTATAATAATACCCTTGAACGAAGCGGCAGCCGTACTCGCGTAACACTTGCAGCTCTTCTTCCGTTTCGACACCTTCCGCAACAACGACGAGTTCCAGATGCTTGGCCATTGTCAGAATGGTATTCACGATAACCGCATTCACTTCTCCGTGCTGTAACCCTTTAATAAAAGATTTATCAATTTTCATTTTATCTACTGGAAAATCACGTAGATAGCCTAGTGAGCTGTAGCCTGTACCAAAATCGTCCATAGCAATGCGGAGACCCAGCTGCTTCAGCTTCCCAAGCGAATCCGCGGCAAGTCTAGCATCTACACTTAAGCTCTCCGTAATTTCGAGTTCCAAATACTTCGGATCCAAGCCGGTTTCTTTTAGAATCCCTGCAACGGTCTTGCTCAGATGGCAGTCATTGAACTGTTTTCTAGATAAATTAACGGCTACGAACATGGGAGGAAGACCTGCCAACTGCCATTTCTGATTTTGAGTACAAGCTTCTCGCAGTACCCACTCGCCGACCTTGTGAATGAGTCCACTTTCTTCTGCAATCGCAATAAACTCAGCTGGCGGTACATTGCCTAGATAAGGATTGTCCCAACGAAGCAGACACTCCAATCCAACAACACAGTTCGTATCGATATCAACAACAGGCTGATAGACAAGTTTAAACTCCTGCTTAACGATCGCTTTGCGTAAATGAAACTCAATATCCATCCGTCGCTGCAGCATAGCTCCATTCGTTACTGGAATGCTAACCTGCGAGTTGTCGGTATGTTCTTCTGAATGTTCTGCGGCGGGATACACGCCTTTGATACCATTCTGAACGGCTACTTTACACCGCTCCAGGAAATAGTCGGTAACTCCCTCACCCTCCAAATCTTTAACTAACATCTCTTTATGAAAATAATCGACTGCACCAAAACGCATCGCTTGGATCGTTTGAATTGAACCTTCTGATGTATGTCTACTCAGCATCATCACTGGAATAGGACTATGGTCCATGATGAGTTGGAGTGTCGTAAGTCCCATTAAATCAGGTAAGTCCATATCAATAAGAACCAGATCTGGCTTCACACGCAACATAGATGCCAATGCAGCACTGCTATGGGCTACAACTCCTACCAGTTCAAGCTGTTCATCCTGCTCCAATATAGTCTTAATGACCTCCTGAGTGTGCTCGGATATACTCACCAACAGTACTCCGCACCTGCCTGTAAGACCCATTGTCTCACCACCTCTTTAAACCTATCATACTTATAGGCTCATTTTACTTTCCACTTATTAGGTTAATTGCTTATCCTCTATGAATTTATTAACTATATTTTGCTAATAATTTACTAATAATTTTTATGTTTTCTTAATTGAAAACGGTTTACTCTTAAAATTCGACAGCGTATAATAGAATTATTAGCTAAATATTAGCAACATCACTCACCTCTTCACTTTTTACGAATTTCAATTAGAAACTATGCGTTAGGGGGGACTTCTAATGGACAGAGTTCTATTAATTGAGGACGATGATATTATCGGTGAGATGATCTGCATGTATCTTAAAGAGGAAGACTTCTTAGTTCTCAGGTGCCACAATGGACAGGAGGGCCTAGCAGCCCTGCACGAATTCCAGCCAGATCTGATTTTACTAGATTTAATTCTTCCAGACTTCGAAGGTACAGAGCTATGTAACTCCCTGCGAGGACTGACATCCGTTCCGATTATTATCATCTCTTCAAATTCCAAAGTCAGTGAAAAAATCGAAGCTTTTACCGTTGGTGCCGATGATTATTTATGCAAACCATTCAGTATGCATGAAATGAAGGCCCGCATCCAAGTCTTATTACGTCGCTTCAAGAAGGAACTACCCGCCGAGCAGCAGCCTGTTCAATCTACCCCGATTCGCCAACGGATTACCGTTCCCGCTATGGAGCTCCAAATTAATTTAGAAAAACGCACCTTGCACGTACGAGGTGAATCGATCGAAATGACCTTCTCTGAGTTCGAACTCATTCGATTGCTAGTTGAGCACCCTGAACGGGTATACCGTCGCGAAGACCTGATCAATGCTTTACGCGGATTCGATTCCTACATAAATGAACGTGCGATTGATGTTCACATCACCAATTTGCGCCGAAAAATTGAAGTCAATCCCAAAGAACCCAAATACATAAAAACCGTATGGGGCGTAGGCTACAAATTTGTAATCTAACCCAACTTCATATAGACCCAATCCAATGATGGAAGGGTCTTTTTTTTGCTATACGCTTTTATTCACTGCACGGTTTCTTAAAGAACTCCACACGATCCATCACCTGAGCAATGGTAAACTGCCCAAGGTAATCAATGGTTCGCTGTTCGGCTTCCACTAATATTTTCTCCAGCTCTGCGTCCAGCTGTACGCCTGCTTCACCGCATTCAGAGTCTCCCTCAGTCTCAACACAACAAATACTAACTGACGAGTATACGTCGCCGAGCGTAATGTCTTCGGCCCGCTTTCGCAGCTTATATCCGCCTTCACGCCCGCCTTTGGATTCAACAATCCCTGCATCAGCGAGTGACTGCATCACTCTGCGCATGAAGGTAGCGTGTGAATCCACCATACTCGCGATATTCGCACTAGAAAGAAGGCAACCACTATTGGCTAACCAGACAATAGCATGAACGGCAATTTTAAAACGTGGAGGACCAATGTTCACTCCGCGATTGGCAGTACTCACACAACACACTCCTATTGATCAGCAGCACTCGTCAATGCCCCGTTTAATACCCCCATTATAGCATCACCATAAAGCGCGATAAAGTCACTTGTTCGACTTAGACAAGCCAATTCGCTGTAACGTGTAAATCCCTGAATGCCCGGAGAACAGATAACTCAATATACAGGCCATGAACATATAGATGATACCTTCCGAGCCGAACAGCTCGATGCCCATGATGAAGCAAGCAAGAGGCGTATTCGTAGCCCCGCTGAATACCGCGATAAGCCCAAGCGCAGCCAAGAATGGCGCGGATAACCCCAACAGATCGGCAAGCGAATTGCCCATTGTGGCGCCAACAACGAACAAAGGGGTCACTTCCCCGCCGAGAAAACCAGCTCCGAGAGTTAACGCGGTAAAGATGGTTTTCCATAAGAAAGCCAAATGGGCCACTGGCCCTTCAAACGATTGCTGTAATAGCGGTATGCCTAGCCCAAGGTAATCCCTCGTTCTGAACACCGCGACCAATGCAATGATAACGAGACCGCCGACGAAGGCTCTCCACACAGGATTGGTGATAAGCCGCGTGTATAGCTTTTTCATCCCATGGGTCAGCTCGCTAAACAGGATGCTGGCTAGACCAAATAGGATGGAGGCCAACACCACCTTAAGCACGACCCCTGTGGATAACCCAGGCACAGCCCCCATGGCATAGTGAATATGCTGAATCCCCCACGCAGTGGTGACCAGATTTGCTACGAAACTAGCGATAAAGCAAGGAATAAGCGCTTGATACCGCATCATCCCCATCGCAGCCACTTCCAAGCCGAAGATGGTACCGGCAAGCGGCGTGCCAAACACTGAGCCAAACCCGCTGCTGATGCCGCACATGAGCAGGATTTTTCGATCATTTTCGTCTACCTTAAATAATCGTCCAATCCATTCGGCAAAGCTTCCCCCCATTTGAACAGCCGTTCCTTCGCGGCCCGCTGATCCCCCAAATAGATGCGTGACTAAAGTACCGATGAGCACCAGCGGCGCCATACGTAACGGAATCGTCTCCTTGCCTTCATGCAGCTGTTCGAGGATCAGGTTATTGCCCCTGCCCGCGTTTTTACCGATTTTCAGATAGACATAAGCCATCAGCGCCCCGCCTAAGGGTAAAAGAAACAACAACCACGGATGGCTCATTCGCTTCTCCGTAACAATATCTAAGCTGGCTAGAAACAGTGCGGAAGCTGACCCCGTTATGATGCCTACGAGGCTCCCGTAGAAAATCCATTTTAGAAATGAACCAATAAGTGCAACATGCATGAATGTAGCGGCATGCTCGAATGCCTTACGAAATTTCATCGTACATCTCACCCCTCATGGAAAGGCTTAGCTCTGCAGAGGACCGACGCGATCCATCAGATGCTTGCTTTCCGCGTTCAAGCCAATGATCGTGACGGATTTGTTGATTTGTTCGTATTTTTGCATGGTTTTGGCAATCGCCGTAACGGCCGAATGATCCCATACGTGGGAAGCGCTGAAATCGATTGCGATGTTGTCTGGGTCATTTTTATAATCAAAAAGCTCTACGAAATGCGCCATCGTCCCAAAAAACAGCTGTCCCGTTATCCGATACACTTTCGTCCCATTCTTCTCTATCGTTGCATGCGCCTTGATTCTAGCTGATCGCCAGCCATACACCAATGTGCTTAACGCAACACCAGCTACCACACCTATCGCCAAATCAGATGTAGCCAATACGATGGCAACGGTCACGATCATCACTAACGCATCGCTCCGTGGAATTCTAGCCAACGTTCGTATCGAGTTCCAATCGAAGGTCCCGATCGACACCATGAACATTACGCCAACCAGCGCGCCCATGGGAATTTGCTTTACAACATCGCCGAGAACAAGAATAAGGAAGAGCAAAAACACACCGGAAACGAACGTCGACAACCGAGCTCTCCCTCCGGATTTCACATTGATGACGGTTTGTCCGATCATGGCACAGCCTGCCATTCCGCCGAATAACCCTGAGACCACATTCGCGATCCCTTGGCCTTTTACCTCTTTATTTTTATCGCTTTTGGTCTCTGTCATCTCATCGACGATCGTGGCTGTCATCAGTGATTCCGTCATACCGACAACCGCAAGTGCTAAGGAGAACGGCAGCATGCGCCAAATCAGTTCGAATGACCAATCCATTTGTGGAATATGGAAAAAAGGCAGCTCTTGCGTGATTTTGCCCATATCCCCTACCGTCCGAAGATCCAGATGCAAGCTCATGGAGAGGACCGTCATCACAATAATAGCTACCAGCGGTGAAGGTACCGCCTGCGTAAACCTCGGTAGCACATAGATGATAACGAGCGTTCCCGCAATCATCAGCAGCATCTGCCAATTCGCTCCCTTAAAGCTTGGGAACTGCGCCATAAAAATGATAATCGCCAGAGCATTCACGAATCCCGTCATCACCGAATGCGGGATAAAGGTAATGAACCTGCCGAACTTCAAAGCCCCCATCACATACTGGAGAACGCCTGTCAGGATCGTCGCGGCGAATAAATATTCGATCCCGTATTTCGCAACGATCGGCCCCATCAAGGAAGCCATAGCCCCAGTAGCGGCCGAAATCATCCCTCTGCGCCCACCTACGATAGATATTGTCACCGCGATACAAAATGACGCATATAACCCCACCATCGGATCTACGCCCGCTAAGATGGAAAAGGCGATTGCCTCAGGAATGAGTGCCAATGCCACTGTTATCCCCGCTAGAACATCCTTACGGACGTTCGAGAACCACGCCATTTTAAACTTTTGAAACAACACCTTAACCCCACTCCTTACTGCTTTATTACCTTTCAAGTCTCTGAAAAGTCACGTCCGCTCGTCAACTTGTCTCATTATACACAAATCGTCGGCAACCCTCTAGACCAAAAAGAAAAGTACAGCACACTCCAAATTAAGGAGCATACTGTACTCATATTGTTTGCATTCTTAAGTTGCACTTACAGACTTGCGGTTGGTAACAACTTCTGTTACTTCTTCCTCTGCTTGACCTACACGTTTAATAAAGAAGGAAAGCACCAAGCCAACAACTGCAATTCCAATAATAACGAGGTAAGAATCGTTAATACCCTGAATCGATGCCTCTTTAATCATTTCCTTCGTAGCAGTTGCTGTTTTACCTGCAGTCATTAACTCGATAACATGCGATTTGGTTCTTGTCGTCATAACTGTGACCAGCAGAGCCGTACCAACGCCGCCCGCCACTTGCTTGATGGTATTGGAAATCGCTGTACCATGCGCATTCAGTCTTGCTGGCAATTGGTTGAGGCCCGCCGTAGTGATTGGCATTAAGAATAGCGCCATCCCTAAGCGTCGTCCTGTGGACATGAGAACTAAATACGTATAACTTGTAGAATCCGTTAAATTAATGAATCCAAGTGTGGTTACGATCGTAATGATCATACCGATAATGGACAACCATTTTGCTCCGAACTTATCAAACAACTTACCGGCCACTGGCATCATGACACCCATGAGCAGCGCCCCAGGAAGCATTAGAATACCAGACTCTAACGCGGTATAGCCGCGAGCATTTTGCAAATACAACGGAAGCAGCATCATATCCGCATACATGACCATCGTAACTGCAATGTTAATTAACGTCGTTAATGTAAACATGTTGTGCTTGAAAGCTCTAAGATCTAAGAGTGGATCTTTGATAACCAGTTGGCGCCATGTGAATAGGATTAGTGCAACTACACCGACGATAATCGATACGATAACTTCTGCGCTTGACCAGCCTTTGCCGCCAGCACTACTGAAGCCGTAAAGAAGGAAACCGAATCCGATCGTTGAAAGAATAGCTCCCCATGTATCAATTTTAGGATACTGACGTTCAGATACATTTTTCAAATACATAAATGCGACACCGATCACGATAACAACAAATGGGATAATGCCATAGAAAAGTACACGCCATGAATAATGCTCTAAGATATAACCAGCAATTGCAGGACCGACAGCAGGCGCGAAAATGATAGACAGACCAACCATCCCCATCGCTGCACCGCGCTTATCTGGCGGGAAGATCGTCAAAATAACATTCATAAGAAGCGGCATGATAATACCAGCCCCAGCTGCTTGAATCAAGCGACCCGTGAGCAATACCTCAAAGCCAGGTGCTACGGCCGATACAACGGTACCGATGAGGAAAATAATCATCGAAGCTTGGAAAAGCTCACGCGTCGTAAAGCGTTGCATCAGGAACGCTGTTATCGGAATTAAAACGCCGTTAACCAACATGTAACCAGTAGTCAGCCACTGGGCAGTTGAAGCGGCAATGCTGAATTCGGTCATAAGCGGCGGCAAGGCAACACTCATAATCGTCTGATTCAGAACGGCAATGAACGCCCCAAGAATCATAACAAACAGAAGTGGACCTTTCTTAATAGAACTAGGATCAAAAGCAGTAGGTTTACTCATCTCACATATTCCTTTCAAATTCGACTTCTAACTAATTGACAATGTGTTGTATAATAAACTTGATGTAAATAGTATTATAGTCATCTCTCCTAAAGTTCACAAGCAACAGCTTTTTTATAAATGTTTATTAGTTTACACTTCCAGTAGATTCGTCGTTTATCTATTACATTATCTACACAGATTGCAGAAATTGTCGTATATCCTATAAGGGGGAAGGAAGGATCGCTCATGTCAACAAAACCACAACGTGTAGACCCGCGTGTACTCCGGACACGTCAATTGATTCGAGATGCCTTTATCGAGTTACTTCAGGAGCTTGAGTTAGAGAAAATAACGGTGAATCGCATTGCAGAGCGAGCGACGATTAATCGGGTTACCTTTTATCTTCATTATCAAGATATCCCGGATATGCTCGATAAATTGGCCGAGGACATGATTAACGAAATCCATGCCATTTTACATAAAGCTTCCGAACTTCCAAGTGATAAAAAGCAGGTCCTGCTTCATGTCCTTGAGCATATCGCAGCGAATTCAGATTTTTACAAGGTTCTGCTCGCTTCTAAGCGGATACCTGTATTTACAGAACGACTCATGCAGCTGATCTCCGACTACATCACTACTCGAATGGAGCAGCTCGGTTCTTCCTCAACGAAGGGTATACAAAAAGACATCGCGATCTGGTACGGCTCCTCCGCCATCATCGGTACAATTGTCTGCTGGCTTCGCAACGATTTACCTTACACACCTGCGTATCTGGCCTCCCAGCTTGGCGAGTTACATCGTCTTCCAAGACCAGAAGCTGCGGCAAACCCCAAGTCATAATGAATAGGAAAAAGCCCTCGATCCTCTTCTCGGAGGTATCAAGGGCTTCCTATATAAATTCAGCGCTTCATTTTCACACGTTGCAGACGAAGTGCATTAAGAACGACGGAGACCGAGCTTAGCGCCATGGCCGCGCCTGCTACCCAAGGGGCTAATAAGCCAATGGCAGCAATCGGGATTCCTAGCGTGTTATATCCGAGTGCCCAGACCAAGTTTTGTCTGATGTTGCTCATCGTTTTACGGCTCATGTAGATCGCATCCGGAATACTCGATAGGTCCCCCCGCATCAACGTCACATCAGCGGCTTCCATCGCCACGTCCGTCCCCGTGCCAATCGCCATCCCGATATCGGCCATCGCAAGCGCTGGGGCATCGTTAATGCCATCGCCAACCATCGCTACTTTTTTACCTTGTGCTTGCAGCTTCTTTACTTCGTCTGCTTTGCCTTCTGGCAAAACCTCGGCACGCACATGGTCGATCCCCGCTTGAGCAGCGATCGCCTTTGCTGTCCGTTCGTTATCGCCCGTGATCATCATGACCTGTATGCCCATATCCTTCAGTCGGCTAACCGCGGCTTGTGAGGATTCTTTAATCGTGTCCGCAACTGCTACGATACCCCCGTACCCTTTATCGATGGCGACAAGCATAGCTGTTTTACCGGACTCCTCCAGCTTCGACATCGTATCATAAGCGTCATGCGCATCGACTTCGAATCTCTCCATGAGACGACGCGTACCGATGACTATCTCTTTCCCTTCTACGACAGCTCGAATGCCATAGCCCGGGATCGCTTCAAACGCTTCTATTTCTGGCAATACAATGTTTCTCGCTATAATACCTGCAACGATCGCTTCCGCAAGCGGATGCTCCGAACTTTTCTCCGCGGCGCCTACAAGTCTCAGGAATTCCACTTCGTCTCCTGCTGCATAGACATCCGTAAGCTCGGGCTTCCCTTTAGTCACCGTACCTGTCTTATCTAAAAGGATCACATCAATATGATGGGTTTGCTCCAAGTGCTCGCCGCCTTTGAACAAAATCCCCAGCTCGGCTGCACGCCCTGATCCTGCCATAATTGAAGTTGGTGTCGCTAGACCCAACGCACAAGGGCAGGCAATGACCAAAATCGCGATAGCTTTCTCCAACGCCCCAGCAAAATCGCCTGGTGTCACAAAGAAGTACCAGACAAGGAACGCGATTAGCGCGATGCCCACGACGATGGGAACGAAAATTCCTGAAATGACGTCGGCCACCCGTTGGATCGGTGCTTTAGAGCCCTGCGCGTCTTCGACTACTTTAATAATTTGGGCCAACGCGGTTTCTTTCCCAACCTTCTTCGCTTGAATGCGAAGCATGCCGTTTTTGTTGATGGTTGCACCTATGACAGTATCACCGGGCTTCTTCTCTACAGGAAGGCTCTCTCCCGTTAGCATCGATTCATCCACCGCGGATAATCCTTCGAGCACTTCCCCATCAACGGGCACTTTATCTCCCGGGCGGACCAGCACAAGATCTCCTACGATTACTTCATCAACAGGTATACTTACCTCGATGCCTTCCCGGATAACGAAAGCCGTCTTCGCCTGCAGCCCCATCAACGACTTAATCGCTTCCGATGTCCGACCCTTAGCGAGAGTTTCCAGCCATTTCCCCATAATAACGAGGGTAATAAGTACCGCACTTGTTTCATAATACATAGACGGTGCATGATGCATGTTGGCGCCATCCAGCGACCAATCGATCATCAAGTACACACTATAGAAGTAAGCCGCCGAGGTCCCCAGTGCAACCAATACATCCATGTTCGCCGAGCCATTTCGCAGCGCTTTATAAGCACCTTCATAGAACTGTTTTCCCATATAAAATTGTACCGGCGTGGCCAATATGAATTGAAACCACGGATTCATGAACAATTCAGGGCTCCATATCCAAGATGTAAACGAAAAGTGGCCAACCATCGCCCATAACAAAGGCAGTGATAACAGGGCAGATACCAGCAGTTTACGTTTTTGATGTGTAGCCTCTTGTTGGCGAAGTTCCGCGGAGTCACCTTCCTCCTGTAGAAGGAGAGCTTCCTTCACCGTATCATAGCCCAGCTTCTGAATACGCTCTTCCATCTTCGCCACATCAATATGGCGGGGATCATACGTTACCGTTGCCCGTTCCATCGCGAAGTTGACATTGGCTTCTGTGATACCTTCAAGCTTGTTTAAGCCCTTTTCAATTCGATTAGCACAAGCGGCGCATGTCATTCCGGTTATCTGCAGGGATGTTTGCTTTGTTTCAGTTACCTCATTCACATTCGCAATATCCATCAGCTACACCTCATTTCTTACACGTCGTACCCTTGCTCTTCAATCGCATCTTTAATCGCTTCAATCGTTAGTTTGCTTTCATCAAATTCTACAGTCACCGTGCCACTCGCTAAATCAACCTTCCCTGCCGCACCTAACGTTTTCAAAGCTCCTTCAACGGAATTCACACAGTGATTACATGACATGCCTGCTACTTTTAGCGTTACATTTTGCATCGTTCATTCTCCTTTATATGATTAATTTTAAATGATCCTAAGTAATTCGATAGCTTCAGTATTCCCATCTTGACTGTGTTCAACAACCTCGGCTTCTCGTTTTTAGTATACCCCCCTACCCTATATAAAGTCAAGGGATACTTCAAGACTCCACACGCATGACCTATTTAAAACGAACAAGAATCCGGAGCTCTTATCGCCCTCCAGATTCGTCATTTCATAAGCTTATTTATCGTTGTTAATAATTCTGTAATCACTTCTTCATCGCCTTCTTGAATGCGATCGATGACGCAGCTCTTCATATGATGCTCAAGCAATTGCTTGCTCACCCCATTCAGCGCAGACTGGATGGATGATATCTGATTCAGCACATCGTCACAATACGTATCCTTTTCAATGAGCCCTTTAACCCCTCGTATCTGTCCCTCGATGCGGTTAAGACGAGTGATCAGGTTGCTCTTGGCTTTGTCGGAATGGTGGCTCTTGCGTTCACTTGAAGTTGCACACGTGTCGTGTGCGCTGCTCTCTTCTGTCATCACAATCACTCCTTCATGATTGCATCATATCATAGCCCCCCACCCTATGCAAAGGAGAATGGCGTCCTTACTTCCGCCACTCCACTACCCTGCTGCATACTCTGTTCACCAGCTGATGCTCATGACTGATGACCAGTATACCGGCGTGATGGCGTTCCACCCATTTCAGCACCGTCTGCCAAATCTGTGCTTGCGTAATGGCGTCGAGCATGGTGGTCATTTCATCTGCAATCAAATAACGCGTGCCAGCTCCCAGCGCCCTAGCTAGGCAGATTCTCTGCAATTCTCCCCCCGAGAGTTCGCTCGGATAACGGTTTAACCACTCATCCTCAATGGCGAGCTCCGTTAGCAGCTTGCTGTCTATGCTCCCAGCCTCCGCAAGCGTACGCCGCAGCTTCCATTTCGGGTTCACCGCTTGTTCAGGGTGTTGAAGCACTAACTGTACCGGATTGCGCTCACCCGAGACGGCTTGCGAACGACCATCTTGAATCACTTCTCCCTCAAGCGGTTTTAAATGACCTGCGAGCAATTTTCCTAGCGTAGATTTGCCGCAACCGCTAGGTCCAACAAGTCCGACGACCTCTCCGGCTTCAAGGCCAATATTTATATGTTGAAAAATCCATTCTCCTTTAGGATATCGAAATCCTAGCGACTTCCCCTCAAGTGGCATGCCAGCACCTCACTTCGCCGTTTCTCAGTTTGCGCGGCTCCGGCGGCATCTCTTCACATTCCGCTGTCGCCAACGAACAACGTGGAGCAAACACGCAGCCCTTGGGCAACGCATCCGGCAAAGGCTGCGTGCCTTGAATCGCCGTGAATTGTTGACCTGGAAGCGCCCTCCACAACGCCTTCGTGTAGGGGTGTCTCAGCCTCTCCCCGTCATCCGTAAAGTCGCTGCGCTGCGCAATTTCCACAACGGTTCCCGCGTAGAGGACAGCAATTCTGTCTGCGACCGTTAAAGCTGCCTCGATATCATGCGTGATCAGCATCACCGCGCAGCCTCCCTCCGCCAGCTCTCGGAAGCGCGTCAACGTTTCGGTCATGGCTTCGCTATCCAAGCCAGGCGTTGGCTCATCCGCGATTAACAACCTAGCACCGCTAACCGTTGCGGTTGAGACAAGAATTTTACGGGCCATGCCGCCGGATAACTGAAATGGGAACCATTTTGCCACATAATCAGCAAGGTTATACTTCTTAAAAGCTTTCCGCTGAAGCTCCACCGGATCACCCTGACGAACAGACTGCTGCACTTGCTCGCCGACCCGCATCAATGGGTCCAAATACTGCACAGATTGCGGGATAAGCGCGATTTCTTTGCCACGTATCCGTTTCTGCCTCGCAGGGGTTAATGCTTCCCCTTTAAAGTCGATGCGACCGCTGACCTCCGCGTTACTTGGGAGAATGCCTAGAATGGCATGCGCGAGCAGACTTTTGCCTGAACCGCTGGAGCCTACAACCGCTACAATCTCTTCTTCCGCGATAGACAGATGAAGGTTATGAATCGTATCTGTCTGCACCTGTCGCATGCGGCGGTCATATCGATTAAACCGGATAGAAAGCTTGCTAATTTCCAGCATAAGCGAGCCCCTCCCCATCCTTATTTATCATGAGCATCTCGTGGATCAACCCATTGTTTTAAGTTTTCGCCTAATAGCGCAAAGGTCCGTACCAATAATAACAAGCAAAAGCCAGGAAACAATGCTAACCACCACAGCCCTGAAGACAAATACCGCATCGATTCGGATAAAATGATACCAATCGCAGGCTCATGTGGCGATAGCCCCATGCCGATGAAAGTAATCGAGGCTTCATGCAAGATTGCATGCGGCACGATGAGAATAAGTCCCACCACTAGTTGTGGAATCAGATGAGGAATGATGTGCCTAGTCGCGATCCACCAACTGGATTTACCGAAATTGCGGGAGATCACGACATACGGTGCCGTTTGAATTTGCATAACCTCTGCGCGAATAACCCTCGATAAGCTTGGCCAATGTGTCAGCGCGACGCCAATGATAATCCCTTTGGCCCCTCCGCCCAGCACAAAGGCAATTAAAAGCAGTGTCACCAAATGAGGCACACTTAGAAATAAATCCGTCAGCCAGCTAATGAAACGATTCACTACAGTACCTGAGACGGCAGCTGTAAGTCCCATTATACTGGCGATCACGACACTGGAAACCCCCGCGGTTAGCCCGACTTGAAGGCTGAGAATGAGTCCTTTTATCGTACGGGTCAACATATCTCTGCCTAGCCAGTCTGTCCCGAAGAGATGCTGAGCGGAAGGTCCCAAATTACGCTGGGCCAAGTTCGTGGCTAACCCCGAGGTGTCCAGCCCAATGGACATCACGATAATAGTTAGTAATAGAAATAAAGCGACCATAGATGACATCCATAATCGCTGTCGATAATGAAGCTTGGGAAGCGTCACTCTGACGCGCAAAAGTTGCTTCATGACCGCCTGCCCTCTTTCATTCTCGGATCGATAAGACGATAACTGAGATCAGCCATCGCATTCCCTGAATACACAAATACAGCACTAAACAACACAACGCCCATTAACAAGGGAACGTCACCGCGAAGTCCCGCTTCTACAGCCGCCTGCCCCAATCCTGGATATGAAAATACTTGTTCCGCCAATACCGCTCCGCCGAACAGCTCGCTGAATGACGCGAATTGCAGTGTAATCGCTGGCAAAGCCACATTCCGCAGCCCATGTCGCCAAAAAAGGATGAACCCTCCCTCGCCGCGAGCTCTTGCAAACAACCAGTAGTCCCTATTCGTCACATCGATCAGCTTTTCTCTCGTATGCAGAGCGATCGCTGCGATCCCCGTCACACTCAGCGTTAGCACAGGCAGCACCATATGCCGAATACGATCTATCCATTGAACTTGATCTGATGTAATGCCCGCAGGAACGGCAAGCCCAACTGGCAGAATGCCCATCCACACTGCAAAAACAAGCATGAAAAGCAAACCAACCCAAAACGTCGGTGTGGAGGAGAGAGTATAGCAATACCAACGGACTAATTTATCGACCCATCGATTCCGATTCATCGCAGCCAACACGCCAGCAACGAATCCGATCAGACCGGACAACAGCCAGGCGGCTCCCATAAGAGTCAGAGAGGCAGCGAAACGCTCACCGATCACCTCTAACACAGGTCGGCGGTATATCATGGATGTTCCTAAATCGCCGCTCGCCAGCGCGCTCAACCAATGCCAGTACCGTAACAGTGGCGGGTCATTTAACCCCCAATATTGCACGATAGCCTCACGCTGTTCCGCACTAACTCTCATCATATCTGCACCGACATAAGCCTGAATGGGATCAATCGGAGAGAAATGAACGAGCATAAATGAAATAGCGCTCACGGCCAGCAGCAGCAGAGCTAACCCTAGTCCTTTGCGAAGGATAAAAGGGAGAAGAATCCCGCGCAGGCTTCCTAGGAAAGTGGATTCCCGTTTTATGATTTCCATCGCCATTCCTCAATGTTATCGGTGACTGGCCAACCATGACCATGCGGATGAATCTTTTGCTTACCGATATCCAGACCAGATTTCACCAAATAGAGGTGATCTAGATTGACCAACCACGCCCATGGGGCATCCCCCTTCGCGCTTAGCCCTGTTTCTCCATCCCATTGTGCCTTTTTCCAAAATGCCCAAGCATCCTTTTCGTTTGTCGCCCGTAAGGCTTGCGTCATATAGCTTTCAACCTTCGGATTGTTGTAGTATCCAGGATTGTAGTATTCCACTCCACCAAATTGATTGCTGTATACATTGTACATTTCAAGCGGATCATGACTTCCCCAGCCAAAAAGCACAGGAGTAGCATGCATTTGCTTCTCAATCTCGTCCCAGCTTTTCCCCTCAGCTTTCACCTTCATCCCTAAAGGCTTCAACATATCCGCAGCCGCAATGGCAAGCGATTGACGTGTAACATCACTAGATGGGTAGAGGAGATTAAACTCTGCTTTTAAAGCCCCTTTTTCAACACTGCCATCGTTATCTGTATCTTTCCATCCGTTATCTGCAAGCAGTTTCTTCGCTGCATTCAAGTCCGCATCCGCAATAACGGCCTCTGAGTTAAACCAAGGAAGACCGTCATTCAAGGTATAAGCAGGTGTACCATGACCTTCTAGAACACCTTGCACCAATGCCTTTCTATCTAGCGCGACATTTATTGCCTTACGAATCGCTGCATCGGCTGTTACATCGTTACCGATCGGATATCCTTCCTTCGTTTTCTCTCCTGATTTCACGTAAGGAAACATAATGCCACGATTATCGACTGTCCTAGCGGCCGTCAATTCCATCCCGTTCACAGCCTGCTTGCTAAATGCGGCAGGAATCGCAGCCATGTCAACCGTTCCCGCCTTAGCCGCCGCAAATGCAGCATCCTCACCTAGGAAAAGGAACGTGATTTTTTGAAAAAATGGCTTACTTCCGTAGTAATCCTGATTCGCCTCAACGATCAATTGCTGCCCTTTGTCCCATTGAACTAATTTGAACGGTCCTGAGCCAATCGGTTTCAGTGCATAATCCTTGCCATGAGCATGCTTGGGAACAATGCCAGTTGACACCAGCATCTGCGCAAACGTTGATTGCGGTTCCTTCAGTGTAAACTTGATCGTCGTGTCATCTGAGATTTCCACACTTTTCAAATTGCTCAGATCGATCGACGAGCCGCTCGCTGAAGCAGCTTGATAGGTATATTGCACGTCTGCCGCAGTTACTAGTTTTCCATCGCTGAACTTGGCGTCTTTGCGTATTTTAACGGTCCAAGTCGTTCCATCTTGACTGACCTCATATCCTGTAGCCAAATCATTAACAATATTCAAATCTTTATCTCGTTTGAGCAGTGTGCTTTGAAATAAGGGTGAACCGTAACGCCCCCAGCCCGTTGTCGGATCAAAGCCCGCTTCTGGTTCACCGCCAATGGCTAGAATGATCTCTTTTTTAGACGATTCAGCAACTGGCTGCGGCTTCTCTGCCTGACATGCTGTTATAGTAGTTACGACTATCAATACAATCAAAATCAAAGATAAACGATGCTTCAAATCCATCACATCCTTCAATGTTCACGTGTGCAGTAACACGATTCGTTAAAATAGTAACACAAAATGGATGGGAAATGAACTTATTTTTCCAAACTTAGAGGGGCGACAACTAACATTGTGGGTACTAATAAAAAAAGCGCGATCAAGACCCGAAAGTCTTTGATACGCGCTTTTTTCGTTAGCGTTGCTGAGGCAACTGCTCGATCACAGACCCGTCGGCTAATCGCAGCCAAGTTTCGAATTCACGCTTTCCTTGCGTCAAGCGAATGAGTCTAGCACCTCTTTCAAACCCCTCTTTGCCATACGTGTTGTAACCCGAAGCTCGACCATAGCAAAGCCCAATACCATGCAAATTTCCACAGTAATCGTTGATATGATCGTGTCCAACGAAGGTACCGACAACATCGCCTCTTTCCAGCATGGCGGCAAACAATCCCGAATTTATTTTAGCGCAGCATACATCCTCAAATTTATTGCCATAGCAGTTCCCTTTTTCCCAGACCTCCATGTACTCAGGAAGTGGAATGTGGAAGAAGGCAAGCGCCGGAACGTCATCAACACTATTTTGTGGAATCAAATTTTTAGATTCATTCACATACCATTCGATCTGATCTTGCTTAATCCAATCGTAACCATCTACATTTTCCAGCGTCGACTTGCTCCCGGAATCCAAAAAGTACAACACAGCTCCCATCTGCCCATCGCTGTTCGTTACTTGTACCGAATAATTGCCTACGCCTTGAATCTCGGCAGGTCCAGATTGCGCAACGCTATGTGGATGTTCCAGCACGACACGCATTAATTCTTCCCTTGTGATATCTTCCTCCGTATCATGATTACCGAAGACGACAGCCCATGGAATACCACGGGATTCCACGGCATGAACAGCGTCCCTGAATGCTTGCGCAGGATCCTGACATTTTAACGTCCCAGCTGATACTGGACCTGTGTAGATGACATCGCCAGTGAGCACAACAAGATCAGGACGTTCAGCATCGAGCACTTCTTCCATTAGCCTCCTCGACTGCAGATCCTCCTCTTCACCATTTTTCCAATGAATATCTGTAAATTGCGCAATTGTAAATGTTTGATTTTCACGAAATCGAAGTTGATTCTGCATCATAATTCTCCTTCTGTTTGTTAGAATGTTTGAATGATTTAAGTGCGTCTGCTATCCAATTTCACTCCGCTTGCCTTATTCGCATACATCGTATGCAGCAATTCACCAATATAAGCACCTGCTTCCGCGGGAGGCGTACCTTGAGGATGAATGTTGGAGATGACGGTTCGATCGCTTTCCACTGTACCTAACCTCGGCCGATAGCACATATAGGCACTCATGGAACTAGAAGAAACAAGTCCTGGCCTTTCTCCAATAAACAGCACCAAAACCTCTGCTTTCAAAACTTCCCCGATTTGATCCATACAAGCGACTCTGCCTCCTTTTACGAAAAAGGGGGTTCCGATCGACATGTTATACACGGCCAGTGAATCGAGAAGGGATAGATAGCAATCCGTCAGATTCGTATTAATGGCAGTTCCGCTTAAGCCGTCGGACACGACAATTTGAACTTGAGGATTTACGATACAGTTCAGCTTGAGCAATTCAACTGCCTTATCCGTCAATTTTCTACCTTTATCTGGCCGCTTCAAATACTCTTCTTTATGCTCAAACTGCGTCTCTACCGTAAATAGCCCATGTTCTTGCAAGATTTCTTCACTAACTGTACTGTAAACCGCATCTACGGCAGCGGCGTGATCACAACGAAATTTCAGCATTTGACTCGTGGTCGGACGCGTACCCGCTCTCCATACCCCAATTCGTGCCGGCGTGCTGGATTGTTGCAGCTGAAGCATTTCGGCTGATTTCGGCTGCCATAAGGTCGGCAACTTAAGCTTCTCATTCATATCCGCCATCTCCCCTTACCTCCTTAAAAAAACAAGGTCGCATCTCCCGCTATCGACGTCAGTCCGTCTTTGTCCATAATCCCCATCTTTTCAAGCCACAGGGCAAAATCAGGAGCCGGCCTGCGGCCTGTAATATCACGCAGTGTAGCAATATCATGAAAGCTGGTGGATTGGTAATTTAACATGCAATCATCCGCCATCGGTACACCAATCAAAAAATTCAGCCCAGCCATACTTAGAAGCAGCCCCAGATTATCCATATCATTCTGATCTGCTTTCATATGATTGGTGTAGCAGACATCGCAACCCATTGGCAGTAGATGCATTTTGCCCATGAAATGATCTTCCAGACCCGCTCGAATCACCTGTTTGCTATCGTATAAATACTCGGGTCCAATGAATCCAACAACGGTATTCACGATAAAAGGATTATATTTTCTCGCCAACGCATAGCACCGTGATTCCAGCGTTAATTGATCAATCCCGCTGTGCGATTCGGAAGATAGCTCGGAACCCTGTCCGGTTTCAAAATACCATCGATTGGGACCTTTCGCTGATCCTTTCGATCGGATAAGTTCATCCGCTTCATCCAGCATGTCTAAGCTGATCCCAAAAGCCTGATTACCAGCTTCCGTTCCTGCTAAACTCTGAAACACCATATCCGCAGGTGCACCTTGTCGAATGGCTTGCATTTGCGTTTGAATATGCGCTAGCACGCAGTTCTGTGTAGGTATTTGCCATTTCGTAATCACTTCCTTCGTTGCATTCAGCAATCGCTTCACACTTTCAGGAGAGTCAATGACGGGATTAATGCCAAGGACTGCGTCCCCGATTCCATAACTTAATGCTTCATAAAGGGATGCCAACATGCCTTCGACGGAATCTGACGGATGATTAGGCTGTGCTCGGCTTGCCAGCACGTTCCTTTGACCAATTGTGGTATGACAAGTTGTTAACACCTGTATTTTAGAAGCAGCTTGTATAAGATCTAAATTGCTCATTAGCTTGGTAACAGCTGCGATCATTTCACTCGTTAATCCCCGTGAGAGATGGTGAAGGTGCTGGTTCTTGGTGCCTTGTTGAAGAATATACTCTCTCAATTCAGCAACGGACCAGTTCTTAATCTTCGCGTAGACAGATTCATCGACGGCCTCTTCAATGATTTTGGATACGATATCCTTTTCTGGAGAAAGCAACGGCTCATTTCGTATTTCGGACAGTGTCATATCCGCCAAGACGAGCTTTGCAGCCATCCGCTCCTTCGCATCTGCAGCGGCGATGCCCGCCAGTTGATCTCCCGATTTTTCCTCGTTAGCCTTAGCCAGCACCTCTTTTAAGTTTGTAAACGTATATATGGTACCCAGCAGCTTGGTTTTTCTCAAATGGACCCCCGCCTTTTGTCAATTGAATGAAAAGCCAATGTCTTTACGGTTACTGGCACCCATGTCCCTGTCGTAGAACAACCAATATCGATATAGTCGCCATGCTGAACTTGAATTTGATCAATACACACGAAATGCCATCCCTTGTCACTCTGTAGGTGCAAACTCTGCCCCAAAGCCTTGGCCATATCCTGATCACAGATAAGGATGACACAACGTACTGCAGGTAATATATCCGTGTACGCCTGCAACAATAATTGTGCTATTTTTTGGATATTCCGATATGAGAAGATGTCATTGCTTTTAATGGCAATTGCAAAGAGGATCTCATCCTCTTCAGGTAAACCATAATATTGTTTGCATTGGCGCAGCGTAGACGCGATTTTTTCTTTTAACAAAGTCGGAGAAAGCAATTCACTTGCATATAAATCAAGATGAATGACAGGCAAGTTACGTAATGGAAGGATAGACTTATCCACATATACTGTAGCTCCGCTCAGTTCTGTGCTTTGCATGCCTGCTCCGATCACAGTGGCTCGAGTGGTTTGATCAGCATGTAAGCGTGTCAGCCCTAGTTGTTCACTAACTTCAACCAAAGATCGCGCCAGCAGCGGACCAAAATCACCATATCGCGTGGTGTCTTCCAGCGTTTCTTTAAACGGCTTATCCATGAGCTCCCCTACACCACCGGAAAACATCCAATAGTCGATGGTCATCGCACTTGGCATGCCATGACCCAGGAGCAGTTGATGGGCATTCAGCGGCACTTCCTTGCCTGACAAGTAGGTCAGCATATCCCAGCTTAATTGCGTACATAACCTTTGCAGCATCTCATAATCTATCATTATGCTAGGGACAATCTTAAATTGATTAGCTTCCAGCCAAGGTACAATAAAGGGCGAAATTCTTTTCACGTTCCCACTCTGATCCAGTAGAATTACTCGTCCACCGACATGAAAAGTGATCGTTTGGAGCAGTTTTCCTAGTTGAAATAAAGCAACATTCGCTGTCCCGCCACCAATATCAATATTAGCTACTATACCTTGTAAAGACTTTGACCTCTCCTCGGCCCCAGAGCCTTTCCCAGCCAAAACACCTTCCAATTCCGCTCCAGCTGTTGCGACTACAAAGTTGCCCGACTGCTCGGCAAGCAAATGAATGATTTGGGAGGCATTTCGCTTCGTTGCCGTCTCGCCAGTCACAATCACCGCTCCAGTCTGTACGTCAGCCGCTTGAAATCCTGCTTTCGCATATTCTGTATGTATGATCGATAGAATCGATGGCGCGTCGATTTCATCCTCAGAAAGTAACGGTGTTTCATAAAGTGGACTTGTGTAGATAAGCTCCTTGTTCCCTATCTCAAATCGTGGGAGTGCACCAGCCTTTGAAACCTGGCAAACGTGTAATTTACTAACAATGAGCTTTGTTGTACTCGTCCCGATATCAATGCCTGTGCTAAGGATCCATTCGTCTATCATGAGCTGTCACCTCACTTGAAGTGTTGTTGTTTCTTGACCGTTCTTTTTATACTTTGTGGTTTTATATTAGGGGATACACACGCTATATGTCAATGATTTCGCCAATATTAATCTGTCATTTTATTAATTTTTCTTTAATGTTGTTGATTAATGTTTATAATTGTTGTATCTTTTAAGAAACAAACATAGAAAGGACGACCAATATGTGCGCTTTAAATGCTATTATTTTCGATTTAGACAATACATTGCTTTGGGATGAACGAGGGATCGATGAGGCTTTTGTGGAAACATGCCGCTTCGCGGAACAATTATGTGGTGTGAATCCTACTCTTCTGGAACAAACGGTTCGTGAGACAGCGGAAAACTTATTTAAACAGATGGAGATTTATGAATGGGCTCATAATATTGAGGTTACTTTTCTTGAAGCATTGTGGGGGAAGTTCATAGGAGGAGGAGAGCATCCAGCCTTACGTAAACTAGAGGAGCTAGCTCCCATTTACCAAAGAGAGGCTTGGTCCCAAAGCTTACTTCAGCGCGGCATCGTCAATGCTGATCTCGGAGCGCAACTAGCTGACAAATTTGCAAAAGAAAGAAGACAGCGCGCCTACGTGTATCAAGATACACGATCCGTGTTAAATCAATTAAAAGGACAGTATCACTTACTCCTCATGACGAACGGCGCCCCAGATCTGCAGCAGGAGAAAATCGATAGTATTCCAGGACTCGAAGATTATTTTGATCATGTTATCATTTCGGGTACGTTCGGTGTGGGGAAACCAGCGCCATCCATATTTGAACATGCTTTGAATCTGCTCAATGTCTCTGCCCTGGAAGCGCTTATGATAGGCGATAATCTCAATACGGATATTAAAGGTGCCTATGGCGTCGGAATGCCTAGTGTCTGGATCAATCATCACAACAAAAAAATCCTTACAGATAGTCCCGCTACCTTCGAAATTTCAACCTTATCTGAACTTATTCCTCTCTTACAAGGGATTATGAACAAATAGCATAAAAAGGTTCAGCCGGAGAAAATCCTCTAGCTGAACCTTTTTTTTATTCGCCGACTAACCAATATACGCCTTTTTGTTCGAGTGGTTCTTTCCAATCCTTAGGGTGGGACTGATCAGAGACGATAATATCCACTTGTTCCAATTCCGCAATCTGTGCAAATGCCTGTACACCAATTTTGGATTGATCAGCAAGGACAATCACTTGTTGTGCGGACATAGCAAACTTTCTAGAAACCACGACCTCATCGAGATCGTAGTCTGTTAGCCCACTTGTCAATGATACCCCTCCGACGGATAAGAAAGCTTTATTTAAAAAGAATTTAGCCATCAGTTCCTCACTCAATGGGCCAGTAAGCGATTGCTGTTCAGGATTTAGCTCGCCTCCCAGCAAAAATACTTTCCCCGTGAACAGTTTACTGTTTAAGGAATCGGACAAACAAGACGCAATGGGCAGCGAATTTGTGACGATCGTTAAGTTGCGTTTTCCAACAATCGCCTTGGCCAGCTCTAAAATGGTCGTCCCGACGTCTAAAGCAATCGTATCCCCATCTTCGATCAGTTCAGCAGCACGTTGCCCAATCTTCATTTTGACATCGGTATGCATTTGCGCTCTTTGATGATATGGAGGTTCACCATGCTCATACCCCGAACGCACAGCACCACCATACACCCGTGTCAATTTACCCTCTGATTCCAGCACGTCCAAATCACGACGAATCGTCTCTGAGGATACACCTAACTGCTCAGCCATCGGAAGCACTTTTACCTTACCATCGCGATACATGACCTGGAGGATCATTTCTTTTCTTTCCTGTGCCAAAAGCGACAAACCGAACACCACCACATCATAAATTAAAGTTCTTTAAACGCTCGTTACAATGATTATACCGTTAAAAAGGGGATGTTTGTATCCCGCCTTTGTTAGGAGGCAGCTGCTACTGTTTCCAATCCTAGAACACCCTCAAACGAAGCAAGACTTACAAGCGCTTCCTCAAAACGTTTGGGCTGTTTGATTTTAATTTGCATGCGAATCTTAACAGAATGAAGCTGCTCAGAGGTGTTCTCTTCGGTTTCGATAATGATCTTTTGGATACGTATTCCGTATCCGTTCATGCGATCGATAATCGCATGTAATTTGGTTGATTCTTGCTCAATTTTCAACAAAATCTCACGACTCGCCTTCGTCTTTGAAAAAACAGTCTCAAGCTTATTTAAGAAAAATAAACAAATGACAACAAGTGCTGTAGCCACAGCTGCACTAAAATAAAATCCCGCTCCAACGGATAACCCTATCGCGGCGACCACCCAGAGTGACGCGGCTGTCGTCAAACCTGACACGGAGAATCCAGTTCTCATAATCGTTCCAGCACCTAAAAAGCCAATTCCGCTAATAACTTGAGCCGCCAAACGTGCGGGGTCCAATCTCACACTTGGCTCACTTGCAAACTCCGCAAACCCATAAATAGATAAAAGAACAATAGCTGCTGAACCGATGCACACTAGGATATGGGTGCGAAAGCCTGCCGAATGCCCACCCATCTCACGTTCAAAACCGATCAAGCCTCCTAAAATGAGGGCAAGAACCAATCGGAGCGTCAACTCAAAATGATTGATATGCCATACATCTGGATTGGAAAAAAGAGACACTGGTTAACACGTCCTTTCAACCGAATACTTTGTTTGTTCTGTATTGTTATTTGTTTTTGTGACTTTTTGTTTATTTCAAATCATATTCAACAATGGAGGGAATGTCAATAAGATTGTTATAGTTATTGGCTGCCCAACCAAAATAACCGGCTACGCCGTCCTTCAAGGACGGGTGCGTTTATGGAGAAATATAGCCAAATTATGATGTGAAACATATAAAGTCTTATATTTGCAAAAAAAAGAGAAGCCTCAGTGGCTTCTCCGTTCCCTACTTTTTGAAATCCTTTACTCTGGACTCCAGGATCTCCTTTTGTTCGTTTGTTAATTTATGCACCTCAAACAATTTTCCCGAACGCGCTTCCTTTAGCACGCTCAACAACCACAACTTCTCCGTTTCACCAAATTGAATGAAGCCTTGGATCATTAACGAACTTCCGCGAGGGAGAAAATCTCCCTTCAGCTCCAACACCGCTTGCATGCGTGCTAATCGTGTTTCACACACATCCAACTGCTTCAGGATAAGATCCTCAATCATTCCCGGGTCACCGTGGCGAACAAACGGCATGGCAAGGAAGAGCGGATGCTGTGGATAGGATGTTAGCTTAAACTGCTCCTCGAGCAGCTTCGAGAAGGCTTCACGTCCACGAGTCGTAATTCGGTAAATTGTTTTATCTGGCCTGTTATTTCCTTGCATCGCGACAACTTCGACGGCTTCAATCTGGCCATCCTCGCGAAGTTGATCCACGGCATAATAAAGTGACCCATCTCTGAGTTTGAAGCTTTCGCTCCAATTACGTTGTTTGATTATTTGCCGAATCTCATAGGGATGCATATCCCACTCCATCAGCAAGCCAAGAATTAAAAGCCTGATTGACATGATGCCTTACCCCTTGTTATAAGAAGGCTCGGGCTTGCCGCCACCACCACCGGGAGCACCCGGTTTGCCTGGACCACCAGGGCCACCTTGTGCACCAGGACCGCCAGGAGCTCCGGCTTTATTCAACTCTAAACGAGCGCGTCCCATCATGAATACGAAAATCAACGCAACCAGCGGAAGAAGGAGCGACCATTGAAAAATAGCAATGACCGAATTTGCAAATTGTTGCAGCATCACTTGCACAACATCCGCGCTAAGTCCCATTTGTTTTTGCACGGTAGGATCCAGAAGCGCTTGACCGCCTTTAATCTGTTCAGCCAACTGAGGATTCAGATTCGGCAGCAGTTTAATATCCGATTGGAACACGGATTTTTGAATGGCACCAAATACGGTAATACCAAGTGCAGAGCCGATTGTGCGGAAGAACGTAATCAGCGACGATGATGTCCCTTTATATTGCGGAGGCACAGCGTTCAGTGTGGAAATGTTCAACAGGGAGAAGGAAACCCCGATTCCAAGCCCTACGATGATCATAAAGAAAGAAATGACAAGACGGCTTGATGCCGTATCCATCACAAAACCGAGAAGTGAAATACCGATAATCAGTGTCAGCGCGGATACTAGCATAACGTCACGATAACGGAACTTCGTAACCACACGTCCACCGATTTGACTGCTCGCCACAACACCAAGCATCATCGGAATCATGACCGTGCTCGTTTGTGTAGCCGTTTTGTGGAATACGCCTTGAATGAAAAGCGGAATATAGGAAGCTGCCGCGATCATCACGCCGCCATAAAGCACCGAGATGCCCATGCTGCTCGTGAACACCTTATTTTTGAAAAGACTCAGCTTAATAATAGGATCTTTCGCTACTCGTTCAGCAAGTAAGAAAGCAATCAGGAATATGCCGCAAGCGATGAATAGAGATATCGTTTTCACGGAATTCCACGCCCATCCGTCTGTTCCGCCAAGCTCAAGACCGAACATAAGGAAAAGCACAAAGCCCGTAAGCGTAATCGCACCGATCCAGTCAATCAATTGTTTGCGTGTATTTTTATTCTCGTGGTACGCATTAGCTATGAAAAGCAGAGAAAGAATACCTAGTGGCACGTTGATGTAAAAAATCCAGCGCCAGCTGATATTATCCGTGATTAATCCGCCTAGAATAGGGCCAAACACACTTGAAATACCGAATACAGCACCGAAAAGCCCCATCATCTTGCCGCGTTTCTCAGCTGGGAACAAGTCGAAAATGATCGTAAATACAATTGGCATCAGCGCCCCGCCGCCAATCCCTTGGATGGCACGATAAATGATGAGCTGCTCCATATTTTGCGCGGTTCCACAAAGGATGGATCCAAGCATAAATAGAACAAGCCCGATCATAAAGAACGACTTGCGCCCAAACATATCCGAGAGCTTACCGAAAATCGGTGTGGAGACAACCATAGCGATCATATAGGCGGAATACACCCATATAAATTTATCCAACCCTCCAAGTTGTTTAATTATCGTGCCCATAGCCGTCGATACAATCGTCTGATCGAGTGCGGCGATAAACAAGCCGAGAAGCAAACCTGCAATGACAAGTTTTACATTACTGCGATTAGCGTCCACAGATTTCAATCCTTTCATCTCAAAATATTACTCAAATTTGATTACCCATTTGTAATTATACTCAAATTTGAGGTAATAGCAAGATGGTTTTTCTCCTCTAATATAGGGAAAGACGGCTCTATTCCAAATGGGAATGAGTCGTCTTTTTGAATGCTTACTGCGTAATACTGATTACAGGCCGTAACGACGAAGTCGTATTCTCACTCGAGGCATAGGATAAATTGCCGCCTGAACTAACAGGGGATGTACTGTACACCCGAATGGAAAGCTTCTTGCCTGAAGACATAGCCGCTTGTACTTGTGAGGTCACATTTATCGTAATTGGCGTTCCCGCTGTTATGGTGTACGTGCCAAGAACGGTACTAGAGGCCGGTTTAGTATTCCACGTAATCGCACCTTCCGTCCAAGTGTTATCGCTAACCAAGGCCACTTCATTCTGGTTTATTGCCGCTACCGTACTTATCAATAATGATCGGAGATCCTGCATTTCCAGAGCCAAGCGGTTGTAATTGTCCTGTCCAGACGGAACCAGATTTAAATAGAATACGGTCTCCAGGCTGGAAAGTTGTACTATTCACTTTGGCTAGTGTTTGCCAAGCGGCACCCGTACTTAGTCCATTATTACTATCGCTGCCACCTGCAGCATCTACGTAGTACGTCGTGTTATTGGCGAAGCTAGTTGATGTCCAAGCTGGTACCGACCAGACCATCGCCATTAGAAGAGAAAAAATCAATCCAATTGACAAGGATAAGCGAATTCCTTTAAACATTTTCATAAATCATGCCCCTTTATCATTCAATTTCAGCCCTCAATTGGTACCGCAACAAATATGATTATAAAACCTTCGTTGATCCCCTACGGGTAAAATTTTGACTTTCTTTGTGTATAATTTAGCCTTACATTGTCTATAACTTCGCTGAAAGGGGCATAACTCCCCGCCTTCCGCTCTATGATCTTGATTAAGCCATAACTCGTAGCATCCATTTCTATTACACCGCTTATTTGACCCACTTGCAACTTCACCGCTCCATCTAACAAGTTCGCATAACGAAGATTCCGTTCTTGACGGTTATTCGTTTCGTTAAACAACAGCTCACCCATTTCCCATCTAAACGAATGATCTTGCTGAAGGCTTTGACTTACATTTTCAAAAAGCTCCCCTTGATCCAGGCGCGATTTAATTTGCTCCAATTTCGCTTTGGATTCCGCCTTATCTATTTCTCCCTGAGAATTTGAAAAGGACACAATGATCTTCTGCACTTTGATCTCATCAGCCTTTTTATATCGAGTCTCTTTCTGTTTCGCATACTCATCTTTGAGTTCCTGTTCCGACAATAGCCACACTTTCTCGCCTAACGTCCTCTTTAGCTGAATGATCATATTGGATAACAAATAAGTACGATATCCCAACTCATCGTATTGCTTTGGACCGTAGATGACCTGGCCATTCTGCGATGCCTGCAGTCTCCGTTCATTTTCCTTATTAAACTTGTCCAAGAATGCTTGATAACTGAGATCATCCAGAAGTCCATACTGCTGGGCAAGTAATTCCTGTACTTTCGACTCCTTAACTCGCTCCAATGTTGCTTTCCTAGCTATTTCGATGGGCACTTCTCCTTTAAAATCAGTAGTCCAGAACGATGAAGAATCATTTACATCGTATTTCTTCTTGAAATAATCAGTTACATTCGCTGCTTCGCGGTTTAAAAGCAGCCTAAATTCACGCTCATCGATGGCAACCTCATTGATATAGGCCACTGTACGATGCTTGTCGCCTCCCCAGTGATGCCAAGCTAAAGTGAGGCCTGCTCCTATAGACACGGATAGTATAATAATAGCAATAATAATTGAACTATTTCTGCTTTTCAAATTTGTACCTCTGCCTCCTTGCTCCACTTGCTAAAAAAAGACCATGATACATGTTTAACGATAGTACATTTACACGTATTCCAAGTTTATAATTTTTACTCAATTCGTGTATGATCTTTACCCTTTCATAGTCCAATTGCGTTTACACAAAAAATAGTCCCGATGACTGTAATAGCTCAACGGGACTAACTAAGAGATCACGACTTCACTAACGTTCCATCCGTTTCTTGAACTCGGCAGGTGTCAATCCGAATTGCTCCTTAAAGACTTGAGAAAAGTGAACACTATTGTCATAGCCTACAGCATGGGCAATCTCGTAAACTTTCTTATCGGTTCCGAGCAGCATTTCCCTTGCCTTGCCCATACGAATTTGAATCAAATAACTCCATACTGTTGTGCCAGTTTCTTGTTTGAAGATTTGAGCAAAGTGATTACGACTAATGGCCACCTGATCCGCAATTTCTTGCAGGTTCAGCTTTTCCGCATAATGCTTGCCGACGAAATCCTTCACTTCCTCAACAGCACGACGTGTCGGATGGTCCTTCATCGCCTTCGATACCGCAAATATGCGATAAGCCCCTTCCTCCAATCGCCGAACCGCACATAAGCGAAAATAACTGCGCACCTTCTCCTGCGGAATCGTTTTTTCCCACAGCCCAAGATCCTTACCCTCATGCAGCTCAATCCGGACTTTTTCCTTCTTGAGCTCCTCGACGATCATTTCGAGCCATGCCATCGATAAAGGATTGAGCAGATAGAATCGTTCACCAGCCAAACTCTCGAGCATATCGAGCGTGTCGACGACTAGCAAGGGCAGCGTTTCAAACTGAACGGTCTGCATCTGATTAAGCCAACGATGTACCATGCTCTGATGGTGAGGGAGGGATCGCATGAGCAGAATGCTTGCTTCTGCCCTCCTACGGGAGGATACTTCTTGGGCTGCCCTCTCTAGTGCGCCATCCAACTGCTGCTGATCGACCGGCTTAATAATATAATCGAGAGCACCTAGCCGCATGCTGGATTTAGCAAAATCAAACTCATCGTAGCTGGATACAACTAACGTGGTCATCCAAGGATAACGTTCGTTAACTTTTCCGATCAATTCCAGCCCGCCCATAACCGGCATCTTCACATCGGTCAAGCATATATCTGCATAATGAGCGTCAAGCCAATTCAGCGCACTTACACCATTAACGGCTGTTCCAGCGACGACCGTCTCTTCGCTATATTGCTCTACTTTACTAGAGAGGCTTTCTCGAATTAGCGGCTCATCATCGACAATCAGCACACGCAGCATACAGGTTATCGCTCCTTCTAGATGTTATAATTGAAAGGGAAACGTACAGTTACTTTTACTCCCCCTAAACGGCTATCTGAATGAATGTCAACACCGATCCCGTTCATTTGGTAGAAGGCACGAATCCGGTAATGGACATTCAGCAGACCGACGTTGGTTAAGGTCGTATATTCTTCTTGATTTCGCATAGGTTCGAGCAGATGTGATCGGAATGCCTCTAGTCGCTCTGGATCATACGCTTTTCCGTTATCCTCGAAAACGACACAGACCAGACTCCCCTCCCGACGGACGGTTACCTCTAGTCGAGTGGGCTCCCCCGTGGATTCAATCCCATGCTTGATCGCATTTTCTGCAATCGGCTGTAGCACTACCTTAGGGCATAAAGCGTTCCGACAGTCCTCAGGTAAATCGATATGAAAGTTTACCCCTTCACCATAACGAATCTGACTAATATTCATGTAGTGAATCACATGGGATATTTCATCCTCAACCCTCACATAGGTATCTCTGAAATTAGAAGTATAACGGAGCATGCGAGATAGTGAAATGGAAGCTCTTTCGATGCGATCGTGTCCGGCCAAATGGGCCATTGAATTAATAGATTCTAACGCATTGTATAAAAAATGGGAGTGGATCTGTGATTGCATCGCTGAGAAGGCGGCCCGCTGCTGCATGAGCTTCGTATCGGTCAGCTGTTGGATTGACGTATCTAACTCCTCCAGCATTCGGTTAAAGGAATGGCTGAGATCCGATACTTCATCCGCACCTTCAATTTGAAGGCGGCTTTTGAAGTTTCCGAATTGAGCTTGTTTCATATTCGAACGAAGATTAGACAAACGACGAGTGACTGACGTAGCGACGAGAGCCACAAAAATAATCCCCATGAGCATTCCAAGAGAGGCGACCACAATCGTTACATTGCGAACGCGATTAATACTATTCGTAATATCATCCATGGATAGAATGACGACGGTCTTCCAACCCGTATAAGGTATTGTATCAAATATAACAAGCTGATTCGTATTATTGCGAATGAAGCTGCCGCTCGACTCAGCGAATTGTTCGATGATGTCCGGTTCAAGGACACTTCCAACTTTCTCCGAGGATTGGTGGACTAAAATGGTACCATCCGGCTTCGCTATTAGGCTGATCCCTTGTTTTCCTAGCTCCATCTGGTTCAGAATCGCTTGAGCGGGTTCCAGGGTAATGTCCATCTTGAGGAAGCCTTTTGCATCCGGCCTTCCGAACTGACTTGCCAATGAAAGTAAAATTTGCGGCTTAGGATTGCTTTTAACATCCAGGTAGTTCGTAGTTAGCCCCACGCGATGCTGTACCTTCTCCCAACTTCTAACGTCACTTAACCAGCCTTCATCCTTGAGCGAGTAATTTTTAGATAACCCCACCGTCGAGGTGTAATGGAATTCCCCGCCTTTATCCGACCGCATCGATACGGACAAAATCTCAGGATGACGTACAAGCAAGTAGTGTAGAAAATTACTTTCTAAAGAATGATAACCAGAAATAAGCTCATACTGATCCTTAGGATCAATCTGAAGCCACTTAATAAACTCGGTACTAGTACCAAGTACGAGTAGGCCTCGCTCATACTCCATGTATTGTCGGTCTAGGTTCAGATTGGCCTGTCGCAATATTTGCTGACTAAAGTGAATGACATCATGTCGAATAGTTTTCGACGTTTCGTAATAGCTGAAAAATCCGATCATCGCTACGACCGATACTAGAATCGCGATTAGCAAGCTAATCAGCTTCCATTTCAAGGACGTTTTTATTTTCTTGAACATAGAAGCCCCCCTTGCTCTCTATCTTCGCATATAGCGTAAAAAGCATAATCCTCGCCCAGTACCAAACTTGGGCGAGGTTATACTTTCTAGTTATTAAAATTATTTCTTTCTGTTTTTATTGTACCAGTCCGTACGTTCCTTGACCATCTGGTCTCCACCTTGCTTGCGCCAAGTTTTGACGAATTCGTCGAAGGAGTCAATCGGCTCTTTTTTCAGTAAAATTTTGCTGGCTGCTTCAAGGTACATCGTAGCGATGTTGTAGCTTTCCTTCGCAGGCGGCATACCAACAGTTTCGGTAGGGAAGCCTTCCTTGGAAGCAATCTCACGCGCCGATTTTAATTTGCCATAAGCTACCGGATTATTCAGCTTAGCTTCTTCGACCGCTTCGTTGACATCATGAATTTTAAATATAAGGTTGAACGGAAGTAGTTTATCGATTTTTGCAGCATCTACAACGATTTTGCCGCCGTCCTTCTTAAAGGAGTCACCTTCTTGACCCAAATCTGTAAGCGTTTGCCCTTCTTCACTCATAAGCCAGTTGAAATATTTAACAATCTCTTCTGGATTTTTCGCATTTTTCATGATGGTATAGGTTTTACCTACTGGGCTCCAGCGCGTTCCGAGTGGACCCGTATACCCTGTACCGCGCGGAGTCGCAATCGCAACGACATTCGGCTTCTCATTAGGAAGCGCCTTATCGAGGTCCGCCTGCCACTGCCAAGCTAGGCCAATGGAATGTGTCCACATACCTACGAGGCCGGATTTAATTTTCTGCTCCCAAACCGTTCTGGAGTTCGTCAAGAACTCGGAATCCATCACTTTTTCATCGACCATCGTTTTAATATAAGAGAGCGCCGTCTTCATATTCGGATGAATGTTTTGGAGGATGACTTCATTATTGTAGAGCACTTCCGTCCACTGTTGGTTCACGCCCCACATACCGAACAGATTTTCCCCCCAAGTTAATTTCTCGCGCATGGAGTACGGAATCTCATCCGGCTTTCCATTACCATTCGGGTCTTTATCCCGGAAAGCCTTCAGAACAGTCATCAATTCATCCGAGGTTTTTGGGATTTGCAATCCCAACTTATCGAGCCAGTCTTTACGCACATACGTTATAGCACCTGAATAAGCAATTGGTTGAGGAATTGATAAAATTTTACCGTTAACTGTTACCGCATCCCATGAGCTCTGCGGAATATATTTCTTCAAATTCGGTCCGTATTTGTCAATTAATGCGTTTAACTCCAGTACTTTTCCGGATGCGATCAAATCAGCGTCAGGTGCAGACCAGGACTGGTATACATCAGGAAAATCACCAGAGGCAAACTTAACCGTAAGCTGTTCGGCGTACTGTGCATGCGGCAATAAGACTAAGTCCAAATCTGTGTTCGTTTTCTTTTCCAAATAAAGAAGATTAGGATCATTAGCTGCAAGTGGTGGTTGCGCATTGTCGGAAGCAAACATGCGAATTTTCGTGGGTACCGATGGTGTTGCGGCTGCGGCTGCACTTGCAGTTGCGCTCGCGCTTGTACTTGCACTTGGACTTGGGCTCGGGTCACCATTTCCACAGCCTGCGACAAGCAGTGAACTCGAAGCTAAAAGTAATGCGGTTTGCTTGATCCCTTTTTTCATATAAACCCTTCTTCCCATTTAATATATATCAAAGATGGTTACTCTTTGATTGAGCCAATAAGCGCACCCTTAATGAAGTGCTTTTGAATGAATGGATAAACCAGGAGTATGGGTACAGTAGCTACGATTATGGTTGCCATTTGCAGACCTTGTGGAGAAAGGACGACATTCGACTCAACAGCAGCAGCCAGCTCCTCATTCATGTTGAACTGTGAAATCAAATTATACAAATAGAGCTGCAGCGGTCGAAGTTCGAATTTATTGATGTACAGTAACGCTGAGTAATAATTGTTCCAATTGCTGACGGCGTAAAACAAAATGAGGGTCACCATAATCGGTTTCGACAACGGTACAGCAATTTTCCAAAGGATAGAGAATTCCTTCATGCCATCAATGCGAGCGGATTCGAACAGCTCCTCGGGTAGGGATCGAAAGAAAGTCAGGCAGATGAACATATTGAATGCAACGAGCGCGCTCGGAATGATTAGCGCCCATACGCTGTTTAATAGGTGTAAGCTCTTCACAACTAAGTAGGTAGGAATCATCGGTGCTTGGAAAATCATGGTGAAGACGATCAGTATCAGGATTAAATTTTTACCTTTTAATCCATGCTTAGATAAGGGGTAAGCGGTTATTAACGTCAAGAACATATTGATTGCTGTACCGACGATGACGACGAACATGGTAATGCCGAAGGATCGCCAGAATACCGCGTTCTTAAAGACGACTTCATAATTGTTCGTATTAAAGCCGATCGGCCATAGGGTGACTTCACCGCGAATGATCGCCTCTGGTGCACTAAGCGAGCTTGCTGCCATATAGAGAAAAGGCAGCAAAACGGCGGCGCAGGCTATCAGCAGAACGGTGTAGTTTAACGTATCGAACACTTTTTCTCCGATGGTAGTACGGTAACGCATTTTATTGGACCTCCTCTGCTAGAATAGCCGCTCTCCCGTTGTGCTTCGGCTGATCCGATTCGCGACAATCAATAATACGAAGCCCACGACTGATTTGAACAATCCGATTGCCGTTGTTAAGCTATACTTTGTCTTCATGATCCCTTCGCGATAAGCATACGTATCGATGACATCCCCAACATCGTAAGTTATCGGATTAAGGAAGACGTAAATTTGCTCAAAGCCAAGATCTAGAATGTGTCCGATCTTCAGGAGCAGCAGGAGCATGATGGTCGGCAGCATACCAGGCAGCGTAATGTGCAGGAGCTGCTTCCATCGGCCTGCGCCGTCAATACGTGCTGCTTCATAAAGCGCGGGGCTAATCCCCGCAATTGCGGCTAGAAATACGATGGCGCTCCAACCCATTTCCTTCCATATACCTGATCCCACCACGATGAAGCGGAACCAGCTCGATTCTTGCAGGAAGAAAATCGGTTCATAGCCGAAGGATTTTACCACATGATTGATCAGCCCGATCTGAGGAGACAGCAGCATGTAGCCGAAACCGGCAATAATGACCCACGACAGAAAGTGCGGCAAGTATACGATGGTTTGAATCGTACGACGTAACGCCATCCTGGCAATCTCATTCAATAGAATGGCTAGGATTATGGGTGCCGGAAAGGCAAATATCAATTGATAAAAGCTGATTACAACGGTGTTCCATAACAATCGTCGGAAATTAACAAACTCGAAAAACTGTTGGAACCATTTGAAGCCTACCCATTCGCTTTTGAAGAAGCCGCCATATACGTTGTAGTCCTGAAATGCGATCACACTTCCCAAAAGAGGCACGTACTTAAAGACTAAAAAATAAAGAACTCCCGGAACCAACATGACGTATAAGGGCCAAAACCGTTTCACATATCGATAGCCCGCACCCTTGGCCTTGGGATTCAATTTGGTTTGAGATACTACTACTCCTTTACTGGCCGATGCTGAGCGCATGACGTTCACCTCCTTGTCTAAGATGCATGTTTACTTTATAACATCATTGTAAATGAAGCGTTTCCATTGGGAAATGAGGGCATCCACCGAAAAGCATAGGAATCGTCGGATGTTTCCCTCACCCTCTTTTACTTGAGTAAAACCCGCACATCTTGTGCTGCTAATGCGATGGATCCACCAACCTGCTCATTCGTCCATGCATCTCGGTAAGTATTGTTTAGTGTAACTGTTACCTCTGTAAACAGGTGATTGATCACAAAGAGCAGCTCGCGTCCTTCATGTCCAGCTTCCTTTCGAATAACAGCTTCGACACCTTCCGGCAGCTCGCCTATTAGCGGTTTAACTTGCAGCTCGTGGGCAAGCTGATCGAGTATCCTGTATAAGCCTTCCTGATCAGGGGCCGTTCCGATATAGACACTACAGCCCTTACCGTGTGCTCGTCGAGTAACTGCAGGGGAGTTAGCATAATAGCCATCGGTAAAAACCGCCATAGGCTCAGCAGCAGGCTCCAGCTCCAGGATGTCAATCACTTCATACCACTTCTTCGCAGCGCTTACTTCTCCACTTTTCAAATCCCGCATGCCGATCTGCTGACTAGCTTCGATGATCCCATAGTCCTCAATGCCGATGCCAAGTAAATCTCGAAATGCGCCCGGTAAACGCTGTTGTATAATCTGGTTGCTCAATTCCTTCGCACCTGTGCGGAAGTCCATGATCAAGTAGCCGCCTTCTTCCACGTAGCTGTACAGCGCTTGAACTGTTTCGTCCTTAGCCATCATTAGATTAGGAGCGACAATGAGCTCATAATTAGCAAAGCTCGCTTCTGGTGACACGATATCCACTGTAATGCCGCGATTGTAGAAGTAGTTATAGTACGTCTCGAAATGCTTGATATATTCATAGCCTTCCATATGAGGCTGCAGCTCTAAGGACCACTCATTGTCATAGCAGCGAATCATTGCTACTTTAGCCTGAGGGGAAGTACCAGCAAGATGAGGTGCTAATTGCTCCAGCTCCTGCCCGATCTGCTTCACCTCGTTGAACTTCCGCCCAGGCTCGCCATGATGCTGCAAAATGCCATGCCATAGATTTTCGATGGAATACGGAAGCGTTCGAAAGCGGAAATACACGATCGCATCCGCACCATGGGCTATAGATTGATACGTCCATCTACGAATCTCACCCGGCACGGGTGTCGGATACAACACAATCGCTCCTGGCGAACCGCTTTGGTGCTCTGTTATCCAAAAGTTCTGTCTTCCTTTGAAGCCTCTAGTTATATCAAGCTGCTCTGCCATATAGGAAGGACGAGCCTTGGGGTCCGATTTCATATTCGGGTACACATCCAGCGCGCACAAATCCAGTTCTTTGGATACCTCATAGTGATCAAATTGATTAAACTTGCCCATCAAGTTCGTTGTTATAAGATGAGCAGGCGCGTATTGCCGGATGGTTTGGAGTTGCAGCCGCTGGAAATCAACAATAGAATCTGAAGCAAAACGGCGATAGTCGATCGCCAGACCCGGGCTGTGGTGCTGATGCACGGCATATTTAGGCAGATGCAACTCATCCCAAGAGCGATACATTTGGCTGGAGAACACCGTCCCCCATGCTTCATTGACCGCATCAATCGTACCATATTTTTTCTGAAGCCAAACTTTGAAAGCCTGAAGGCAATGATCACAGTAACAGCGTGCCGTATCGCATACGCCGTATTCATTGTCGATCTGCCAGCCGATTACGTCCGTTAACGAGCCATAGTGCTGGGCCATCTGTGTAACAATGCGCTCTGTACAGCGGAGGAAATCTGGATGGTTCATGCAATAATGCTTTCTTGTCCCGAAGCCTCTAACTTGCCCGTATACATCTCGCTGATACGCATCATAGCGATCCATCAGCCACTTTGGTGGACCTGCCGTCGGCGTGCCGAGTATAAATTTCATCCCATATTGGCGCATCACACTCATCGCGCGGTCGAGCCACGAGAAATCGAACTCCCCTTCAGACGGCTCAAATTTACCCCACGCAAATTCAGCCATCCGAACTACATTAAATTTTGCCTCCTGCATGAGCCGAGCATCCTTTTCCCATCTTTCCTCTGGCCAATGCTCTGGATAATAACAAGCGCCAAAATACATCTTCTCATCCTCCAACTCTTAGTCGATTTCGTGTCCCCATAGCTTACCTGCGCCCTTTTCTCTTCTCCATGCATCCCGCCAGCGGTGTACATTCGTCGCTCTAATCTCAGGCATATTTTGTCTGGACGCCCGGTCGGGAATAACAGGAAATGGTTTATGCGGCTCGCTCTGATACCAGTAGGCTACGCTTGCAATATCCAATGTCAGCACATTAGCATGTCCATGCTCAATGCTGGATCGTAGCGATTTTTGAAAGTGAATGCTATCTTCTAGTAAGAAGCGATAGCAATGCGTGCGTCCCATAAAGCCGAGCTTATTCGGTATTTTGGCATACCCGAAGTAAGGATGAGCATAGAGCTCATTCGGACACCAAGCCGAGTTGAAGAAGTCCTCCGTTCCCGTTCCATGCAGCGAGCCTGGCCATGCCTCCCCATCGATCATCCACATATCATCGCCCTCGCCATACCACATGGGGCCAGGATTATCTACGTAATAATGGACACCGACAAAATGACCTCGCCCTTCAATATCTGCAAACAAGTAATTTTCAGCATCAGACTTATTTGTAGAGGTTTGACCGAAGAGCATCCACTCGTTTTCTTGTTCTTCCGCAGGGGTGGTCAGTTCCCTATTCCACCAAGCATGGAAACGGCCTGCATCCGCTGGGATCGAAGCATGCTTCTCGTAATCAATATAGAAGTAGAACGCTTTTACCTCGACCTCCGAATCGTTTTCTACGGTAATTTTAGCGCTTTTACCAAAAGGCATCGGGAAATAGCAGTTAAGCGCTTTTCCTCCAGCTGGACCCGCTGCTATTGGAAGTGATGCGAATGAATAGTGCTCCCCCCAGCCTTGTCCGAAGAAGTCTCCAATCGGGCTTTGAACACTCGGCTCAGTCTCCCCATCCCAATACATGCGAAGAATCAAATTGCGATTATGCATCGGATCATTGGAATTGATCGTTATCCAGATATGCTTTATGATCCCCGGATGGTGCAGCTCAGCTATGACAGCTGTTTCACCCGGTTGTATGGAGATCATGTCGTTATTTCCGCCAGACCTGTCATAGCTCGAAACTCTTAATGTTTTGCAATCGCGAAATTGATACAGCTGATCTAACAAACCCATTTGACATCTCTTCTCTTATTTAGGTTGGAAAAATAGGGAATAAGGAACGGAATTCGTCAGCTTCTCTCCCTTGGTCATAGTCTCAACTTTTCGAACTATACTCTTTTATCATAACAAGTTGCTTAGTATCTACCAATACGGAGATCGAACGATTTGCATTGTTATGGTCAGGTTTAATATGTTGGGGCCGCATCAGCACGAAGTTTATATAGGCGTGATTATCCATCGGGACGATGGGTAATCACGCCTTGGCTCCTTAAAGCATTACTGAATATCGAACAGGCTTCGAATGGTTAGTTGAGAATGAAACGTCGTTAAGTCCATCTTTTCCGATATCAACTCTTTTGAGAAAATGATGCGTCTATTCTCGCCGGACGACAAATCGAAATAGTTGTCATTCGGGCGGCTATCCGAGTCTGCCAGTATTAATTCAACCGCCTTGGTGAATGCAGATGCTTTTATTTCAACGATGAACTCTCGATCCGTCTCTTTAACCGTCCATTCGAGCTGAGGATCCTCAAATACGAAATGCTTCGGCCTAACGAACAACACGACTCCTCTGCTCACCGCTTCGCCCTCGGAACCATCGTGTCGTAAAAACGAATACGATAAGTAGTGCGTTCGCTTTTTCCATACTGTGTTTAACTCTTCCGCAAAATCGAGCTCTTCCAAACAACTTGCCGATAGCGCGGGTATCGCTGCGGTTAATTGACCCGATTTCACGATGCCCTCCCGGTGATCCCTTAAGTCCCAAGTAACGGTGCCTTGTATTTCTTCCCTCGAATCATTCGTCAAGTATAGCTTAACGGACGTGCCTTCCTCTCGCGCGGAAAGCAAAACAGGGGCATGAAACCGCTTCGCATAATAATGCAGCGCCTTCCATCTTCCGAAGAAATCGATGCTAGACCACGATGTCACTGGCCAACTATCGTTAAGCTGCCAGTAGAGCGACCCCATGCTAATTCCACGGTTTTGACGCCAAAATTCTACCCCATAGCGAATAGCGTCCGCTTGCACAAGCTGAGACAAATACACGAGTCCGTCCAACGTCGACGGATATTGAAACATTTGAGCCAAATAATTTAAAATTTTTCCATTCGCTTCAAAATGGTTCTGATGTTTCTCCATGACGTAACTCAGCATGTTGCGATCTTCCGACAAAGTAAAGGACTCGATTGTTTTCATACTCGGAAGGGATTGGAATCCAAACTCCGAGCAAAATCTAAAATCATATTTGCGATAATCTGTAAACGGCTTTGTGCCGTGCCATACGTCCCAATAATGGACGTCTCCTTGCGTCGGTTCGTTCGGCTTATCGAATCCGCCTCCCGACGACGGAGACGCAAGCCAGTAGAACGTATTCGGATCATGCTCGCGCACCACCCCAGGTAAAACGACCTCAAACTGTTTCACATAATCTGCTCGCAAGGCATCTGTGCTTGGAATATTCCATTCCGCCCATGCCCATTCCATCTCGTTATTTCCGCACCACATTGCTAATGAAGCATGGTGTCGCAATCTCTTAACGTTATCAATCGTTTCAAGAACGATATTGGTTTCGAACGCCTCTGTCATCTCGTAGGCAGCGCAAGCGAACAGCAGGTCTTGCCAAATCAAAATCCCTTTTTCATCGCATAAATCGTAGAAGTAATCATCCTCAAAAAATCCGCCGCCCCAAACACGGAGCATATTGAAATTTGCTTCTACGCAATCTTGTATCAACTTTTCTGAACGATGACGGTTACGAAGGCTCAATATGTTATGTTCAGGGATATAATTGGCACCCATGGCAAATAAGGCTTCCCCGTTGACGACGACTTCAAAAGATTTACCGTACGCGTCGGGTTCTACACGCCAAGTGATTGTGCGAAGCCCTAAAGTCTGTCGTTTTTCATGGATGACAACAGCCTTTCGGGTCAGCTTTGCCGATACGGTATACAAAGGTTGCGCTCCATAGCCGTTTGGCCACCATAACTCCGGCTTTTGGATTTCGATGAATACCTTCGTTTCCGAAATCCCATCGCTGGTTTTCCGTGCAACGACTTCTCCGTTCGGTCCGATGACTTCCACTTCGATGCCCAGATCCTCTGTAACGGTGGATTGTATTTGGCTTGTAACGTCTATTTCCAACCTTACAATACCGGGATCGTGTTTCTGCGTTACGTAAATGTCCTGAACGAAGCCCACTTCATAGCTTCGAAGATAGATGGACCTCCAAATCCCCGAATCCGGCAGAATCGGTCCCCAGTCCCAACCGAACATGTAATGGGCTTTACGAATCTGATTGAATCCTGGCGCTGGTCCTGTCGTCGTCGCCCAGACGGGATTTTCCACGGCACGGCGCTCCGCGTATTCAATGGAAGATCGAAAAATAATTCTCAGCTCGTTTTCGCCTTCTCTCAGCAAAGACTTAACGTCGAACATATAAGTTCGATGCATATTATCCGTCTCAGCTAATCGACAGCCGTTTATGTAAATTTCAGCCAAGGTGTCCAGCCCTTCGCAGACTAACTCCACCATGTTAGCGTTTAATAATTCCTGATTTGCCGAGAAGAAGCGAGAGAACTCATAATCATGTCTCAATAGCTCCAAAGTAGGATCCACGTTGTCTCGGTAATAAGGATCTTCTATGGCCCCATTATCCAAAAGAGTACGAAGCACCGATCCCGGGATCGCAGCCGAGTACGATTTTTCCATCGTATCCGAGGAACTATTCCGCATTTGCCAAGTACCGTTTAAGTTAAAGATCTGCATGTTTTGTTACACTCCTCGCTTCAGTTGCATATTTACACCAAAAAAAGGGAGCGTCATGAAATTGACGCCCTCTCTTGGAAAATTATCCTATTACTTGACTTCTCGCTCATCATTGTCCGGAAGAGTAGGGAACGGAGCATGCGGCTCGGCTTGATACCAGAATGCTGTCGACGCAATGTCGCTTTGCTGCGGCAGATACCGGCGGTCCGCACGCCAGCCGAGATCTTGGATCGTCACTTTCAGGTCTTTTTCAAAGCGAATCGGGTCCAAAACATGCCAACGATACATCCCAAATCGCTGTTGACTGCGATACAAGCCGTCTGGCTTAATCGCTTGATGCATGCCCAGATATGCCGTCGAATACGTACAGTATGTCCCAGCTGGTTGCTCCCAGTTCCAAGCACCGCCGAAATAATCTTCCGTCCCCGTTCCGCAGATCGTTGGAAATTCTTGATCGCCGTCCATGTAAAACTTGATTTCTCCTTCTCCCCACCATCCACAGTTGTTGACCTGCCAAGCTAGATAGGTGCCCACGTAATGACCTTTGCCTTGGATGCCGTCAATAATCGTGTGTACGTCCTTGTATGCCACCGGGTGGCTTCGGCGCCATTGTGCATGAAAGTATGCCGCATCCTCTGGCACGTCCGTCAGCGTATAATCGATTTGGTAATACAAGACCGCTTTGTTGTCGTTCTTGTTTTCCATTGTGATCCTGGCGCTCTTACGGAAAGGCATTTGCCAATAGCTGTTAAAGCCGCCAGCCGGATTGACGGCTATCGGAAGGGAATTCACGTTCGCCCTCTCCACCCAGCCGTTGCAGAAGAAGTCACACACGGGCACTTCAACCGAAGGGTGCTCCTCGCCATCCCAGTAAAACCGGAAAATCAGGTTCCGCCATCCATTGGGATGACTGGTCAGCCAAATATGCTGAATGGAACCGGGACCTTGGATTTCTCCCATCGTGAATTCCACACCTGGTTCGATTTCCACGGAAGGGGAAACCTTCCAACCAATACCGAGATCGCGCGCGCCAGCAGCTCCGGTCCCTTCCGTCGCCATGGCTCCTTGGCCTTTGGCTCCCGTGAAGTTCTCGGGGCTGATCGATCTCGTCACAGCGTTCGACAAGCGCGACAGATTGCCCAATCCCATATCCAATCCGTTAAATGAGTTCATGTCTTCTAGCTCCTTAGATGTAATCTATTTTCCACTCCAAAACTGCAACACCATTCGATTCCAACTCGATCCGTTCCTCAAAAGAACGTCCGGTGACGAGATCGACGCAAGATCTGCCTTTCAAATCAATTACGACCGGGTGCTCGAGGTGATTGAGCAAAAAACGAAAAGATTGGCCGTCATGCTCGCGGACCGTGGTCTCCACGCCGGAAGGCACCTGGATGTCCGGGAGCAAATTCAGCCTCTCAGCAAGAACGCGAATCAACTGATCCGCGAGCTTCTGCTCCGGAAACATGCCGACATAGAGCGCGCTTCCCTTACCGTAAGCGTTTTCAGTGACCGCAGGATATCCGTTGTAATAATCCGTGGTAAACACGCCGAGCGCTTTCGCACCTTCCAACCGGATGATATCAGCCCACAAGCTGCACGAATAATCTCCCGAACAGTCGGGATCCACCATTTGAAGACTTGAAGTTTGCTCCGGTGTGAATGGATCGAACTCTTCCACGTGGATGCCAAGCAGCTTGCGAAGAGGAGCTGGATATCCGCCGAGATGAACCCGATCGTTCCGGTCAACAATACCGCTCCAGAAGGTCGTCAGCAGCGTCCCGCCGCCGTCGACGAAACGCTCCAACCGATCCGCCGCTTCAGAATCGATCATATAGAGCGCCGGCGCAAGCACCAGGTCATATCCACTTAAATCCGACTGCGGCTGCACGATGTCTACGGCAACGTTCAATTCGTGCAGCGCCGTATAATACTTCATGACCTGCTCGCGGTAGCGGATGTCGGCGCTCGGTTTGCCTGCCATTTCCACCGCCCACCAGTTCTCATAATCGAACAGGATTGCCGTTCGGGCCTTAATTCGGGAGCCGACGACCACTTCAAGACGTTTTAATTCTTCCCCTAGCTGCCTCACCTCGCGGTAAACGCGGCTGTTGACATCGCTGGAATGGGGAACCAGCGCACCGTGGAATTTTTCTGCGCCAGCTTTTGACTGCCTCCACTGAAAAAACAGAATTCCGTCGCCGCCCCGGGCGATGGACTGATAGCTCCACAGACGCATCTGCCCCGGTTTTTTCTGGGCGTTGTTCCGCCTCCAGTTCACTTGGGTCGTCACCTGTTCCATCAGCAGGTACGGCTGACCGTCCTTCATGCTGCGCAGCATGTCGAAATCCATCGCCTGGCTAATCGGAATACCAAGTCTCGGATCGGGGTACGTATCCAGGCCTACGACGTCCATATACTTGGCCCACTCATAATAGTTCAACCATTTGAACTCCATCATGAAGCTGGCGAGAATCGGCACGTCTGGCGTCACTTCGCGGAGTATTCGGTATTCATTCAAGTACAGCTCCAGCAGGCAATCGTTCATGTAACGCGTAAAGTCCAGCTCCTGGCCAGGATTGCAGAAGGCGATAGGCGTCGTGCTTGGCGGCCCGATCTCCTCCCACTCGGAATACTTCTGGCTCCAGAACGCCGTTCCCCAACGATCGTTCAATTCATCCAGCGTAACGTAACGCTGCTGCAGCCACTCGCGAAAACCTTCGATTGCATCCGGTGTGTAGTCTTTCTGCAAATGGCCGCCGTGCTCATTATTGATATGCCACATAAACAGCGCCGGGTGGTTCTTGTACCGTTCGGCGATCCTGCGTACAAGATCGGCGCAGTACTGTCTGAACACCTTACTAGCCGGACTGTAATGCTGCCTCGAACCGTGACGAAACGGATGGCCGTTGGCATCCACGTTCATGGTCTCAGGATAGCGGTGGGTCAACCAGGCCGGAGGCGATGCAGTAGCCGTAGCCAAATGCACGGCGATTCCGTTCTCTGCGAGCAGATCCATGATCCGATCCAGCCATCCGAACTCAAAACGGTGTTCTTCTGGCTGAATCGACGCCCAAGCAAATATGCCGAGTCGTACGATGTTTACCCCCGCTTCTTTCATTAGCTTCATATCTTCAAGCCATACCTCTTCTGGCCATTGTTCGGGATAATAATCCGCGCCGTACAAAATTTGTCCTAGCTTCTCTCTTCTCCACGTCATCGGTAAAGCTCCTTCCCAGTCAATCAGCTTGGTCATAGTCTTAACTTATCGAACTATTCTCTTCAATCATAACAAGTTGCTCAGGAGCTACCAATATGGAGATCGAACGATTTGCATTGTTATCGTCAGGTTTAGCACGACACAATTCGTCACCATTGCTAATCGAGAGTTATGCAATCCCCACCAAGCATGAAGAGCAGACGATTCCTATGCTTTTCAGTGGCTGGCCTCATTTCCCGACGAAAACGCTTCATTTACAATGATGATATAGCGTACAAATATGAATTGAAGGATTGGAGAGAATGCAATGAATTTTTCACCCGTGCAATATAACTTCGAATTCGAGCAAAAACTGCGCATTTGTTTTATTGGGGCAGGAGGACACTCGTTCCGGAACATTTACCCTACGCTGCAATACGCTCCGGTGGATCTGGTCGCTATTTGTGACACTAAAGGGGATCGGGCAATGGCTTATGCGCGTCAGTTTGGTGCGAATGCTACTTACACGGACTATAAGCTAATGTTCGCAAAGGAGAAACCGGACGCCGTCTTTATCGTTACAAGCTATACGCCAGATGGACGTGTGCAAGCGACCGATATTGCAATGGACGCCTTGCGCGCAGGCATTCACGTGTGGATGGAAAAGCCTACAGCTGCTAGTAGTGACGAAGTGCATCAGCTGATCCGAGCAAGCCGGGATAGTGGATATTTCGTGATGACGGGACTAAAGAAACAGTTTTTCCCAGGCGTCGAGAAAGTTAAACAAATCATCAGCTCTCCTGAATTCGGTACACCGACATCGATTTCCGTCAAATATCCGCAATCGATGCCGCCTTTTTCCATGCGCTCCGACCTCAAAAACGTAACTAGTTTCCTGGATCACATCTATCATCCCGGTTCTATCCTTCATTATTTAATGGGCAAAATTGGAACACTATCTTATCAATGGGAGCCTGTAAATGGCAGCTCAGTGACGAATCTGCGCTTCTTATCTGGTGCGATCGGCACGTTGCATATGGATCCCGGCATTGCTCGCAGCAGTCCGCTCGAACGGCTTGAGGTCATCGGCCAAGGAGCCAACGTGGTTCTGGAGAATGGCATAAAATTGACCTATTATCGCAAAACGAAAAGCGCTAGACCGTATGGAAGAACCGCTTCCTACCTGGTTGAGGACAATGAGGCACCGCTTTATTGGGAGCCTGAATTTTCATTAGGGCAATTATATAACAAGAACATATTCATGCTTGGTTATGTTCCGGAAGTGCTCCATTTTTGTGAAAGCATTCTATCTGGACAGCCGCCTCAGAAAGGAACATTGGAAGATTCCCTGGAAATTGCGAAGCTATTTGAAGCTTACTGTTCAACACCGGAGGACACTGTTGCAACAATTAATGAATCATAATTTATTGGATAAACTCATTTTAAGGAGATGGATCGAATGGCAACCGTGATCGACTTACGAAAACAAGACCCTGAGCGCTTAATCAATGAAAACTGGGGAAAAATCCAGTGGCTTTGCGGTCAAGAAATTGACCCAGAATGCGAAATGACATTCGGTATGGTCTACATTCACGCAGGTCAATCGAACCCTCGGCACATTCACCCGAATTGCGAGGAGTATATCTTCGTGCTGTCTGGTGAATGTGATCATAGCTTAGGCGATGAAGTGATTCACCTGGAACCAGGTATGCTGCTGCGTATTCCGCGTAATGTGCCTCACAATGCAACGACGACAAGTTGGGAACCATGCCGTATGATCATCACTTATTCCGCACCGAATCGTCAGACGATTGGGGAATGACGACCAATTTCCCGTGCATTACAATTGAAAATTTGCCCGGAATTAATAACGAAGCACATTTTTTCGTATGTGCTTCGTTTTTTTATTTTGAAGAATCAGACTCAGGAAACGGACTAATTATCTTCCTGTCAGACAGATGGTTTGTGCTAAACCCAGACCATAACAATGCAAATCGTTCGATCTCCATATAGGTAGATACGGAGCAACTTGCTATGATGTAAGCGCATACGATTGAAGATCTTTCCATTTTAGAGATCAAAGAGAATAGAGGTGAATTCCAAAGTAAGTAAGAAAGATGTGTTCAACAAAATAGACGTTTGACCACGCTGTACACTCAGTGAGGCTGAAAAAGGAGCACCTTGTCTCTCAAATAGCCAATGGAAAATGTATATGGAGGATTGCTTAATGAGAAAATTTTCAAGAGTTCTATCCATTATTCTCACAATTTTTATCCTGCTTTCATCTTTCTCCCCAAGCGTTTTAGCTGATCAACCACCAACTAGTGGTCCTTCTAATTTCCTGGAGAAAGCAGTGAAGAGAACCTTCACACAAACGGAACCAGGGCTGACTAATCTGCCATACAGACTGTATGTCCCGGAGGGAGCAGCGAGCATGGGCCCCCTTCCCGTCGTTGTGTTCCTGCACGGTACCACAGAAACTGGCACGAATAACGAAAGTCAAGTCAATTCGAATGCTGAATTCCTGTATCGACTGACCGACACCTATTATCAAGACCACCCCGCTATCATCATAGCGCCGCAGTCTCCCACTGCCGGCACCTTAGGATGGGGAACTGATCAGATGACCAAATCCCTGTGGGCCCTGATCGATAGCGTACAGCAGGAATTCCACACGGATTTGAGCAGGCTGTATGTTATGGGTCTGTCTATGGGAGGTTGGGGAACTTGGGGGATGCTTGAGCACTATCCCGATAAAATAGCTGCTGCAGCAACGTTCGCTGGCTGGAGCAATGATCCCAAGACACAGGCTTCCGTCAATAAAGACATACCCATTTGGATATTCCACGGAAGCACTGACACCACAGTCGTACCAGCCCACTCGAGGAACGTGTACGCCGAGCTGTCAGCAGTCGGGAACACGAAAGTCAAGTACACCGAGTTTCCAGGTGTCGGGCATAGCAGCTGGGTTAACGCCTATGCGTATACGGATCCAAACGATGGTAAAAACTTAGTAGATTGGTTGTTCGCGCAGTCAAAACCGACATACAATGTCACCACGACTACGTCGTCGGTTTATGGAACAGTTACGGCAAATACTTACAGCAGTATCGCCGGGGAAACAATTACCCTCACGGTCAGCCCTTCGAACGGCTACAAGCTGAATCTCCCTTCGCTTAAGGTGGGCGGCGGCGCTATTGAGCTGAAATCCATCGGCAACAATGTTTTCACGTTTGTAATGCCCGCCGAGAATGTTACTGTGGCAGCTGCGTTTGAGCCCGCCAGTTCTTCAGTCCAGTACACTGTGAACGTGGCCGGTCCTTTTGCAAACGGCAGTGTCGTAACGAACAAAACCACGGCCCAGACCGACGACACGGTTACCCTGACAGTCTACTCGGCAACTAACTACAAACTTAAAACACTCACAGTCTCGCTGAACGGACAAAGCATGAAGGTTGCATTAACGCCTGCTGGCAGTAACCAATTTACATTTAAAATGCCCGCCGGAAATGTCAACATAACAGCTGTGTTTGAGATCATCTATCAAGTCTTTTATGATGAAAACTTCGACGCCAGTACCAATGTTGGTGGAGGTGCTTGGGCCGGCGACAGAGCCTCAATTGTTGCACGTCCAGGGGGAACTGTAGGCAACAATGTCGTTGAAATTACTTACGGCACAGGCAAAAATTTATTTCAATTACCTCAGATTTCCTATGAGGCGGGTGTCGACTATACCTTTGAATATGACTTCAGGGGTGACAGCAGTATCAGTGGAAACAGTTTATATTTTAACGACAGCCAAATGGTTTTCGATGACTATAGTTCTGCGGCAGGCAGCATGACTCTCTATCCGTATAACACTTGGACCAAAAGGACTTATACCCAAAACGAGTGGCACCGTTTCAAATTGCAGTTTAAGCACGATGGCGTGAAATGGTACTTCAATATCTACATCGACAACGTCCTTAGAGCAAATGGTGCTGTCTATTCCGTTACATCTCTTGGGAACCAGTCCGTGATGCTAAAGACCGGTACCAGAAGCGTTGCAGGTGGCAAAGCGTACTATGATAACTTCTTCCTCTATCGAGGTCAGAAGGAACCTGTAACAGGCATTACTGTATCAGGTGCAGGCGGCAAATCCTCTGTTAAAACAGGAAATACACTGCAAATGTCATCTGCAATTGTGCCAAATGCTGCAACGAATAAATCAGTTACATGGTCTGTTGTAAATGGAACAGGCAGCGCAACGATAGATGCAAACGGTCTTTTAACTGGAGGTTCTGTAGGTTCTGTAACCGTCAGGGCAACGGCTCAGGATGGATCAGGCGTCGTAGGATCATTGGCCGTTACGATTGCAGCCTTAGAAACATTTACACTGCCTGTGCCTGCCCCAGGCACCACGATTTTAGTTTATCTGGATGTTCAAACCTCTTTTCCTCTGGTAAACTGGCAGACCCTTGACCGCCTTTATATACCTGCAGGCAATTATACACAATTCCAGGTTGGAAATCTGCCGCAAAAAAGTGCGAGTGAGCCTTTGATCATTACAAATTATGGCGGACAAGTAAAGATTGGAGGTAATACAGCCTCTCCTTATGGAGTAAAAATTCGGGGCGGTTCGAATTGGATTTTCACAGGGAAATATGATCCAGTCCTTCGGACAGGAGACGTTAACTATCCTGGTCATTTGAACGGAAATTATACAAACTCTTCAGGCGATTACGGTATTGAAATTAAAAATGCCGGTGGTAATGGAATCGAAGTTATTAATGCTGCAACCCCAATGTACGCAGTTCAAAATAATGTAACGAATTATGAGATTTCATACATTGATATTGGTTGGGTCGGATTTGCTGGACTTGCCCTTAAAACAGATAGTGCGTCTAATATCGTGGATGGCGTCAAAGTTCATGATATGTATATCCATGATACGGAAGCGGAAGGCATGTATATTGGTTATACGTTGGCAACTACTGGCCAGAATAAGTTTACCAACCTCGAAATTTACAACAACAGAGTTTTACGTACAGGTGCTGAGGGCATACAATTATCCAATATGGGTAATGGCGTCAATGTTCATCACAATGTAGTTGTCATGACCGCGACTGATTGGAAAAATCCTTTTCAAGCGAATCAAGAAGGGAACTTGCAATATTACCAAAGAGATGGTAGCGCTTCCATACATGACAACATATTTATCGGCGGCGGCGAAATTATGTTCAACTATAAAACATACGCAGCTACCACAGATGTGCTTAATCCGAATGACGAAGTGCATGTGTATAATAACTATTTCGCACATGCAAGAAGTTATTTTGGATTTATTAACGAGGATGCCTCGAATAAATCTACAAAACTGAGATTTGAAAACAATGTGATCAGAAAGATTTCTTTTACCTGGAATGAAGAAATACATCCCAATGTAACAGACCGAAACATCTTATTTTATACCAGCGCCAACACGGCTAATCCTCTTATCTTCAACAATAATACCAGGGATGGCAGTCAGAAATTCATCGATGTACTTACAGGAAATAATGGTGCGACCAGCCACGTAAGCGCTTCAGGAAATAACACTGTCGCCAATATTGCTCCTGTCCAATTTAGAGATCCGAATTTCCCGGCTGACTTTGACTGGCTCTTGGTTGAACGGTGGGGGAATATTACGGATGACCCGAAATCGCCGTGGCCTAATATTGCTATGTATTTTCAATACGGAGATTATGTCTATCGGAACGGTAATCTGTATAAAAACATCCAAGCAGGATCGCATACTGGAAAAGACCCATTAACATCACCAAGTACTTGGCAACTACAAACACCGATGACAGATGATTTCAGGCTTGACCCTTCATCTCCGTATCAGAGCATGGGACTTTTCGCTGGTCAAGAAGCTGCGCAAATTAACACATCATTGAGTGGTCCAGTTAGTGTACTTGCCACCCAAGAGTTTACAACGACTTACAGCTTGTCCAATGTAGCAGGCAGCGTATATGGCAATGTGTATGCGCAGCAGGTTGCGTTAACTTTCGATCCGAATTTGGTTGAGTTCGTCTCTGCCACTCCGATCAAATCGGGATTATCGCTGGTCACAAATACGGACACACCTGGGCTAGTTAAGCTTGTCGCAAGTTCCCCTGGTGTTGCGATTACGAATGATGGAGCGTTGTTCGAGCTAAATTGGAGAGCGAAGACAATCGCCGCAACTCAATCCACAACGATTGCCTTAACGAGAGCTACAATGTCAGACGGTCTGGGTCGTGAATCTGAAGCGACATTATCATTCTTCTCCCCATCCATTGTAGTTGTGAATAAGACCTCGCTGAATGCAATAATCAGTCAGGCACGCACGTCTTACAATAATGCAGTGGAAGGTGCAGGGCTCGGACAATATCCGAGCGGAAGCAGAGCTACTCTACTGACCGCCATTCAGGCGGCTGAGTTAGTTGCAGCAAACGGAGCAGCAACCCAGCAAGTAGTAGATGCTACAACCACAGCACTTAGCAGCGCACATCAAACGTTCTTAGCAGGTGTGGTTACCTTTATTAAAGGCGACGCAAACGGTGACGGAAAAATCAGTATCGGGGATCTTGGCTTAGTAGCAGCTAACTATGGCATATCCAAAGGTCATGCGAACTGGAATTTAGTTAAGAACGCAGATATGAATGGCGACGATACAATCGGTCTTTTTGATTTAGCGACCGTTGCACGTAAGGTTCTAGAGTAGAATCAAATTAGTAAGTGATTCTCTGTCAGAGAAGAGGCGCATGAGAGGCTCCCTTCTCTGGCATTATTAGAAAGGAAAGATACAATGAGACAGCTTATGAGCAAAATCATGTTCCTTTCACTGGCAACTCTACTGCTGATTTCTGGGGGATGGCTTGTCCAGACAGCGGAAAGTGCATCTGGCACGCGGTTTCTACTATCCGTCTCCAATCCAGATATCAAGATTGGTGACGTGATCTCTATCGATATCCAGGGTCGACAACTGACAGATTTGTACGCCTATGAAGCAAAAGTGGAATTCGATGCGGATAAGCTTGAATATGTGAGCGAAGCCAGTCTAAGACAAGGGCTGTCGGGCGCGCCCATTCTCAAGAGCGGAGAAGTCATTGTCGCGAACACGTTTGTTGGCAATAAGCCTGGGTCGAATGGGGATGCCGTACTTCACCGAATTACGTTTAAAGCGCGGGCCAACGGTCAGGCAAATGTGAAGCTGAATGAAGTCTCTATGATGAATTCCGCTGTTGAAGGTGTTATGAACAAATGGAGTGAAGGAACACAGGTAGTGGTCACAGTGGGCAATGGGGGTAGCGAGCCAACACCAACACCAACGCCAACGCCAACACCTGCACCAGCACCAGCATCAGCGCCACCTGCAGTGAGCCTCCCTATCATCTCTAAAAATGGTGATTTGACATTGCCGTTAGGTAAAGCGGGCGAGGTTAGTTTAAATAATGAGGTGACGATTGCAATTCCGGCGGATGCTTCAGCCAAGGATGTTAAGGTCACGATCGACAAAGTGTTAGATACTCAAAAGTTGATAACAGGTAGTGAGGTCCTAGCGAGTCCGATTTTTGAGATTTTGAAAAGTTTCTCAGAAAACTTCAGTAAACCCATTACATTAACATTTGCTTTTGACAAAACTAGTTTGAAAGCTGACCAGAAAGCAGCAGTTTTCTACTTTGACGAAGTGAAAAAGGTTTGGGTGGAGGTCCCTGGCGGTAAGGTGAACGGGGATCAAATCACCGTAGAAGTGAACCATTTTACCAAGTATGCGGTATTTGCAGTAAATCCAAACGCAGTAGTACCTGATAAGCCACTCGTAGATACCATATCGAATCTTAGTGACATTACGGGGCATTGGGCAGAAGTTGATATCCGAGCTACGCTAAAATCAGGCATTGTGCATGGCTATGAGGATGGTATATTTAGGCCCAACCAGTTCGTGTCCCGTGCGGAATTCGTTGTCATGTTAACGAACGCACTGCACCCGAACGCAGGGCCAGAGAAACTGCCGAATTACACGGATGCCGCCGCAATCGGCGATTGGGCGAAACAAGCGATTGCGCTAGCCGCTAAAGGAAACCTTGTGCAAGGCTACGAGGATGGCAGCTTCCGTCCTGCTGAGCAATTAACGCGTGCACAACTGGCCGTTGTGCTAGCTAATGCGCTTGGCGCTGCGGCGGTAAAATCAAGCAGTTCATCGGCATTCGCTGATGCTTACGACATTCCTGCTTGGGCTTTGGATGCTATAGGCATCGTGGCGAAAGCAGGGTTGATGAAAGGGTACGAAGCGAACCGATTCGGTCCGCTGCATACGGTAACCCGTGCAGAGGCGATTACGGTGATTAATCGCTTGTTGCAGATGCAGAAGCAAAGATAAAATGCTAACAAAATAACCAGAAAGAAGGACGCTTCGAGTTCAAGCGTTCTTCTTTTTTTTAATTATTGACTATTGATTCGTTTAACCTGACGATAACAATGCAAATCGTTCGATCTCCATATTGGTAGCTACTAAGCAACTTGCTATGATGGAGGCGTATAGTTCGAAAAGGAATTGACCCATTGGGACCCTGCCGTCTAGGAATGAAATCCTGCCATTTCAGAGATCAACGAGAAAGGGGGTGAATTGCGATGTAAGTAATAAGGAGGTATTGTCGCTCTAGCACTGTCAATATCATATTGATTTGTAGGTCTTCAAAATGAAAGCGTTAACATCTAGTGATTCTGGTTACTAAGAGATCCATTTATGAAACTGATTCAAATGGAAAGAAAATTATTTTAGGGAGGTAAATAATGAGAAGAATCAATCGTACACTACTCTGTCTCGTAATGACATTTTTAGCTTTGACACAGGGATTTACCTTTACAGCATCGGCAACTGTTACCATGCAGATCATTACTCCTAATGCATCAGGTCAGGCAGGCACTTCATGGTTTCCTATGCAAAACGCTTTTGAAGGTCAACCTACTTTGGATGGAGGTGGAAATCCTGTAGGTGGCACAAGCACGACGGATGCCCCCTATTATGTAAACGGCTATGGTTATATTGATTTTGGACCTAATTGGGCTAATACAAGAATAACATCAACATGGACGCGATACAGGCAATATACCAGTGGTAACCAGACTCCTTATGCTGAGCTTTGGTGGGACGATGATATTGACACTGTTAATGATAGCGGTTTGAACGAAACCCGTATCAACTTCAACAGTGCTCAGAATCTTGCATCAGTAGGAACCACAGAGCCTTGGATTAAGGATAACGATGTTAGCAGTACCCCTGTTATTCCTCTGGGAAGGTATCTGCTTCTCCATGCTCCGGCAACGATGACAAGACAGGCAAAGGAATATACCATGGTTGGATGGATTAACGTACCCGTGACAGGAATAGCAGTTACTGGGGCAGGTGGTGCTACAACGATAAGTACACTGGGTGGCACTTTGCAAATGAATGCAAATGTAACACCTGCAAACGCTTCTAATAATGCAGTCACATGGTCTGTTATCAACGGGACTGGAAGTGCAACAATAAGTCCAGGCGGACTACTCACAGCCGTTTCCAACGGAACTGTTACTGCAAGGGCAACAGCTCAAGATGGTTCTGGTGTGATAGGTTCTCAGACAGTTACAATCAGTGGTCAAGTCGCTCTAGGGAATGAGGATTTGAAGGTAATTAATCCTACTGCAGCAGGCCAGGCAGGTACTGCATGGTTTCCACTGCAAAATGCTTTTGAAACTCCCGCACCGGTACTGGATGAGATGACCGGAGCTCCTACCGGAGGCACTGGCACGAATGATGCGCCTTATTATGCAAATAATTATGGTTATATTGATTTTGGAGCCAATTGGAATAAAGTAAAAATAACTTCAACATGGACCAAATATAAGCAATATACGAGCGGAAACCAGACCCCTTATGCACAAATTTGGTGGGACGATGATACAGACACAGTAAATGATAGCGGATTGAACGAAACACGTATTAACTTCAATAGTGCCCAGAATCTGGCTTCAACAGGAACTATTGAACCTTGGATACGAGACAATGATGTTATGAGTAGTCCGGTTACACCAAGTGCGAGATATATGATTTTACGTGCTCCAGCTACAATGACGACCAGAGCCAAAGAATATGCAATACTAGGATGGATCGATGAAAACGGCAACGGTGTTCAGAATGGGTCCTACAAACCTGTATCAGGCATTACCGTAACAGGCGCAGGCGGCGCATCCTTTGTATTAACAGGCAACACACTGCAAATGTCTGCTGCCGTTGTGCCTTATGTCGCAACGAATAAATCAGTTACATGGTCTGTTGTAAATGGAACAGGCAGTGCAACGATAAATGCAAGCGGTCTTTTAACTGCCGTATCTGACGGTCTTGTAACAGTCAGGGCAACAGCCCAGGATGGATCAGGCGTCATAGGATCATTGGTGGTCAATATTTCAAGTTACACCCAATTCATACTGCCTGTCCAAGGCGCTAGTTTAATTTATTATGCGGATGTTCAAGCGTCTTTTCCTCAGGTAGACTGGCAGAACGTTGACCGTCTTTATATACCTGCAGGTAATTATCAACAACTACAGCTTGGAAATCTGCCGCAAAGAAGTGCCAGTGATCCTTTAATCATTACAAATTATGGAGGCCAAGTACAGGTTGGAGGTTCAGGCAATTATACAGTAAAACTTCAGGGCGGTTCGAATTGGATTTTTACAGGAAAATATGATCCTTTACTTCAGACAGGAAACGTGAACTATCCCGGTCATTTGAATGGAAATTATACAAACTCTTCTGACGACTACGGTTTTGATATCAAAAATGCCCCTAATAATGGAATTTCTGTTGAAGGCGGGGCAACGAAGTTTGAACTTTCATTCATGGAGATTTCTTTTACCGGATTTGCAGGTCTTGTCCTAAAAACAGATAATACACCAACTGCTATCATGGATGGAGTAAAAGTTCATGATTTGTATATCCATGACACGGATGCGGAAGGCATGTATGTCGGCAATACGCAGGGAGTTGCGACCCAGCATAAGTTTACTAACCTCGAAGTGTACAATAACAGAGTTTTACGTACAGGTGCTGAGGGTTTACAATTCGTCAATATGGGTAATGGCGTCAATATTCATCATAATGTTGTTGTAATGACAGCGATTGATTGGAAAGATCCTTTTGGTACGAATCAAGAGGGGAACTTGCAATATTACCAAAGAGACGGTAGTGCTTCGATACATGACAACATCTTTATCGGCGGCGGCGAAGTGATGTTCAACTATAAAACTTACGCAGCTCCCACAGATGTTCTTAATGCGAATGACCAAGTGTATGTGTATAATAACTATTTTGCACACGGAAGAAGTTATTTTGGATTTATTAATGAGGATGCTTCAAATCAGGTTACCAAACTGAAATTTGAAAACAATGTTGTCAGATCCATTGTTTTCACCTGGAATGAAGTACATCCCTCTGAAGTAGACCGAAACATCTTATTTTATACCAGCTACAACACGGCTAATCCTCTTATCTTCAACAATAATACTAGGGACGGCAGCCAGGCATTCATTGATGTACTTGGAGGAAACAATGGTACAAACAGCCATATAAGCGCATCAGGCAATACCACTGTCGCCAATATTTCTCCTGTCCAATTTAAAGATTCGAATTTCCCAGCTAATTTTGACTGGAGTACGGTTGAATTGTGGGATGATTATTCACAATGGTGGAACATCGCTATCTATTATCAATACGGTGATTATGTCTATCAGAACGGTAATCTGTATAAATGCATCCAAGCAGGAACACATACTGGAATAAACCCATCAACGTCACCAAGTACTTGGCAACTACAAACACCGATGACAGATGATTTTAGGCTACACTCCTCATCTCCGTATCAGACCATGGGTCTTCTGGATAAATAGACGAGTATAATCCATGAATTAAACATTATCTGTAAAAAATAACAAAATTGCGCAATGAATTAAGACATAAATAAAGAGGCGCCATTAATTGGCGCCTCTCAGATTTTATTCTACTCCACCGTCACACTCTTCGCCAAATTCCTTGGCTTATCCACGTCATTCCCACGCGCCAACGACGCGTAGTAAGACAACAACTGCAAAGGAATCACAGACAACGCAGGCGTCAACACATCCAACGTTTTCGGAATAATGAACGTGCTGTCAACAGACTTCTGCAGCTCTGTCTCGCCTTCCACGGCAATACCCAAAACGTTCGCGCCGCGCGCCTTCACTTCTTTAATGTTGCTCACGGTTTTCTCGAGCAACTCATGCTGTGTCGCTAGCGCGATCACCGGAATATCATCCTCGATTAACGCAAGCGTGCCGTGCTTCAACTCACCCGCAGCATAAGCTTCGGAGTGAATATAAGAGATCTCTTTCAACTTCAAAGAGCCTTCCAACGCTACCGCATAATCCAAGCCTCTTCCGATAAAGAAGAGATTATCATGCTTCGCCATCTCTTCAGCAACAACCTTCAATGCTTCCGCTTGCTCCAAAATCTCGCTAACCTGCCCAGGCAACTCCTTCATCGCTGTAATCACTTCCGCGATTTCCTCAGGCGTTTGCGTGCCGAGTGTTTGCGCCAGGTGCAAGCCCAAAAGATAAAACCCGATCAATTGCGAAGTGTACGCTTTCGTCGAAGCTACCGCAATTTCCGGTCCAGCCCATGTTGTAATAATATCGTTCGCTTCACGCGCAACAGAGCTTCCTACAACATTCGTTATCGCCAACACGTGAGCTCCACAACGTTTCGCCTCACGCAGTGCTGCCAACGTATCCGCAGTTTCACCGGATTGGCTCACAACAATCACAAGCGTATCCTTTGTGATAATCGGGGAACGATAACGATATTCAGACGCTACATCCGTCTCAACCGGAATACGCGCCATTTTCTCAATGACATACTTCCCAACCATACCGGCATGGAACGCCGTCCCGCAAGCCACGATATGCACACGGCTAATGTTGCGAATCGCCTCTGGCGTAATCGTTAGCTCATTTAGCGTAACGCTCTTACCATCTGGTGAAATACGACTTCCCATCGTATCGCGGTACGCCTTCGGTTGGTCATAGATTTCTTTCAACATAAAGTGATCAAATCCGGCTTTTTCCGCCGTAACAATGTCCCAATCGACATGGAACATTTCCCTGGAAATAAAATTCCCCTCTAGAGTCATTAATTCGACAGCATCCCGCGTCAATAGCGCCATTTCGCCATCATTCAGAATGAACACATTGCGTGTATACTCTAGAATCGCTGGAATATCTGAACCAATGAAGTTCTCGCCTTCGCCAATACCGATAATCAACGGGCTAGCTTGACGCACAGCAACGAGACGGTCTGGTTCAAACTCTGTCAAAACACCAAGCGCAAACGCACCCGTCATATGCTTAACAGCTTTTTGAACAGCCTTGAGGATGTCTCCCTCGTACAAGCTCGCGATCAAATGCGAAATGACCTCTGTATCCGTCTCCGATACGAAAACATGGCCCTTCGCAATCAACTCTTCTTTCAGTGCGATATAATTCTCAATAATGCCGTTATGCACAACGGAAAATTTCAGAGAATTATCGGTGTGAGGATGTGAATTCACATCAGATGGCTTACCATGTGTCGCCCAACGTGTATGCCCAATGCCTACGCTGCCGTTCAAAGGCGTTTCATCAAGCTTCGACTCCAGGTTCGCAATACGGCCTTTGGCCTTCTTAATTTGCAATCCATCCGCCGTATACACAGCAACTCCAGCAGAATCATAGCCTCTGTACTCGAGCTTTTTAAGCCCCTCCAATAAAATCTCCTGAGAATTACGCTTTCCAATATAACCAACAATACCGCACATAGTTACAACCTCCAAATTTGTATAAGCCTCTTCTACAAGGGCTGTTTGTCAAGGATCTAAATTCACTTTCAAACATAACTAAATAAACCATCTATAAGGGCGTTCATTACGTGTACATGTCAAAAAAACTAATAGATGTTGGATCCTTGTCTGCTCGGTCGCCCGAACGATTTTGCTCTCCAACTTAACGGCACTCCTCGTGCCGGAAGGTCCCCGCCGAATGTTTCGAACACCTTCACCTCGTCAACTCACCGCGTAGTAGTAAGCCTATAAAAGCTTACATTTCCGTCCCGCTTGCGAGTTCTGGCGCTATTTATTGCGAATAACCTCTGCCCTGCCTTTCCTTCTTGAGTAACTACATCATATGCATTTTCTTGGAGCCATGCAACTTATTTTTAGCATGACTCATCCCCCACCCGCTTTTACTAGCAAAATGAGGGACAAACCCGCCAACTTCACTGCTATACTAGTTGTTCTTGAATGACTTTTGCAATATCGTGCACGTACGCTTCCACTTGTTCCTTATCTGGACCTTCGGCCATAACACGAATCAAAGACTCCGTACCCGATGGACGAACCAGCACGCGGCCGTTATCGCCTAGTTCACTCTCTACCTTGCGGATCGCTTCTTCGATCGCAGGGTTATCCTTCAGCTTGCTCTTATCAGCAACACGAATGTTAACGAGCAATTGTGGGAATTTGCGCATAATGCCTTTCAAATCACTCAGCTTACGCCCGGATTCAACTAGCGTATTCACCAATTGCAGAGCTGTTAGAATCCCATCTCCAGTTGAGATGTAATCTAGGAAAATAACATGACCCGACTGCTCCCCGCCTAGGTTGTAGCCGCCTTTACGCATCTCTTCCATCACGTAGCGATCGCCTACAGCTGTTTGCAGAGCCTTCAAGCCCGCTTTTTCGATCCCTTTGAAAAAGCCAATATTCGCCATCACCGTCGTCACAATGGTGCCGTGGTTCAGCTTGCCTTGGCGATTCAACGCATCGCCAAGAATGCTCAAGATGAAGTCGCCGTCGACTTCATCGCCTTTCTCATCGATCGCGATCAGACGATCCGCGTCACCGTCAAAAGCAAGCCCGATGGCTGCGCCATGCTTAACCACCTCGGCGCGAAGCTTCTCTGGATGGGTTGACCCGCAGTCATCGTTGATGTTGCGCCCATTCGGCTCTGCGCCGATGGTGATCACTTCCGCTCCTAGCTCGCGGAAGATCAAAGGCGCCAGCTCATAGGCTGAGCCATGCGCACAATCAAGAACAACCTTCACGCCGTCGAAGGACTTCGACACCGTCTCCTTCAGGAACGCCAGATATAAGTGCTTCGCATCCGGCTGATCCGAAACCGTACCAATCTCGCCGCCAACTGGGCGAGGCAGTTCATCCACAGCTGCGTCCAGCAGCTGTTCAATCTCAAGCTCCGTCTCATCCAATAGCTTGAACCCGTCGCCTCCAAAGAACTTAATCCCGTTATCCTCAACTGGATTATGTGAAGCGGAGATCATAACACCCGCGTCAGCGCCTAGCTTTTTCGTCAAATAAGCAACCGCAGGCGTGCTCACCACACCAATACGGATAACCTCTACACCAATCGATAACAATCCGGCTACAAGGGATGCTTCCAGCATCGGCCCCGAAATACGTGTATCTCTCCCGATCACGACTTTCGGATGCTTTGCCTGTCTTGTTAGCACATACCCGCCGCAACGGCCAACCTTATAAGCTAATTCTGGCGTAAGCTCGCCATTCGCGACGCCGCGCACACCATCTGTACCAAAATATTTCCCCATTTTTGTATTCTCCTCTTTTTCTATTCCCCAATATTAATTTGTGGCTTTTACGGTTTTCTCACTGATTTCAACGAGCGCCTTCACTTCTTGCGGAAGCCCTAGCTTCACAAAGGTAGGCATATTTAAAACAATACTCAATTCATGCTTGCCGGGAGGTAAATTACTAACATCTAGTATCGCTTGAATATCTTGAACTTTCAATTGGTCAATGATGGCAGGAGCGCCTTCCACCGTAATATTCAAACTAGCCGACGCAGGTTGTGTAACCTTCGTTATATAGTTCTCATTTTGACCAATAATCGTAATCGGTACATTTTCTACAGCTTTCGTAATCGAAGGGACAACCTCAACATGGACAGTTACCTTCGCAGGATCCAATTGAGTTACTTTATTCCTCAGAGGAATGTCCAGTGCAAAGTCTTTCGTTTCCTTCAAATCCTGCAGACTCAGCTGCGGCCCTTGATAGAATTCTAGACGATCGACGACATCTTGTGCTCCGTATACCGTCACCTTATCTGGGGTTTGCGTAACCATGGCGATGGCATAGCCTTTCGGCGGCTCACCGCTTATTTTCAGCTGCAACGGGATCGTTTGGAACGGACTTGTAATTGGCACCTCAACATCTACAACCGAAGGGTTAATGTTCAGGGTAACTTCTTTGCCTTCCTTATCAAAAGCCTGCAATCGAACCTGCTTCGTCACTGCCGATTGTGCTTTATCCACGGAAACCTCGCCGCGGACGTTCTCAATTTGATCGAGCTTACTCGTTTGCGCCGTAATATACACCTTGCCTGGCTTCACGATAGGTTGTCCCGCTTTGAGACCTGCTGCAGGAGTGCCTTTGACATTAATAACGACAGGTACTTCTTTCATCTGCAGCTCTTCAATCATAACGTGAACTGTTCTAGGAACAATCTCCACATCCACATCAGACGGTATGCCTACGGGTGTAAGGGTAACCTGATGGTCGCCTTTACCGACCTGCGTCAAATCGAGCTGAATCTGATACGAATTGCTTGCCGTCACTTTTTTAACGGAAGATTCCTTCCCTTTCAGAATCACTTGAACGTTCGCAGGATTCATCGACGAGATGTAGTAATGCGTTTCATCATATTTCGTCGTGATCGAGACGTTATTAATCGTTTCTACGCGCTCGCGCAGCGGTGTATTCCCGGATAAGTTCGTTTCTTCCATATGTACGACTACCCATAACAGAATCCCGACTACAAGAGCAACGATCCGTACCACATTCGTATTGCGTAACCATTTATCCATTCGAGCGCCCTCCCCACCATTTCAAGAAAGGGTTCTTCTCATTTGTTTTCGCTTTAGGCTTCAGCTCTTCAAAAAGCTTAGATATCAACGATTCCTCTTTAATATCCCGCACAATATGCCCGTTCATCGTCAATGAAATTTGCCCTGTCTCCTCCGAGACAATGACACACATCGCATCCGAAACCTCACTCATACCAATCGCGGCTCGATGCCGAGTTCCAAGCTCCTTCGAAATGAAAGGATTTTCAGAAAGAGGCAGATAGCAACCCGCCGCCATCAGTTGACCCTGCCGAATAATGACAGCACCATCGTGAAGAGGCGTATTAGGGATAAAAATATTAATTAACAGCTCTCCGCTGATCTTGCTCTCTATCGCAATGCCAGACTCGACATAGTCGGTAAGTCCAGTATCCTTCTCAAAAACAATCAAAGCCCCTATTTTACGTTTGGCCAAATAATTAGCAGCCCTGATCACTTCGCTGATCCGTTTGTTCACATCTTGATCTTCTTCAGACGAAGATCGGCTGCCGAACAGCTTCCCTCGACCTAATTGCTCCAAGGCTCGTCTTAGCTCCGGTTGGAAAATAATGATAACCCCAAGCACCCCGAACGTGAACGCTTGATTCACCATCCATTGAAGCGTACTTAACTGAAACCAAATACTAATGACCCAGGTAATGACAACCACGAGGATACCCTTCATCAATTGAATGGCCCTTGTCCCACGCACTACTAGAATCAATTTATAAATCACGTAGCTAACGATGAGTATATCGACAATATCCTTAGCCGAAATGCTCGTGAGCAAATCCATTGTATTCTCCCCCAGGCGACTAAACAAAGTTCTCTCTATATAGGAATCATAACATAAACCTAGGTATACTTCTATTTATCTAGACTCGCCGCGCGGAAATTGGTTCAATTTTCCTATATATTAAATGAAAAAAGCCCCCCATAGTCTCAGCTATTAGGAGGCGTGCACTTAAGGCGTTATTTTACCTACGAATTCACCTAATTTATACCAGACCCAGCTCAATGCTTCATCGACTTGTTTGACTTCTCCAGAAATATGCGCCGTTGAGGCCAGGTTGACCGAACCATCGATGACGACGACATTCCCCGTTACATCGCCTTCCACCTTCAGTTCACCGCGTTTCACCACAAGATCACCATTTACAGTATGACCTTGCGGCACAATGACCGTATCCCCTTGAATAACGACATCCTGTAGATTACTTCCCTGTACCATGAGATTCTGATCGTCGTCCCACATCGATACGAAGCTTCCGAACATGACCGTTCCGAAAACAACAGCTACCGATACAGCTGGATGTCTACGAATCCAATCTGTCCATGTATTCTTCTTTTTCACTGGTGGTAATCCGCTCATGATTTGTGCAGTTAAGGAATCAGGTACTTTGATGGAGGGCAGCATTCTAACCAAAGCATCCGTTTTCTCTAATTGCTTGAAAGTGTTATGACACGCCTGACAGGCTATCAAGTGCTCTTTCAAAGGTAGAGCTTCAGACTTTGGTAAATCACCGTCGAGATATTCGTGTATGAGCGGGAGGGCTTCTTTACAATTCACGTTATCGCCACCCCTTTCTTGGACTTATGCATGTTGTGATATACCATACGTTTCAATTTCAAAGATGTTTCAAATTTGAACAGGATTTGTACTAACAACTTGTTCCTCCTGCTCTAAAATTTTTCTTAAGTACTCCCGACCTCTGTGTACACGCGTCTTGATCGTCGTCACAGGCATGTCGAGCACATCGCTGATCTCCTGCAGGGACATATCATGCATATACCTAAGAATGACAACCGATTTATATTTCGCTGGCAGCGTCTCAATGGCTCGGTGAATCTGCGCCTGTGTTTCCGAGACAATCAACTGCTTCTCTGGTGTGTCCTCATCACTAGGGAGCATCGCATAATAGTCATTTCCTTCGCCATCTGACATTTCAGCATCCAGCGAGTACGTTGGCTTTCTTCGACGCAGCTTATCAATGCATAAGTTTGTCCCAATCCTAAAAATCCACGTAGAAAACTTCTGATTCTCATCATAGCGATGCAAATTCGTATACACGCGCAGGAACGTTTCCTGCACAGCATCCTCGGCTTCTTGCTTGTTATTCAGCATGCGGTAAGCCAAATGAAAGATCTTGTCTTTATAGAGCTCCACGAGCTCCGCAAAAGCATTGCGATCCCCATTACTGGCCAGCTTAGCCAGTCGTGCTTCAACAAAGTTCAATTGTTTTTCCTCCGGCTTCTCGACAGTTCAAACTCAAAACATGTTCCTCACTAAATATATACGCAGAAATTACGATTTGTTTTCAGAAATTATAATGCCACCAAGAATTAGGGCCATCCCAGCCCACTGTAACCCGCTAATCGGTTCACCAATCAGCAGATACGCGGCGAGAATAGCGACAGGAAGCTCTACAGAGCCCAGCATTGCCGCAAGTGCACTACCAATCTTGGGTATGCCCATGTTGAATGAAACGGTTGGTACGGCCTGTCCTAAGAAGCCTAAAAGCAATCCCCATAGGATCAGCGTACCCCCATTTTCACCAACAAAAACCGTCGGCGGATACAAAACATACATCACCGGCAACGCAGCCGTAAGCATAATGGCAGAGTTCATGAGCGGAGGGAGTGTGCTTACCACCTGTCCCGTAAAAAACAGAAAAATACTATAGGCTAACGCGGATAGAAGTCCATATAGTATGCCCAGAATACTGAGCTCTCCCCAGTCTGTCTCCAGCACATTCACGGCAAGTATCGTCCCAGCCAATATAAGTGCAATCGCAAGCCCTTCATTTCGTTTAGGCCATCTGCGTTTCACGATACAATCCATGGCAATCGTCATCCACGTGAATTGAAAGAGGAGAATAATACAAAGGGAGGCATCAAGCTCTTGCAGCGCAATATTGTAAACGACCGTCGTTAACGATAGGCCAAAAATCCCGATCAACCCAAGCTTAATCCACGGCCCTTTAAAGGGATTGACCCATGATTTTTTGTGAAAAAGTATCAATAGCCACACGAATAAAGCGCCCATCGTTATTTGAGCAGGTGTAATTTGTCCGTCCGTGAAGCCCTGATCATAGGCCATTTTAATATACGAGGAGAGCAAGCCGTAGCTTGAAGCTCCAACTAGAACAAGAATTATAGCCAACCATCGCCCCATGCTGCCGCGCACCTCCTGACTTGGGCAATTCCCGTACTTACAGGAAAAGCCGAGCTGCCTGCATTGCTGCAAGCCCCCGACTTTGTCATCCTGTTGGTATTCTTATGTTGTCGTAAAGGATCAGCCCGTATTCCGAAGTCCCGCGGCAATCCCATTGATTGTAAGGAGTACTTCACGAAGCAGAATCGCATCATCTTCATTATTTTCTCTAAGGGCACGCAGTTCAGTAAGCAATTCAACCTGCATGTAGCTTAGCGGATCCACGTATGGGTTACGCAATTTGATGGACTCTTGAATAACAGGAACATTATCCAGAATCTCTTGCTGACCCGTAATCTGTAAAATAATTGATGACGTTAATTCATACTCATCTTTAATGAGGTTAAAGATTCGATCAGCAATCTTAGATTCTTTTACCAAGCTGCCATATTCCTTCGCAATGAGAAGATCTGCTTTCGCTAAAGCCATTTGCAGATTATCAATCATTGTGCGGAAGAATGACCAGTCCTCATACATTTCTTTTAGTACTGCTAGGTTATTCTCATTACCTTGTGCGAAGCTTTGCAAGCCCGTGCCCGCCGCATACCATGCCGGCAGCAAGTATCTTGTTTGCGTCCAAGAGAATACCCATGGAATCGCACGTAAATCTTCGAACTTATCGCTATTTTTACGCTTGGATGGACGGGAACCGATATTCAGCTCACCAATCTCCGGAAGCGGTGTGGATTCTTTGAAGAACGTTAAGAAGTCCTCATCTCTGAAAATAAGATCTTGATACTTCGTCTGCGCTTGCTCCGAAATACCACGCATAATGTTCTCCCACTTGTCTTCCAGCGGGTGTCTTTGCGGGGAACGGGACAGCTTCGAAGCTGTGATCAACGCAAACGTTGCTTGCTCCAAGCTGCGGTAAGCAATCCCTTGTAGGGAGTAACGGGAAGACAAGACTTCACCTTGCTCCGTAATCTTAATGCCGCCACCCAGCGTCTCCACTGGTTGTGCTAGAATGCTTCGGTTCAGTGGCATACCGCCACGTCCCAACGCACCGCCGCGTCCATGGAAGAACTTCAACTTCACGCCGAATTTCTTAGCAGCTTCTGTGATATCTTGAAGGGCCATACGAAGCTCCCAGTTCGCTGTAATCACACCGCCGTCTTTATTACTGTCGGAGTAGCCCAACATAATTTCGTGCAGCTGTGTTTCAGGATCAAGGCTATCTCTGTAAGCAGGAATCGCTAATAACGTACTCATGATACCAGGCGCCGCATGCAAGTCGTCAATCGTTTCAAAAAGCGGAACAGACTGAACCGTACTTGTTATCGTACCGTCGCTCTCTCTGCGGTATAGGCCCGCCTCTTTGGCAAATACAACAACCTCAAGCATGTCACTTGCGCCTTGCGTCATCGAAATCAGGTAACTGTTGATACAGTTACGTCCGAATTCTTTCTGTGCTTTACCTACAGTACGGTAAACATCCAAACATTCTTTCGTACTATCTGTATAGTCCAAATATGTTGATGTGATCGGACGTGGATCATTCAGCACGTTGGTAAGCAATGAAATCTTCTCATCTTCCGATAGCTTGCTATAATCCGGTGTAATGCCCATTTTAGACAAAATTTCCGTCATCGCATTCTCATGCTCTTTACTATGCTGTCTGATGTCCAGAGCAGCTAAATGGAAGCCAAAAAGCTCAACCTGACGAATCAGCTTCTTAATATATTTATCAGCAACATAATCTGCAAAGTGCGCACGCAAACTAGTCTCCATTACTTGCAAATCTTGAATAAACTCTTCAGGACTATTGTACTTCTGTGCAACAGGTACACTAGCGTTGCCCGTATTATGAATCTTCTCGATCATATAAGTCGTTTTGATTCGGTATGGCTCTTTCTCATTACGCCAAACATCCTGAACATTCCCTAGCGCCTCACGATCACATTGGATCGAAGCGATCAATTCATCGCTCACATTCACAATGTTCTTGCTGAAGCTCATATGAGCCAGGGATTCTTTCAGAATTTCCTCATATTTTTGCAAAGCCAATTGACGGTGCAAACCTAGCGTTTCCCACGTTACATTCGCTCTAACCGATGGATTACCGTCACGGTCTCCACCAATCCAAGAACCGAATTTCAAGAAGGAAGGCACATGCCATTTGTCTTCTGGATAGTATTTATTTAAACAACGCTCAAGCTCATGATAAACCTCTGGAAGAACATCGAACAAGGTCTCATCAAAATAGTAAAGACCGTTACGCACTTCGTCGATAACCGTAGGTTTACGATCACGCAGCTCATCCGTTTGCCACAAATTAAGCACTTCACCCAACAACTTTTCACGTAATTGCTCGCGCTCACGGTACGTCAGGTTAGGGTTATCTAGCGTCATCATATCTTCAGAGATACGAAGGTTTATATCAAGTACAGCACGGCGCATAGCTTCCGTTGGATGTGCAGTCATCACGAGCTCTAGAGAGATCGCTTTAAGAATTTCTTGCACCTCGGAGTAAGGAATGTTCGTATTCTTCAGCTCTTGTACGATGCTCTCGATCGAACCTGGTTGTACAGATTCACCAGAGGAACGCTCATAGTCACGCTTACGGCGAATACGGTGATTTTGCTCAGCAATATTAACTAGTTGGAAATATATAGCGAAAGCGCGTATCACTTGATGGCGAATTTCTGGATCTAGTGAAGATATCGTTTTCTTAAATTCATCATAGATCTCAATGACATAGTGTGCTCTTAACGACTTGCTCATTTCACGAATTTTCTCAACAACATCCAGCAGATCATTTCCGCCCTGATGTACAAGAACTTCGCCCAGTATGTGCCCAAGAAACCGAACATCTCTGCGCAGCAGGTTATTCGTACTTTGTTTTTGTAAGACGATCTCACTCTCTACCATGACTCTCCACCTCATCTATTCACTATGATGCATTAATGCTTCTCTCTGCAAAAGCTAGTCGCTATAAAAACTCATTTCAGAATATTTTACCACAATCTATCCGCAACACATAGTATTAAATTAAAAAAATCCGTACATTTCACTGTGGTAATTAATGTATTGGTAAGTTTCTAGCTTCTCTAGATAAAAGAAAAAGCCACCCGAAATGCACGGACGGCGACCTTTGATTCAATTCCCTATACAAAAGAAAAAACCACCCGAAGGTGGCTCATTCTTTTAAGCGGGCGGCGGGAATCGAACCCGCGCGATCAGCTTGGAAGGCTGAAGTTCTACCATTAAACTACGCCCGCGTACTTTAGAAAAAATGATGATCGGGACGACACGATTTGAACATGCGACCCCCTGCTCCCAAAGCAGGTGCTCTACCAAGCTGAGCTACGTCCCGATACGTTTATAACCTATAATGAAGAATGGCGCGCCCTGAGAGATTCGAACTCCCGACCTTTTGATTCGTAGTCAAATACTCTATCCAGCTGAGCTAAGGGCGCATTATAAAATTGGAGCGGAAGACGGGGATCGAACCCGCGACCCTCGCCTTGGCAAGGCGATGCTCTACCGCTGAGCCACTTCCGCAGGGTACCTCAGGTATATGAATATACTTGAGGATTTAATGCGCGTAGAGGGACTTGAACCCCCACGGTCGCCCGCTAGATCCTAAGTCTAGTGCGTCTGCCAATTCCGCCATACGCGCATGCTATAAATAAGGCAAATGGTGAGTCATGTAGGATTCGAACCTACGACACCCTGATTAAAAGTCAGGTGCTCTACCAACTGAGCTAATGACTCATGTTAAAAATGGCTGGGGATCAAGGATTTGAACCTTGGCATGACGGAGTCAAAGTCCGTTGCCTTACCGCTTGGCTAATCCCCAATAAAAACATGCCGTCGAGAGGACTTGAACCCCCAACCTACTGATTACAAGTCAGTTGCTCTACCAGTTGAGCTACAACGGCATATAAAATTAATGGTGGAGGCTGACGGGATCGAACCGCCGACCCTCTGCTTGTAAGGCAGATGCTCTCCCAGCTGAGCTAAGCCTCCATGGGAATAAAAAATGGTGACCCGTAGGGGACTCGAACCCCTGTTACCTCCGTGAAAGGGAGGTGTCTTAACCACTTGACCAACGGGCCTTAATGAAATTACTGGAGCTTCCAACCGGAATCGAACCGGTGACCTCATCCTTACCATGGATGCACTCTACCGACTGAGCTATGGAAGCAATGGCTCCCCGAACAGGACTCGAACCTGTGACAACTCGATTAACAGTCGAGTGCTCTACCAACTGAGCTATCAGGGAACAATGCTTGGCAACGTTCTACTCTCCCAGAACCCTGCGGTTCAAGTACCATCGACGCTGGAGGGCTTAACGGTCGTGTTCGAGATGGGAACGCGTGGGTCCCCTCCGCCATCATCACCAAACAGTCAAAGCGTTTGTTTGCGCCTTGAAAACTAGATACGAAACTCAACGTAAGTATTTCTTAGGAATTTGGTTAAGCCCTCGACCGATTAGTATTCGTCAGCTGCATACGTTACCGCACTTCCACCTCGAACCTATCAACCTCGTCGTCTACAAGGGGTCTTACATACT